>NZ_JBFTZJ010000004.1:0-540013 GCF_056406855.1 Mucilaginibacter sp. P1_A3
CTAAATCAAAACAAAACTTAGAGTGGGTAAACCCAGTTGCTCAAATGTATGATGAATTGTACGATGCAGCTTTACGCCAGGAAGTTGAAGCTTTAAAAGGCCGTGTTACCAACGTAGAAACTGCGGTTAACGACCTGAAAAAAGATTCAGACGGTGACGGTGTTGCTGATCAGTTTGACAAATGCCCAGGTACTGCTGCTGGTAGCGTTGTTGATGGTTCTGGTTGCGTTATCGTATTCCCTAAACCAGATTCTACTTTAAAAGCACCTGTAGGTACTGCTTACTCAAACATCCAGTTTGAATTTGATAGCTCAGTATTACGCACTTCATCTTACCCTGTGTTAGATGCAACTTCAGCTGACCTTAGGGCTTCTGCTAAAAGTGTAGAAATAGACGGTTTTGCTTCATCTGAAGGTACTGCAGCTCACAACATCGCTTTATCAAAAGACCGTGCTAACTCTGTAAAAACTTACTTAGTTAACTCTGGTGTTGATGCTAAGAAAGTGAAAGTAAAAGGCTTTGGTGAAACCAATCCAATTGCTGATAACTCAACTGAAGAAGGACGTGTATTAAACCGCCGTGTTCAGTTCAAACAAAAATAATCTTTAATAAAATATTATTTGAAAAGGCTCCGGATAACCCGGAGCTTTTTTTGTTTTATGTTATAACTATATTACACTGAATAACGGAAAGATCAATTTAAAATCAGTACCCGATGATTCACTGCTTTTAAACTGGATAGTACCGTTCATTAATTTCACATAACGCTGAACGATATTTAAGCCTAAGCCAGTTCCCGGAATATCCTGGGTATTATCCGCCCTGAAAAAAGCTTCAAATAAATGCTCCTGGTCTTTCAACGGAATACCTATTCCATTGTCTTTAAGCCGTATTTCATACTCCTTATCATCAATTTTTGTTTCCAACTCAATTAAGCAAATATCACGCGAGTACTTAATAGCATTTGAAATTAAATTACTTAAACAATATTTAAGCAAGCTTTGATCAAGTAAACAAATTGTATGTATACCGGCGTGGTTGTAAAATAATTTCTGGTTTTTATTAGTCAGCTGCCTCATTTCATTTAACAGCTCCTCGCAAAAAATTACAAGATCAAATTCCCCGTAGATAGGGATGATCTTACCTGCTTCTATTTGTTCAACAGATAAAAAATCGCCTAAAATATCTGTTAAATCCTTAACCGATGCCTTAATTTTATGCAGGTGTATCATGATTTTTTCTTTATCCAACCTGTTGAAATAACGTTCAATTAATGAAGCAGACAATTGTATACAGCTTAGTGGCGACCTAAACTCATGCGAAGCCATAGATACAAAGTACGTTCTGGCCTGGTTAATTTCCTTTTCTTTTTCTAATAAATCCTCAGCCTCGTTCTGTGATATTTTTAGCTGATCTATTAGTTTTTGCAATTCGATAGTACGGTCATGAACAACTGATTCAAGGT
Source organism: Mucilaginibacter sp. P1_A3 (assembly GCF_056406855.1). NCBI lineage: Bacteria > Pseudomonadati > Bacteroidota > Sphingobacteriia > Sphingobacteriales > Sphingobacteriaceae > Mucilaginibacter > Mucilaginibacter sp. P1_A3. The sequence continues at coordinate 1,466 of NZ_JBFTZJ010000004.1, forward strand.
TATTAGTATATTCCATTAGCTGTTCAGCCATCTTTTTTTCAACGCTCAGGTCATGAATTACCGCGGTAAAAACTACTTCATCGTTACATAACACCTTGCGTAATGCTAATTTAACGGGAAAGGTACTCCCATCTTTTTTTATCCCGGTTGCTTCACACTCCTTGCCTGTTATATTAATTATCCATGTATCCGCATTGTTCTTTACATGCTCCTGCCGGGATAATTCATCTTTAAAATGTAAGAGTGTTTCAACCTGCTCATTAATCAATTCCCGTGACTGGTATCCAAAAAGCTCACATAACCGGGTATTTACTAATTTGATGATCCCTTGTTGATCAATATTGATAATTCCATCAATAGCATTCTCAATTATCGCATGTAGCAATGCTTCATTATTCATCATTCGTTAACAAGGAAAAGTTACTGTAAAGAGGATCTTAGTTATGATCTGTAAATATTGGATGTATCATTAGTTAAACAAATGATGAGCATCACTTTGGATAACTAAAATTGAAGTAATTACAATAACAGATCGCGTTTATTTAATTATAAACCGTTTATAAAACCATCTTTTTACAATTTATGCAAAAGTATGTAGCATGCTATTAATAACATGACACAACTCAATGGAACCCTGATTAGCCCAAGGCACTTCCCTGATCAGTTTTATTGTTCACTTTAATAGCTGTTTAATACGGAAAAACAAGCACAGGAACGGTGAGGTTTTCAGGGAGTTTATCTTTTATATCTGTACCTATTATTTCGGCAAAATGATACCGGTGATTAATCATAACCAACAGATCATTATGCATCCCGTTTTCCAGAACATCCACAGCGGTTGATAGGTTTCTCTCTCTGATATTATTAAAATACAATTGATCATAATTAACATTCTTACATATCGCTATATTAAAAACATCAAAGGCATACTTTTCATCCATGTGCGGCAGGCCTTTTGCCGATAAATGGGCAATAGAAAGATGGGCCTTTATAGCTTTTGCCATATCAACCAGGTAACGCACAATGTGTAACCGGCAATAACGAAGGTCGGCTATGTAAACTATCCGTTCAAGATTCTTTATTTGCCAGTTGGCAGGTACCAGCATCAGCGGGCAAAGCACCTTGTTCAGTAAATAATTAACGTTTATTTTAATGGCTGAGGTAGATGTACCGTGGCCCATACCTTTAACCATCAGCCATATTTGTTCTTTATTAACCAGTGCGGCAAGTTCCGTTTCATTGGCATTTGAAATATCAATTTCTTTTATCTCTGGTTTAAAAGCCTGATCATCAATACAAGGTACCGACAAATGGCCAGGCACATTATTAACGGGTAATGCATTATCTGTATAACCACTTCCGTTTTTGGTTAATACTTTTTCAAAAACTTTACTTTTTATCTTATTGGTGTTAGCTATAAGAATATTTGCATGGTTTTTTTCGGCCATTAACTGAACAAATGCCCTGGTATGACCAGCTTCGGCAGAATGATCATTTATTACAAGGATTGTTTTCATAATGATGAGATTAGAACAAGTGAGATACTACTAAGTAAAGTTTAAAAAATACTGGCAGTAAATTAGTGACCACCATCACACGGAAATGTATTTCTGATCATAAATAAGCTACATCCAGCTACTGGCATACATATTCCTGGTGCTTTTTAAGTTTTGCTCTATATACTAAAAAACGATCATTGGTTTGGCTCAGGCCCTCCATAAATAATAACAAAAGCCTCATTATAAGAGGCTTCTCACAATATAAAAAACTGAATGCTATTAATTTTGCGCGTGGAACACAAGCAGTGGAATTTCTATTTTACTGGCCATTTTCTGAGTAACGCTGCCGTTTAACAAGCCATGCAAAAAGCTATGCGAATGATGTACCATTGCTAAAATATCAACATGACCGTGTACACATAGCCAGTTTAAGCCATCGTCGGGCTTCTCTCCTTCGCATATGCGGTAATATATATGAGAGTAATTGCTTTTGTTGGATAGGTCAGTCAGGAAAGGCCCTATAAGTGTTTTAAAACCATCAGCATGCTCCTTTCCCTTAGCTATATGGGTAATTAATATTTCGGCATCAAGCATTCTTGCAAATGGTATCAATTCATATACAAATTTTAAATCCTCGTCGGGGTGTTTAAAATCTGTGGCAAAAGCAATTTTCTTTATCGGTTTTATAGCAACCTTAGGCGGAATCAGCAGCAAAGGTTTTGACGCGTAATTGATAGCTCCTTTAGCATGATTCCCTAAAAGGAATTTACTGAGGCCCCTGCCGTGAGTTCCCATAACTACCATATCAACATGACTGTTTTCAATAACTTGTTTTAACACACTGTTAAAATCGCCCATTTCGTTAATACAGGTTACCTTAGGCTTAACATCATCATTTGATTCCTTGCTTTGTAACCGGGCCGCTAATTTTTCAAGCTCGGCAAGGCTATCATCCATGATGTGCTGATAATCATCCATTGGCCAAACTACCATTCCTGCTTCGGGTATTTCGGCCGGCACAATAAAGGCATTACACAAAATCAGCTTGGCTTTAAGTTGCTTTACCAGGTCATAAGCGTATTCAGCCGCATGTGTTGCGGTGTCTGAAAAATCGGTTGGGGCAAGTATGGTTTTCATGGTTATGGGTGATTGATTTTATTGACATAAAATTCCGAAATAACCGGCAACAAATTAATGATATTGGTCATATCTGTTAATGACATGTAACAATAAACACGTTTTCAAATAATTCTCTGCTGAGCAAAAAAATCAATACAATTTCATCCTGCTAATTTTAATACAGGTAGTCCCTAACTTAAACCTCATCAGTAAAATACATCGCTACCCTATCTTTCCAGCTACCTCGGTAATTGCTTTCACCAACTTGTCCAGATCGGCAATGGTGGTATACACATGCGGGGTTATCCGCACACAGCTTACGTTTTCAAACACTATTGACACGGTATGGATCTTATACTGATTAAACAATGCAGCCTCCAGTTGCGCCGGGGTCATACCATCAACAGATACGCCGCATATAGCGCAGGAATATTCGGGTTTTAATGAGGTATGCAATTTTACTTTGGGCAAGTGCTGCACCTTACCGGCCCAGTAATTTTTAAGGTAGCGAATCCGCTCCTCTTTACGTTTGCTGCCAATAGCCAACTGAAAGTTTACGGCCTCGCCTATCCCCTGTTCTATCGGGAAACTACGGGTGCCCAGGTTCTCAAATTTCCGAATATCCGGGCCCTGCGGATTATCATCACACAACAGCGGCAATACTTTGGATATCTTTTCTTTTTTAATCCACATCATCCCGCTGCCAATAGGCGCCGAGAGGAATTTATGCAAACTGGTGCCAAAGTAATCACAATTTAAATCGGGTATTTTAAAATCCAATAATCCAAAGGAGTGCGCGCCATCTACAATAACCTCTATACCCCTGGCATGGGCCATATCGCATATTTTACGAACCGGCATAATTTGCCCCACATAGTTAACTATATGCGTAACGTGTATCAGTTTTGTTTTGGAGGTGATGGCATCCTGGTAAGCTTTTACAATTTGCCCGTCATCCTCTATCGGGAAATCAAAAGTTAGCTGCTTATAAACAATTCCTTCGCGCAATGCCCGTTGCCGGTAAGCCTGTACCATGTGCGGGTAATCCAATTTGGCGCCTATCACTTCATCACCGCTTTTTAGTGGCAGACCATATATAATGGTATTCAGTGATTCGGTAGCATTACGGTTCACGGCTATCTCATCGGGCAGGGCTCCGGCCAATAACGCCAGTTTCTCGCGCAGGGGTTCGCGGCCCTGGTCAAGTATCCGCCACATGTAGTATGATGGCCCTTCATTAGTTAGTTGGTTGTATCGTTCAACTGCCTGCTGCACTACCAGGGGCGAAGGCGAAACACCCCCATTATTAAGATTGATAATATTAGAGTTTACCGAATACGACCTTTGAATTACAGCCCAAAAATCTTCATCCTGCGCCACCTGTTGGGGCGTTAAATGGGTTATTTTATTTTGAGCTGATTTCCAGTCCTGGGCATGTGCCTGGTTAAACAAGCTTGATGCCGAAAAAGCGCCGGTAAGCACGGCCGCTTGCTTAATAAAACTGCGTCGGTTATTGGTCATAAACGAATTTAGGGTATTGAGCGCACACAAGCAAACGGTATAATAAAAGTTTAACAGATAGTTTTATTGCACTCCTTGCCTGCCTGTTTTAAATTCAATAAAAGCCATCGGCTTGTTTAAAAAAATACAATCGATTGCGAAAAATATCTCAAAAGTGATTCTTTTAGTGCTTTTACAGCTAAAATTAATCTATTATTTATTTTTTATTAATGAACGCCTCTTCTTTTGTGTCATTAATATAAACCAATTATAGCACCTCCCGCCATCAATGGCACCGGGTGATTTATTAATCAAACTAAATAACATCATGTACCACTACGAAGCTAAGCCGCCGTAAGTATGCCGCCGCACGCGCTATTTATTACCCTAACATGGTAAACCAAACCAATTAAACTTAACCATTAACAGAGAGACAATATGAAAAAATTAAAATACTTACTTATACTCCTCTTTCTTTTCCCCATTAGTTTGTTAGCCCAGCAAACTACCATCAACGGAAAGGTCATAGATTTAACCGATGGGTCGGCACTTCCGGGGGTAAGTGTAAAAATTAAAGGCACTACCGCTGGCGCCATAACTGATATTGCAGGAAAATTCAGCCTCAACGTTGCCAACTCCAACGTGTTTTTACAGGTATCTTATATAGGTTACGTTACCAAAGAGGTAGCTGTAAAAGATATAAAAGGTGGCACTATTGCCTTAACCTCAACCAATAAAACCCTCGATGAGGTAGTTGTTGTGGGCTATGGCGTACAAAAAAGAGCTACAATAACCGGCTCTGTATCAACACTTCAAAGTAAAGAGATCACCACAACCAAAAACGAAAGTGTTGTAAACATGCTTACCGGTAAAATACCAGGTGTACGCATTGTACAAACAACCGCCGAACCAGGATCTTACGCTAATAATTTAAATATCAGGGGCTATCAAAGCTCTCCGTTAATTGTAATTGATGGTGTAATTGGCGGCGACCAATCAACCATAGGCCGCATGGATCCCAATGAAATTGAAAGTATTTCTGTACTGAAAGATGCTGCCGCATCCATATATGGCATGAGGGCGGCCGGCGGAGCCATTTTAATAACAACCAAAAAAGGCGGCAAGACCGGAAAGATGAACATCAATTATTCGGTTAACGATGCCATCCAAACATTTTTGGGAATGCCCCAGGGCGTAAGCGCTGTAGATTATATGATGCTGACAAATGAAAAAGTTAAACGCGATTTCGCTAATAATTTTGTAGCTAATGTAACTCCGCAATATTCATATGCCGATATGAAACCATGGCTCGATGGAACTAACAAAACAGCCGACTGGGTGGGTATGGTTTTCAGGAAAACAGCCAACCAAATACAGCACAATTTAAATATTGATGGTGGAAATGATAAAATAAGCTATTTCTTCAACTTTGGTTATCAAAGACAGGACGGCGTTTTTAAAACCGGAGACTTAAACTATAACAAGTATAATTTCCGCTCAAACGTAACCGCCAACATCACAAAAGGGTTAAAGGCACAGGTATTAACATCGGCCTGGATGGATGAGAAAAACCAGCCTTATACTGATGAGTGGACTGTTTATAAGTACACCTGGAACCAGATACCTACACACCAGATCTATGCCAATAACAATCCTTTATACCCTGCTGTAATGGATGATAACATGAATCCTTCAATCTTCACTGATGCCGATAAAGTAGGTTCAAAACGGAGCAGGAATAAAAGCATTACAAGTCAGTTAAATTTACAGTATGACATATCGGGCATACCCGGCTTGAGCGCCAAGGCTTTGTTTAACATTGATTATGGGGTTAATGATTTTAATCAAATAAAAAAGACATTTTCCTTATATACCTATAAAGCAGCTGATGATACTTACATACCAAGTTTAGTAAATTCACCTTCAGGTATTACCCGTGCTTATTATACCCATTTAAATACATTAAGCCAGGTTACATTAAATTATGCTCACACGTTTTTTGATGATCATAACATCACAGCAATGGCTACCTATGAGCAAAGCCATGAAACTGCCGACAATTTTAATGCTTACCGGGATACGGAGATTCCTGTAGATTATTTATTCGGAGGGCTGCAAAACTCTAACATGGCTGGCGGTATGGATGCCGGCGCTTTACAGGATCGTGCACACAGGAGTATAATAGGAAGGTTCAATTACGATTATAAAGGAAAGTATCTTGCCGAATTCAGCTTCCGTAGAGATGGTAACAATTTGTATAAGCCGGGAGAAGATCAATGGGGCTTTTTCCCCGGCGGATCAATAGGCTGGGTCTTAACCAAAGAAAACTTTTTCCGCAGCCTTATTTCTGAAAACATCCTCAGCAACTTAAAGATCAGAGCCTCTTATGGCCAGGTTGGTGCCGAAGATAATGCGCCTCCTTTTAATTATGTTAACGGATATACCTACCCGGTAAACAGCTATATTTTTGGCCCAAGCGCGGTAAACGGATCGGCCCCAAAATTGGGCAACGCCGGTTTAACATGGTCGGTAAATACCTTGAAGAATATAGCCATCGATTTCGGCTTATTTGGTGGCAAAGTTGATGGAACTATTGAAGTTTTCAGAAACGACAGAACAGGATTACCCGCCAAGCCTTCCACAGCCCTACCCGGAACCGTGGGCGCAGAGGTGCCACAGATCAACTATAACAGCGACAGGGTACAGGGATTGGATTTCAACTTATCGTACAGGAACACCTTTGGTAAGGTGGGCGTAAACCTTACAGGAAACATAGGTACAACCCGTTTAAAAAACATGACTGTTCTGCGTGGTAATTCAGGTAACGAGTACTCAAACTGGAAAGAGAACCAAACAAACAGATATCAGAATGTTTGGTGGGGACCAGAATATGCCGGGCAGTTTACCACCTACAAACAAATATACAATTATGGCATAAATACAGGTGGGGGTAATAATAATGTAGTACCGGGTGACTATTACTATAAGGACTGGAACAGCGACGGGGTTATAGATGATAAGGACAGCCATCCTATTGCAACTACCGATATCCCCTTATATAACTATGGCTTTACCGTAGGTATAAGCTATAAAGGCTTTGATATGAACATGCTTTTACAAGGCGCCGCTGGTGTTTACGTACAATACGGCGAGCAATTTGCATCCCCATTGATGTATGGCAGAAGCGCGTTAACCCGCTTTTTAGACAGCTGGCACACCGCAGATCCTGCCGCAAACGTTTTTGACCCCAACACACAATGGGTACCGGGATATTACCCGGCAATGGGATCGCCAGATGCACAAGGCACAAAAGCTATACAGGACGCCAGTTACCTGCGTGTAAAAACACTTGAATTTGGTTATTCCTTATCTCCGGCAGTTTTGAAAAGCATAGGTGTTAGAAAACTCAGGGTATATGTAAACAGCTATAACCTGTTAACATTTACCGGCTTAAAGAACTATGATCCTGAACACCAGGGCCCTAATCCAAGAGACAATAACGATTTCGGCAAGGCTTTAGGCGGATACACCTACCCAATGAACAGGACTTTTAATCTGGGAGCTAACGTTTCCTTTTAAACCATTGACATATGAAAAGTATACATAAATTAATTATAGCAATATCCATCAGCGTAGGAGGCTCGCTAACTTCCTGCCAAAAGCTGGATATTCCGCCAACCAATATAGTTACTCCCGACGTTATATACAGTAGCGAAGCTGGTGTTAAGTCGTTTTTAGCAACCATATATCAAAATTTACCTATCGAGGACTTTAAATACAGACCAGATCAGGGATTTAAAACAGGCGGTAACGATTGGGAGAATTTTTACAATTCGGCCTCTGTTAACGGCGAAGAAGTTGGCCCCTTTGGCGGCATGGATATTGGAGGCGGCTTTGGCTATTGGCCATACGGCGATATCAGAAATGTAAATACACTGATAGCCGAACTGCCTAAACATGTGGCCAAGCTAAGCCAGCCCACGGTAAATGCACTTTTGGGCGAGGCACACTTTTTAAGAGCATACTATTATTTTAGTATGGCCAAACGCTATGGTGGTGTGCCTATCATAACAGTACCACAAGATCCGGCAGCGGCGCTATCTACGCTCCAGGTACACCGCGATAAAGAACAGGCTACATGGGATTTTATTGGTGCTGAGCTTGATTTGGGTTATCAAATGATGCCCGAAACCAGCGATGCCGGCAGAGCCAACAGATATGCGGCAGCCGCATTAAAATCAAGAGCAATGTTATATGCAGCATGTGTTGCCAGGTACGGCTCCGTAAACTTTGTTGATGGCCCGGCGCGCGCGCAAGGTTTAGTAGGTATCCCTGCGGATAAAGCAACTGCCTATTTCCAGGCAGCTTATGATGCCGCCAAATTATTGGAGGGCCATTACTCACTTTATAGTGCAAATTCCGACAAGGTACAGAACTATGTTGATCTGTTCTTAAAAAGCGGAAGCCCGGAAAATATCTTTATCAAACAGTATTCTATTGCCAATCATACTGCCCATAGCTGGGATGCTACCATGTCTCCTCGCTACATGACAGCTAACGCACTTTCACGTTCATACCCAACTTTAGATTTTGTGCAGCTTTGGGGCGCTTTGCAGGTAACCAATGACGATGGTACACCTAAGCGTTTCGATAATCGCGCCCAATTGATGCAGGGGCTTGAACCAAGGTTGTTAGCCACCGTTTATTTCCCCGGCGCAACTTTAAGGGGCCTTACGTTTGATATGCAAAGAGGTATTTACCCCTCTTTTAGCGGCACAGCTGTTGCAGAGGTTGCCAAACAGGCTAACTCCCGTTCATACATACTTGCAGGTGATGTAAAAACATTGTTTCAGGGCAAACAGGTAATCGGCTTTACAGGCCCCTGGACAGGAGGCGACGAATTAACCCGCACGGGCTTTTATGTGCGCAAATATGTTGATTATAACAAACCCCAGTCAGCAGTTGATCTGAACCGAAGCGAGCAGCCATGGATTGACCTTCGTTATGGTGAAATATTGCTGAACCGTGCAGAAGCGGCTATGGAATTAGGCAATTCTGGCGATGCATTAACCTCGGTTAACCAAATAAGAAGCCGGGCCGGCGCAACACCTTATGCTTCTATTGATTTGACTAAAGTCCGTAACGAAAGGCGTATGGAGCTTGCCTTTGAAAACCAATACTACTGGGATTTAAAAAGATGGCGCATTGCCGATGTGGTGCTTGACCGCGCGCACTTTAAAGGCCTAATGCCTTATTATGTATTTAATGAAAACAAATACATTTTCCTGGCCGAACCAGAATTATTTAACCGGGAATATACTTTCCAGAAGCAATTTTATTATGAAGGAATTCCGGGCGGCGAAATTGGTAAGAACCCTAATTTACTCCCTAACAATCCTAATTATTAAGAATTTAAAAATTTAAGATATGAAAAAACTGATTAGTAGAATTTTGGTGGGCGTAGCTATACTGGCAAGTTCTGCATGTACAAAAACAGACAATTATAACGGCCCAAACGCCTCTTTTCAGGGCAATATAGTTTCCTCTGAAGGTGGTAATTTACCAACATCAGGTGGTAGTACCACAATCAAGCTTCAACAAATTGGCTGGACCACCCCACAAACCATCCCAAGTAAGTTCGACGGTACATTTGAGGATACCAAGCTATTTAAAAGTGGCTATAAGGTTGTACCTACCGGAGGCGCTTTTTGGCCGGTGTATGATACGGTAACTGTGAATATTGATAAAGGGACCAAGCATGATTTTGTGGTTACACCATACATCGTGATTAAAAACTTTACCTCCACTTTAACCGGCACAACACTAACCTTAAAGTTTAATATTGAAGCCCCTGTTGCAGCGGGTTTGCCAACTATAAAGGATGCACAGCCTTATGTTAATACAACTAAGCTGGTAGGTACAGGAGCCTCTATACGTGACTTTTCCGACCTGAATGCAAAAGTCATCAATAAAGAGTTTACAGATCTGAGTGCTGCCGATAAAGCTATAACCCTAACGGTTCCTAATCTTATCCCCGGCCGAACATTTTTTGTACGTGTTGGGGTACGGTTAAGCGATAGTTTCAATAGTTCAAATTTCTCGGAAATAGTTCAGGTAGATGTTCCTAAATAATTTAACCTTAAACCTAAAGGAAATGAAATTCATTAAAACAACGATGGTATGTTCCATCTTCATGATAGCCCTTACAGTTGCCGGCTGTAAAAAAGAAAAATATCTTTCGCGGGATACATCCGGCCTAAAACCGCCGCATATTGATACTACCACGACACCACCACCGGTTGTTGACCCTACACTGGTGGTATTTGACAATGCCGACGCTAAGGACGGCTGGCAAACCGTAGGTGATGTAAACATTACCACAACCGGCCAAAAAGAAGGAACCGGCTATATCAAAAACACCATTGCCAACGGCGGCGATTTCATGCAGTTCATTAAGGATTTACCAACACCATTGGATACCAAACTTAATGGAACTAATGGCCAGTTTAAATTCTGGTGGTATGTATCAGATGTATCCCTGCTTAAAGCTGATGGTTCTATTGAGATCACCAGCTCAGGAAAATCAGATGCGTTTGAGTCGGCCTGGGATGTAGCGCCGTTAATTCCAACATTAAAAAATGGCTGGAACGAGATCTCGCTTAATTTTAGCAAAGCCATAAAAACAGGAGATGGCGGTGCAGATTATTCAGCCATAAATCACTTTCGTATATTTTTCTTTACAAAAACTAAAGACCACGGCGACCTGATAACCGGAGTGGACGACTTTGTATTTAAGGCTGCGCCCGCGCCGCCAGCGGTTGAGCTTGATGCCTGCGACTTAAAAGACGGCTGGCAAACTGTTGGGGATGTAAATATTGCAACCACGGGCCAAAAAGAAGGTGCCGGATATATCAAAAACACCATTGCAAATGGCGGCGATTTTATGCAGTATATAAAAGAGGTGGCTGCACCGCTTAATACAACCTTTACCGAAACTACCGGCAGGTTCCAATTCTGGTGGTATGTATCTGATGTGTCTCTTCTTAAAGCTGATGGCTCCATTGAGATAACGAGTTCAGGAAAATCAGATGCCTTTGAGTCGGCCTGGGACGTGGCTCCGCTTATACCATCCTTAAAAAATGGATGGAACCTAATAACGCTCGATTTTGATAAATCCATCAAAACGGGCGATGGAGGAGCCGATTATACAGCGATCAACCACTTCCGCATCTTCTTCTTTACCACCGGTAAAGATCACGCCGATCTGGTTACCGGTATAGATGACCTGAAATTTATATCAAAATAACCTTATCCCTACCTCTAATTTTTAAACATCAAAATAGCGGAGAGTTACTACTCTCTGCTATTTTAAAGACACATTATCCTAATGATTAAATGTAATTTATTAAGCATTTCAGCCGTAATGGTTATGGCGCTGTTATCCACAGCACCATGTAAAGCACAGGAAAAACCTGCCGAAACCACACCTGTTGGCGTACCCTTTGTAACAGATATTTACACTGCAGATCCATCCGCGCATGTATGGAAGGATGGCCGCTTATATGTATATCCATCCCATGATGTTGCCCCACCACGCGGTTGTGATCTGATGGACCAATATCACGTTTACTCAACCGATGATATGGTACACTGGAAAGATCATGGCGAAATACTGCGTGCCAGCCAGATTGAATGGGGCCGCCCCGAAGGTGGCTTTATGTGGGCGCCGGATTGTGCTTATAAAAACGGAACCTATTACTTCTACTTCCCCCACCCAAGCGGCACGGCCTGGAACAGTACCTGGAAAATAGGCGTTGCCACCAGTAAAAGCCCGGCAAGCGGTTTTAAATCGCAGGGGTATATCAAAGGCCTGGAATCAATGATAGATCCATGTGTGTTTATTGATGATGACGGACAAGCCTACTTTTATTACGGCGGCGGCGGCACCTGCAAAGGCGGTAAGCTAAAAAGCAATATGGTGGAGATTGACGGCGAAATGCAAAAAATGGAAGGTCTGGAAGATTTTCACGAAGCCAGCTGGGTGCATAAACGGAATGGCATTTATTACCTTTCGTACTCAGATAACCATGATGTTGCCGGCAAGCACAATCAAATGCGCTATGCAACCAGCACCAGCCCTTTAGGCCCCTGGACCTCAAAAGGTATCTACATGGATCCTACCGATAGCTATACCAATCATGGTTCCATCGTTCAGTTTAAGGGCCAATGGTACGCGTTTTATCATAACAGTTCTCTATCTAACCAGGATTGGTTAAGATCAATCTGCGTAGATAAGCTTTATTATAATGCCGATGGTACTATAAAAAAAGTAGTGCCAACAGGCGCTATAAAAAGCAAATAATATGAACAGGAAGATAATCCATAGCATCCTCTTCATAGCATCGATTTTAATAACCGGTAGCTGTGCAAAAAAAGGTGATACCAATAAAAACACACCTCCGCCGGTTATTGAAGGTGCTGAGGGCGATGGGTTCAAAAATCCCTTTGTTACTGATATTTATACAGCCGATCCATCGGCCCACGTTTGGGCCGATGGCAGGCTGTATATATACCCATCCCATGATGTAGATCCACCGCGGGGATGCGATCTGATGGATAAATATCACGTTTACTCAACCGATGATATGGTGCACTGGCGCGACGAAGGCCAAATATTAAGCGCTGCAGATGTTGATTGGGGACGCGCCGATGGCGGTTTTATGTGGGCGCCCGATTGTGCTTATAAAAATGGCACCTATTACTTCTACTTCCCCCACCAAAGCGGTACCGAATGGAATACTACCTGGAAAATCGGCGTAGCCACCAGTAAAAGCCCGGCCAAAGATTTTAAATCGCAGGGATACATCAAGGATTTGGAATCATTGATAGATCCATGTGTGTTTGTTGACGACGACGGGCAGGCCTATTTATACTACGGTGGCGGCAACATTTGTAAAGGCGGCAAGCTGAAGGATAACATGATGGAACTTGATGGCGAAATGAAAACCATGCAGGGCCTTACCGATTTTCATGAGGCAAGCTGGGTACACAAACGGAATGAGGTATACTACTTATCATACGCCGATAACTTTAACGAAGCCGGTAAACATAACCGCATGCGCTATGCAACAAGCAGTAGCCCATTAGGCCCCTGGACTTATAAAGGGGTATATATAGGCCCAACAGACAGTTTTACTGATCATGGCTCTATTGTTGAATTTAAGGGCCAGTGGTATGCCTTTTATCATAACAGCTCGCTATCACACAATGATTGGCTGCGGTCAATTTGCGTAAACAAGCTGTATTACAATGCAGATGGTACCATCCGCAAGATCATCCAGACAGATATAAACGGGAAGAAAAAATAAAAGCATTTACAAAAAACCAAACTGACATGAGGAAAAGATTTAATGTGTTGCTGATAACAGCATTGATAGCCGTGAGCTACAGCTGCTCAAAAAAACATAGCCCCGATCCGGCGCCGCCGGTAACACCAACGGATACTATCGACCGTACCCCTTCACCGGTTGGTGATGTTGTAGGTAAAGTTGTTGTTGGCTACCAGGGGTGGTTTGCCGCAATAGGCGATGGGTCGCCAATTGACAGGTACTGGCACTGGGCGCAAACCTGGGAGCAGCAGCCATCGCCAACCAACAAGGCGATTTCGGCATGGCCCGATGTGCGCGATTATACCCATACCTTTCCAACCAAATTTGCTAATCTGAACAATGGTCAGCCGGCCACACTGTTCTCATCGTTTTCAGATCAAACCATTGATGTGCAATTTAAATGGATGAAACAATATGGCATTGATGGCGCGGCGTTACAACGCTTTAATCCAAGTGGATTGGAAGGCCCCGTGCGCGATGCCATGGCCGCCAAAACCAAGGTTGCAGCAGAGGCCAATGGCGTAAAGTTTTACATTATGTATGATGTAAGCGGCTGGACAAATATGCAAAGCGAATTAAAAACCGACTGGACCAATAAGATGTCGCAATATACTTCGTCGCCTGCCTATGCAAAGCAAAACGGCAAACCGGTGGTATGCATCTGGGGCTTTGGCTTTGCAGATGATAATCACAATTTTACCGCAGCAAATTGCCTTGAGGTAATTAAATGGTTTAAAAGCAAAGGATGTTACGTTATTGGAGGTGTGCCCACAAACTGGTTGACACAAACCAGCGATTCACGTTCGGAATTTTTAAGTACATATAAAGCATTTGATATGCTTTCGCCCTGGATGGTTGGGCGAATTGGCAATGCCAACCAGTCCGACGGCTTTTATGTAACTATCAATAAAGCCGACCAGGCTTATTGCAATGCCAACGGTATTGATTACCAGCCCTGCGTTATGCCCGGCGACCTATCAGCCCATCAGCGTGCCCACGGCGATTTTATGTGGAGGCAATTTTACAATATGACCAGGGTTGGCGCGCAGGGTATTTATATCTCGATGTTTGATGAATATAACGAAGGCAACCAGATAGCCAAAACCGCCGAAACCCAGGCTTTTGTACCGGCAGGATCAGGCTTTTTATCATTAGATGAAGATGGCACAGCCTGCTCTGCAGACTATTACCTAAGGCTTACCGGCGACGGAGCCAAGATGTTTAAGAAAACAATTCCGCTTACCGCAACAAGGCCTACAAAGCCGGTGTTGTAAGTTTACGTTACATGTATAAAAAGGCCGCCGGGATCAATGATCTCAGCGGCCTTTTTGTTTCTTTATCATTATAAATCATGTCATTGAACACAGCGCGATGTATACAGGGCAAATCTGCATAGTCCACAATGCTTTGTACCTAACTATAACCTGTTAAGAAAAAATATGGTCAGGCTTTAGGTCGACCAAAAAACAAAACATAGCCATCGACATCTGTTACTTCAAAACCACGCAACCCATCGCTGTTGTCCCCAAGAGGTTGCCGAAATGTGACGCCGTTTGAGCTAAATTCTTCAAATAAGGCGTCAGACTCTTCAATAGAAATGTACGCATCCCAGGGGGCCCATTCATGCCGGGTATGATTCGGAATGGGTTTTATGTCATCAGCGATAGCTTTAAGCATAATGGAAACAGGGCCACGGCCCACCATCGCCCAATATGGGTCATCGTCAGGACCAGTATACCAAACTTCAAACCCAAGTTTATTTACATAAAATGATACCGAATCTTTTAAATTCGAAACAATAAAAAAAGGCGTAATGAAGTTAAGCTTTGACATTATTTTACATTTATGTAGTGAGATAAGCAGCTAATGAATACTTCGTTATCATAAATATCAGGAGTTCAAAAATTGAAAGCAAATCAAAATTCTAACCGAATATTAAACGGCTGTCTAAATTTGATTCATTAATGTTTTTATGCTCTAATGAAGCACATATTTTCGCGTCATTGCGAGGTACGAAGCAATCTCCACATAGGCAAATCGAATAGTTAGGTTATACACTTTTCTGTTCGCTCTGTAGAGCAAAGAGATTGCTTCGTACCTCGCAATGACGGTCGGTTTAAACGGTTAAATTTTTAAAAAAAATGTGCCCGTATCTCACCCCGGGCACATAGGTTATCAAATACCTGATAACATCAACTAAATCCCGGTTAATCTCATTTATACCAGGATACTTTTAGGACTTTTAACCTAAAATCCGCACATCAATAAACTATAAAACTCCCCCTCGCCCGGATATCTTCCGATGAGCTACCTACCATTATTTTAAACTCGCCGGGTTCAACAACCTGTTTCATTTGCCTGTTCCAAAGCATCAGTTCCCTGTTATCCAGTTTAAAATGTACGGTGCCGCTTTCGCCCGGCTTCAGGGAGATGCGTTTAAAGCCTTTTAACGATTTTACGGGTGTAGTAACACTTGCAATAACATCGCGCAAGTAAAGCTGTACAACCTCAGTACCTTCAACCTTGCCGGTATTTTTTATGCTGATACTTACATTTACCGAACCATTAACCGGGATACGCGCCTGGCTAATGTGCAGATCTGAATATTGAAAAGTAGTATAACTTAAACCATGCCCAAAGGGAAACAAGGCCGAAGTATCCTGATCAACATATACGTGCCTTGAGGTTGGCTTATGGTTATAATAATAAGGCAACTGCCCTACCGACCGTGGAAATGTCATTGGCAATTTACCTGATGGATTGATTTTTCCCAGTAAAACATCAGCTATAGCCAGCCCGCCTGTTTCGCCCAAAAACCACGATTCAACAATGGCTGGGATTTTTTTTGCTACCCAATTGATACATAAAGGCCGCCCGTTAAAAAGCACAACTACTGTGGGCTTGCCTGTTTTATAAATAGCTTCTATCAACCTCGTTTGCTGATGGTTCAGATCCAGATTGGAGCGATCTTTTCCCTCGCCCACTTCGTTAATATCTTCTCCCAAAACAACTATGGCAACATCGGCACCGTTAACCGTGCTAATTGCTTTCTGCAGATTTTCCGCTTGCCCTACAACCGATGTATCAGCCGGTGAATAACCGGGTTCATATTTAATATCCAAACTATTGCCTGCCCTTTGCTTTAAGGCGTCAATAATGGCTACACCTTTACCATCCTTATTGGCATATCCGCCCAAATAAGTACTGGCCGCAAGTGGCCCAATAACAGCAATAGAATGCACATTGGCACCAAGTGGCAACACCGAATTTTCATTTTTCAACAAGCTGATGCCTTCCTGTGCAGCCTGCAATGCTACTGCCCGGCTGGCCTCCGTATGGTTCACTTTTTTAAGTAATGCCTCATCTATATATGGATTATCAAACAAACCCAGCATAAATTTAACCCTAAGTACGTTGGATACCGCCCGGTTAAGGCTGGCCATGGCCAATTGCTTATTGTTTAAAGCCTTTGTCATCGCATCCATAAACTGCTGATGCGGGAAATCATAAAACTGCATATCCAGCCCGGCAGTAAAAGTTTGCGCCAGTGCATCGGCCGGGTCTGAAGCTACCTGGTGACTATTCAAAGACATCTTGATGGCCCCAAGATCCGACAGGACGAAACCTTTAAAGCCCCATTCCTTGCGCAAAACATCCTGCAGCAACCAGCGATTATCCACACAGGGAATACCGTCAATTTCGCTGTATGCAGCCATCATGCCCAAAGCGCCACCCTCTTTAACCGCTTTTTCAAACACATATAAAAATGATGAACGGGCTTCTCTCTCACCCATATTTACGGGGGCCATATTGCTACCCGCTTCGGGTACGCCATGTACGGCAAAATGCTTGGGCTCGGCTACAACGGCATCTGGGTTGCTTAATTTATTCCCTTGCATGCCTTTTACCATAGCCACGCCATTGGCCGCCGCCAGGTACGGATCTTCGCCGTAAGTTTCTTCAACTCTTCCCCAGCGCGGATCGCGCGGCAGGCAAAGCACAGGTCCCAATATCATATTAACACCATGCGCGCGTACCTCGGTAGCAATGATGTGACCGGCCTTGTGTACCATGGCAGTATCCCAAGCACCGGCCAGCGCCATAGGTGTAGGGAAGGTAGTACTTCCCAGGCTTTCATAGCCATGCAACCCTTCCTCAATGAATAATACAGGGATGCCCAGCCTTGTTTTCTCCAGCGCATACCGCTGAATCTGGTTGGTAACAGCCGCGGTTAATGGATAAAGATCATGCACCGAGCCGATGCCTTGTGTACCGATATTAATTTTAGCACTATCAGAAACTGATTCGGCCTCGTGCCCTTTCATGTTGGCAACCTCGTGCCCCCAAAACATATCCAGCTGCCTGATTTTTTCGACAGTAGTCATCCTGCTGAGCAGATCCGCTACGCGTTTTTCAACCGGTAATTTAGCATCCTTGTAAGGAAGTTTTACCGGTTGATCCGGATTATTAAATGAACAAAAAGTCATCGTTAAAAGAGCCAAAATTGAGGCGTTCTTTTTCTTCATACTTTATTATATGATAAGATTAATATTTGAATACAATCGATTGGTTTACCTAACAACCAGGCTTAATTATTTGGTTTATACTTCGGCTAAGCTATGTGTGGACAACTAATAAGTAATTAATAAAGCATTAACAAGAGCTGAATTTTGATGATTTCGCAAATTTGACCATCAAGAGTTTTTAAAATTCCACGTAACTTGTCCGCATTTTTTCAAACCCGCAACCCGCAACCCGCAACCCGCAACCCGCAACCCGCAACCCGCAACCCGCAACCCGCAACCCGCAACCCGCAACCCGCAACCCGCAACCCGCAACACGCAACACGCAATCCGCAATCCGCAACACTTTACTTACGAACCGGCAATGGCACATTCTCCTGCAAAGGCACCTGATGCCTGAGCATTTTGGCAGCATAACCGGTTAGGTACAGGTAATAATCGTTGGGCACATCATCCTCATACTTAACAAAGGTGCTTAAGCCAACCGGTGGATTTTTTGATGCTTTCAGGATGGCAGTGCCTTCATCAACTTCATCAAACATGGCTACGTACAGCATGTCGGCACCGCTTTTTATAGCGCCGTTAATCTGTTTCCAGTAAAAGTGGCCCCGGTTGCGGGGAATCTGGTTTTGAGGACTGCGAGGGTTCATATTGTGCCAGCTAAAGCCGGGAAAAACGGTGGGTACATACTCCACCTTATTGGCTTTGCACCAGGCAATATCATCAACAATCCTCGCCTCAAATTTGGGGTATGATTCTTCATTAAATCTGCCCACAAACCAGGGATGAACAATATCAACCTTCCGCAACAGATTATGCAGTTGAGGATCGTTCTCCGTATCATTCCCAAAATCGCGCCAGTAGGTTGGCACACCCAATAAAACAGCGCATCCACCATAAACAGGGTCGTTCTTTAAAAAATCAATGATTCTTTCAGCTTCTGCAAGGCCATATTTGCGGTTATCGTTAAAGCCAACTCCCCATACAGCAATAAGTGGTTTGCCATTATGATATAGCCAGGTTTGGTTATTGCCGCGGTTGGTTAACTTCATGCTATCAACCAAATGCTTCCAGTCTCTAATAACCAATGAATCGCCACCGGCACCCATTCCCGAAAGATCATACATTACCGAAATTGCCCTGTGGTATTTTTCAGAAAATTTAAGCGCGTTACCCAAAACCACATCGTTATGGTTACGCCCGCTGCCCCGTTGTACATCGCCAATAAAGCGTTGTACAAATACACCATCTACGCCGTACTCCTGCATCCATTTAAAATGGGTTTCAACAGATGACGCATCATAGGAGCTATAGAGGTAAGCATCACTTCCATCGGCCAGTTTAAAGGGCGATTTATATGTCTTTTTATATTCGCTCACATCAGGCCATACATCAATATTGGTAAAGCCCGGTTCAAACTTACCATGCGATGTGTAATGATTCCAGCCCCGGCCACCACCATCTTCAGGCGCATTGAACCAGCCCTGGTAGCCGGCCATTACCAGCCCCTTGTAACTTTTAAATGCCGACGTTTTACTATGTTTTTGACCGTAAGCAACAGCGCATAGCAATAGCAGCAAGATGCTAAAAACTTGTTTTTTCATCAGGAGAAAATTTAATATGTTTTGTTTTTATTGGTTAAATCAGATACCCCAGCTTTTATTTGGTTTTGGCCCCATCTCCAGTTGGAGGGTACCTCCGGAGGTTAATTGTTCATGTGTAAACCAGGGCTTATTTAAAACTTTGCCATTAAACTTCGCGCTTTGGATATACTTATTGATCACCGAGCAATTATTGGCTTCCATTTTAAATTGCTTACCATTTGATAAATTGATAGTAACCTTGCTAAAAACCGGGCTACCAATGGTGTATACCGGCTTGCCAGGTGTAATAGGATAAAAACCCATAGAGGAAAACACCACAAAGGCCGACATGCCACCGCCATCTTCATCACCGGGGATACCAAAGATGTTATCCTTATACCATACATCAAGCAGGAAACGGATACGCTTTTGGGTTTTCCATGGAGCACCGGCATAGTTATACAGGTACGGGATATGGAAACTTGGCTCGTTACCCATAGAGTACTGGCCAACTAAACCTGTTGCATCCGGAAATTTAGCCCAAAACTGATATTTACTCCTATCTAAACTCTCGCGAAATGTTTGATCAAGTTTAGCCTGGAAGTTATCGTTGCCACCCATTAAATTAATAAGGCCGGGTATATCATGCTGCACCTGCCACAGGTAAGTCCAGCCGTTGTTTTCATCATAAAAATCACGTCCGCCAAGGCCGCCATCAAATTTAGGGTCGATGTTAATCCAGTTGCCATCCTTATCTTTAGGGATAAACATCTTTTTATCATCGTTCCACAGGTTTTTATAGTTTAATGCACGTTTGGTAAATGTGGCCTCATCGTTTGTCTTCTTCAATTCAGTTGCCAGCTGGCCAACTGCCCAATCATCATAACTGCCGCCAAGGGTTACGGCAACAGCCTGTCTTTTCTCAAACGAATGAACCAGGCTCACGGTTTCCTTTTCACCTTTTTGCAGGGCCGGAAAAAATCCTTTGTTATAATAAAAATCATCCAGCTCGCATTTAGGGCCATTTTCCCATGGCAGCATGGTAGCCTGTGTTGCATTTTTTACAATACCTTCATATGCTTTTCCTACATCGAAGCCACGGATACCCTTGCGGTAATCATCCAGGAACATCACTGTTGAGTGAAAACCATTCATGCAGGGGTTATCGCCAAACAATACGGGAAACGTAGGCATCCAGCCGCTTTGCTGGTACATGTTCACGTAGGAGTTCAACATATCCGATTCCATGGCGGGGTTTAGTATGCTTCTTAGCGGGTGTAATGCCAGGTAGGTATCCCAAACCCAATCATCTACATAAAAAGGTCTGTTACTGTCATGCACTTTTTTATCATACCCACTATAATAATGCCCATCCTCGTTGATGTTCACCATACGCTCATTACTGCGGTAAAGCGCTGTATAAAACGACCGGCGTTGTGCCACGGTACCACCCTCAATATTGATCTGGTTCACCACTTTTGCCCAGGCGCTTTTGGCCGATGCTTCCAACTTTGCAAAATCAACCCCGGTAAACTCATCCTTAAAATTCTGTTTGGCCTGCTCAGCACTTACGTATGATATGGCATATTTAAATTCAATATGATCAGGAGCATCAGCTGCAAATGTGATAAATGACCGGGCCCCTTTACCCTCTATCGATGGCTGGTTAATTAAAGCGCTATCCTTAATTACACCTGCATTTCCTTTAGCGCTAAACTGCCCGTAAACGTAAATTTTAATATCGTCATGATAAACTTCTGTACCGGTAAGCTCGTTACCACCCGTAAAGCTCCAGGTTGCTGGTCCCTCATTATATACATTAAACAGAATACTTTTGGCGGCAGTTTTAGCGGGGAAAGTAAACCTGTATTCGCCAACTTTTTTGCCAGGTGTAAATTCCACAGTAATACCTTTATCAATAAGATAAGTGGAATAATACCACGGCCGCGTAACTTCCAGATCATGATCATAAGTCATTTTCTGGTTCCATGACTCAATGGTGAGTGGTTTATTATCGGACTTTATGGCAAAAACCTCGCCCAACCTATGCGAAACCATATTGAGCGGGAAGCTTGAAATCTGGTCGTCAATATAATCGGCCCTTTTAGGGTACATCCTGATCATTTGATTGGGCAGGTGCATAGTTGGCCGGGTGGGTTCCAATAGTTGCCCCACGTTGCCTATCCTTGGGTCAATATACACTAAATTGCCATCGGTGGTTTGCGCGTAGCTTGTACCCGCAGCTGCCATACTGCACAGGGCACATAAAACAACCGGTTTTAATAAACGGGAAAAATGGTTAACCATCTGTAAAAATTTATAATTGGTTTATAGCCCAAAATTGTTCATAAAGCTTAATGAACTATTAATATTTGATTAATTAGGGAAGAAAATAACGTTTGTAACAGATTTATTCAAGAATTGAATGAAAATCACGATCAAAAGCTTCACCATAAATTACTTTATACTCTTTGTTAAAGTTTTCGAAAGTATTTTTTGCAAGCGAGTGTTTACCAATGTGCGCAAGGGCCTTGCACTTTAATATCATGGCCTCCTCATTTACCGGGTCGAAATAGAAAATATCATTGGCCAGCTTTATCAAAAACTCAGGATCATCAGCTATTTGAACGCTGTTTGCAAATTGTATATAGGAATCAATGATCTCGTTAGATACTTCGGATTTAAAAGCATCAAGCCATTCGTATTCAATGTTCGATAAAAAATTACCTCTTTGGGTGATATGGGTAAGCTGAATTATCTTTTGTTTGTTAAGTTTGGTTTTGTTGGATACGATGTTGAGGTAATTGTGGTAATCAACCAGGATGTTGCTATAATCAATCGCTATTTTCCAGTAACCGGTATCTTTTGATAAATGGCAATGCCCCATTTTATCCAACAATGATTTAAGCTTGGCAATATTTACCGACCGGTTATTACGGGCGCTTTTTTCTGATTTATCAAACCAAAGTATCTCATTCAGCTTTTCGGAGCTTACTCCTCTATCCAGTTTTACCGAGTAGAGCAAAATAACCAGGAACAGCTCTTTTAGCAGGGGTGTAAAATACTTGGTGATCTCGTTTCTGTCCGGCGTAAAAAGCTGCAGATCGCCAAATAAAAATATGGCGTTACTGTTGTTGTTATTCCGGGTATGATCGTCTGCAGCAATTATTACTTCCGGCTCAGGTTGATGAACGGCGACGGGCTGTTCTTCGACACTTTTGGGTATCACCATCGGTATTGCTGAAGCTTTTTTACGGCGACGACTGATCACAACCACCAAAGCTAAACCCAAACCAGCCACACAAACACCTCCTATCCATATAAGATAGCTATGACTAATCTCCATTACCTTATCGGCCAATGGCTCGGGCGGACTTAAAAGCGAATAGATCTTGATTCGCGTTCTATCGTTTTCTCTAAAAAGGGTTACAGCCAAAAACTTACCGCTATGCGCAAAATAACACAGATCTGCATAAGCGTGAATATCATGAAAAAGAAAGGGAATAGTATCGCCCACCAGGTGGTAGCTTGCCTTATCCAAAGATCCTTCTATGAGTTGAAGACTTGAATTAAATTTGTGCTGCGGAAAAATAAGCCCATAGTATGACCTGTTTTTTTCGTTAACGACGAGGGAATTGGCAAATACAAAATCCTCATTTTTAACATCGATGCTAAACAGTTTTTTAAAGGATTTATCTTTAACAGAAAAGCGCATCATATCATACAAATTGCGCGGGTTTACTATCTGCTGCCCGGATGCGCTCCCATAACCGCCAATTACGTAAGCCGTATCGCCGGTTGCATTGGTGCCCAGCCCGGCCAGATAACGGGGGGTAAACGTATCGCCCTTAACCTTTACCTTTTGCCAGGTATTGGTAATCACATTATATCGTTTAACACTATCCTTATATATTAGCTGCCCATAGCCGCCAATAGTGTATACAGAGCTATCCGATTTGCTGTAAAACTTATTCAGGTGCCCGTTATTGGTTGCCCGGTTTTTGAAACCTTTGTTCCATTTGCCAGCTTTAAAATCATAGGTAGCAATAGCCATTTGATCTATGTACAAATAGTACAGCTTATCATTACCAAATACAGCCTGATCACCTGGTACCAGCATTTGCCGGCCTGATTGGTAAGCCGTACTTTTTAGCTGCGGCGTTTTATTAACAGAAAAAGTAACCAACGAATCCTGGGAGATAATATGAATGGCCTCATTTGCGGCATCAAAGGCCAGGCTGGCATCGCCCGGTACCGTAAATTCCTTTTCCATTTGCCAGTTACGATGACGGGCCTTAATCCATAATGGGTTTGTTATTGTTCCGTTGTTTTGGTTCACTGTTTCATTAGCAACACAGCCTTCCCATTCATTAAGCGGCCAATTAGATAACAGTTTACCGCTTTGCGATACATTTACGTCCCTTAATTTTATAGGCGGAAGATCGGTTGTTTGATACTGGCGGTAGGCATTAGCGCCAAAAAGCAATTTGTAGTTTCTGCTTTGTTTCAGATGAACACCCAACTCAGAAAATGACTCGCGGCCCGAGAACACGGTGATCTTATCATTCTTATAATCTATCAATAACCGCAGTTTGTTCCAGCGCTCAAATAATAGCTTATCATCAATATTAAAAGAGATCTTTGAAAGTCGTTCGCCTATGATGATTTTAAAGTGCCGGGTATTGGCCTGGTTATCATATACAAGGTCGATATTTTGCTTATTATCGTCAACGATTCTTAATATATACCCAAAATAAATTTCGTGATTGGGGATGAAAGACAGATCAAATGAAACTTCAAGATTATCTTTTGGGGCAATATTACTCAGGCTAAGATCTAAAGTGGTGCGTTTATCCTGTACTACTTCGTGACTATAAAATCCCAGCCCATACGATTGCGCATTGGCTGGCAATATGAATAGGATATTTAATAAAATAACCGTTATAGTTCCCGATAAAAAAAATCTCATGTTGAATAAGTACACAATAAGTATTGAAACTTAAGTACCCGGCGTATAGTTTAATAATTCAGGTTATGAAAACATGTAAAATGTTTAGATTACATGTGATATGCTGGCTAAATTACAATAAAAACTATACACATTCAAGGAATATAACTTTATATAAAGTAACAATGCAGTGAAGGCCGGCCCAAAGTAACTGGTATAAATTTAACAAATATTAATACCAATTTACCACAAATATTAAGTGCCTTAACCTTTTGCTCAAACAAAAGCATGTTTTCGATGGGTCGACCGCCTCATCGGCTTATTAATGTTTCGTCATATCAACCACATCGGCCATCCGGCTTTGGGGGATAACTTTCAGGTTAACAAGCTTTCCATTTTCAACAGTCCCTTCTACCGTTGTGTTATATGGCGCGTTAAGTTTAAAATCAGCATCCCAACCTTTGGGCCATGCAGGTAAAAGTATTATTTTTTTACCATCAACCTGCATTAACATTAATTGCAGGCCATTTTCGCCGTTACCGCCGTTATCTTCATCGGGCATATAATCATTGGCTTTATCCCAAAAGGCTGGAAATTTAAGTTGAGGATCTTTGCGGGTAAGCGCAAAACTTACATAATCCTTAGCCACATCAGCATCGCCTATCATGGCAGCCTGTATGGGGTCCTGAACCCAGCACCCTTTTGAACGCTGCTTACGTGCATTAAAAGTATTTACAGCTACATCCAAACCGGGCTTGCCCAGACCATAAATACGAAACGGATAAATGGCATATAATTCGGGGTTTTCACTATTGAATGATTTTGCCGTTTGCGGGCCGGTGTAAGGCAAAAGCAAAGTTTTACCATTATCATTTACTGTGGGTAAGGCAGGCAGCTCCTCATAAAATTTTTGCCATTGTAAACGTGTTTTATCATCCACTATATCCGCAGGCAGTTTTATCATCCGGCCAAGTACGGCATGTAAACCTGCAATATCGGGTGCAGGGTTATGCACTTTCCAAAACATTTCTATAGCATTATCAGGATCAAGCAAGAGCTTCCCGGTGCTATCCCGGCCAAAATGCTGATCAAAAAACTGCAGCCCGGCTGTGGCAACGGGCAATAAGGTTTTTTTAGCAAAGGCGGCATCACCGGTATATTCATAATAATCAAGCATCATCATGCTTATTTCCAATATGGGCGTAAAGTAATGATTGGTATAATTGGCCTTCACATCGGGTCCCATGAAATTCAGTCCGCCCCAAAAAGGTGAGGTTTCTGCAAAATAGGCCCCGGCATGATGATAATATTGCTGAACTTGGGCGGCATTGGCGGGCAAAATATTGGCGTACATACCAAACAACGGCAGCATCATATCAAAATCACCGGCCATGAGCCTTGGCCAATACATAGCCCTGGTATTTTGAAACCAATATTGACCACCCCAGGCACGAAAATCGGCATTTTCATTTTTAGCAGGGTTATCCACCACAAAAATAGACCCGTTGAATTTTATGGGATAAGCCCCCCTACCGGCGCATGCAGTAACAAAGCGCTGCAAAACGTAACCTTGCGTAACCTGATTAGCCTGCTCATCTCCCCGTACAAATACCCAGCTGCGCTGCCAGAATTGCCGCCACCATTGCTGATGGGCCAGCCGTGTTTGTTCGAGTTTTAATTTCTCAATTTGGCTTATTTTAGTTTGAAGGCTTGATAACCATTGATCACCACTTTCGGCAACCGACGTTAATGGATAAATAGAGATCAATTGTGAGGCACCTGCCTTAGCCGACTGTAAGGTTGCATTATCCTTATTCACCAGGCCTTTACCTTTAATAATGGACCCAAAAGTAAGATTAGCCAAATGAGGATCAGCAGTTGCCGCGTTATGGTGATACCAGGCTATACGTCCCTTTTGATTTTTTAAAACGGTATCCGTTAAACCCGAGCGCCAGTTTTCGAGTTTTACACTTACTGTTCCGGGAGCTGCACTATGAGTTTCCACCCTAATCACGGGGTTATTGGCATCAACCCAAACCCTAAGGTTAACCGCGGATGCACCCTCCCCTTCCTGTATTAATATTTCGCCTGTTTTTAGTTGGAGTACCTGTTTAAAAACCGAACCATTAGCTAAAGGATTGGGATTTACCGATACCCTTATAGCCCCCAACTTCATCAGCACGCCGCCCTGTTTCATCCACTCGTCTTTTTGAGCAGCCAGCTCGCCGCCCCATGCATCGGTTTTGCTGATGTAGAAAACCAGGTCGCCATTTTTCTCTACCCAAAGGTTCAGGCCAATATCGCCGTTACCCAAAGGCATGGATTGCGCCGAACCGGGGCCGGGCGTATCCCAAAGAACATTATATTTATCAAGCAAGGTATCCTCCGGGGCTTTTGGGTTGGCAAAAACGGTGGAGGCAAGAATTAAACACAGGAAAACATTAATCAGTACAAAAGGCTTTCTATTCATTTTTATTTAGGTAGATAAGTATCCGAAGCATGAAACAATACGTCAGCAATTAACCACGAGCGTTTATACTGTAGTATTTAAACAGCAAAGGAATAAACAGAACTTTATAATGCAGCTTACCCGGTTAATTGATGGTACAAATAAACATCCGCAGCTTAATAAACCCTTAAAAATTGATTAACCGAATAACTCTTTAAATGAAATAAGTTTTTTTATAAAGCACCGTAACCTTAGAAGCTCTTTAAAAATAGAGAAAAAGATCGTCATTGCGATTCGTAAAATCTGGTGGCCTCTGAGGGAGAAAATGACGTAACAAAAATGGCTGTCATCCTGAGCCTGTCGAAGGATAGTGGGCAAAGGCCTCTCCGCGCGAGTCTTCGACAGGCTCAGACTGACAGGCCCACACGCCTCAAAATCCAATACGTCATGGGTAACGATAGTGAAGGATCTATTCTCCGCTATACTTCTTCGCCCTGTACAGTTTGCAAATAGATCCTTCGTTCCTGCCCATGACATATTAGTTATGCAGGTACCAATTCCATGTTCAGTTCAAAGGCGAGTTTCTCTAACCGCCTTTTTTTCTGTTCCTTAAGTATGGCTTCATAGACCTCCAAACCTTTTTCCACAAAGTCTGCTCCTTTGACTATTAAACGCCAGTATTGAACAGCCAATTTTCTGGCCGTGGCTTTAATAGCTATAGCGGGGCCTTTTCTTCCTCTTAATCTTCTGGCAAAGGCTCCCCAACCAATATATTTGCTGTTTAATAAGCCGTGGGCCATCTGCTTGAATATTTGTCCTACCGTGGGCTTGCCTTTGCTCTTGCTTTTATTTTTTTTTCCTGACCAATCCTGCCCCGGCGACAATCCAAGCCAACTGGTAAAGTGTTTTTCACTTGGCCACTTACTCAAGTCAGACCCTACTTCTGAATATAGTTGTAACCAGTTATAATCGGTAAACCCGGGCAGTTTGGTCGCATCCCTGCCGCCAAATATTTTTAACAAATGGTCACCAAGGCCATTTATATGGGGTTTATTGTGGCGGATGGCTTTCCTTTTGCCTCTGTTTGTCCCCGGGGGCAGCGCCTTATCCCTATTGATCTTTTGCAGTGTGCTATCGATCTGCCGGTCACAGTCAAATATCTGGCCTTGGTAAAACTGATAACCTTTATAAGCCTGATCCAATGCAAAAAGTCCTTGTGAAGTATAATGTCCCTCCAAGGCTTTCAACAATTCTTCACCTTTCTTTTCCCGGATACTTTTATGGCACAACGAAACCAGCTGATGCGGATCTCTTTCGCCCGCCAGTATAGCGGTGATTAATGCCATCCCACTTACTCCGTGAACCTGGCTTAATACTTCCGGCAAACGGATGTTCATCTCAATCAGTGCTTTTTGCATATGCTGAACATGCATGGCTGCACTTCGCAGGTGGTCTTCCCGCAGCCTTTGGTAACTGCGTAGTTCTTTGATCAAACCTTCTGAAACATAACAGCGGTTCAATAAACCATAACTGTGCAGCTGCTGGATCCACTGGCAATCTTTAACATCTGTTTTTCTACCCGGCAACTGACGAGTCTGACGGCCGTCTACCAGCCAGACATCCAATCCTGCATCCAAAAGAATATCATACAGCACATACCAGTAAACACCTGTCGCTTCCATTGCTATGGTGCTTACACTGTTTTCTAATAAATAATCTTTAAGGGCCACCAGGTCGCTGGTGAAGGTTTCAAACGAACGTACAGGCTTATTCTCAAGCCCTACGAAAACTTTACGCGAGCCGATATCTATACCGGCTGCATGAAAATGCATCTTTTCCATTAATGACTTATTTTATTAATAAGCCGTGCCCGAAGGAGTATAAAGAAAAAGACAGGCTACCCATCGGACAAATCAGTATGATCGTACCACACCTTCAGACTCTGATCTTCGGAACCATACTCAGCAACAGGCATTAAGCACTATAACTCGTTCGGCCATGCTGCACGGCTATACAAAAATATGTCATTTAACCTTTAGAGGCCGCAGGATTTTACAACTCAGACTGACAAACCTTTTTAACGTCATTTCCCCTTCCTAGGCCACCGGATTGTACCACTCGATGGTCGTTTCTTTTATTTTTAGACAGCCCTTATAGCTCCCTCACCCAAATATTCCGGTAGCTTATCGGCTCGCTTTTATCGCCATGGGCCTGTAATTTAATAGGCTCGGCGCCGTGTTTACGGTATTCGGGCTGACCGATGTATGGGGTATCTCCTTTTAACGCTGTATTGTTTTGAACCAGTACCCCGTTGTGCAACACCGTGGCCCGCGCCGCTGATTTTAGGGTACCATCCTCATTGAAGCGGGGTGCGGTCCATATCACATCATAATATTGCCATTCACCAGGTTTGCGGCAGGCGTTCACCAATGGTGGCGATTGTTTATATAAACTACCTACCTGGCCGTTAACATAAGTTGGGTTGTTATAGTTATCCAACACCTGCAATTCATATCCACCGGCTCCCCAGGGCAGGGCTGCCAGGAAAATACCACTGTTACCGCGTGCCTGGCTTTTACCTGTAATATTTGAGGGAATCCTGTACTCAATATGAAGCTGAAAATCCATGAATTTCCGTTTGGTTTGGATATCGCCTGCGGTTTTATCTACCGTTATTGCTTTATCGGCAACTTTCCATTTATGTGCAGATGTGGAATCATTAGTGGCTACCCATTCATCCAGGTTTTTACCATCAAATAAAATAATGGCATCAGATGGTGCTTCGCCCATGTTTTTGGCCGGGGTTACTATCGCCGGTACAGGAGTCCAGTATTCAGTATCTTCTGGTTTGGCGGCGGTTTGCTGCGCATGAGCTGTTAATGCCGAACCGGCCAATAAAGCCGCAAATATTACAAAGTGTTTCATTTTTCAGATTTGTTTTTAAACAAGAGTTACGAATCAAGAGTCAAGATATAAATTATCTAATTACCTGGTTATCTTGCACATAATATACAAATCCCCCATTTGCGGCCTTTTTCTTAATTCTTAACTCTTGATTCTTGACTCTTATTTCTTGACTCTTATTTCTTGATTCTTGACTCTTAATTCTTGATTCTTTTTATTTCACCAGTGATTTTATCCAAAGGGCAATTTTGCGGGCATCCTCTTTGGGTACCTGCGGCATCGGTGGCATTGGTGTTGAGTAATCGGGCCAATGTTCAGGCTTTGGATTGTGAATCAGCTGCACCAATTCGTTTACACTGTATTTTCTTTTTGCCACATCAATATAAGCCGGACCAACCTGGCGTTTATTGGCATTATGGCATGATAGGCACGTGTTTTTCAGTAACAGTGGTTTTACTTCATCATAAGTTGGCACTGCATTGGCAATCGCCAAAAGTTTTACACCAGTTCCTTTTTTTGCTCCGGGTTTAACCGTTGCCAGCGCCGCTGCTTTCATTTTTTTAGATGAGTTGATGGTGCTGACTTCCGTCATGGACAGTTTTTGCCCTTCGGGGATATTATTCAGGGTGTAATACGCTGTTGGGTGAATCAGGTTAAAATAATTCTCTTTATCACGGATCCCATCAAGGGTAATGGTATGGATATAATATTTGCGCAAATTATTGACGATCAATCTGGCCCTTAAACCATCATCTGATACTTTAACTCCAACTATTGGGCATTTTTCGGTATTTACCGGGGGACTGCCATACACGCCGTGGTACTTATAAATATAACTCTCTACCGAGTATGATGCAATATCTTCGGCAACCTTCTTATCTACCGGTTTGGTAAATTCAATTTCAAAACCATCGGGCATGGCACGGATGGCCCTCATTTCAAACGGGATTTTATTGTTCCATACTAAACGCTGCAAACCCATGGTAGCCTCGCCTGCAGAACCCCAGCCACGGTTGGTTTCGCCTGCTGCCAGCGAACCATCTGGCAACCAGGCCAGTCTTACAATACCCGATTGAAAACCACTCCTGAAAGCCCATGCTGCTCCCTGGTACTCGCCATTAACTTTTTCCAGGAAAATCCTGTCAACCATGCTTTGTCCCTGATCGCATACCAATAACTGGCCTGCAAACGGACCGAAAGCGCCTTCGGGAATCTTTACAATTTCGGAATTGGAAATTCCAAGGATGCCATGCGGCAGCCAAACAACGGGCAATTGCAATTCCGGGATTTCTTTTTTTGCCTCAAACTCGGTTTTAAACTTTTCGTTAACAATATTCTGTGGTTTAAACGGCTGCCCATCTTTATCAAATTCAATCCTCGGGTTGTTTTTGGCAAAGAATTGCTCGGGCGTAAGTTTCAATGGCGAGTTTGGCAAATTAGTCCATACCAAACTTGATGGATGGCCCATAAAAGCGCCTTTTTTAACCTGCATAATACTGCCCGATCCCACCCAATCGCCCTGGTTATCGGTATACCACAATTCCCCATCAATCATACTGATACCGCATGGCGAGCGCATCCCGGCAGCCCATGGAGTAACCGTTCCATCTTCTTTAATATTTAAGGTCCATCCCCTGTATGGTACAAAACTTTTAGGGTGCCACCAATCCGGCGGGAAACCAAGGTTCAGCGTAACAAAGAAAGATCCATCTGGCGCTATCTTAGGGCCAAAGCTGTATTCATGATAATTGCCCGATAAAGGCCAGGCATAAATGGTTTCAAAAACATCGGCCTTTCCATCCATATTGGTATCAACCAGTTTGGTAAGTTCGCCACGTTGTACTACGTACAAAGCCCCATCTTTCCAGGCTGCTCCCAAAACCTCATGCAGGCCAGATGCAAACTTGCGAAAGAACGGATGCTGACTGGTAGGGTTCTCTACCATAAAAATATCGCCCCGGCGGGTGGTCACCGCAAGCGTTCCGTTGGGTAAAGTACATAAACCGCCAACTTCCAAAATGGTACCCTCGGGAGCGGGCACTTTCATAATTTTAAAAAAATCATCTTCCTTCGGCGATTCTGCCTGGGCATATGTCTTTTGTGTATAGTTTAAAAGAGCGGCAATTATCAGTGTAGTAAATAATGTGGCCCTGTTTATCATTTGTTTTAGTGTGTAATTCATGATGAAGGCTACTTAAAAGATAATGGAATAGGTTAATTTTTTCTGGATCGGGATGATAAGCTCCTGCTTACCCCCCGCGTCGCGAATAATGGGTTTGACTCCTCCAGCGTCATCTATGCGGATATAGTAGGATTTGTTATCAACCGTATATAAGCCATTACCAAGGTCCTCAACGTTATCACCAGTAACAAGGTGTACAAATAAACCATCAATTGGGTTTTGCAAAGTTATTTCGCGGTGAATGCCTTGCCCTTTGTCCATAACGGTACTGGCATCATTCACTACTGAACCATAAATGATATACCTGAAAGCCGGCTGATCATTGGTATTTAAAATATACCCTTTAGGTTTATAACCTGTACCAGCGGTATCGGGCGCCCAGGCAGCCTGCGCGTTAGCCAGTTTTTCAATTGCAGGCACTGGTTTGCCCAAATACAGCACTGAGCCGGCCGGGCGCGATGAGCCATCGCCGCGTTCATGCCACATGGGGGTAGCATCTAAGAATCCGCCGCGCCATACTTCAACTATCATTCCTTTATCCAGGTCATAAGTATAATGTACTTGTTCTGCACTGCCCACGTTTACGCCATGTGTAACCCTGATACCGCCCGGCAGATCAGAGAAACTGCGCAAAATGGTATTTGAAGGAGCATTGATCAGGATTGGATCAATAGGATCATTTGAACTTACATTGGCATCGCTCAACAAATATTCGCGGATGCCGGGGCCGGCTACCGTAAGCCCTAAAGAAGGCTTAGCCCAGTCAGCAGTTTTTGAATAAAAAAGCTCGAAATTATGGTCGCCGGGTTGCAATTGAATTTTGCCCGTCCCTCTGTTATCAGCCTGGGGTACTGCATCGACGCCATTAATGTGTAAAGAACCTTTACCGCCGGGTACACTTAGTTTAAATTCATATTCACCGGCTTCGGTAACCTTTATGTTGCCCGTATAACGGATCAAAAAATCGTTGGTTAATTTACCCTGGTTTGATGACAAAATTGTTGAGCTGCCTTCCGCGTCGGGTTTCAGCTTTTTGTATTCAGCTTCGGTAAGTGAGCCGCCTTTATATACCTGGTATTTTAAGTTTGATAACACCGGATGCGATTTATCAAAACTTGTTATAATAATGTTTTTGAAAGCTACCGCGCCATGATCGCCCTGGATGCGTAAAGGGCCGGCAACATTTTCCTTATTATCTATAGCCCCGCGGGTTGGCCCTGCAAGCTCCACATTATCCTGTATTAAAACACCGTTCAGCCAAACATATATTATTTTTGCGTTTGATATTTTTTGCCCGCCTGCATCAAAGCGCGGTGCCTGGAACGAGATCTTCATATGTTGCCACAAACCGGGTGCCCTGCTGGCATTTTGCCTTGGCGCATGCCCGTCATACCCTTGCTGTCCATCGGGTTTGCTATCATCCCAGCGTTCATAGATACCGCCGTTATCGCCCGATTTTGGGTTAACTACGCCCCAGCTATCCAATAACTGAATTTCATACCGCCCCTGCAGATATATTCCTGAGTTTGAGCCTTTGGCCATCAGGTAATCAAGCTCAATATCCACATCACCATAATTAGCTTTGGTAAACAGGTCTTTTGCACCTTTTTTACCGGGCAGGTTAACCAGGATAACTGTACCATCCTTAAAGGTTAAAATCTCATCCTGCAAAAGATCGGCCTGCACATTGGTTGCCAGCTTCCAGTTTGATGATAGATCCTGAAAAAAAGACAAGTCATTAAGTGGTACTTTGTTCTGCGCCATGAGGTTTTGGAAACCCAGCGCACAAACAAGCAACGCCAAAAACTTTTTACCGCTAAAGTTTACAGGAGGATACTTCATAGAATACATTTGATTTAAATTATAATATGGTTTATGTAGTTTAAAGCGAAGAAGCTTTACAGTTGGCAATTTAGTAAAATTACGCAATCGATTACGAATATTATTTTAACAATAGTTAATCTAAAATTACCTGACAAGCAGGCATAAAAAAAGGCGTTCCCTTTTAGCAGGAACGCCTTATAATTGACTAAATATCAGGATAAACCAAGAATTAAAAAGGCTATAACTTAGGCAGGTTATTGCTTAAATCCCACATTTTTAAACTCTTGATCAATGTTTTCCCTTCAGCAAATACCGCAACGCCGGTAGCATCATTATCTGGGTAAATCATGGTGGAAATTACGCGTTCGCCGCCATTACCAAAAACTTCTAATGATGATCTGTCAAGCAATACCTGTATCCTTACTATGCCATTAACCGGCTTTAAAGGTGCGGTTTGAATCAAATTCCGGGAATCCTTATTCCCTGTTTCTGAACCGGTACAATCTACAAACAGTTCCTGCTTGGCGGCATCATAGCCTACTATTACTTTTTTTGATGTCCCCTTTTTTTCTGTTAAAACAAAGCCGGTTTTCTGGGAAGCGTTCACCTCAAATTCAGCGTCAATCCAGTTTGAATTACTGTTAAAACGTCCATCTGCAGAAAGTTCAACGTTGCCATCAACAGTCATGTTCTTTTTTGTAAGAACGCTCTTTGCATGCTTAGCAAGCGATTTGCTGATTACCTCAGATGGCGACTGGATCAGCCTTAAACCTTCGTCGGTAGTTTTTAACGACAGATCATGCGGGATAGACATCTGTCCCTTCCATGGAAATGTTTCTTTCCTGCCGTTCTGCATCCAACCTAAAAGAATCTTTTTATTTTCGGGCGCATCGCGCCAGGCTATGGCGGCATAAAAGGCATCTCCGTAGTCAACGGTCAATACCTTATTAGCTTCGTTGTTGTTTTTAAAGCTTGTGCCGTCAAAGTCGCCAGCATAGTATTGCATTAGCGGGCCGTGCTCACCTCCTGATGATACAAAAAGCACCCATTTTATATTGGATGCATTACCATCAACTACCAATGGCAGCAACGATGGGCATTCCCACCCGTTTTTTGTATAACCTGCAGGACCAAAATCACTCAGCTTTGTCCAATGTTTTAAATTTTTTGAACCGTAGATCCTTACCATATGCTCATCAACCATGGCCACCGTCATGATCCATTGTTTGGTTGGCTCATGCCAAAAAACATTGGGGTCGCGAAAATCCCTCATGTTAAGATCAATCACCGGGTTACCGGCATATTGAGTATAGGTTAAGCCACCATCATTACTGTAAGCAATAAATTGTGATTCCTTTTTTTGCTTAGGCTGATCGGCTGTAAAAATGGCCACAATGGGTGCCTTACCATTTTTGCCAAAACCACTTGTATTATTTTTATCCAGCACCGCCGAGCCTGAATAGATCCAGGTGGTAGTGTCCTTTGTCATTATTTCGGGTATTGCAACAGGCAGGTTATTCCAATGTACCAGATCGGTACTGGTGGCATGGCCCCAGCTCATGTGCCCCCACTTATTTTCGGATGGGTTATGCTGATAGTATAAGTTATAAGCTCCATTCAGGAATATTAAACCATTGGGGTCATTCGTCCAGTTTTTGGGCGGGGTAAAATGATATGCAGGCCGCCATTGCGGGGTTGGCACATCCTGGGCAAATGCCATACGGTTTACAGCAACAAC
The DNA here is from genome assembly GCF_056406855.1 of Mucilaginibacter sp. P1_A3. Taxonomy (NCBI): domain Bacteria; kingdom Pseudomonadati; phylum Bacteroidota; class Sphingobacteriia; order Sphingobacteriales; family Sphingobacteriaceae; genus Mucilaginibacter; species Mucilaginibacter sp. P1_A3. The sequence goes on from NZ_JBFTZJ010000004.1 coordinate 37,124, forward strand.
AAAAAGGCAGGTTATTATAACGCTGTTAATAGATTTCATAGAGTAGATGGATTTTATTTATTCCAGATGGATTTTAGTGGTGTAATTTTAATGTTTTTTATATTCAATTTTTCATTTGCTGTTATTGCCAGATCGGTAAAATCTCCGTTAGGGAAATAAACAGCCGTCATGGTGGTTAATCCTCCATCTGCAAATACCTCAACCGATGCCTTATCAACCACTATAGTAATATCTGAATTTTTAGCACCCGTAAATCTTGGTGCTTTAGCTTGTCCTGCAAAATCCTTTTGAAAACTAACCTTCCCGGATTTTGTGCGATCAATAAAGTATTGATTTTTGGCTTCGTCATAACCTATCAGGAGTTCTTCGCTTTTTTTGTTTGATAGTTTAATGGTGTAGCCCTTTAACTGCGCCATACTCATTTTTAACACATACTGGCTTTTAAAGCCCGCTACCTTCGATGACAGATCAAGCGTTTTATTAACCGATAGGTTATTTAAAGCCAAACTCTTTGCATTTATAGTAGCCAGTTCGGGAACGGGTGTTGATGCAATTACGATACCTTGTTTGCTTTGCTTTAATTGCAGATCGCGCGGAATTGTCATGGCGTTGCGCCATTTTTCGGTTGGCACCTGGTTGGCATATTCCCAGTTACTCATCCAACCTAAAAATATTTTGCGGCTGCCTGTATTTCCCCAGGTTATACCGGCATACTCATCCGGACCATAATCCAGCCAGCGGGTTTGGGTATCCATCGGTGTAAACTTGCTGCCGTCATAGCTGCCAATAAAATATTGCGTGGCCGATCCTCCGTTTGGCCCTCCGGGATTAATGTTTACAATCAATACCCAGTAAGTTTTCCCATTCAATTTTAAAGGGAACAGGTCGGGGCATTCCCATACCCCGCCGTGCGCTCCCTCTCTTAAACCAAACTCACTCTCCTTCTTCCAGTTTTTCAGATCAGACGCCGAGTAAAAAGTGATATGATCTTTGGTAGCCAAAGTCATTACCCATTTTTTTTCTTTTGCGTACCACATTACTTTAGGATCACGAAAATCCTTAATACCCGGGTTTTTCAATACCGGGTTGCCCTTGTACTTCGTCCATGTGTTTCCTTCATCCAGGCTATAAGCAATACTCTGGTTCTGATAATTATCCTTACCCGCTTTCTCCCCTTTAGGGTCATGATGCGTAAAGATAGCTACCATGGGAATCTTTCCTTTTTTACCAAAACCCGAAGTGTTGTTGGAATCAACCACGGCGCTGCCAGAGAATATGTAACCCAAACTATCAGGATATAAAGCTATCGGCAACTCTTTCCAGTGGATGAGGTCCTTACTTACCGCATGCCCCCAGTGCATTGGACCCCAAACAATATCTTTGGGATAATACTGGAAAAACAGATGGTAAGTGTGGTTAAAATAAACCATACCATTGGGATCATTTACCCAATGCGCCTTTGGCGAAAAATGCAACTGCGGGCGATACTGCTCCGTGTAAGGTTTTGGCAAATCCTGAGCCTTACAAATACATGTTACTGTAAGAAAAGCAATCAGCATTAATACGCCACATTTTGTTTTCATAATTTAAGCTATTAACAGGTTATATTATTTGGCGGGGGTATTCAAGAAACTTAAAATAAATATTCCATAAATAACAGGCATCCCGGCTTAATTTATTAAGCCGGGTGCCCATTAATTTTATATAACAATTTTAATAACCAGGGTTTTGTTTATATAAACCGTTGGTAAATGTAATTTCTGATTGTGGAATTGGCAGGTACTCATCTCTCCCGGCGGTAAACTTAGCCGTTGCTAAAAATGGTCTTCTACCTTTTTCAATGTTAATATAGTCGTTTAAAGTTTTTTCTGCAATTCCCCATCTCACTAAATCAAAGAAACGTGCACCTTCGGTCGCAAATTCCAGGCGTCTTTCCCATTGTAATGCCTTACGGGCATAGTCCTGATTCCAGTTTGCTAAACTATAGGGCTTTACATTGTAGGTTGATGGGAAAGTACCATCTAACTTTTTAAGCCGCCCTGTACTTGCCGCGGCACGGTTGCGTATCTGGTTAATGAGTGGTAAAGCGCTTGCCTGTTGCCCCAATTCAATATATGCTTCGGCCTGCATCAATAAGATATCATCATACCTGATTATATCATAATTTTTTGCCGACCCCATAAACGGACCAAGCTTAAAATATGATGAGCTGGTAGCCAGTTGCTGGTTACGCATGGTATGAAAATTTCCATAAACACCCGGATCGCGCACCCAGCTATTGCTGAACGGTTTTGTATTATCATATTTATACGGATGCCCGTCTATACCTACTGTATGATCTAATCGCGGGTCAACAGTAACTTTTGTTAAATCGGCTATACTATTGTTGAAGTTATCAAAATTAGGTAAACCATTTACATCCGTTGTATGCGCATTTACTAAATTTTGACTTGCGGCATGAAATCCGCAACATCCGTACTGAGGTGCTCCATGCGGATAGTTTAACCCATCTTCGAAATTTAAACGCCCTGAAGTAGTACCATCATTAATGGTGAATTGTATCGCGAATACTGATTCTGGTCCGTTTTCTGTTTCGGGTAAAAAATCATCAGCAATATCATTACTTAATGAATATTTACCCGAGCCAATAACTGCCTGTGTAAGGGTAACTACTTCCTGCAACCTTGTTTTATTGATATTGGTTACATGATGTTTATCATCCTGCTCATAGGCCTGGTATAATTTCAATTTGGCCAAATAAGCCTGGGCATTTAATTTATTGGCTCTTGCTTTTTCGGGCTGTGAGGCTGGTAAATTGTCAACCGCATATTGAAAATCAGCAGCGATTTTGTTCCAGGAATCATCATTTGATAAAGTATTTGAAACTTTCAGGATATCGGCAGATGTTGCATTTTCATCAAAAATGGGGATGTTTTTATATAACAGCTTCATCGTAAAATAACTATGTGCTCTTAAAAATCTCAATTCGGCCAAACGTGTTTTTTTGTTAGGAAATTCGGCATCCGAAAGCGAATTAACCGCCCTGAGCGCCGCATTTGCTCTTGAGATAGATTTAAACAAGTTTTTCCAGGTACGCGAAACAAACGAATCCATTGATGGGGTTACCAGGTTATAATGCTCCAAAGCATCCACTTCGCCAACATCCCCTGTACCGCCGCCGCCTTTATAGGCATCATCTGAGCGAACGCTGCCGTAGGCCCAATCGCTATATATCGGCCCAATCATATCGCCGTTCCCGATAGCAGCATAAGCCGCGGTTACCAAACCTTCAACAGCGGCTGGTGTTTTTAAATCTGATGCAGACAATACTCCTTTTGGTGTATAGTCTAACGCTTTTTTACAGGAGCTGAAGATGATCAGGCCTGATAAAATAGCTGTAAATAATATTTTTGCTTTCATACTGAATAGTTTTTATCGTTAAAATGATGCGTTGATACCAAAACTGAAAACTTTAGGAATTGGAACCGGGTCCAGGTCAATCCTTTCAGGATCGGGGCTTAAATAGTTTTTACTTTTCATCGTAAATATGTTTTCGGCCATCGCGAACACCCTTAGCCTGGTAAATACCGCTTTAGGCACAATAGTGTATCCAATTTGAATGTTGCGTATTTTGAAGTAAGAGGTATTCACAATAAAATAGTCGGAAGTACGGCCTTCATTATTGTTATCTTTTAATGTTAATGCCGGTACCTTTGTGTTGGTATGCTGCGGTGTCCAGCCTTGAAATACTCCCGGACCAACGTTTTCACGGCTATGCATCAGGTTGTTATACAAGGTGTATACATCAAATCCTTTTCGGCCTGCCACACCCGATCCAAATAAAGACAGATCGAATTTTTTATAGGTTAAGTCAATTCTTGCACCGTACTCTAAAGCGGGCAATGTAGTCCCTATCCAGGTTTGATCATTGGCATCAATTTTCCCGTCATTATTAGTATCAACATAACGGATTCTGCCCGGACCAGCGCCAATTTGCGTTGGTGCAGCGTTTACTTCGGCCTGGGATTGGAAAAGGCCATTGGTTTTGTAGCCAAAAATATCAAACTGAGAATGACCCAATATGGTATTTTGTAAATTTCCGGGGTAGGCTGGCCTCACATCCTCTGGCAGGCTGGTGATCCTGTCTCTGAAGTGCGAAAAGTTTAAAGTTACATTGTAATTAAAATCTCCCCTTTGCTGCCCGTGATAGGTTACTAAAAATTCCCAGCCTCTATTGCTCTTTGATGCACCGTTAACTGTTTTTGATTGTCCTTCGCCCAATGCAGATGCAACAGGAGGTGTAATCAAAATGCCGGTGGTTTTCCTGGTAAAATAATCAAATGAGCCCGAAATCCGGTCATTTAATATGGCGAAATCCAACCCTGCATTTATTTCATCGGTAGTTTCCCATTTAAGGCCGGGGTTTGGTGCCTGTGTTTGCACAAAACCAGAAGGTAAGGAACCTGTGTTGGCACCCGACAAAGAATACGCGGTTCCAACATTCATATATTGTTCCCAAAATCCTGGGGTTAGCTGGTTCTGAGTCGTACCATACCTTGTACCATAAAGTGCAAAACGCGAGATGTCGCCAATTTCCTGATTACCTACCCTACCTACACCGGCTCTTAATTTCAATTCAGAAAAAATGGCGTTATTCCTCATAAAACCTTCCTGGTCAATTTTCCATCCGAAAGATGCTGCCGGGAAAATACCATACTGATTATCTGAACCAAACCTTGACGAACCATCGCGGCGCACAGTAACTGATGCTAAATATTTACCACCGTAACTGTAATCCAAACGTGCAAACTGCGAGAACAGGCTATTACCGGTTGATCTGCCGGAAACAATAGTATTGCCGGTACCTGCATCTAAGGTAAAATAGTCTTCGGTTTGTATGGCGTAACCTTGCTTAAGTGTGGTCTGGAAATCTGTAAAGGTTTTAATATATTCTGTACCAGCTAAAAATTTGAAGTGGTTATTCGTTGATAAATCGTAGTTATACCTTAAAGTGTTTGAAAAAGTAGTACTCAGGTAATGATTTTGATCAAAGAATAAACTATTGGTTGTACGGCTTAAGGCACCTTCAGAAAAAGTTGGCGTTATTACTTTACTAAGATAGGTTGCGTTATCAGCACCATAATTTGATTTGAAAAACAGGTTTTTAATCGGTTGAATTTCTAAAAACACATTGCCAAATGTGTTTAAACGATTGGCATTATTCCATTTTGCCAGATCCTGCATATGCAAAGGATTATTCCTGTCAGAATAACCTGCGCCTGATTCACCTGCATAGGTAGTACCATCTTTTTGATAAACGGGGATAGTTGGAGCCAATGTAACCGCTAAAAATGTAGTACTTGCGCCGCCTAAATCCCTGGTGGTAAGAGTTTCATTTGAGTTGGTTATTTTTAAATTAACGCCAAAGGCCACTTTGCTGTTAAAAGCGTGTGTTATAGCATTAATACTACCGGTAGTACGCCCGTATTTGGTAAACCTAACAAGGCCGGTATTTTTAATATTTGCAAAATCAATTTGAACAGAGGAGTTTTTATTCCCTACTGAGGCTGTAAAATCATTATTATAAACAGCCGCGGTTTTATACAAAACGCTTTGCCAATCGGTATTGCCAGCGAGGGTATTTGGGTCGCCGCCTACAAATTGTTTAGGTACCACACTATTTAAAACAGGATTATTAAAATCATTATTCCAGTTAAAGGTGTATATGTCGCCATAACCCGCAGCCGGGTCCTGGCCATCATTTACAGAAGCCTGCCACAATGCCCTGCCTCTGTCTGTTGAACTTAACATCTTAAACCTTAAAGATTTTTCGGACTGAATTGAGGTACTGTTATTAAACTGGAACTGAACTTTGCCTTCCGTATTGCCGCCGTTTTTTGTGGTAACGATGATAACACCATTTGACGCGCGTGAGCCATAAATTGACTCGGCCGAAGCATCCTTCAGTACTTGTACAGAAGCTATATTTGTTGGTGACAGATTTTGAAATACTTCGGGCCTGGTAGTAGGGATACCATCAATAATATACAAAGGGTTATTATTACCTAAAGTATTGGCTCCCCTGATTAAAATTCTGCTGGTTGAGCCGTTGGCCGATCCATCTTTTTCGATATACAAACCCGCAACCCGGCCTTGTAATGCCTGCATGGTGTTCCCTGAACTGTTGTTTTTTACCGGTGCTAAATCAACAACAGCAACCGCGCCCGTTAAGTCCTTCTTTCTTTCGGAGGTATAACCGGTTACAACCACTTCGTTAAGTGTGTTTTCTGCATCTTTAAATACTACATTAAGCACTTTAGTATCAGCGGTGATAGTCATCAGCATCGGCTTTGTGCCCACGTATGAAAACCGTAAAGATTGCCCGGTTGCTACGGAGATACTGAACTTTCCGCTGGCATCTGATAATGTTGATTTTTGGGTTTCAACAACCACTATGGTAACCCCATCCATTGGTTTAGATGCGTTATCCAATACAGTCCCGGTTATGATCCGGGATTGTGCATATCCCTTGCTTATTAGCAATATAAGAAAGGAACAGATAAGTAATAATTTTCTCATTGATTTTGATTTAAGTATATGTTGGTTTCCTCTGGTTTATTTAAAACATTTTGTTTTTAAAGTCTTCGTATTCCTTGATTTTATAATCCGGACAACCTCCTTTCTTTGTTGCAATAAAGCCGCCCATCGCTATTGCATTTTTCAATAAATTTTCTGGTGATAGGCCACGGTAGTGGCTGGCAATAAATGCCGCTAAAAAGGAATCGCCGCTGCCAATAGTATCTATTACTTTTACCTCGCGGCCCGCCACATGGTAAGCTTTATCGCCTTTGTAATATGATGCGCCAAACTCGCCCTTGGTAACTACGATCTCGGGGATGTTAAAATGATCCCGGATAAATTTGATTTGTTCCGATTCTTTCCAGAATGATCCGCGGAATAATCCCTGCACCATTTCCAGTTCGGCCTGGTTAAACTTTACAATGTCGGCCTTATGAAGCAGCTCATCCAACAAATCGCGACTGATAAACGGCGGCCTCAGGTTAATATCAAACACCTTGATCGCATCGCTTTCCAACAGCTCAAACAAGGTATTGCGTGATACACTGTTGCGTGAAGCCAGGCTGCCATACACCAAATAAGTTGATGGCTTTAGCTGTTTGATGATGTGCTCACTATCGTTAATAAAATCCCAGGCTACCGGGAAAACGATCTCGTACGATACTTCGTTGCCATTATTCATGCTGGCAATCACCTGGCTGGTTGGGTGTTCGGTATCCGTTTGCAGCAAATGTTTAGGTATTCCCCAGCCGTCAAGCAGGCTTTCCAGCTTTTGGCCGTTAACATCGTTACCTATTTTACTTACCAGGCTGGCTGGCACACCCAATTTATTCAGGTGGTACGATACGTTTAGCAAAGCGCCTCCAGGTTGCGGACCATCTGGCAGCACATCCCAAAGAATCTCGCCATAGCAAATGGCCGGGGTTAATGTTTCTGTTTGCGGGTTCATCATCATTCAATTATTAATGCATTACCATATTGGTTTCAATCTGCTCCAATGAGCGTCCTTTAGTTTCGGGCATAAACCTCCACACGAAAATGAGCTGACAGATCATCATGGTACCGAAAAATGAAAAGGTGATTGCTCCACCCAGCGACTCGGCCAAGTAAGGGAAGCAAAACGCAATTATCGCGGCCATAACCCAATGGGTTGAACTGCCGAGTGTTTGCCCCTTTGCACGCACCTGGTTGGGGAAGATCTCGGATATAAACACCCAGATAACCGCTCCCTGCGAAAAGGCGAAGAAAGCGATGAACATCATCATATAAACAGGTATGGCAAAGCCGTTAAAATGGCCCGAGTAAAAGGTGAATGCCACTAGGAATAACGATGCTATAAGCCCGAAAGAGCCTACAAGCATCAACGTACGGCGCCCTACCTTATCAATAATATTAATACCCAACAAGGTGAATATGAAATTGATAAGCCCGATGCCTACTGTTGAAAGTAATGAGGAGTGCGCACCCAGCCCGGCCATTTCAAATATGCGCGGTGCATAATATATAATGGCATTGATGCCCGATACCTGGTTAAAAAAAGCAAACAGCACAGCCAGTATAACCGGCGTTTTGTACTGGCCCGAGAAGAGGCTGGTACTTGAGGCACCGGCATGCAGACTGGAATCTTGAATAGATTTAAGTTCCTGATCGCAGTTGAGTGGGTTTATGATCCTTAGTATCTCAAGCGCCCGGCCAATCTCCCCTTTTTTAAGAATAAGCCAGCGCGGGCTTTCGGGTATAAAATAGATGAGTGCCAGGAAAAGCAACGATGGGAATGCCTGTACACCCAGCATCCAGCGCCAGGAGGTTTCGCCGCCCTGGCTAATGAGGTAGTTAGATAGGTATGATACAAGGATACCTAACACCACATTAAACTGAAACAAGCCAACTAACCTTCCGCGCCTATCGGCAGGCGATACTTCTGAGATATAAATGGGGGCGGTAACTGAGGAGATCCCCACACCAAGGCCGCCCAATATCCTGAAAACTAAAAATATGTACCAGTTATCGGCTAGCGCAGTACCTATTGATGATAATAAATAGGCTGCGGCCACAAAGTATAAGGTATTCTTCCGCCCAAAAATATCTGATGGCCTGGCACCTAAAAGGGAACCGATTACTGTACCTATAAGCGCGATAGAGATAGTAAGCCCATGCTCCATAACAGAAAGGTGCCAGAATTGCTGAATAGATTTTTCGGCCCCTGATATCACTGCGGTATCAAACCCGAAAAGGAAGCCACCAAGGGCTACGACCATGGACCAGGCCAGGACGGAATGTTTTCTCATAATAATTATAAAAGGTGTTAATTGGATTTACGATTGCAAAGTAGGCCCATTTGCAAGGCAGCAGTTATTGATTTTATACCAAAACAGTATAAAAATCAACATCTACATAAGTAACTGATTTACAGGAAAATAAAATTAAAGTTCAATACTACTTCAACAAGATGTTTGTTTTTGTTACGTGCTTATTTTAGTTTTGATACATATTGATGCCCTGAAAACACTGGCTGCAACTTCCGCGGTTTGTATTGTAAAAACATTTATCAATACATTTGTATAGGAGCATCCCAAAAGGCATTGCATTCACCAATAAACCGTACTTAAACGTTTACTTAATATCTCACCCCTCATTGATTTAATGGCTTTGAATTATAACCTGCGCAACATATTCCTGTTACCCGTATTGATACTGGTGCTATTTACCGGCTGTAAAAAAGCTGATAAAACATCGCAGTATACTATAGGTTTTTCGCAATGCGTGGGTTCTGATCTTTGGCGGCGTAACATGCTGGATGAAATGAAAATGGAACTGTCATTACATCCCGATGCCAGGTTTATTTATGCTGATGCTGATAACAGCAGTAAAAAACAAATTGAGCAGGTAAAGAAAATGCTGGATGAAGGCATCGACCTGCTGATCATATCACCTAACGAGGCGCAGCCGCTTACGGGTATAGTTGAGCAAATCTATAATAAAGGTATCCCCGTTATTGTTATCGATCGTAAAACCTCCTCAGATTTGTATACAGCCTATGTTGGCGCCGATAACTACCAGGTTGGTAAAATGGCAGGTGAATATATTGGCGCCAATCTTAAAGGCAAAGGAAACGTAATAGAAGTGATGGGATTGCCAGGCTCCTCCCCTGCAATTGAAAGGCACCGGGGATTTAGCGCTGCTTTATCAAAGTTTAATAATATTCATATTAAAGCACAGGTATATGGCGATTGGCTAAAAGATCATGCCCAAAAACAGCTGAACCTGATAAAACCTGACTTAAAAACCGCCGATGCCCTGTTTGCACATAATGATGTAATGGCCGGCGGATCAAGGGAGGTACTTAATAGCCTGCACTTAGATCATCATGTTAAAGTTTTAGGGGTTGATGCTATGCCGGGGAATGGTGGTGGCCTGCAAATGGTGGCATCAAAAACCATTGACGCCAGTATGATGTACCCTACCGGCGGCAAAGAAGCTATTACTACCGCTTTCAGGATCCTGAATAAGGAATCATTTGCTAAGGAGAACATCCTGCAGTCGCTGGTTATTGATTCAACCAATGTGCAGCTCATGAAGCTGCAATGGAACAAGATCAACAGTCAGCAAAAGGATATTGAGCGGCAGCAATCATTGTTAGAAGAGCAGCGCCAGGTTTATAACAGCCAGCAGTTGGTTTTAAACATCATTGTAATTACACTGGTACTCGCCATAGTTTTTGGAGGACTTGCATTTTACTGGCTGATGGAAAACCGGAAAATCAACAAAAGCCTGGAAACCAAAAACAACGAGATCTTATTACAACGTAACCAACTGATTGAAATGTCGGCACGTGCCGAGGCCGCAACCGAAGCCAAACTGAATTTTTTTACCAATATTTCGCACGAGTTTCGCACCCCTTTAACCCTCATTCTTTCACCCGTTGAAGATATGATGGGTAATGAAAAGCTCGACAAAGTTGCCGGCAAAAATTTAACCCTTATCCATAAAAACACATTCAGGTTGCTGAGGCTGGTAGACCAACTGATAGATTACCGCAAAATAGAATACGATAAACAGGAAATAAATGCATCGCCCAATAATCTGGTAGAGTTTGTGAGCGATATATTGGATAGCTTTAAGCATAATGCTCAAAAACGGAATATCAGTTTAAACCTCGTATCATCAGCAAAAAACATAACCGTTTGGTTTGATGCCAACATGCTGGATAAGGTTTTCTTTAACCTGGTATCCAATGCGCTTAAATTCACAAAGGATAACGGCAGAATACAGATAATATTTACTCCGAATACCGAATCTGTGGAGATAGCCATAAACGATAACGGCATAGGTATGGAACCCGAAGAAGCTGAACACGTTTTTGACCAGTTTTACCAGGCTGACAATGGTAACAGCAAAGGTTCGGGACTCGGGCTTTCTCTATCAAAGGAAATAGTAAATCGTCATCATGGAAGCATTACGGTAAGCAGCAAAAAATGGCAGGGCACAACTTTTACTGTAACCCTGCCACTTGGCAACCTTTACGCCTATAATAACGATAAAAATAGCCCGGTGATCAACGCCTCAGTTCTTGACGAACGTTCCCGGATCTATACAACCGACCTTGAACAAGGCGAAATAAAGCCCGATCCCAATTTACTTGAAACACCTAAAGAGCTATCCATACTCATCATTGAAGATAACGCCGACCTGCTAAGCTACCTGAGCGATAAACTGGGCGAAGACTATGAAATATTTACAGCTAACACCGGCACGCAAGGATTATCAGAGGCATTTGAGAAAGTTCCCGACCTCATCATATCTGATGTGGTACTGCCAGGCATATCGGGCAAGGTGATTACCCAAAAACTTAAAACAGATATCCGTACATCGCATATCCCTGTTATATTACTAACCGCGCAGGCCGGTGTTGAACAACAAATAGATGGCATCCGCAGTATGGCAGATTGTTATATGGTGAAGCCCTTTAGTTATGATCAGCTGTTGGCAACTGCAAAAAATCTGATAAAAAACCGGTTAATACTAAAAGAGCACTTTACCAGCGACGTTAGTCATGGCAAAATACCGGCATCAAAAAATATCGACAAAAAATTCCTGAATGATTTTGCCGGCATTGTTGAGCAAAACCTGGCCAACGAAAACTTTAATGTTGACGATATTTGCAAAACCATAGGAATTTCGCGGGTGCAGCTTTACCGTAAAGTAAAGGCCCTGCTGGGTTGTAGCATTACCGATTATATTTTAAACAGAAGGCTCAAGAAAGCCAAATACCTGCTGGTTAATGAGGCGTATTCCATATCCGAGATTACTTACATGGTGGGCTTTGCCAGTCCCAACTATTTTGCAACTGTATTTAAGGCAAAGTATGACTGCACACCAAGCGAGTTTAAACGCAGGCAGCATTTGTAAATGTTAAAGGCAGCATTTTGTTTTATTATCAAATTAAATTTTGTAAGTTTATTTTTAAATAACATCTTTAGGCAAACCTTTGTACTTAATCCAAAAATTGAAAAAGTTTATTGCCATAATGTTACTAAACATTCACCTGCTAAACATTGGCGGGCAACTGGCAATACATCAATACCTGGTTTATAAAACAAATAAGTTTTTTACAGAACAAACCCGCAAAGGTCTTTATAACGTTAAGGATCTTACCGAAATAGCTATACCGGTAAACTTACCCAACATTCACGATTGGAAACATTTTGAAAATATAGCCGGCCAGATACAGTTCGGCAAAACCAACTACAACTACGTAAAAATGAAAATGACCAGGACTGCCATCCACCTGATGTGTATTCCTAATTATGAAACTACCCAGCCGGTTGATAAAAACGTGGTGAATGCCAAAGGCGTAAAAGATATCCCGGTACCTCAAAAAGATCATGTTCCGTATGGCAAAATAATTATACAGGAAAACATCAGTTTCTCCTTTGTACAATTTGAGTTTTATTGCCCTATAAAAAATTTACAAGAAAACGTTGTACAACCCGTGCAACCATTGGTTCATTACCACCAGGATATTCCTGAGCAACCACCTAAAACTTCCTGTTAATCCCCCGCCCTGTTTTAATTCATTTTCTGGATTTGCTTTACAGTACTGTTGATTTTTACCAGGATTTGCCTGCGCGTTTATTAATTCCCGCTTGCCTTTAAATTTAGGTTAGGGAGAAAAACATGTTGGCAGCATTCCGATAAAAAGTCTCTTTGCACGTAAGGCATCTTCCAGACCATTTTCAAATCTTCAAATTACCAAATGGCCATGCCTTACATACCTCTTGAATCTCATTTACCGGGAATTACCGGCCTGCTTGAATACAGCAAAGAAACTGCTGAACCTATCCGCGATTTGACGCAGATCTTACTGCGCGGCCCTTCAACCCTATCAGAAGGCGACCGTGAACTGATAGCTACCGTTGTATCTCACGGCAACCAATGCAAATTTTGCACCACAGCCCACACTGCCGCCGCCGATTTATATATCGGTGAAACCGAAACGGCTCAAAAAATAAAGGAAAACATTGAAACAGCGCCCATTACCGAAAAAATGAAAGCGCTGCTTACCATTGCCAAACTAACAGGCCAAAGTGGTAAAAATGTAACCACGCAACATATTGAAAGGGCTAAGGCTGCCGGCGCAACAGATATCGAAATTCATGATACGGTACTGATAGCCGCCCTGTTTTGCCTCTATAACCGCTATGTTGATGGCCTGGCTACAGCCCTGCCCGCTGATGCCGGATACTACAACGTATTAGCCGACAGATTGGTTAACCACGGCTACACCCGCCTGCCGCAAGGCTATGATCACCTTAAAAAATAAACCCCATCCTAATTAAATTAAACACCAAATCACAATGAAAAAACTTTTATTCATCTTATTACTACTCACGTCAATCAACCTGTTTGCGCAGGAAACCAAAATAACGGGTACTATAACCGATGCCACAACCGGCTCGCCTATTGTTGGCGCAAGCATCAGCGTTAAAAACAAGCTTGCCGGCACCATAACCGATTCAAAGGGTAATTACAGCCTTACTGTAAATAAAATCAAGCTACCGTTTACACTGGTAATATCGGCTGTTGGCTATGAGTTACAGGAAAGCCCTATAACCGCCCTCAATGGTACTATCAGCCTAAAACTGCAACAAAAATCAATTGTACTTAATGAGGTGGTATCATCTGCCACCCGCATCAACCAAAGCATTTTGCAGTCGCCGGTAAGTATCGAAAAAATGAGTTTGAAGGCCATCAGGGAAAATCCTTCTTTCACTTTTTATGATGGCCTGCAAAGTTTAAAAGGACTTGAAGCAGTAACCAGCAGTTTAACTTACAAACAGATCAATACCCGCGGTTTTAACAGCACAGGTAACAGCCGTTTTTTACAATTGGTTGATGGGGTTGATAATCAAACACCCGGCCTCAATTTTTCAGTAGGTAACTTGTTTGGCGCATCGGATATTGATATAGAAAGCGCGGAGGTAATTCCTGGCGCAGCCTCGGCATTATATGGTCCGGTAGCTTTTAATGGTTTGTTATCGTTAAAAACCAAAGATCCTTTTAAATACCAGGGCTTAACCGTACAGGTAAAAACCGGGCTTAACCATTTTGGCGAATCGGTTGTAAAACCACAGGGTTTATATGATTTTGCCGCGAGATATGCCAAAGCTTTCAATGATAAATTTGCTTTTAAAATTAACGCTTCATACCTAACCGGCCGCGATTGGTATGCTGATAACTACACAGATGTAAGCGCATCAACACCGGTTGCGCAGCGTGGCCCAAACAATCCTGGTCGCGATGCATTGAATATTTATGGTGATGAAGTATCACGTACCCTGCCAGGTATAGGCCTGGTTTCAAGAACCGGTTACGAGGAAAAAGACCTGATGAACTACAATGTATATAGCCTGAAACTAAATGGTGCATTACAATACCGCATCAGCAATAACCTGGAAGCTATTTACCAATACAACTATGGTCGCGGTACAGCAAGCTATACCGGCAGCAGCCGTTTCGATCTTAATAATTTTGTATTGCAAACACACAGGGTTGAGTTAAAAGGCAGCAACTTTTTTGTTCGTGGCTATTCCGTTGCCGAAAACTCACACGACTCCTACAACACCCGGTCGCTGGCACAATTCATCAACCGCGATTGGGTTAAGGATTTGAGCGGCAACACCGTAACTCCAGACAAAGCCGATGATACCTGGTTTACCCGTTACGCTGCAGCCTATAATGGCTCCGCAAATGGCGTAACCGCACACGATAATAATGCCGCCAGAACTTTTGCCGACCAGGGTCGTTTTTTACCGGGTACAGCAGATTTTAATGCTGCAAAGAATGCATCAATCCATAATTATGGCTTAAGTGGTGCAGGCGTTTTTAGTGCCAGTAAATTTTATCATGCAGAAGGTCAGTATGATTTTACCAGCGCTATCAAAATATTTGAACTGCTTGCCGGTGGCAGCTTCCGCGATTACCGCATGTTTACAAATGGTAGTTTATTTGATGATAAAACCAACCGCGTAACCATCCAGGAGTACGGCGCGTTTATGCAGGCCGCCAAAAAGCTGTTTGATGATAACCTGAAGCTGACGGCCTCTGTACGTTATGATAAAAATGAAAACTTCAAGGGCAGCTTTACACCACGCTTCTCGGCAGTGTATACGGTTGATAAAACCCATAATTTCAGGGCATCGTACCAAACCGGTTTCAGAAACCCTACCCCGGTTGATCAGTTCATCCACCTTAACGTAGGCTCTATTACCATATTGGGTGGTGCACCTAACAACAGCAAAGGATTAAACGTGTATGAAAACTCTTTCACTGCTTCATCTGTAAGTGCATTTGGTGCGGCGTTTGGCGCAGCGATGCAAGCCGGTACACCATTTCCGCAGGCAGTGGCAAACAATAAAGGGTTGCTTAAAAAATCAAATGTGGCCTACATTAAACCCGAACAACAAAAGGCCTTTGAGCTGGGTTATAAAGGTTTAGTTGCCGATAAATTATTGGTAGATGTAAATTACTATTACAGCAGCTATACCAATTTTATTTTGAACACCGTAGTTATACAACCACAAAATCCTATCCTGGCTGCCGATGGAACTATAAATACTGCTGCCGCGAGTGATATTCCTAATGGCAAGGTTCACGCCTTCCAGCTGTACACCAATGCACCAGATAAAGTATCGGCACAGGGTGCAAGCGCCGGTTTAACTTATTTGTTTGATAAAGGTTATGCCTTAGGAGGCAACGCTACCTTATCTACATTTAACCTGCGCAATGCCAATCCAAACAATATAGCCGCGTTTAACACACCAAAATGGAGCACCAATGCAACGTTTGGCAATAGCAATGTGGTTAATGACTTTGGCTTTAACCTGGCCTGGCACTGGCAAAGCGCTTATGACTGGTACGGAACGTTTAATGGCACCCGCCCCGGCCGTGTTGACGCCTATTCAATGGTTGATGCGCAGGTGAGCAAAAAGTTGCCAAAATTCAAATCAACAGTTAAATTAGGGGGTAGCAATATCTTCAACAAGCACATCTACCAATCATATGGTTCGCCCGCTATTGGCGCCATTTATTATGTATCAATAGTATTTGATGATCTATTAAAATAAAATAACATGAGCACCATTGTAATTGATGAGCAGGTTGCAAAACCTCAAGCAGATATCACCACGGCTTACCGGGTAATATTATTCGTGATTTGTTTTTTTAGCAGCGCATTTGGCGGTACTGTATCTACCCTCATGTCGGTTTACCTGCCAGTAGTGGTAAAGGATTTGCAGGGCGACCTGCCTCCCGGCGAAATAAACTCCATCAGTGGGTATATCAACGCCATATTCATTTTTGGCTGGGCCTTAGGTGGTTTTACGTGGGGAGTTATCAGCGATAAAATGGGCCGTAAAACAGCGCTTTTAATGGCCATTGGCTGTTATGGTATTTTCACCATATTAACCGGGCAAATGCCAAACTGGTGGGGCGTTGTACTTTGCCGTTTCATGAGTGGCTTTGGCGTAGGCGGTGTATTGGTTACTACCATTACCCTGGTGAGCGAAGTTTGGCCTGCAAAAAGTAAAGCAGTTGTCATCGGTATATTGTCTATCGCTTTCCCTGTGGGGATCTTTTCGGCCGGGCTTATCAATTACGTGGTTTCTTCATGGCGATCAGGATTCCTGATCGGGATAATTCCATTAACGTTGGCGCTTATCGGTGCCTGGCTGTTGAAAGAATCACAAAGCTGGCTAAACTACCGTAACGATATTGCCAACAGGAACAACCCGTTAAACAAGCTTTTATCAAAAAACCATCGCCGTGAGTTAATTGTAGGCTCTTTAACCTTTGGCACCATGCTCATTGGTTTATGGGCCATTTTCTCCTGGCTGCCAACCTGGGTGCAAAGCCTCATCACTACCCATGATGCCGCCAAAGAGCGCGGCCTGAGTATGATGTTTTTAGGTATGGGCGGCCTAACCGGCGGTTTCCTATCGGGCTGGTTGGTTAACCTTTTAACCCTGCGTCGGTCGATGCTCATTTGCTTTGCAGTTTGTGCGGGTATGTCATTCATCCTGTTTAAAACTAATACCACCTTTACCCCGGTGATATATGGAGAAATTGCCATACTGGCCTTGTTCTTTGGAGCAAGCCAGGGTGTGTTATCAGCGTATATACCACAGCTGTTTTCAACCGGAATCAGGGCTACAGCTACAGGGTTTTGCTTTAACATCGGCCGTATATTTACAGCTACCGCTGTATTATTTGTAGGTATATTGGTATCAACCCTGGGTGGCTATGGTAATGCGATATTCATTTTTTCGCTGATATTTATTGTAGGGCTGTTGGTGGTATTGTTTGGGCACGAAAAGCAAGCCAAAAGCTGAAAAGCTAAAGCAGAAAGCAAAGAAATAATTCAAAATAAAAAATTCACTAACTCACTAATTCAATAATTCACTAATTAAAGAATATGGCACACATCAATGTACCCGAAGGTGTTCCGGGCATCCGCTCACTAGTTATGTTCAGGCCCGAAACCGGTAAGCCGCTGTATGAGCTGGCCCAGGTATTGTTACGCGGCGAATCAACCCTGACAGAGGCCGAGCGCGAGCTGATAGCCGCCTATGTATCCTACCGTAATAATTGCACCTTTTGCTACAGTAGCCACGCGGCTGCGGCAAGGTATCTTTATGGGGACGAGGCCGCCATTGTTGACGAAGTTTTAAAGGATATGCAGCAGGCTCCGGTAAGCGATAAGCTAAAAGCTTTATTGAATATTGCCGGTAAGGTGCAGATATTGGGCACAGAAGTTAAACAGGCCGATATTGATGCCGCTCGTGAACTTGGCGCTGCCGACCGCGAACTTCATGATACGGTATTGATAGCCGCGTCATTCAGTATGTTTAACCGTTATGTTGATGGACTGGCAAGCCTTACCCCCACCGATCCCGAAGCATATGCCGAAATGGGCGTACGTATGGCGAAGGGCTACGCTTTACCACCACAACCGCAGCAATAAAATTATTCATTGATAGATAAAACACATTATGGCACATATTGAATTGAATAACGATCTACCCGGCATCAGGGGATTAATGTTTTATAGACCCGAAACCGAAGCCCCTATGAACGCCCTCGCGGAACTTTTACTGCGCGATGAAAACAACACGCTAACCCGTGGCGAACGCGAGTTGATAGGAACCTATGTATCCTATTTAAATGATTGCTTTTTTTGCCAGAACGTACACGGCGCGGTAGCCGGCCATTATCTTGGCTGCAGCATGGATGATATAGATGCCATCAAAGCCGACTTTACATCGGCAGATTTATCGCCCAAAATAAAAGCGTTGCTGGCTATCGCGGGCAGTGTGCAAAAAGGAGGCAAATATGTAACTCCAGAACAGGTAGAAGCGGCCAGAAACGAGGGAGCTACTGACAAGGAGATTCATGATACCGTATTGATAGCTGCCTCTTTCTGCATGTTTAACCGCTATGTGGATGGACTGGGCACCTGGGCACCGCAAGACAGATCCTTTTATGTAAACCGTGCGCCTCAAAGAGCGGTTGAGGGCTATGTGGGCAGTATTTTAAAATAACATTTTTTAACCCAAACCATATCAAACACACAAGGCCCTGCAATTGCGGGGCTTTATGTGTTCTAAGCAATATCTAATAAAATTTATTGTAACAACGCTTAATAGCATCTATCAAAAGCTACTCAGCGTCTATTGTTACCGGGCCAACCAGGCCGGATTTTAAAAGCGGTGAATCTTTGCTGTAAAACCTATTGGTCGAAAACGTGAACCTACCGCTGGTACGGGGCAAACCTTTTACCAGCCAATCTGGCCAGGTATCATTCTTTATACCATCATCGGGCAGTTTTTCATCTCCAATAAGCCGGTTGGGCCATAAGTTTACCACTTCTATTTCCAGCTTATTATTCGTTTTTAATACGGCATCTGTAATATCAACTTTCCAGGGAGCTGTCCACAACACACCCAGATCCTTCCCGTTCAATTTAATCCGGGCCATATTTTTAATCTCACCCAGATCAAGGTAAAGTCTTTTAGTTTTTTGCGACGCGGTGCTCCCTGGCAGATCAAAAACTTTATGGTAAACGGCCGTACCCGAGTAGTATTTGATACCATCTTCGGGGCGCGATGTCCAGTCTGTCAATTCATCAAACTTAATGTTTTTCGGCCCTCCCCATTTAGGATCGAACGTGACCTGCCATGGGCCGGTTAAAGTTTTTAATACCGTAGTGGCAACAAAATTTTCATGAACCGTTAATGCCAGCGGATCATTTTTAGCAAACACGATAAAAAAGCTTTCATAAGCCGCTAATTTCAATGGTATAGAAGTAAGCTGCCCTTTCACGGTATACTCTGGTAGGTTCTTAATTTCGCTGGTGATCGGATCCCATAGTTGCGGAACGCCTGTAATGCTTCTGAATGATGCTAAAGTACTCACCGGTTCAGCTGTACGGTTTGATACAAAATAAATATCTTCATTGCCAGTTGTTCTATGGGTGTATCTTAATTGGCCGTTAGCTTTAAAATCCTGTTCAACATTTATTGACTGGAGTATTTTAGCTGTCAGTTCATATTCGGGATAAAGGTCATTAATCTGTTTGCTCAGTTCGCCTCCCCATATTACCTTACCTTTACCATAAGCGTGTTCAGTTTGTACAGCTGGTTCCGGCAAGCTACCCCAAATCATTTTTGCCATGGTGCTAACCTGTACATCGCATGCAGGGTAACCCGATAACCCCGGTGATTTTAAAGGAGCTGAACCAACCACGGTAGCGCCATCAGCCACTAACGACTTAATTTTTTGCAATAACGCGGGTGTCATGGTTTTAACGGCAGGCAGTACCAGCAGCCTGTAACTCGCACCTCCCGGAAACATGATCATCCCACTCTCCACACGCGCGTTATACAATTGACCCGGTGAGCAGCCATCAAAATTATACCCTTTCCTATCGGGCAATACAACATCCCCATCCATAGCTGATGATGGCGGCCGGAACACATGCGGCGAACCTTCGGGTGTTAAGTAAAGTACATCGGCCACCGATCTTCCCTGCTGCAAAATATACTGGCAGCGTGAAATATAATCATGATAACTGCCCACCATCGGCCACCAGGTTTGGTTTCTGTCCCAATGAACGCCGTATGGCCCCATGGTTGAGCCGGGCCTCAATGAATCGGCCAGGAACTGGTTTTGGAAAGTGTGGTAAACAAACCGGTTAATACCTGTGGCAAAAGCCCAGTCGCCCTGATTTTTCATCGAGCCGGGGTATTGTTTCCAACCCTCATTATCTTGTGCTGTAAATGCCTCTGCCGGAATTAATGCCTGGCCATTTACATGCCCTATTGAAGTTGACTCTATACAACTGAACGAAGAGTTAAATCCAAGTCCTTTGCTCCAAAATTCGGCCATAGGTACATCAGCTACCGAGCCCAATTCCAAATCGGCAGTTGGGTTCATGTCATAAGGCTCAATGGACAGCTGCATGCCCATTCTGTGCGCATATGTTTTCACTTGTCCTGCATGGTTTTCCAATACAAGTTCCTGTGCGGTTTGCCGCAGATCCCACAAAAAACGCTCGCTTATTTCATCGCTCTCCACCATATTGCCCGCATAAACCGGGTAATAAGGCAAGGGGTCGTAACCCCTTCGTTTTGTAAATTCTTCACGAAAGCGGGGAGTCCAGTTCTGCGAGCCCATTTCCCAGCTATCCATGTGCAACCTTTTTAAACCGCCTGCGTCGGCCGCATCGGGCTTACCTGTTTTACGCAGCAATTTGCCCACGTAATTATCCAGGTGGGCGTTCAATGCTACTGTATCAAACTTATCCGCCTCGAAACCCAGGCCGGGTACAGGCGCCGGCCGGGTTATAGCTCCGTTATTGCGCCGGCCTAAGCGCATAATTGTCCAATTACCTTTTGGCACTTTCCAATTGAGCGTACCATCGGGTTGTAATTTCCCTGCCAGGTCAATTATCTTACTTTTATTGATCACAGCCGCCTTAGCTGGTTCTGCATATTCAAAAGCCGATGGCAAAAACTGCTTAACTCCTTGCACCGATGAATACGGGGCCCGGTAATACAAAGCCTTTTCATCTATATCAGCTATTTTGGGCGATGGCAATGATGGCGTTGGATAAGCCAATACCGCCACATCTTCATAAAAATCATTCCACTGTTTTTTTAGCTCGGGCGTAAAAGCTCCTTCACCAAAGTAGGGCGGTTTTGGGGCCGGCACCGGTAAAACAAGAGCCTGTTTTGTACCTCCTGCCACATTGATACTACTGCTAACCAGGTGTTGCATAGACTGCGACACGGGCACCCATGGTCCGCCACTCCCTGTCCATCCGGGACCAATACCCAATGTAATTTCGATACCCAGCCGTTTGGCCTCACTTACCGCATGAGCAAACATGTCCTGCCATTCTGCAGTCAAAAAATCAACCGGCCCGCGGGGGATGCCAACATTAACTTCCAAAAAAATAAGATTACCTATCCCCGCCTTTTTCATGGCTTCCAGATCGGAAGTGATGGATCTGGCCGACATATTGCCATCCATAAAATACCAGTAAACACCTGGTTTAGCCGAATCCGGCGGGTGAACAAAACCGGCTTTTACGTTGCTGACCTGTGCATAAGGTACATTTAAACCCATCAAAAAGGCAATAAAAAAGCTCACCACAATTTTATACATAAAGATTTTTTTAGGTTGATATACCATGGGGTAACGAAGATAATAAACCGATGATTCAAGGGCATCCCTATCCATCCTGAAAACCGATTTAATTAACATATAATATTTATTTTTAGCGCAGCACTTACCAGGCCCTAAAAATGAAAACCAAAAACAGCTATCCAATCTACCTAAAAGGCATTGCTCCGTTCCTGATGCTGGCACTTGTCCTTATAACACAGCCTGCCCTATCCCAAAGTAAAAAAAAGGCTGCCACGCCCTTGAACACGATTACCAACTTTGATAAGGATGGCAAACAGGTAACCCGTTTTAGTACCGTTGGCGATGCTATAGACGCGCACGATGGCGAGATAGCCCTGTTCAACGGTGTTTATTACCTGTATGGCACCAGTTATGATTGCGGCTTTGAGTGGGGAAACAAAAGCGCGCCATTTTGCGGTTTTAAAAGCTATTCATCCACAGATATGGTGAACTGGACTGATCGTGGCTTCCTGTTTGATGCGCAAGCTCCGGTATGGCAAACCCGTTGTAACGGCAATACTTATGGTTGTTTTCGTCCGCATGTTATTTATAATCAAAAAACCGCATTATATGTGCTTTGGATAAATGTTTATGATAATGTATCCGGCTACCGCGTGTTTACTGCAAAAAGCCCGGCGGGCCCTTTTACAGAAGTTGCCGAGCCTAAACTGGCTGTAAATGCCGATGCCCCGGCGGCTGGTTTAAATAATGGCGACCATGATACTTTTGTTGATGATGACGGCACAGCCTACCTTGCCTATACCGATTGGCGCACCAAGGGCAGCATCATAGTTGAAAAATTAAGTGATGATTACCTGACCGGAACTGGCGAGGTTGCCAAAGGCATTACCAAAGGCGATACCGAAGCACCGGGAATGTTTAAACGGAATGGCATTTACTACATAGTATATTCAGATCCTAACTGCGGCTATTGCTCTGGCACCGGGGCATCATACCGCACAGCGTCATCGCCGTTGGGGCCATGGTCTGATGGGAAAAAGATCAGTGATAACTCTTGCGGTGGTCAGCCATCTTTTGTATCGACTATAAAATTGGGTTCGGATACGGTTTTCCTCTTCGGCAGCGACCTGTGGAATAATGCCGCCAAAAACGAAGCGCTGGCCAATTACTATTGGGCGCCACTAAAATTTAATGCCGACGGTTCGATTATTCCCATGACTTGTGATCAGGCTTTTAAGGTTTCGACACTAAACAACAGAACCGGCAACAACCCTGATGCCGTAAATTATAAGATCACATGCGATATCAGCAAAAGCATGCAGCGATCACAGTCGTTCACACAAAACTCTTCGGGTGCTTTAACATTTAGCCTCACAACATTCAAAACCGGTTATCCAGATGCCGGCTTGCAGCTTACAATTTATAAAGCAAATAGTGCTGGCCAACCAACCGGTGAGCCATTGGGTACACAAACCGTCCCAGCCAGTAAAATTGGCTGGTCAGCAAAAAAAATTGACGTATCGCCCCACATGCCATCCATAAAACCAGGCAAATATTGCGTTGTGATAAGCTCGACAGCAACTACAGGATGTTACGGGCTTGCTTATCGCGACAGCAAAAAACCAAATTTTATAGAAAGTTATAGTAATGATGGTGGTAAAATATTCATCTCAGAACCCCACAGATCGTTAAAATTTGGATGGACCATCTCAAATAACTTTAAATAATCAACCCCCAAAAAGATAATCAACAAAAGCCTCATAAATATATAGCTGCAGATCTTCCATGTGGGAAGGCTTTATTTACATTCGTTTGCTTTTCATCAAACTAAAATCCTACCTTGTATCAACCAATTAATTATGAAAAGAAAAACCTTTATCCGTTTAGGCGGCACTCTTATGGCTACACCTTTTTTATCTCCTATCATCAGTTTGGCCAATCAGGCCCCATTACAAAACTGGGCGGGCAACCTTACTTACAGCACGGCCAACGTGCAATACCCACGCTCGGTTGCGGAGGTACAACTATTGGTTAAAAAACACGGCAAGCTTAAGGCTTTAGGCACGCGGCATTGCTTTAACCGGATAGCCGACAGCAAAGACGACCTGCTATCGACCAAAGAACTAAATAAAGTGATTGCCATTGATAAAAAAGCGATGACCGTTACCGTAGAAGGTGGTATTAAATACGGCGAACTGGCTCCTTATCTGCACAAAGAAGGTTTTGCACTTCATAATTTGGCTTCGTTGCCGCATATTTCGGTTGCAGGCTCTATCACCACGGCCACGCATGGCAGCGGTGTTAAAAATGGTAACCTGGCCAGCGTCGTTACCGCCCTGGAAGTGGTAATTGCCGATGGAAGCATTGTGCATTTTTCAAAAGCTGCCGACCCCGAAAGGTTTAACGCGGTAGTGGTTGGTTTAGGTGCCATAGGCATCATAACCAAAGTAACACTGGCTATTGAGCCCACCTATATGATGCGTCAGCGTGTATTTTTAAAGATGCCCATGGCGCAGGTAAAACAGCATTTTGATGCCATAGTATCTGCGGGTTATAGCGTAAGTTTATTTACCGACTGGCAAAGCGACAGCATCAACGAGGTTTGGATAAAAAGCCGTATTGCTGAAAAAGACCATAATGAGCCCGAGTTTTATGGCGCAAAAGCAGCCACCAAAAACCTGCACCCGATATATGACCACCCTGCCGAAAGCTGTACCGACCAGATGGGCGTACCCGGACCATGGTATGAACGCTTACCTCACTTTAAAATGGGCTTTACCCCAAGCAGCGGTAAAGAACTGCAATCAGAATATTTTGTGCCGATAAAACATGCGGTGGAAGCAATTGAGGCAATTGCCAAATTAGGCAAACAGGTTGGTCCGCATTTGTTTATAACGGAGATTCGCACAATTGCAGCCGATAGTTTATGGTTGAGCCCTTGCCATAACCAAACCTCAGTTACCATCCATTTTACCTGGAAACCCGAAACAGAAGCTGTTACCAAACTGCTGCCTATTATTGAAAAAGCACTTGCACCATTCAACGCCCGGCCACATTGGGGTAAGGTGTTTACGTTGGATCCTAAAGTGTTGGCTTCCCGCTATGAAAAATTGACCGCGTTTAAAAAGATAGTCGCGGAATATGACCCGCATGGAAAATTCAGGAACCCGTTTTTGGATCATAATATTTACGGGGTGTAATGGTATGTTTTTTTGACAACTATGGTAAGTAAATATTTTAATATTTATCTTACCTTTCTGCCGGTAAAGCCTTGTCATGTCCCGTTTGCGCTATTTGCTGCTGTTTATTCTTGTTACTACTTTCTATAGCGTTCATGCTCAGCAGGATATGGACCTACATTTGAGCGATACGTTTCTGCCCGGTAAAAATGTTCTGAAAGTAAAACGCGATTTTCTTGATCCATATTTATGGGTTTTAACCCAAGGCAACGGCGTTTATCGGATCAACAGCATTACCGGCGATGTTGCGGATTACAGCAGTCAATTTACAGGTTACAGCAATTTCAACTTCATTGATATAGCGAGCGATAGCAAAGATGCAGTATTCGTTGCTACCAATAGCAGCAACGTACTTAAATACACTGGCAGCGGTATTGAAGTTATCGGTAACTCAAAGGGATTAACAGGCGATATAAATTCCATCGGCTTTAATTACACACAATCCGTATTTAGCCAGGGATCAGGATCAGGCGATATCGGCAAAGACGAATTGATGATAGCTACAACGGATGGTCTTTATCCTTATTCTAAGAAGAACGGAACGGTGAGGCGTGTCAACATGGTTAAAACCGATATGAGGTTGTTTGAAAGCACCTACCGCTCGCTAATGTTTACTGATGTTATTACCAGCAATACCTATCCCAATAACGCAAAGTATTACGAAGTTGCCAATTTCTATACTTCTTCTTTTGAGTATACAGGTTATATATGGCTCGAGGGGGATAAATTTGGCAAAACGCTTAAGTCTGCCTACTACGGTAATGCCGGTATTTTTGACGCCTACAACCAGCAATTCCCTTATACCGGCAATCAGTTTTGGTCAACAGAAAATGGCTTATTCCAAAACAGGTGGAGCGGTTCAAATACTACAAACAGCCCATATAATCACTACCTCAACGGTGTAAATATTAACAAGATCACTTCTATTTTTGGTTTAATTAATGTAAAAAGCCTAACGCAAGAGAATTATTTACTTGGAACCGACCAGGGTTTGTATTTTTCAAATTCAAACAACAAAACCCACGACAATCTTTTCGATTATTCATTTCAGCATTATGACGGTTTAGGCAATAAGGTGATCAATGATATTTGTGTTAACGCCACTTCTTACGCGTCGCCAATATGCGAGGACGGAGTTTGGGTTGCCGCCCAGGACGGATTGTATCTATTAAAGCCAGATTATGGCGCTTACATCGACCAAACTCAACGATTAAAGGGGATTTATATTGATGGCCAAGACCCCAGTCTAAATGAGTTTCAGGTATGCGGAAATATTATCTTAAGCGCACGGCTCACCTACTCAAATTATGTTGGCGGCCTGGCACAATGGTATAAGGATGGCATAGAGATTCCAAACGAAAGCAAGGACAAGTATACCATTACCAGCGCCGGCGACTATTACGCAATTTTATATGATCCCTGTTCAGCTCTCCACTTTGAATCCAATCACTTAAATGTAACACAAATAGCTGCACCCATATTTACCTTTAATTATCCCGATGTACTAAATTATTGCGCCGGCTCAGCCGCTTCATTAAAAACAGAGAATAAACCCAATTACCAATACCGCTGGTATAAGGATGGCGTACTAAACGGCAACACAACCGCCACACTTGATAATATAACCGAAACCGGTAAATACAAAGTAGAAGTAAGCGCCTGCGCCGGTAATTGGATACCCTCAAAAGAGGTACAGGTAAATTTCATTACTCTACCAAAGCCCAATGTATCGGCCGATAAAACATCATATTGTGATGGCGATCTGGCTACACTATCGGCAGCCGTACCAATAGATGGTTCACAGATCATCAACTGGACAATTTATCAATACAAATGGTACAAGGATGGCGCTCCAATAAGCGGTACAGGTTCATCTATAAAAGTTAACCAAACAGGAAAATATAAAGTGGAAGTTACCAGCTGTTCGGGCTCCGCGTTATCAGATGAAGTACAGGTAATTTTTGATAAACCGGTACAACCGGTACTCGTTGCCGATAAAGCGGCCTATTGTATAGGCGACAACGCGAAGCTGAGTATAAATACCAGCATTGATCCTCTTTACACCATAACCTGGTTCAGGGACGGAAATTTATTACGTACCGAACTGGGCAAAACGAGCATAACAACCAATCAACCGGGAAACTATACCGTGAATATCACTAATAGCACAACCACCTGCAAAATCCTTTCAGCTGTTTATGCTTTAAGTTTTACCCCTCCCCCCACCATCAGTATACAACAAATTGTAAATACTACTTTATGCGATGGCCAAACGGTAGACCTTAAAGCCTCCTACTCCAGCGGCAATATCCGGTGGACTACCGGTGCAACCACCGACAAAATAAGTGTTAAAAACTCGGGGACTTATAAAGCAACTATTGCTACTGTTGCCGGTTGCGAGGTAACAGAATCTGCAACGGTACAATTTTTACCAAACCCTTCTTTAAATGTTCCTTCGGCCACGCTTTGTCAGTTTACTAAGGAAAGCATTACACTTACGGCCCCCGATGGCTTTGTTAAATATGAATGGAACGGGCAGGCCGGCAATACTACTTTTTCTACTGATAAACTGGGTCCGGTAAATTTAACCGTTACAGATAATAACGGCTGCAAGGCCACACAAACCATCAACATCAGCAGCCATTGCGATGATATTCACATTCCAAACACATTTTCGCCAAACGGTGATGGCCGTAACGATAACTGGGTAATTGCCGGCCTGGAAGGCGATTTATCAACTACAGTTAAGGTTTACAACCGCTTAGGCAACCTGGTATTTCAATCAAAGGGCTATGCCTCTCCGTGGAATGGCACCTTCAATGGGAAAAAGTTGCCTGCCGCCGTGTATTACTACGTAATCAGTACGCAGGAAGCCAAACAGGTGCTCAGCGGATGGGTAACAATACTCTATTAATAGCAATACTTGCCGCTCAACCTTTGGCAAATCACAAGGATAGGACAGGGCGAATAATTATCAGATAGATTTTTCTTAGAGGCTGTCTAAAAATAAAAAACAGGCCGTCATTGCTGTAAGGTACGAAGCAAGGACGGTTGGTTTATGAGAATACAAACATCGCCCGTTATGATGACATTGCCATTTCCCTCCCGCTCACCATTACTTTTTGCACATCGATACTTCCGTAAACCACTTTCATTGAAGGCTTTCCTGCTTTTAAGCTTACGGTACCAAAACCGGTCTCGGTACTCAAAAAACTGGTAAAGTCGCCAACTTTTGAACCAATATGCAAAGTTTTGGTAACGGCATCAAATCTTACACCTGTGAGGGCCTGCAGGTACCCATAACTGGATAATGCGCGCGCATACCAATGGCCGCACTCATACTCATTAAATGGATTGCGAACCTTCCCATCATATCTATCCCGTGATGCACGGAGTACGTTCAGGCCTTCCTCCACATTCCCGGTTAACATTAAATGTGATGCTACCTGGTGCTCAATACCTGTCCATACTTCGTCGCTATAAACAAAGGGCAAGGATAGCTTGCCTCCTTTTGGCCAGGTACACAGTAGCAATCCGGCCTCGTTACCCAAAGCAAAGGAGGGGCGCTGCGGGTTGGCGTGCTCGCTCAGATCGGTTTTAAAATTGTATTTATATACGGATTGCAGGTGGCTGTTTATTTTTTTACTATCAATAACATCATTAATACCACACATACGGCCTATCCAGGCACCAAGTACTCCATCGCTAAGGCAGCCTTTACCATATTGATATTTGGGGCCTTCCTTTTTTAGCAATGTTTCGGCTTCTTTGGAATAAGCGCCGCCATATGATTTTTCTTTGGAGGGATCTTTTGCATTTAAAC
Source organism: Mucilaginibacter sp. P1_A3 (assembly GCF_056406855.1). Lineage (NCBI taxonomy): Bacteria > Pseudomonadati > Bacteroidota > Sphingobacteriia > Sphingobacteriales > Sphingobacteriaceae > Mucilaginibacter > Mucilaginibacter sp. P1_A3. The sequence goes on from NZ_JBFTZJ010000004.1 coordinate 65,972, forward strand.
CGGTATAGTTTATTTCCTGGATAAAGAACTCGCCGTTATACAACTCGCCCTCTATCATCGCTTTACCCTTTGTCTGCAATTCATGATAAGCAGATACATCCTGTTTTAAAAACTCGCCCATAGCAATAAAACTATGCAGCGCCCCCAGGTAAAAGCTGGTATGCATTCCATCGGCACCCCAAAATTCAATATCGTAAGTATTATGGTGCGGTTCTTCAATCACACCCTTATGGCGCGGATCCCAGGTTTTAATGCAATAATCCATGCTCACTTTCACCATAGGGTAGATCTTTTTGAGCCAGGTATTGTCCCCGCTGATGCGCCAATCCCGGTAAACTTTCATAATACCACCCAACTGGCCATCGGCAGCCGAATGAAAATCATGCGCTACCGGTTGGATAGGTAAGTTGGTTCTAAAAGTTTGATGACCATCTTCGGCCTGGTCTTCACAAAATTCGGTAGCCCGCAAGCTCCGCTCCAATGCAGGGAATAAATGCGGAATTGCCTGGGCATAATTCCAAACATGGGTACATGAGCCATGGCAACAGCCAGAATCATCGCCACAGCCTTCAAAATTCCATAAACGCCCATCAAACTGCCGCATTACCGTTGGCGATTTCAATATGGATAAATTACAAGCAACGGCTTCTATCACCTCGGGCGGCAAAGTGCTGGCATAAAATGCTTGGGTGAATAATTGAGATTTGGATTTTAAGTTGCTATAATTTTGTGCCCAGTAACCGGCCACATCCTCAATACCATTAAAACGGCTGCTATACCATGGCTTGTAAAATTTACCGTCAAAATCCTTGTCGTATTTATCAAGACCAATATCCGCAGGCGAATTACAACAACCACTTGCCGGATTGCAGCCTTCTTTCTTTTTACCGGGCGTACCAAACGTAAGTTGTGTTTGGGGCGAGTACCAGGCCATCATAACCCTTATCGTTTTTTGCTTACCGGGCGCAAGCTCAAAAGGCACGTAAAGACTGGCACCTGGCGCATCTGCAGGTACGGGCGGATTATCAACTACAAGTCCGTCCTTTATCGCGTTCCAGGCCATGGTAAATGGATCCCACCAGCCACCTCTGAACCAGCAATGGTCAACCACAGTTTCCTTATCATCAGTAAATATGGTAAAATCAGAAGGGAAAGTTGTTTCACCATTTCCTGTCCCCCTTAAGGTAAAACCTTTATTGGCTGGCTGTATACTGTCCTTACCTTTTTGCTCGCCAAAAAAATTCCTCGAATTGAATGAAAACACCGCGCTGATTTGGGCAGTACCGATATTGGTAAATTTATACTCAAGAGCCCCTACAGGTAAGCTGGAATTATCATCATCGGTTGGGATAAAAGGGCTCCAGCCAGAAAGCTCTATTGATAGCGGTATATCTTTATCCTGCAATTGAATATGGCAAAAAGGAAACTCAGTTTTAAAAACGGCGCTGTGAAAGCGTGGCAAACCGGTGGTAGAACCTGTAAGACCATTACCGGCATCCCTGATACCAAACTTTTTCCAGTTAGGTACAGGTCCCTCTAAAAGTTTAGCGCCATGAGTTATTCCTTTTACATGAATAGCGGCAAACATGCCCGGCTCGTTAAAAATATCGGGCTTGTTTCGTACAGACATGTGAGAGATTGCTCCCGTACCCTCTATACAAAACATGCCAGCTCCCATACCGCCAACCGGGAACGCTACCCTGTTAAGATTATCACCGGTGTATGGAGCATTGTAGGCCCGCCTTAAAACCTTTTTTGAACCATCTGAAATTACAGCATCAGCCTCTTTTGCGTCTGCCAGGTTTACTACAGCGGCCGGCATCATAGCCATAGCTCCGCCAACGCTAATCTTTTTCAGAAAGCTTCTGCGCCCTTTTTGATCCTTCATGATTTAAATTCCCGGTTTATAAGAATATATAGAATACCAACTTATCACAAATTATTTAAAAATCATAATGTTTTGTTGGCGCTTTACATTAGCTCATGCAATTGTTAATGACGATAGCGGTCGCGCTTGCCTTTTTGTTTTGGATACAGGGTTTGGTAAATTAGCTTGAAAATATCAACAAGGCAACTCATTAGATCCCGTATCATGAAAGCAAAAAAATTTATCAGAAGCGGTCCTCACCTCCCAGTAAAAAACCTGGTTCAAACGCTTGCCTACTATCGCGATGTTCTGGGCTTTTATGATGAATGGAGTTTTGGAGAAAAAGATGGCGGAATAAGAAGAGACGATATGCGGCTTCTTTTTGCCGAAGACGCCGAATTTACCTCCGCGATTTGCAATTCCAAACACCGCCTGCCGCTGATGTGGTTTGTTGATAACATCGACGAGGTTTACGCAGAACTGCAAGACCGAAAAATTGAGATAGCCGATAGTTTAAAAACTCATCCATACGGCTTAAGGGAATTTGCATTTATTGATATCAACGGGTATTATATTAGGGTAGCAGAAGGAGTTGAAGCATAGCATACATATTCTTGCGAAGAAGATATGGGCCAAAGTTTTTAATACCATATTAGCACCCTAATTATACATTACAATAACCTTTTCAACCTCCCCATCAGCATTAAAAAACAAATTTTCGACCGCGTTTTTGCCGCTATCGGTGTTATGATAATATATACTGATGCTGTTTACCCCGGTGAGCACCTCCAACAGCTCAAAATGCAGGTTGGGCAGTTTACTCAGGGCGGTTTCCCAATAAAGCCTTACATTATTTTTGCCCGATATGATGCCGCCACAATCGGGATATATTTTCAGGGCATACGGCGTTTGGATGCTAAAATCATCTGTATAATGCGTCATCAGGGTATCCAAATCCTGTTTATTCCAGCCGCTAATCCATTCGGCAGCAAATTGCAATGCAAATGATTGATCTATCATTATTTATACTCAAAAAGGTTCATCTTCAACAGCTATCATAAACGAAAATACAGGCTGCAACATTTCTTCACGCTCGTGCATATAAATTTATCAATTTTTACGTTTAGTGTAACTTTAGCCCTTTAACTTTGTCCTATCAAAAAATCACCCAATAACAAATTGGGGCATCACATGAATAAAACATGCCCATTTTAAGCAGGACTCAGCCTTATACAGATCAACAGCTCCTGGAATTGATGAGGACTGATGACCGCGATGCCTTTACCGAGCTGTACAACCGCTATTGGGATAAAACTTTTGCCGTGGCCATGCACCGCCTGGATGATGAGCACGAGGCCGAAGAAGTAGTACAAGAAGTATTTTTAAGTATATGGCAGCGCCGGGTAAACCTGGAGTTAACGCATACTTTGGCTACTTATTTATCAACAGCCGTAAAGTATAAAGTAATTAATCATTTAGCCAGGCAGTATCGTAACCAATTGCAGATAGATGAATTGACCTTTAGCTCGCCCCAAACACAAGACAGTACTGCCGATTGGCTGCATGAAAAAGAACTCCGTAAACAACTTGACCACAGCATTAGCCAGCTTCCTGAAAAATGCCGCATCGTTTTCCTTTTAAGCCGCGAAGAAAATAAAACCTATGCCGAAATAGCTGCCGAGCTGAACATCTCCCCAAAAACAGTAGAGGCACATATGTCAAAAGCTTTAAGCACATTAAGGCAAACGCTCAAAGTATCGCTGCCAGTACTGCTTATCCTCATCCAAAAATAAATTTCATTTTGTACTAAGGGTATTCCAGTTTGGTATTGACTATATGTGTAAAGGTCAAAATAATTTACCATGGAAAACAATTCCTACAATCCGAAGGAGCTTGCCCATAAGCTGGAACAAGGCACCATAAGCCCTGAAGAAAAAGCGTGGTTTGAGCAATGGTATGCGGGCTTCAATGATGAGGAAGTATTGCTATCCGGCTCAAAGCATGCAACTTCTGAGCAGCTTAAGGATAGTATCTTCAACCGCATCTCGGCAAAAATGGAAGTGGCCGCGCAGCCAAAGGGTAAAGTAATTTCTTTATGGCGAAACATAGCTGCTGCAGCGGCTATAGTATTGCTGGTTGCTTTTGGCGCATTTTACAAAAATGCCATTTTAAACCTCGTTGACCCAATAAAAGAGATACAGTTGAGCAGCAACGCCGGGCAGCACAGGCAAATCAGTTTGCCCGATGGTACCAGGGTTTGGCTTAGCCCAGCAACGCGCATCAGCTACCCGGATAAATTCAGGGATAAGCAACGTTTGGTAAAACTGGAAGGTGAGGCCTTTTTTGAAGTTAAGCATGATGCCAGCCACCCATTCATCATTTTGTCCGGCTCCATCAAAACCGTGGTATTGGGTACCAGCTTTAATGTGCGGGCTTACGCTGATGCCAGCACTGCCGAAGTAACCGTGGTAAGTGGCAAAGTGGCGGTAGCTTCATCGGCAGGGAATAAAACCGGGCAAGAGATCATGATTGCCCGGCAAAGGGCTGTTTTCAACAAAACCAACGGCTTGCTGGTTAAAGAAAACTATCCGGATGCAGCAAAATTTCTTGGCCAGCGTAACGGCTATTATGATTTTGAAGGGGCTACTATGCAAACGGTTGCCGATGAACTGGCGCGGCAATATGGTGTACATATCAGTGTAGACCCGCGCATAGCCCAGGGCTTATATTATGGCCACTTAAACACCACCCAGCCAATTAGTAATGCGCTGAATATGCTTTGCATCGTAATGGATAATGCCCACTGGAACAGGGTCGACAATAATTATTATCTACAGAAACTGCCATCTAAAAATTAACCTTTTCAAAAAACACCCGGTTAATGTTAATTAACCGGGTAACTAATCAATTCAACCCCAATACACGGCCAAAGCCATGTATCCTTATTCAAAAACTGCTACAAACAATGAAAAACAATTCCACGACATGGTTCTCCATGTTGATTTGCCCCGTAATGCAAATATCTGCATGGTTCCGAACGGCGCTTTGCGCACTGTTCCTATTAGCAATAGTGCATCCACAGGTTCATGCTCAAAGTCCGCTTGATAAAACCATAACCATCAATATTAACAACGAACCACTTAAACAGGCATTAGATAAAATTACCGCGGCCAGCGGTATAAGGTTTACCTATAATGAAACGGTTGCCAAAAGCGATGTAAAATTGAGTATCAATGCCCAAAAACAATCAATAGGCAATATTTTAAAAAAGGCGCTTGCACCCTATCCATTTACTTTTACAGTACTTGACCAGGATATTATGATTAAATATGATGCTGCCAAATTAAAAAAGCAGACCGCCACCCCCACTGGCGGAAAATTCACCATAAGCGGCACCATTAAATCGGCACAATCCGGCGAAACCATTATTGGGGCAAGCATTAAAGCTACAGATGCAAACCAGGGTACATCAAGCAACGAATACGGCTTTTACTCCCTTACCTTACCAACCGGAGATCATGAACTGACGGTAAGTGCTATCGGCCAAAAAACCACGCTGGTAACTGTATCATTAACTGCCAGCCAACGCCTCAACATTGCTATGGATAACAACGAGCAGGCGCTACAGGAAGTAACCATCACTGCCAAAGCAGCCGGTACCCGCGACCTGGCCAGTCCGCAAATGGGGGTTGAACATTTAAGCATCCAGGAAACCAAAAACATCCCGGTGTTATTGGGCGAGCGCGATGTGATTAAAACCATACAGCTCCTGCCCGGCATCAAATCTGCCGGCGAAGGCAGCGGTGGCTTTTATGTACGCGGCGGCGCATCTGATCAAAATCTTATCCTTCTTGATGAAGCGCCTGTTTACAATGCATCGCACCTGTTAGGTTTCTTCTCCACCTTTAACTCCGATGCTATCAAGAATATCAGCATTTATAAAGGCGATATGCCGGCTCAATATGGCGGCAGACTTTCGTCAGTATTGGATATTAAAATGAACGATGGTAATAACCAAAAGTTTGGCGTAAGCGGTGGTGTGGGGTTGATAGCGGCAAGGATTAATGTGGAAGGCCCTATCCAAAAAAATAAATCATCGTTCCTAATCTCGGCCCGAAGAACTTATGCTGATGCCTTCCTGGCTTTTTCTAAGGATTCTATCGCTAAAAAAAGTCAGCTTTATTTTTACGACATTAATGCCAAAGCCAATTATATTTTAGGCGATAAGGATCGTTTATTTCTTTCGGGATACTTTGGTAAGGATGTGTTAAAAGCCGGTGATATAGCAGGCATAAACTGGGGCAACACCACCGGAACACTTCGCTGGAACCATATTTTCAACAGCCAACTGTTCTCCAATACCTCACTCATCTATAGCAATTACGATTACAAGATCAATATCAAAGAGGATGTAAATGAGTTCAACATTTTTTCTCAAATAAAAGACCTTAACCTAAAAGAAGATCTGCAATATTATGCAGGCGATAAAAACACCATCAGTTTTGGGTTCAACGGCGTGTACCATACCATTAAACCCGGCGAAATTTCATCAACCGGTAATTCGGGCATTCAGTCGCAAAACCTGCAAAACAGGTACGCGCTGGAGGATGCCGTTTATGCTACCAATACATGGAAAGCTACCGACCGCTTCAGTTTAACCTATGGCTTGCGTTTATCGACCTTTACCATTCTTGGCCAGGGCGATTATTACAGCCTTGATGCCGACGGCAATATTACCGACACAAAACATTATACATCTGGCCAGGTGGTTAAAACTTATGTAAACCCGGAGCCACGCATAGCGGCAGCATACTCTTTAAACGAGTACAGTTCGGTAAAAGCATCATATGCCCGTAATGCGCAGAATTTACACCTGATCTCCAATTCAAATTCCGGTTCGCCAACAGATAAATGGGTAGCCAGCACCAACCTTATTAAGCCGGAAATTGCAGACCAGCTTTCTGTAGGTTATTACCGCGATTTTAAAGACCACCAGTATGAGTTCACCTTTGAAACTTATTATAAAAAACTACAAAACCAGGTAGATTACCGTAACGGCGCCAATGTTTTCACCAATCAACCTATAGAAACACAGTTGCTTTACGGAAAAGGCCGGGCTTATGGCGCCGAGTTTTTGCTGAAAAAGAAAACCGGGCGTTTAACCGGCTGGATCAGCTATACGTTATCAAAAACCGAACGTAAGATAGATGGCATCAACAATAACGAATGGTACAATGCCCGGCAAGACCGCACACATGACATTGCCGTTGTTGCCATGTTTAAAGCCACAGAAAAATGGACCCTATCGGCCAATTTTGTTTACTATACCGGGGATGCAGTAACCTTCCCTAACGGCAAGTACCAGGTGGATGGCGCTACCTATTACTATTACACCAACCGCAATGCCGACCGGATGCCCGCCTACAACAGGCTGGACCTTGGTGCTACACGCCAGTTAAAGAAAGGTTCGAAATTTGAATCGGACCTTACCTTTAGCTTGTATAATGCTTTGGGTAACCATAACGCGTACCGTATATTTTTCCGCGATAACAAGAACGACCCAAGTCGTACAGAAGCTGTAAGGACTACCCTATTCACTTTTGTACCATCTATTACCTATAACTTTAAATTTTAACCTGATGCATACTACTATAAAATATATGATACCCGCGCTATTTGCAGCATCATTAAGTTCCTGCGAAAAAGCTATCACCCTGAAGTTAACCGACGCTACTCCCAAATACGTTATTGAAGGGGTGCTGACCAACCAAAGCGGTGGATGCAAAGTAAGCCTGAGCCAAACCAAAAACTTTACTGATAATAACGATGTAATTGGTGTAGATGGTGCCCAGGTAAGCATAACCGATGATAATGTTGTTTATCCGCTTACGCCAACCAGTACAGGAGTTTACCAAAATACCACCCTGAAGGGCGCATACGGCCATATTTATAAATTGAGTGTTACTGTTGCCGGTAAATCATTCACTTCAACCTGTGCTATGCCTGCGGCTGTAGCTTTGGATAGTATTTACCTTGTAAAAAGCGACTTTGGCAACAATAAAGATGGCACCATACGCAAGTTTGTAACCGTAAAATACCACGACCCTACAGCTACCAAAAACTACTATCGTTTTGTGCAATACGTAAATAACCGCAAGGAAGAATCGATATTACTTGATAATGATGAATTCACTAACGGCCAGGAAGTGAACACCAGGCTAAATTTCAATAACAGTAATGATGACCCGGCAAGGGATATTCGCCCGGGTAACCAGGTAATCATCGAAATGCAATGTATTGACCCGGCTGTATACAAATACTTTTTCAGCCTCACCACCGGCGCTACCGGCGACGGTAATAATGCTGCACCCGCAAACCCCCTATCTAACATAACAGGTGGTGCATTGGGGTATTTTAGTGTAAATACCGTACAAAGAAAAACGCTGACTGCACCGTAAATACACGTAGTATTTATAACAAACTTTTGTCATCCTGAACGCAGTGAAGGATCTGTTTATTCGCCCTGTAAGTCTGCGAATAGATCCTTCAAGCGTTCAGGATGACAAACTTTTAAACCTTCATTGCTCTTAGAATCCAAAATGGATTTTATATGCCGGCAATGGCGCGTTTTTTACAATCCATCAGACGATGGAACCAGCTTAGCCGATAGATCCGGTTCTTTCATATCCTTATCCAGCGGAAACATGGGGCGTTGGATCCTGTGATAAGGCAGGCGCTCGATGTTCTGGTCAACGCCTCCCGGTGTTAGGGCAAGCAGCCAGTCGGCCCGCATGGCATAAAGCTCGGGCTCCAGGTAACCAATTTTCACTACCACAATATCAGCCTTCCGTGGGTTAAGACCCAGGCGGGTAAAGTCGATCTCCTTGTGGTACGGCTTACGCTTTTGAGTAATAATAACATGTACGCTGCCTACGCGCACTACAGCTTCAACCTCGGCATCCTTATCGCCATATTGTATCGATTCTACCGTTCCGGAGAGCCTTACCGGCGGAGCATACCTGGCATCTACCCTGGCTCCTGCATAACCTTCCACATGTTTACCAACGCCTGCTGCAATCGCGCTTTTTATCAACTCAGGCGCAGGGATAGAGGCATAAATTAGTGTCGGGCCATTTTCGCCCTTTAATTCCGGGCGGGCAAGGATCTGCGTCAATGTCCAGGTAGCATCGCCGGCGCCACCTGCAGTAGGGTTATCGCCCGAATCACTGATATAAAAAGGATGTTTAGTACTTGTCAATGCCTTGTTAAGGCATTCGGTAAGGCTGCCGGTGGGTGCTACAAATTCAAAAGCTTTACGGGCATCCCAAAAGCTGTGTGCCAGCTGCCCGGCTGTATGGGTAACCTTCTCCTTATCATCTCCCGTAACCATCACCACCGCATGATTGCGGGGGTTCATCTGCCCAGGCGTAACCTATCCATATCGCAGCGTCAATGATTCCCGGTTGCTCCGCAGCTGCTGCAACCGCTTTATACAGGCTTTTGCCGGGCTCTATCCGGGTGCTCGTTTTTTCGCCGGGCAGCAATATGGGTATTGAAATGTAGGCCTTGTATGCCGGTTTGCCCTTGCCGCTTTCAATCCGGCTAATCAAATTTTCTACCGCCCTTTGTTTTGTTTGCATGGCATCCTCATGGGGCGCCATCCGGTAACAGGTAATCAGATCGGTGTTTTGGGCCAATCGCCAGGAAACGTTGCCATGCAGATCCATCGAAGTAGAAATGATTGTTTTTTTACCAACCACTTTCCTGATCCTTACAATCAAATCCCCCTCCGGATCGTCAAGACCGACTACGCTCATGGCGCCGTGAATATCAAAATACAAGCCATCGTAGGGCAAATATTTCTTAAGTGAATCCAGTGTTTTATTAACCAGTGATTCATAGGCCAGCCTGGTAACCGCACCGCCAGGCAGGCTTTTACCCACCAATGCAGGGAACCACACCGCCCTTTTGCGAACCGGCGAATCAACCGCTAAAAATGGGTATGAGCTAAAGACTTCCCCACCATATTTTGCGTGAAAAGCCGCTTCATCAGTAAGCGCCGGCGAAAAGGTACTCGATTCTATCCCCAGCCCGGCAATAGCAATCCGGGGCAAGGGCCTGGCAAAATGTGTATTGTTTAATTTATTGGATACTGAACTACGTTTAGTTTTTCTGCTGGTAGTAGAATTTGGAACTTTATTTTTAGGATCTGCACTCTTTAAGCTAACAGGATTGGCCTGGATGAAACCCGCCATTAAACCAATTGAAATTGTTATTAACCACAAACGCTTTACCATATTCATAAATAAAAAGATTGTTATAAAGATACATTTTTACTTGAATGTGCCACGCCAGGTGATTTACTTCGGGTACCTCTTATTTTTCAATATTTAACGGTTGTAATAGTAACCGGTCCCATCAAGCCCGATGTCTGCAACCCACTATTTGGGTTATAAAGGCTATTGCTTGTCCAGGTTTTGCGTTGATCTGCAGGTAGCTTGCTGTCGCCTATCAGCCGGTTCATCCAGTTATTTACTACCGATACTTCCAGGGTGTTTGTACCATTTTTAACCGCGTTGGTAATATCAACCCGGTAAGGATAAGTCCATACACCGCCCACGTTGATACCGTTCACCTTTACTTTAGCCATCACTTTAACATCGCCAAGGTTAAGATATAAACGCGCGCCTTTTGCAGGTTTTAAAAGCTGGAAGGTATTTTTATAAACTGCTGTACCTGCGTAATATTTGATACTATCATTTGCAGATGTTGTCCAATCTGTTAATTCATTAAATATTACCATTTGCTGAGGGCCACGCATTTTGGCATCGAAGGTTACCTGCCATGGTCCTTTTATATCCATACCCGGTTGTTGAGCCGGGAAGTTGACCCCATTTTGTTTTTTGTTATCAATCGGTTTCCTGAAAACAATAAACGCGCTTTGCAATGGCTGCAGACTTAGCGGAACTGTTGTTTTTTTATCTTTTGATGAAAATTCAGGGAGTAAACGGGTAGTGCCTGTTACCGGATCCCAAAATTCGGGTTGCCTGCCCGCTGTCCTGAAAGATGGCGCAATATTAATCTCCTGTTCGGTTTGATTGCTTACAAAATATATTTCCGCTTCGGGCGCAGTTCTGTGAATATAAAGCACCGGTTGTTCTGTCTTCGAATCAAAATCAGGAGCTATGTTCAGGATATTTAGGGCGGATTGCATATCCATGCCTGCCATTACCGTTCCTTTTCCAAAACTGCCTTGCTTTACAGTTGTGCCATTAACGTTACCCCATAGTTCGGCAGTTAATTTTTTAACAAGATCATCTGCGACAGGATAATTCTGCAAACTTGGCGAGCGTTCCGGCGCCGGGCCTAATATGTGAGCGCCCTGCAGTACAAGGTCTCTAATTTTGGTTAAAAGCTCGGGCCGCATGGTTTCCAGTTTAGGCAGCACCAGCAGGCTATAGCTCATGCCATCAGGCAAAACCAGTTTACCATTAAGCACCTTAACCCGACTTTTAATTACTTCGGGATTGATGTAATCATAAGAATAGCCCGTCGGCAGTTTGGGGTCGGTAATACCAGTCATTTTAGGCGCATCCTCGCCAATAAAATAAGCTACATCGGCTACGTATTTTCCTTGTTGCAGCATAAGATTATCTCTTTTTAAATAACCGGTAAACAAATCCATATAGCTAAACCAGGTATTATGCCGGTTAAATTCAGTACCGAAATTGGCATTAATACCGGGTACCTTATCCTCAGATGGTTGCGAAATAAAAACATGCAGTAACGTGTTATTTATCCCCTCTGTAAAAAAGCGGTCGCCCCGTTTTTTTAACATATAGGGGTAGCGCAGGTATGCCTCGCCGCCCGCGGTAAAAGACTCTGCCGATACTTTATTTTTTCCATAGATATGCGCAGCGGAAGATGCCGCGCGATTTTCGATATCGCCCAGGCTGCCTTCACTCCAAAACTCCCCGCCTATTTCATCACTTTGTCCGCCATATTGCAAAAACTCACCAGGAAAACCCCAGTGCCCGTAATTTTCCAGCCAGGTAGTCAGGCCATGTTTATGGCTTACGTCGCGTAATCCGCCTACATAATCATAGGCAACCCGATCGGCAATAAAGCGTCGCAGGTCCCAAAGGAATCGATCGCTCCTGTCCTGGCTTCCAACTACGTAACCCTTTAAAACAGGTAAGTAAGGGAGGGGATCATACCCATAAACGGCTTTAAATTTCCCCAACAAACCGTCCGTCCAGTTTTGGCCGCCGGTTTCGTAACTGTCCTCAACGGTCACTTTCCAGGTTTTGCGATCTTCGGGAGGTACACGTTTCATGATCTCGCCAAGGAAAGCGTTAAAATGCCCCTCTATATGGTCCTTATTCATTTTATCAACTTCATAGCCCGTACCCTCTGGCGAAGCAGGCCCATTTTGCACACCTGTTGGCAGCATTCCGGTACGCATAATTACCCAATCTCCGGCAGGAGCGTTCCACTTCAAGGTGCCATCAGCAGCCATATTGGCTGATATATCTATGGTATTGTTCGGATCGATAGTTAATTGGTTATCATTGATCACCGGCTCGGCAGGCCATTGGTATTCGTTCCAGTAAGGCAGTGGCGTCTGGAACATTTTTGCCAGCGTTTTTTCGATGTAACGTTCAACCACCGGAGCGGCAGAGATCTGCAACTCGGCAACACCAAAGCCACGCGAAGCATCACTAAATATCACCCGGAACTTTTTAGCCGTTGTGGCAGGGATAGATACTGCCACCGGGCCGTACGGATCAAAACCTACATTTAAACTATTGTTGCTGCGGTCAATATCAAAACTTTTAACCGTTTTATAAACACCATTATCCTCTGCCTGTAACTCAGCCTTTGCGGTTAAAGGATGATGTGAAGGATAGATCGTAATACTTCTCGCCGTAAATTCATTGGTTGTTTCCAGACCAACAGAAAACGACTTGAAGGCTGGCAGTACGGCTTCTGTCGACTGATTTCCATCCGTGATATTAGCAATATCACCCACCGGGACAGAGGTACTGATATTAGGTTTAAGATCGGTAATTGATGTTCCAAAACTTTTAGGTGCTTTAAATGCAATCACCTTCACATCCTGAAAATCGGCACCCGGTTTCTTCAATGATAAATTGATAGTTTGGCCACCTTTCACTTGCACCTCTGATGAAGCCAGGTAACGCATAGATTGCATTGGTTTTATCCATGGGCCACCACTTTGACTCCAGCCGGGACCGTTAAAAATGCCTATCTGGATATTTAATGCGGTAGCGGTTTTTAACGCTGTATGCATAATATCCCACCATTCGGCCGAAAACAATTTAACTTTTCCATATGGCGTGGCGTCATAACCAATATTACCAATGAATGCGCGGTTAATCCCAACACTTTTCATTGCCTGTAAATCTTTTATAACTCCCTCTTTGGAAATGTTGTCCGACATCCAATACCAGTAAATGCTGGTTTGAATGGAATCAGGAGGATGGATAAACTTGCTATCCAGTGAAGGAATTTTATTATTTTTCTTAATTGAACTCTGCCCTTGAGCATTGCTGTCAATAAACGCAAGTAATAATAACGATAGGAGGATGATATTTTTTGACATTGACTAAAAGCTTTTAGCACTATAAAATAACTATGCGTACTCCTTTTAAATATAGGACGTGTTTAAAAAGCACACAATAAAATTTCCGTTTATATGGTTGATAATAGCTAAAACTAAATAATTGAGATGCCATAACTGTCATGAACAGTCTGTTCCGCTTTTTACGTAAATTTAAACGGGGTGCCCAAGTCAAATATGCAATAGCAAACTTTATCTGGGTGCATATTTTTTAAGAGGATACCATCATTGGCCATTTAAGCAGCTAAGCACATGGGCCGAACCTATGGTTTTCTTTATAGATTGCTGCTTTTTCAACGGATTAAAATCCGTTGTTACATTATTAGCCGTGGCTACGCCACTGGTTTATTTAAAGGAAAAATATTGTTGTGTTTTTTAAATTAATCATGTTCCTGCCAAGTCACCGAGCAATAAATGTCAACACCCATCTATAAACTAAACTCAATACCTCCAGCTCTTTAAATCCGCACCTTTTGGCGCTCTTGGTTTAACCTCGGCTGCCCATTTTTTTATGAACATCTGGTGGTAACGCAGCCTGCTGATATAATTGGGTTGGGAATGATCGCCATTCCAACAGTGTTCGGCACGGTCGCCGTAGTCAACTTCACAGCCGCAGTTGGGGTTGTTTAGCTTTTTAAGCATATCCTCGGCACTGTAAACCGCGTTGTTGAGGTAATAGGTATCCATATCACCTACATAAATATGGATCTTACCTTTAAGGCTCGCTCCTATCTTTGGCCAATCGCGTTGGATGATGTGGGTAAGATCAAAATGATCGCGCCAGTAAGCGGCCACACTGGTATCAATTGCACCTGTGTACTTATCAAAAATACGTTGAGGATATCCGTCTTTATCCATTGGCGAAAAAACAGCTTCCCATATATCAAACTGGTCGCCGCTACGGCTGCGGCTGCCCAGGGCAAGCTCGCGCTGGTTCACCTCTTTTAAGGTAGCGCTTACATGACCAAGGTAATCGCGCTCTGCCGGGCGGGGTGTTTTTTTGAAATCGCTTGTGGGGTAATAGGCATTTTTATCGTTGTAAATATCGATGGTTGTATAGTGGTGAAAATCTACCGGATCCGGGCAGGCGGCGTAACATCCATTGTATTCGTTGGGATAAAACACCTGTGCGGCTAATACTTCCCATCCCCCTGTTGAGCCGCCGTACATGAACCTGGCCCAGCCTTTTCCTATCCCACGAAATTGTTTCTCTATTTCGGGAATAAGCTCATAGGTTATCGCATCACCATACGGACCTAAATTGGCCGAGTTTACAGCGTAAGAATCATCGTAATAGGGATTGGCATGCTGAATCTCAATCGCCAGCACTCTCGGAAAACCCGGACCGGTCCATTGTTTGTAAAAGTCATAGGCCTCCTGTTCCACAATTTTATTATAACCTATAAGATGGAAGCGTGCAGAGGTATCCGGCTTTAAATTTTTATCGGGCGGCGTAGTGCTAAAACCCTCCAGATCTGCAGGGAAATGCCCATGAAATATGGCCAGCGGATACTTTACTTTGGGATGCTCATCAAAGCCGCCGGGCAGCAAAATATTGGCCCCTAAGTACATCGGCCTTCCCCAAAATTCGGTAAGCAGCTTACTTTGTATTTTGATATGCTTTATGTATTTGGTATCCTTTGGCGCCTCAATTGGCGGGATGGTTTTATTAATAGTGAGCAATACTTCATTTGATGCCGCCGGATCAAAATGGATTTTTACCGGCGCTGAATAGATATTGCCCGGTGCTATGTTCCAATGCTGCCCCTCGCCCCTATCCATCGGTAATTTTACGGTTTGCCCCGTTTTTAAATGAAAGGTTTCGTATTTATGCAACAGTACCTGCACATAATAATCACCTGCCGGCACATCTCTTAAACGCTCAAGCGGGTAACCAACGGCCTGCACATCTACCAGTTGGGTAGTGCCGGGTTTCCACCCGTTAACATCCATACCAAAAACCAGTTGCGTATTTGCAGCATCGCCAACCTGGAAACGGGGCTCGGCCTTGTTATTTTTAGAAAGCAGGAGTAACAACCTGCCATCCAGGTCTTTTTCGCCAAGCGCGGCATCAATATTTACCCTGAAAGTTTGGCTGTACACGCAAAATGGAAAGGCCAGCAGTACAAATACGATCAGTTTTTTCATGTGTAAGGTGATTTGAACTAAATATAAGAAAAATGTTTAAGCAAAAAAGCCGGCAGCTATTAAACTACCGGCCTCCATTTAACCAATTTTAACCAATTTATAAACCTATTTGTCTATTTTGTACATTGTTAGTTCAAGTAAATGGAAGTAGTTTCCGCCACCCCATGTTTCTAATACTTTGAACCTGATATACCGGTATGATGCTAAACCAGCCGGGAAAGTGAATGGCTCGCCGGCTGCTGCAAAATCAGCGTCGGCCTGGCTATTTTGGCCTGTAGGTAAACCTGATGGTTTAACCGAGGTAAAACTGCCAAGCTTAACCCAGTTACTGAAATCGCCGTTTGAGGTTGGATTATTGCTTCCGTAAATTTCAAATCTTTTTGGATTTCCATAATTGTATAAGCCCGATGTGCGCTGCCATATTTTCATTTTAGCTAATGACGCCTGCTGCCCCATATCAAAAGTGAACCAGATAGGAAAATTCTGCCCCGGAGTATGGAAACCAGGTTCATTGGTACTTTTATCCCATAAATAATAGGTTTCCCAACCATACGCTGATGGCACATCGGTTGGCAGGTTGTATGCTTTAAACAATGATTTATCGCACTCTACAACATTGTATATTATAGGAAAATCGTCATAGTTTTTCACATCAAAAGCATCAACAGCATCCGCAACCGGCTTATAAGCCGACCGGTACTGAAGGGGCGTACCTAATTTATAATCTGTTAATGTTACCGAATTATCCTTCGGCCCGAATGATTTCTCGGCCGTTACTCCAAGTTTATTGGTATACTTTATGGTGGTAGATACGTTTCCTGTATCTGCCTTATTAAAATATAGTGTAACAGATCCATCGTCATTTAACTGGTACGGATTTGCCGTATTATAGGCCCGGTTAAACAGCGCTGATACATATACAGCTCCGTAAACTCTTACATTGTTGAGATCCTGCCCTACTGATGTGTTTCCATCATTATCATGAGCAATTATCCTGAAACTGTACACATACTCTTTTAAGCCGGGGATTGAAACCGTAATTGAATCTGCCGGACTATGAGATGTAGCGTTAACTATTACAGAGTCGAGACCGTTGTTCCAGGAAACCACATAGTTTTTGATACTTGGATCGGGACTTGGATGCCAAACCAGTAATACTCTTAAATTACCCGGATGGTAACCTACTCCTGTAGCCAAACCGGGATATATAACCTCTTTGTGATCTAAAAATTTCTTATAATCCGTATCATATTTTTTGCAGCCGAAGATTGCAAAGCCTATAACAAGGAGAACAGTAATGGTAAGTTTGATTTTCATTTTCTTAATTTTTAATTAACTACATACTGCATTACAACGGATTGCCCGATATGGTGATCTCCTTGGCATTTACATAATCAAGCCCTGCCCAGGTTTGGGTGCACTGAAAGCGGATGTATTTTACAGCCGGCGCAACTCTTGGCATTTTAAAATCAATACCATCTGCGGCAAAAGCAATATCGGCCTGGTTAGCCTGGCCCGGTGGCAAGCCCGATGGCGGATTTGGAAAAACAAAATTACCCATGTTTACCCAGTCGCCAAGTACGGTACCTTCAGGAGTGATGGTTGCAGGCCATGGCCCGTAATCCTGTGGGTTATCTTTAGTTGCACCCCATATAGTAAACTGCCTGCTATTTTGATAGCCATAAATATCTGGCAACCTGTTATACAACCTTACACGGCTTATTTTTGCAGTTACGCCCAAACCAAACGTACCTATCTTTAAACCATTGCTAAGCGTGTGCCATCCGGGATCGCCTTTGTTACCATCAAAGAAATATTTAAATTCCCAACCGTAACCAATAGGACTATCACTTGCCAGGTGGTAAGTGAAAAACTTGGTTTTATCAAGGGCTATTTCATACAAGGGTGTTAACGTGGTAAAAACCGTATCCGAAATATTTCCAAATCTATCTGTGGTAAAAACACCAAACTTTTTAGGTGTTGCCGGGAAACCAAGCGCAGAAACATTGATGGTATCTCCGCTTATATATTGAGGAGTCTGTTCGTCATAAACCTTGGTAGTTTCATTAAATGTGATAACGTGAATGGCAACCGGAACCTTATTGTGATTAAATCCAAAAAAGTTAGCGCCTCCAAAATCTGCCGTCGCTACCAAATTACTATTGATCAACTCGTAGTTAGGCGTTGTTGGGTTCACCTTCACCGTAACCGGATCTGACATGATATTGGCCCTGCTTACGGCATATAAAGTAACTGTATATTCCTTTGCCTTTGCAAATCCATCAACCATAATGGTATCGGTGTAGTAGCTGGCTTTGGTTTCCCTGCTTTTGGTATCATTTATATTGTATTTTGCCAAAACGTAAAGCAGATTTTTGGTATCGGGCAGGGTATAAGTAAGCCTCGCGCTGCCGTTTAAATTTTCAACCTTAACAGCGGTTATAGGACCGGGTTTTGTTTTATCGTTTGATACCACCTCAATGTTCGACTCCATTTTTTTGCATGATGCTAAAAGCATTACCAGCAAAACCGGGGCTAACATTAACCAGTTAAGGTACCTGCGGTTATTTATCTTTTTCATAATTTATATTTTTATATTAATCATTATAAACTTTCAAATGAATATCTATACTCCTACCAGTAAGGATTTTGGGTAAGATTTTCATTAACGATAACATCTGTTGTGCTTATAGGCCACAGGTAATCTTTTAATCCAAATAGCGGTAATACTACCGTTTGCGGGCGGTAATAATTAACCGAGTTACCCTCGTTAATATTCCAGCCTTGCAATGGTTTGCTCAATACATCCTGCAACTCTTTCCACCTGCGCAGATCCCAGCCTATCTGGCCTTCAAAGCTTAGCTCAATCCTTCTTTCCTGGTGAATTATCTGGCGCAAACCTTCTTTTGTATTAGGTTTATCAGGAGTTTTTGAATAGGTTGACCATGACGCCTGTACGCCGCCTAAGCCTGCCCTGTTACGTACTTTATCTATATAAGTAAGTACCTCCTGTGTTGGACCGGATGCCTCATTCAACGTTTCGGCATATAGCAGGTATAAACCTGATAAACGGATTAAGGGCATATGGAAAGCAATAGGCTGAAAGCTATCATCCATTACAGACTGATAGTTAGCCAGCTTTTTAGGCCAGTAACCTGTAATATTGGTAGAGTTAAAACTCTTTGGGCCCGATACTGCAAAAGGGCCGCGGGCTTGCACGTAATAAGCCTTATCTTCATCAACCACTCCATTACCAAACCAAATACCACCATCAAAACCGATGCTTGCATAAAACCGTTGCTCGCGGTTAAAGTGCAGTTTGGCTGTTTCGTAGCCCTGTTTAATATAATGCTTGTTGGCATCATCACCAGTTTGTGGCGTAAAACGACCTGCGTAATCAAATGTCTTATCTTCATTTATAGGCACGCCATTGTTGGTATAAAACAAATCACCTTCTGAAATAGGTACCGCCCAGTTTGAGGGATAGGTATTTGCCATACTAACAGATTTTGAGGTAAGTTTTGGTATGGTATAACCCTGGTAATCAAAACCATAATTTAAGGCCCATACCAACTCCGGGTTTTGTTCCCATTTTTCTGTAACAGCAGACTGTAGTGTAAGTATCTTCTTCAGTTCATCAGACACATTACCTATACCGGTTGTTGGCGCTGTATTATACAAGTGTAAGCCCTGTGCCTCACATTCGATGATAGCTGCTTTACAGGCATCGGCTGCTTTTTGCCATTTGGTAGCATCATAGGTAGTTGCAAAAAGGTTTTTACCATCATGATCTTTAAAGCTTACGTAATCGGGGTTACCGTTAAATAACGGACTGGCCTCTGTTGTTAAAACCTCGGCTTTTACAGACATGGCTATGAATTTGGTAATACGGCCAAACTCTTTTGCCTGGTTTTCAATTACCGGCGGCAAATCGGGTATTGCCTCATCAAGTAATGATATCACATAAGCAAATGCTTCATCTGTTGATGCTCTTTTGCGTTTTAATGATTCTGGCGGCGCGTCAATCGGGAAACTATCTTTGATTAATATAGTCGGTCCGTACATCCTGATCAGGTAATACTCATAGTATGCTTTCAGGAATTTAACTTCTGCAATCCATCTCTTTTTTTCAGATGCACTAAGATCAATCGGCTTATCAATGTTCTCGAGCATGATATTACACCGCCTTAAACCCTGGAAAATATTTACACTGCCAACATTACCACCCCAGTAATTAAGTACCGGGTTGCCGGTGCTTTGTACTCCCCTTATGAGGTTAAAACCTGCCTGGTCAAAGAAGTTAGTAATTAAATTATTGGGGTAGATAATTTCTGCCGAAGTAGTGAAACCTGCGTTGTAAATAACGTTTGATGTTTGCTGCATGGTTGAATAGCAACCAAAGAGGTAATTTTCAGCTTCATTTCTGTTTCTAAAGGCATAATCCAGTGTACCCACATTATCGGGGGCTACATCAAGGTATTTTTTACACGACAGGCCATTGAAACAAAGCACCGCGAGTAATATAAATTTATAATATGATCTCATATCGTCTGTTTTAAGCTGTTTATGATTATAAATTCACGTTAAGGCCAACATTGAAAACTTTTTGTATCGGGTAACCAAAACCATTTCCTGCCTGCTCCGGATCCCACATTTTGAAGGGGCTCCAGGTTAGTAAATTCAACCCGTTAAAGTAGATCCTCATGTTAGTTACCTTTAATGATTTTGATATCCGGGCTGGTAAGGTATAGCCTACCTCCAATGATTTTAATCGCAGGAAGCTGGCATCGCGCAGCCACCATGTGCTTGGCTGTAAGTTATTTTCAATCACTTTGTTTGATACACCAAGCCTTGGATAGGCGGCATACAGATCCTGGTGCTCCTCGGACCAGTGACTATCTGCAAAGCCCTGTAAAACCTGGGTATTACCATACACATAAGGATCAGGACTTGGGATGAAAGGACTCACCTTTCTTGGGTCAACAAAGAAAGATACCCTTGCCTGTCCCTGGAAAAATGCAGAAAGATCAAAACCTTTGAAACCTGTAGAGAAACCAAAACCGTAAACAATCTCCGGCGTTTGCGGGTAGCCTATAAACGCCTGGTCAAGATTATCTATTTTTCCATCATTATTTAAATCCCTGTACTTAATATCGCCACCCTGTGGGGCAATACCATTATCGCTAAACCTTTGAGTTGGCGAGTTTTTGGCCTCCTGATCATCAACAAACAATCTTTCGGCTATGTAGCCATAACCACGGCTTATTGGCTGGCCAATAAAATGCCTCCATGGCTCTTTGTAATTAGGCTCTTCAATATAAGTATACTTATTAGTTGAGTAGGTAAGGTTACCCCTGAAAGATGCCCACAGGCTGTTACTAAAGTTTTGTTTAAAATCTGCAGAAAGGTCGATACCTTTTGAGTCTGCTACGCCCAAGTTTGAGCTGATAGGCGACTCAAAACCCTCACTTGAAGGCACGTAGCGTTCACGCAATATATCGTACCGGTGATTTTTGTAAAACTCGGCAACAACGTTAAGGTTTTTTAACACGGTAAACTCAACTGCCAAATTGGTTTGCCTTGATGTTTCCCAGGTAATGTTCCTGTTTTCGTAGCTGTTGATAAACACCCCTTTTCGTTCGTAAGAGTTAGCAAAACCAAACTGCGAATAGTTAGGACCATCCTTCAGGTTAACATCAGATAAATAGAAGAAACGTTGTGAACCAATGGCATCGTTACCCACCAAACCAAAACTGCCACGAATTTTTAAGCGGTCGATAATGCCTGGATTCCACCAGCTTTCATTAGATAATACCCATGATGCACCAATGGTTGGGAAAAAGCCGTATCTGTGATTTTCTGAGAAACGTTCAGAACCATTGTAACCAAAGTTTCCTTCAATAAAGTACCGGCTTTTATAATTATATGTTAACCTGCCGGCTAAACCTAAGTTTCTGAAAGGTAAAGAATACTGCAGGGTTGTGATGTGCAGTTTTGGATCCTGCGCACTTGAATAAACGGTTTGCTGCGCGGTACCTATTAATGTAGCATTAATATTATGATCGCCAAGCTGCTTGCTATAATCAAGGGCTGTTTGTAAATAAAAGAAAGTATCTGCATTTGGCTCATTTTTACTGTAAGACAGGTATTCCTGTGCAACATTGTAGCCTGTAGGCTGTGGATTAAGCCAGGTTAGGGTATACTTATCTGTTGGCTTATCATATGAACCTATGTTGTAATAAAAGGGATTGTAAGCCAGCTGCGAATCAAAATACGAGTGCCTGTTGGTATTAAATATCGATCTGAATTTTAATCCGTTGGTTAAAAAACTCAGGTTTTGATTTAACTCCAATTGCGCCGACATCCTGGAATCTGACGAGTTTTTATGCCCGCGTAATAAGGCCGCATAAGGGTTATTATACAAAATGCTATTGCTGCTTGTACCATCTGCCGTACCTACGTTACCAAATAAAATGTGCTGCGCGTTGGTGTTTGCATCATCAGCCGGGAAATAAGCCGGGAAAAGAACCGGGCTTGTATGGATAGCTACATTATACAAATCGGACGCGAAGGATCCATCAGTGGTGATAGGGCCATTGTATTCGCTAAAGTTGCCCGATAACCTTACAACAAGCTCGGTAGTTTTGGTAATATTTATATTGATGTTTGAGCGGAGCTGATAGTTCCTGAACTTAACATTGTTATTGTTGTTATTATGGATATCTGATTTTAATACGCCATTATCCACATTATAAGTACCTGTAATGTAGTAACGAGCTAAAGCGTTACCACCGTTAATACTTAAATTGTTACGTTGTGTTGTTGCTGTCTTTTTAAACAGCATATTTAACCAATCAACAGCAGGATACACGTATTGGTTGCTGCCCGGACCTCCGTTAATGGTATTTTGGGTATTATTTATTTGACTCTGCGAAAATGGCAAAGGCAGTTTTGGATCACGCGTTAATGAAGCCTCGTTATACAAATTCATGTATTGAATAGGATCAACCAAATCCAACGTTTTAGTTGACTGCGAAGAAGAATACTCTGAACGGAAGTTAATTTTGGCGGGGCCTACTTTACCCTCTTTAGTGGCTACCAATATTACACCGTTGGCACCTCTTGCACCGTAAAGCGCAGTAGCACTCGCGTCTTTTAATATCGAAAAGCTGGCGATATCATCTACCTGTAAACGGGCGAGATCATTGGCCGATAACTCCACGTTATCTATCAGGATAAGTGGATCTTGCTTGTAACCAAATGTGGTTACCCCACGCACAAAGAATGAGGCATTATCCTGCCCCGGCTGTCCACTCCGTTGATAGGCTATAATACCCGCAGCCTGGCCTGCAAGGGCAGTGGTAAGGTTACTTGAGGGAATACGTAATTCGCCAGGTTTAATACTGGTTACTGATCCTACCAAAGCTTCTTTACGTTCCTTTTTACCGTATGCTGTAATTACTACCTCATCGGCTATTAGTTTATCCTCTTTAAGGATCACGGTAAATACTTTGTTTGTTGCCGAAACTGTAAATGTTTGCGGCTTAAAGCCAACAAACGATACTCTTATTACAGCGCCGTCATTAACATCAAGAATAAACCTTCCGTTTTCATCAGTAACGGTACCTACTTTGGCATTGTTCACTACAGCAACAGTTACCCCTGGTAACTTTATTTTTGTAGTATCAACTACTAAACCTGTAACTGTAATTTTTGATTGTGAATAGGCGGCACAATAAAACAATGATAATATAAAAAGCATTAAACAACGTCGCAGGTAAAATTGCATGGGCTTTTTACTAAATGTGTAAGGTTGTTTCATAAAATTGGATTCATAAAAATTATTTTAATCAATTGGTTTTAATCAAATCGGCTTATTAATAATCCGCAGGACTATTGAGGGAATTATGAGCTACAGATACTTGTTGATTTATTTGGGCTTTAATAATAAACGCGGGGAATTTCTTCATCAAAATGCATAACTATCCCCTAAAGGTTAGCCAAAAGCGCCACGTACCTTATTATTTATAATTGATTGTCCTGTTTTCCCCCTTAAGGTTAAGAGTCAAAATCTTTACATACTTTATGGGTTTAGTTAATAATTGGTATTGTAAATGTAGGTGCCGGGAGTGCATCAAAAAATGGATAAACTTTCAAAAAAGATGGATAATTTTCTGATTATTTCGGTCAAAGTTGTTTTATCCATCAACAAGGTTATTTATAATTGCACAGGCGAAAAAATTTATTTGCAGATAGATTATTGTCGGGGCGGAATTTGACCATTGAATTTTTGTCCATCAATTTATTAACGCATAACCGTAACGGATCATCCATTTATCGCACAACAACAATCATTATTGCAAATAAAAGGGTAGCTACCGT
Source organism: Mucilaginibacter sp. P1_A3 (assembly GCF_056406855.1). NCBI lineage: Bacteria > Pseudomonadati > Bacteroidota > Sphingobacteriia > Sphingobacteriales > Sphingobacteriaceae > Mucilaginibacter > Mucilaginibacter sp. P1_A3. The sequence continues at coordinate 90,013 of NZ_JBFTZJ010000004.1, forward strand.
GTAAAGTACAGGCATTAATCATTGATGATCTACTCAAACGCTTAAACCGTACCGAATTTATAGACGATGGTTTCCTGGTACACATCCCCGGGCAGTAATATCGTAGAAGGGAAATTAGCATGGTTAGGGCTATCCGGATAATACTGACATTCAAGGCATAGTCCATCAAAGGGTTGGTATGCGCGTAAAAAATTGCCATGAGGCTTACAATCAAGGTAATCGCCAGTATAAACCATCACCGAAGGGTAAGTTGTAAACACCTCCAACTTCCTGCCTGATGTGTTTTCGGTAAGTTTTGCCGCAGGTTTAAGCACATTATTATCGGCGTTTTTCAAAATGTAGCAGTCATTAAAACCCGTTTTTACACCGTCAGTTATCATTTTACCCAGCATAATCTCACCTGTTAAAGCCTTATTACCAGCTGCTTTTATCTCGCCCGTAGGGATATAGCCCGCATCGACTTCTAACAAGGCATCGGCATAAACTTTAAGAGAATGGTCAAATATCCCGTCCCCTTTTGCCGATAGATTAAAATAAGCATGATTAGTAAAATTAGCTACTGTTTTTTTATCAGAAGTAGCTTGATAGCTGATATACAATTCATTATCATCAGTCCATCTGTAATTTACTACCAGATGAAGATTACCGGGGTATCCTCCATCACCATCATTACTGTGCAGGGTAAAAGATATACCCTCATCAGTTATTTGATGATCAAAAACCTTAGCGTGAAAACCGGCAAAGCCACCATGATTGGAGTTAGCACCATCATTGGCGTCCAACTTATAAATAACACCATCCATAGTGAATTTAGCCCCCCCTGTTCTGTTGGCAAAACGCCCTATAGTTGCGCCCATATAGCATTCATCAGCTATATAACCGGCTAATGATGTATAGCCTAAAACCACATTATCGTATTTATTTTGATTATCCGGCACTACGGCAGAAACTAATGTTGCGCCATAGTTTGTAAGTTCGATGTATGCGCCATTGGCATTTTCTAACTTAAAAAGATAAACTTTAGAGCCAAAATATTCGCCCCATTCCCGGCACGATACCTTAGTTTGGCTTTTGTTCATGATTTTGTGGTGTTATAGGTTAAGATAGATTATATTATTGTTAAAACGACAAATATTAAACACAAACTTTCAGCTTGTTAATTCTTTACATGAAGGTTTATTTTTTCGTGTCAATTTGTATTTAGATAGCGAGACGCCGGTTACTTTGCTAAACAGCCGCAAAAACAATACTGATCATTAAAGCCAAGGTCGGCACATGTGGTTTTGATGCTTTTATCAGCAAAATATATCCTGGCTTGAGTTGTGATTTATTTAGGCTGAAGCATAAGCTTAATAAGCCGGGTAAATGTTTGCCACATCAACCCGGCTGAATATTGTAAACCCTTTATTAATAATTGGATACGTTTAATTGCTGCCTTGCCATCTCCAGGTGAGATTTAGCCCCGGCATGCATAGCATCAAGATCAATAACTTTGATAAACATCGCTTGTGCGGCCTCAAAGTTATCGAGCCCCAACATACCCAAGCCCTGTAAAAAGTAAGTATGAACGCAGTTGCGCATATCCAGGTCGTCATCAAAAATCAATAAGTTGGGCAGTGATACGGCGAAGTAATCTATCTTCACCACATCGTTTTCATGGGCTTTACCGTAGGCCAGCAGTTTGTTGAATATTTGCGTGGCTTTTTCTTTATTGCCCAATTTTTCCCAGCTTAAACCCTGGTAAAAAATCTTGTCGGGCTGCTGATCATTATAAAACACAGCTGCAGATGGCTCATCCAAACCAACAGTTGATTGTTTATAATACTCATTTGCAGCTTCTGTTTGGTTTAAGCCTTCATAAGCGCAACCCAACCAATAATCAATATCGTTTTCCTGTGTGCCGTACAATTTCCCTTCGCCCAAATTATGAGGATAGCTTTTTGCCGCGTTGAGATTGGCAATGGCCTTATTATATTCGCCTTCGCCCAGGTATTTTTTGGCTAATTGCACCATACTAAACACACACTGACCAGAAGCTTTGCCTTCGCCGCCCTCCCATGGATGAAACTGACGGTCCATCAATAATCCAAGCGCTTTTTCATATTCGCCTGCCAAATTAAGCAGGGTAACTCTTTCCAGGTAAACGTCGTCACGCTGCAAAGCTACTTCCAGGTTATTTTCTAAAAATTCCGAACGTTTCTCTGTAGGATAGTTCAGTCTTTTATAGAGCTGATCCAACTCCATCAAAACCCTTGCATCAGTAACATCCAGGTAAAATGCCTTTTCAAAATAAGCAAGCGCTTTTACCTGGTCATTTTGCTTGTTAAAATAAGCTATAGCCAAATTCCTGAAAACAGTAGGGAAATTTTCATCCAGCTTTGCCGACGTTTCCCAGTAACTTACCGCTTCGTCATACTGGCGCTTATCATAAAAAAGGTTACCCAAATAATAGGGAGCTTTGGCATCTGCAGCATTCACTTCAATAGCAAGCTGCAATATATTCACTTCGTCCAGTCGGTTAGGAAAGCACAGGTAAGAATCGGCAGCAGCAGCCTTTTCAAACCATTTTTTAGCGTCATCCCCCAAACCACTTTTATGGCTAAAATATCCAAGGCTATAATAAACCATTGGGTTATTGCCCTTTTCTTTTAGCGTCAGTTTCAGTAACTCAACTGCTTCAACGTATAAACCCGCTGCAGCATAATCCAACGCGTATTCTATAAAATTCTGATCATCATTTCTTGAGAGTGCTAACAACTTATCAAGGCATTTTTCTACCTGTTCTACGTCACCTGCCTGTTTGTATACCTGTATTTTTTCAAAAATAGCACCAAGATTAAAGCCGTCCCTATCCAAAGCCACATCAACAAACTGAAGGGCCACATCAAACTGCATAAGTTTACGCAGTGCGGCCGCTGCTATCACGTATGCCTTGCTGTTATTGGCGTTCCTATCCAATGATTGGGTAATATGGTCCAAAGCCAATGAAAAATGACCGCGGGCCATATCTATCTGCGCTACCGCAAAAAAGCCGGTATCTTTCCAGGCATTGCTCCATGTAGATTTATAAAATACAGTATAAGCCTCATCTGCACGATCCAAATATTTGAGACATAAACCCAAATTGTAATATGGTTCGCTATCATAAGGATTAGGATTACGCTGAATACTGGTTTCTACCGCTTTTCTTAAAAACGGTTCGGCTTTCGCGAACTGGCCTTTGCGGATATACCATTTACCCAGCGCGTTGTTATTACGAATATCTGTAGGCTCACGGCGCAATGCTTCCTCATAATATGGTACCGGGCTATAGGTAGCATGGCGATATTGCTCCAGGTGCTGGGCTGTCAAAAACAACTGTTCAACGCTCTCTACCGCTTCGGGTTGCAAAGCGGGTTTGGCCGCGGTTGGCAATTCGTTTTGTTTGTTTTTGGCAGGCTCGTATCTTAATACTTCCTGTTTATTGTCATTAGTGATGATGAGCAGCAACTCATTTTCGTTCACATCAGCCGTTAGCTCTCGTACAAAAACATTTTCGGGAGTGATGGTAGCGCTTTGCTTAAATAACTCTTCACCCTGATGAGTCAGGCTGATATTCAGGTTTGGCTGTGCCGAAGTTACCTGTATTTTGATGGTTACCTTATCGCCTGTTTTGCTTAAGGCCAATAAAATATCTTTCGATGCATTTTTCACCATACCCAATTCCCTGTACGGCAAAAAGTACTGGGTAAATGTTTTTTCTTCGTAAGGCATCAGCCAGCTAAAATCGGGCTGATTATCGGTGAATACACCGGTCATCAGCTCAATGTACGGACCATCCTCATCAGTAAGATTTCTGTCCCAGGCCTGGCCAAAATCGCTGTGGCCCCAGGTCCATTGTTTTTTACCAGGCGATACATGATGATTGGCCACGTGCAACAGGCCCGCCTGTGAGTCATGCTCATATCCACCCACAAAATCATAGTCAGAATTGATAGCCATGTATGAGGTTGGCACAGGTATGTTTTTATACATCGAGATATCTGTACCCGGTGAATAATCAACCTTATAATAGGTACCGGTAGCTATCGGAAAATCAGACACATCGCGTTTGCCATGGTCAAATACAGCATTCACATCAGGTGGAAATACAGATTGGTAATAATCATTCACCTTAACAGCCGGATTTGCCCACCATAAAAATGTTTGCGGCAGCGCCGAGCGGTTAAACAGCTTTGCTTTTATTTCGATATAAGCCGTATCCGGGCGTAAGGTAAAACCCGCCATCCCCTTGGTATGAAACATGCGTTCCACCTCGTTAACCCAAACGGTTTTACTGCCATCCGCGTGCTCTTCCAGCTTATAATCAACCGGATCAAAGGTGCTTGGGCGGTGATGCTGGGGCCAGTTAAACTCAATACCACCAGATATCCAGGGACCAGTTAAACCCACCAACGCGGGCTTAATTACCTGGTTGTGATAAATAAAATGCCTTTGTTTTATTTTATCAAAAGCCGTTTGGATACGACCTCCCAATTGGGGCAATATCATCACCTTCAGGTACTTATTTTCCAGGAAAAGACCAGTGTATTCCTTGTCTTCTTTTTCATCGGCAATTTTTTCAATTACCGGGTTTGGATAAACCACCCCGCTACTGCCCTGGTATACCCGTTTTTCAAAAAACATAGGGTTTTTATCTGGCTTGCCAACACTATAGGTGGGGATAATTACTTTCTCTTCCCAAACGGAAACAGTTGAATTTTGCATACTATACTATGTATTTATTAATGTCTTATTAAATTGTCTTCTAATTCCTCTAAAGTTTGGCCTTTTGTTTCCTTTACTTTAGCCTTTACAAATAGGAAACCAGCAAAGCAAATACCTGCGTACATATAAAAAGGGCCATAAGTACCTAACTTTTCGGCCAGTATCGGAAAAGTAAAAACCAATATAAAATAGGCTAACCATAAGGATACAATAGCTACTGATGATGCTACACCCCGAATTTTATTTGGAAATATCTCGGAAATAAGTACCCAGGTTACCGGAGCTAACGTGAACGAGTATACGCTGATAGCCAACAATACAAATGTGGATAGAAGTATTACCGACGCATGGTTTTGAAGTAAAAAGGCGAGTACGATAAATGATATAGACAAGCCTATCGAACCTATCAGCATTAATGGCCGCCTGCCCAGCTTATCAACCATAAACATGGCCAAAACTGTAAAAACCAAATTTACCACGCCAATAAAAACAGTCTCAAGTAACTGGTGATTTACGCTTGAACCAGCGGCCTGAAAAATGGTTGACGCGTAATTGAAAAGTATATTGCTGCCGCAAAACTGTTGAAACACAGCCAGCGTGATACCCACAACAACCGCTGGGCGAACAGCCTTTTCAAACACCATTGCATAGGATTGCTTGGTGGCCCCAATCAGTGATTTCTCAACAGCTTTAAAGGTGGCATCTGCAAAATCCGGAGATCCTATTTTATTCAATATCACTTTTGCTTTATCCAGCTGACCGGATTTCATCAACCACCGTGGACTTTCGGGTAGCCAGGTAACCCCAATGAGGAATACGGCAGAAGGCACAGCTCCTAAACCAAACATCCAACGCCATGAATCGGCCCCGTGATCGGCCAAAAAATAGTTGACCAGGTTGGTAATAAGTATCCCTATAACCACTGTAAGCTGATTGATGGCCACATTGCGCCCCCTAACCTCGGCAGGCGAAACCTCGGCTATGTACATTGGGCAAAGCATAGAGGCCATACCTACACCTATCCCGGCTGCAAAGCGCAGGATTAAAAAGTAAGTTAGCGTAGCCGAAAACGCAATCCCGATAGATGATATAGCGAAAATTAAAGCGGCTATAATCAACCCAGGTTTGCGGCCATAGCGGTCGGCAATATTACCTGCAAGCAGGCAGCCAACTATACAGCCGAGGGCCAGCGAGCCGGTCAAAAAACCTTCCCATACCGGGGTAAGTGCAAATTGTGTGCGCAAAAAAGGCAATGCGCCGGATATCACCGCAAAATCAAACCCGAAAAGGTATCCCCCGAGGGCCGAGATAAAGGAGATGCCGATAATGTAACTACTGTTAAAGCTTTTTGAACTACTCATTTTTTAGGTTGTATGTATTAATTGGGATAGGCATAATATCAAATTTATTTTCAATGATCAATTTATTGGTACAAGTTTTATTAATACCGCATCGGCCGGGGCCGCGCTTAAGGTAACTTCGGGTACATCGGCCTTTAATTCGCCAATAACAGCATTTGATAAAAAGTCTCTTAACTCATATTTTTTATGCGCATCAAGATGCAGGGCTTCTCTGCTGAGTACCTGCTTAAAATCGTTTTTCAGGTCGAAATTAAACAAGGCCAACATGGTGTTATCACCGGGCAGGTAAAATGATAGTTGCTGATCAAATGTTTCACCATCAGCAGTTTTTAATGGGATGAACGCTTTGGGATCACTAAAGAAAGCGGCGATATTTTTATTGTTTAAAAACTCCTGTGCCCTATAAGCCGCAAGCGGGTTCCTAAAATCAGATCCATCGCCCAGGATGCTCCCCATCACCATCATGGCATATAAGCGCACCTTTATTTCCTGCTCGTTAAGATCAGGATTTCTCTGGAAGTTTTTCATGATGCTTACATCCAGGTTGGTATACGGGAACAAAGTACCCTGAACCCAGCCCATATGCGATCCGGTGGCTAATGATGATTCGGTACTACCCCAGCCCGGAAAACCCTTTTGATCATCGCGCAAGTGTGAATATACATCGGTAGATACAAAACGGGTATGTGCATATTGGTGCGGAAACAGCGGCGAAATAGCCTGCGTGATAAAAATATCTTTACCCATAACGGAATCAACCAAATGCCTTAGCGTTTTCATCCCATAATTATAGGCCTGCATCCCTGTGCGTATATTTACATCGTAGCGTCTTGTTGTTTCCAGCGCGCCGGCTGTAAGAAAATCAATCTTTAAAAATTTAGCGTTGATAGCTTTGGCCTTTTTTAGTTGCTGAATGATGTACAAACGGATGGCAGGATGTGTTGGATCCATAGCGTATGCGCCCCATTTACCATCTTTGTACATGATGGGCTTGCCTTCTTTATCATGCAGCAAAACATCTTTTAAATCATAATTTGAACCGGGTACCTTTTTACCGTTAATATCATCTTTCCAGGCCCACATGGCAAAAGGGATAAAATAAAAACCCATTTGCTGGCCATTTTTAGCACCATACTCGCCTATAGATTTTAAAACTTCGGTTGAGTAAATTCCCTGGTCGTATGAATCAATACTCAATACCGGTTTTGAATACGTGCTGAAATTGGGCATAGAATGTATAAAATCCGAGATTTGTTCCACAGCAGGGGGCATCATTACTCCCTCGTAACCCAATACACCTTCCACACCAAAGCTATTCCAGTAAACCGGCGCATAGCCCTTCCAGGTTTGCTTGCCATTGATGATTGAGTTTACTCTGCCATAATCTAAAAACGCGTCATGTACATTGGCCAATCCGCATAAATAAATAGTTGGGGAGCTCACCGTTTTACCCAGCATAGTACCATGTTCTGTATGATCATGGGTACCATCCAAACCACCGTACGCCGATTTTAAAGATGGATTATCAGCTGTGGCTACGCCACCAAAAACCTTTAACGAATCAACATAGCCCAGTTGGGTACCTGTTTGATAAGCTAAGCCTGTTTTCCAGAAATCATGGTTCACGCTACCTATAACCAGGCCGGAATTTTTCAACTGATCATAAATGGCTACAAATTCATAGCTGATGCCAGTATTTTTAGGTGAGTTTGCTTTGGGCCAGCTTCTTTCTAATGTTGGTGTCCAGTCGTCATTATCAAACGGAACATCCAGGATACGGGGCTCGGTACCGGGGATAAATAGTTTGCCTTTATAGGCCGGAATGATAGCTATAGGGCTGATATCCCTGGTCTCGATGGGTTTATCTGTACTTGTGGCGCTTACATTGATCAATGCATATGGCTTGTTTTGATATAGCGTAAAGCGCTGTATCAAAACAATTTTATGGTTACCATCACTATGCTTTACGGTAAGGCTGATGCCTTTGCCAACGTTATCATTGATTTGTGCAACTTCACAATTGTGCGTTGAGAAATCGGTAGTTGAAAAATTACGGGAATTTAAATCCGATACATAAGCAACAGTATTATCCATCCGCATCCCGTTGGCAAATAAATAACTAACCGTACCTGTAAGTTTATCAACGCTGATTTTCAATTGCGGGTTGCTGATGGTAGTGTTATCCGCGCTTTTTTGAATAGGCTGCGCATATAGTACACTTCCCGATATTGTTAAAATAAGCGCGGCAACAAAACGGTTTAGTTTTATCCAGCTTAATTTGTACGTGCTAACTTGTAAGTTAAAGTGCTGCATTTAGTTTAATTATGTTCTATTATTGATGTCTTTATTTAAAGCTTTCCAAACTGTCCTTATCCCTTAGTTTCGATGCTATCGTCTTGTAAAAAAACAACGCTCAAATTCCCGCGTAATCAAAAAAAGGAAAAATCAGGAAGCATTAAATGTTGACTGTATCACTAATTGGTTGCGATGTAAATCTCATGGATTAAATGAGATAATAAAATAGGTAATATTATGATAATGATGGACTTTATTACGACAGGAAGCTAAAAGTTTATTTGCAACTTATATACCTTATATGATGGTATTTTAAGATTTTTTATGAATGTTTGTATTTCAGGGATAACCAATTAATCTAAAGATTAAAATACAATAGCATTCATAGTGAAAAAATGATCAAAAATACTGTTCTAAGGCGAAGAGATGGTTTTGAGGGGCAAAAGCTTATTGTATTGCCTAAAAAGATCATTACCAATTTTTTAAGCAAAGACCTGGTGACCAAACAGATCTACATCACTGATATTGGATACTACCCCAAAGCAAAGCACCACTACGCCGAGCGCCCCAATGGAATAAATCAGCATATCATTATTTATTGTACCGAGGGTTACGGCTGGCTGGAGATCAATAAGAAAAAAGTGGAGGTATCACCATCGCAATTTATTGCTATACCTGCCAATACGCCACATAAGTATGCAGCCAACATGGATAAACCATGGACAATATACTGGATACATTTTAAAGGCGAAATAGCTGCATTTATAGTGGAACTGATCCTGAAAAACTCTGAAAATTACAAACCGTACCTATCTTTTAATGAAGACCGCATAAAGCTGTTCCAGGATATATGTTTTAACCTGGAGAAAGGCTACAGCAGCGATGCCTTGCGCTATGTAAACATGATATTTTCGCACTTTTTGTCATCATTGATCTATGAGGATAAGTTTAACCATGTTGATGATAAGCCGGCAGATGATGACATTGTGGAAAAGACCATCAACTACATGCAGGAAAACATCAATACCATGATCAGGCTGGACGACCTTTCCAACTATGCAAAATTATCCACCTCCCACTATTCTGCTATTTTCAGGGCTAAAACAGGCTACTCGCCAATAGAGTATTTTAATCAGTTAAAAGTTCAAAAGGCTTGTCAGTATATTTCGTTTACATCCATGTCTATCAAAAACATAGCCTTAAGTTTGGGGGTAGAGGATCAATATTATTTTTCAAGAATGTTTACTAAGTTGATGGGAAGCTCGCCTAACGAATACAGAAAGAAAGTTAAAGCAAGCTAAAAAAGGCTAAAAGCAAAAGGCTAAAAGTTGAAAGCTTTCAGCTCAACCTGGTCCAATTTATTAATATCTGTAAATCTTTAGTCTCCAGTTTTTCGCTTTAGGCTTTCAGCTTTTTGCCTTAAGCATCCCCCCTATTTGAATTTCGCAAACATTGGATTGATGTATGCAAACCGCCCGGTATTTTACCATTTACCTTTGTACTATCAAATTAAAACAGAAAAATGGAACCAACAAATAAAATAGCCCTTGTAACCGGTGGCAGCCGCGGGTTGGGCAAAAACATGGCCTTAAGCCTGGCTAAAAAAGGCATTAACGTCATACTTACCTATCACAGTAAACAGGACGAGGCACAGGCAGTAGTGGCCGAAATTGAGAAAGCCGGTCTTAAAGCCGCGGCTTTACAACTCAATGCCGGCGATGTTAAAAGCTTCGATAACTTTTTTACCGGGGTAAATGCAGTGCTGAAGGATACTTTTAATACTGATCATTTCGATTTTTTAATAAACAATGCAGGTATTGGCGTTGGCGCTTCTTTTGCCGAAACTACGGAGGAAGATTTCGACCTGCTTTTCAATATTCATTTAAAAGGCGTATTCTTTTTAAGCCAGAAAGCGTTGCCAATTATTAATGATGGTGGCCGCATCATCAACATATCAAGCGGCTTGGCCCGTTTCAGTATGCCGGGTTATGCAGCTTATGCATCAATGAAAGGCGGTATTGAAGTACTAACAAGATACATGGCTAAAGAATTAGGCGCACGCAAAATTGCGGTTAATGTAGTTGCCCCCGGTGCTATCGAAACAGATTTTGGTGGTGGCCTGGTACGCGACAACCAACATGTAAATGATCATGTTGCCGGTATAACCGCATTAGGCCGAGTTGGCTTACCTGACGATATTGGCGGTGTAGTTGCATTTTTATGTACCGAAGAAGCCCGTTGGATAAACGCACAAAGGATAGAAGTTTCGGGCGGAATGAACCTTTAAGAAAATCATTTTAACCTCTCGGTTTAAATAAAAAACTCCCGGTTGGCATCCGGGAGTTTCAAAAACAAAAATTCAAACCAATAAATTAACTAACCTTTTACAACTTTTTGTACGTTAATTAAAACGATAGGGTTACATTTTGTGAAAAATATTTTAAATACTGGTAATCAGGCAATCTGATTAAGTTTTGTTTAATTAATAATTAAATTCTGGATGGTGCAACACCATAAGTTTTTTTAAACGCAAACGAAAAATGTGACAGATCCTCGAAGCCCAGATCGAGGTAAACATCTGACGGGGCCTGCCCTTTTTCTTTAATAAGATAATGAGCCTCCTGTAACCTGCGCTGTTGCAACCACCTGCTGGGCGTAACATGAAATATCTTTTCAAAATCGCGCTTAAATGTGGCAAGACTACGGCCTGTTAAATAAGCAAACCGATTAAGGTGAACATTAAAATGGTAGTTTTTATTCATAAAACCCTCCAGATCTATTTTACCGGGATCGCTAAAATCAAATAAAACATCTTTGAGCCCGGGATTTGCCTGGAGTAAAATCAGGATAGCCTCGCGTAACTTTAAACGTTGCAGATCATTACTGATAGTATGCCCTGTTTGCTGGTAAGGCAATAATGACTCCATAAAGCTTTTATAAAGAGGATCGGGCTTTAGGCTAATAAATGAATCCCCGGTATCGTGCTTATCCGATTGATAACCATATTCAATACTGAAATTACGTAATGTCTCCTGGTCAAGATAAACAGATAAGGCCTTGTACTCGCCATTTAAAGGAGGCTGCTTTACAAACTTAACCAGGTGGTTACGTTTGCTCAATCTAAAATCGCACTCTTTTACTGTATATGTTTTATTATTTGCATCGCTTATGGTGAGCGAGCCCGCTATCTGGTAGCTAAAAACATGCTCGGGCACAAATTGCTCGCCTTCCCTGCTCCTGGCTATGTAGCAGGAATAGTTTATTTGCCGCAGTACCTGTTCTTTTTCTTGTTTAAGCATGTAATTCAAATTTACAAATAATAACAGTACAGGATTATTTACCTCTACTGTTATTGTTTATTGATAATTTATTTTTTAAGGTTGAGGTATGCTTTACCTTGTTCAGATTCAAAGAAATTATCTGCCTCATCATGATCTGTTGAGATACTCACATCGAACCACTTTTCCAGCTCGGCCAGCTTTGCCGCCTCAGAACTTTTCACAATAGCTATCCCTTCGCTGCCCAATATCAAATGCAAAGGTGGCTTTGGTTCCTTAATAATATCGATCATTACTTTGGCAGCCTTATCAGGATCGCCCACGGGTACAAATTTTCCACTTTGAAAAAAGTCGGCCCTTTTACCTACAGAATCTTCATAGCCTTCAATAGATTTTGCATAGGTCATCGAGTCGCCTGCCCAATCTGTACGGAAACCACCCGGTTCAATCACAATTACTTTTATCCCCAAAGGTGCAAGTTCCTGGGCCAAACCCTCGCTAAAACCACTTAAACCAAATTTAGCCGATTGATAAATAGTAACGCCTGCTGAACCAACCCTGCCCCCAATGGAGCTGATCTGCAATATATGGCCCGACCGCTGCTTGCGCATATAAGGTAACACCGCACGTGTAATAGCAATAGGAGCATACAGGTTTGTTTCCAGCTGGCTGCGCACCTGCTCATCTGTATAAGCTTCTGCGGCGCCTGTGATGCCAAACCCGGCGTTATTCACCAATACATCAATGCGACCAAAGTGTTGTATTGTTTTTTCAACCGCGGCATTTATTTGATCCTGGTTGGTTACATCCAGTTGAACAGGCAATAACTGGTTAGGATATTGATCTGCCAGATCCTTTAATTGTGCTATATTACGTGCTGTTGCCGCTACTTTATCGCCATTGGCAAGTACTGCTGCTGTAAGGCTTCGTCCCAATCCGCGGGAGCTGCCTGTTATAAACCAAATTTTTTCCATGTCTTTTTTACTTTTTTGTTACAACAAATATCGGGCGTATTTACAACCTTAACTTTGTTAAAAAGCTCAAGTTACTTTGTTAAAAAGTGCATAAAATCAAACAGCCTATCTCCCGCCATAATAAAAGGCAAACTATTTACAATCAAAAACTTATCTTTAGGCTGCCTGTATTATGATGAATCAAACTCAAGCTAATGGCGCCAGATACCACTAAAGCAACCCTGTTTCCCATACTGCTGGTAAACTTTATTGATACCCTTGGCTTTAGTGTTGTAATCCCGTTTTTGGTGGTTATTGTTTTAAAGCTGGGCGGCAATGAGGTGGTATATGGCTTTATGAGTGCAACCTACTCTGTTTTTCAGCTGATAGGTGCTCCCATCCTGGGCAATTGGTCTGACAAGTTTGGGCGTAAAAAAATATTGCTCCTGAGCGAGGCCGGAACTTTTTTGGCATGGCTCATATTTTTAGCCGGATTAATTATACCTAACCACCAGATAAAGCTAACCGACACTTTTATATTTAGTCTCCCTTTACTACTCATCTTTTTAGGCAGGGCGCTTGACGGCCTCACCGGCGGTAATATGTCTGTTGCCAATGCTTACGTAGCAGATATTTCTGTAAAGGAGAATCGAAAACAAAACTTTGGGCAGATGGCCGCGGCATCAAATATGGGTTTTATTTTGGGGCCATTAATGGCTGGTTTATTAGGAGCCACCATATTGGGCAACATATTACCTGTTATAGTTACCGCGCTTATTTCGTTGGTGGCATTACTGGTAATCTGGTTGCGCATCCGTGAACCACAGGTTAAAAAAGAAGACGCCACTACTCTCTCCCCCCTCGTAAAACAAACCAATTTAAAAGGATTAAAGGAAGTGTTTAAACTACCTTATGTACCCTATTTTTTGATCCTTTACTTCCTTATATTTTTAGGCTTCAATTTTTTTTATGTTGGCTTTCCGGTGTATGCTGCCGGGCAGCTGCATTGGAAAGTATTAAAACTGGGCATCTACTTCTCCTTTTTAAGCGGGATGATGGTTTTAGTAGAGGGACCGATATTAAGTTTTATCGCCAAACGCGTTTCTGGCGCGGTTTTGGTCATTACCGGCAGCCTGATCCTTTGCGCCTGCTTTGTGCTTTTAAAATTCAATAACGAAGTACTCATCTATTCCTCTGCCTTTCTTTTTGCAATTGGCAATGGCCTCATGTGGCCTTCATTTATCGCTTTGCTATCCAATACCGGGAATGGGCAGGTGCAAGGTAAAATACAGGGCTTCGCCGGCAGCGCTGGTAGCCTGGCCAGTATCATTGGGCTCATTAGCGGGGCGTTTTTGTATCATACACTGGGATCAAACCTTTTCCTGGTAACGGCTGCCTTTATGTTGCTGATCGCATTCGCGGCTATACCTTTGATCAGGATCGAGAAAAAAATGTGAGATCAGAACCTCTGATTAATTATGAAGCGGTTTAAAATACATTTAGATTATTTATGTATTATATAAAAATCATTGCCCTTGACTAAAGTCAACGGAATAATAAGTGAAAAACAAGGGGCTTTAGCAAAAATGTCGCTTGAATGATTGGGCTGAAGCCCACAATGATAATTTATTTTACCGTTCACTAAAGTCAACGGCAATGAATAATCTTTGTTTTTAAACAGCTTCTGATTCTTTATTGATCAATGTACCGGTTTCAAACATGCAATTACCGCTTCAATAACCCTTTTTGTTTCCTGCGGATCGCGAACCTGGATACAATCGGCGCCGGTGGTTCGGGCGGGATAATCGTTGCCGCCGTCAAAAAGAGCATCACCCATGAACAGCATTTCTTTGATGGATATTTTCAACATATCGCGAAGTTTGTACATCCCGTATGCCTTATCAATTCCCGGCTTGGTAACATCAATTGATGTAGCACCGCCCAGGTTTACCGCAAACTCCGGGATCAGCTTATCAAGAATCACTTTAATCTTTTTGCGCTTTTTAAAGTCGGGGTCCCAGGCTTTTTTGGGCTCCAGGGGGGCCTTTTGCCCAAGTGCCGAAAAAGTGATCTGGCTATCACGATCTTCAACTGTATCGCCCCAGGTCTTTTCCGCTTTAAATCCCGATTTTTCCACCGCTTGATTTAGTGACGCGGTAATCTTTTCCTTTTCTTCCGGTGTAAAATCTTCCGAATAGATCTTTTTCCATTGGGATGCCTTGTACTGATAAAACTTGGTTCCGCAGGTTGGCAATATAGATAAGTGAGTTAGCTTGCTGCCTTTGGGCAAATGTGCTATTACCTGCTTTTCAAACTGGGGCCAGTCGCCGCCAGATATGATAGCCACCTGGGCTACTTCCAGCAAGCCGGAAAACAGCAGCGCCATTTCCTTATCTATCGCTGCCTTGCTTTCGGCAAGGGTGCCATCCAGATCAAAAACAATGAGTTTTTTCATGTTTTAATCCAACGGATGAGGAGGAGATTGGTTTTAATTTACTCCTCCATTTTGCATATAGCTTAAAGTACAGTACGTGCTTAAAGCATTTCCAGCTTGGCAAAAAAATCATTAAACATCAGGCTAATATCCAGGTGCTGGTAAACCCTAATGTTTCGGCCATTGGCATTATACTCATAGGCACCTTGCGCGTTTATCCGCGGGCAGGGTTTAAGCACATAATCGCTGCTTGAAGGATCGGCCTCAAAGGAGGATTGCAAAGCGGTAAGCAACACCAGCGGGCTATCGCCTAAAATATAGGTTTCGCCAATATTAAGGTGGTATTGCTGTAAGCGAATCATGAGGTTTTCAAGAACATTGTTTAGGTATTTCCCTATCTCGCCATGAGGTTTTATCCGCGTTTGCAATTTCGAGTAAGGCAACAACGCCTGGCGGTAAGCATTGCGGGGTATCTGCCATAATTTTAATTGCGGCTGGCTAAAAATAACCCTCGCCGCAGCAATGTCAATATTAAGATTGTATTCGGGATTTGAATAATTAGGTGGCGGTAGTGCCAGGTCGCTGTATTCGGCGCCGCCTATCCAAACCAATGTAAACTTGCCGGCTATCTGCGGGTTGGTTAAAACAGCCGAAGCAACTTCGGTAAGGCCAGCGCCGCAAAGCACATATAAGGGCAAGGAAGTATCAGTACGTGAAGCCTCTTTGATAATAAAATCAACTGCCGCGCTTTTAACCGGGGTACTATCATTAAGCATCCCCGTGTTTGATCCGGCAATTACTGGCATCCGGCCATTCATCTTCATCATGGTTAGCAGTTCGATAGCTTTTTTAACAGCATTATCTGCCTGGGTTTTGGAGTTATCAAACCCATCCCCCACTTTAAGGTGCGAGCCAATAATGCCCCTGATCTCCACCGACGGTGATAATAAAAGATGGGTAAGCGCAAATAAGCCATCCGGATCGCCACTAAAATCATTATCAATAATAACCCGCATTCTGGCAACAACAGGCTTGCTATTAGCGGCCGTTTGCGCAAATGACATGGAGGGCAGCATAAAAAGCAGCAAAAGGCTTATTATTGATAGTTTTCTTATCATGAGTTTAAATTTAATTGGTTTACTATGGCAATATAAACGTTTTTTGATAACCATGTACTTTGCCACATTGATAATAGCAACAAGAACCATTAATGAATTTGAGACTTGTTGATTGTTCCCTTTTTAGATGATGCCAATTCCCGTTACCTGTTCAAAGGATACTCATTTACCCAATGAAAGCCACGCCGCAGCAGTAAAAAATTATCCAGGTCGTATTTTTTGAGGTTGATGGTCAGCGAATCTCTGTCCCATTTGCCTTTCAGCAGCAAATCGCCATTTTTTGCTTCGGTGTAAGTTAAATAGTGCTTGTTCACCGTATCTGCATATGTATTGATAGTAATAACATGTTTCTTCAGGTCGGGTTTAAAGCTGTAATTTTTTGAACTATCGTTCATGAATTTAATCTGCGCATTATCTGTATAGCTAATCACCAACTTGCGCCAGCGGTTGGTATCTGTAGTAAGCGGCGCAATGGTATCCTTGTTTCGCACAAAGCTTTGCACATCATAAATGCCATAAAAAGGTGGCTTTTTAGCCTTATCGCCATAGTATTTGGCGGCTTGCAAATTACTTATGGTATACCCAACCAGCACATACACTATAAAAACATATTTAATACAACATAGGGTGATGTTTTTCCACCTCTCCTTAAAACTGTGTGGAGGTATGTTTGATGGTGGGGCTTCCCTGTTTAGCAAAAAGAAATTAATTAAACGCCGCGCATCCTTAACCAGCAAAAACAACGACATTATTACCAGCATGGTTGATAACAACTTAACCGGCACATCAAAACAATAGTTTATAGCCATAATATTGCCGGCAACCACCACGCCCAAAAGTGCACCAAGGGTTGTTGTTTTGCGAAAAAGCAATAACAAACCACAGCTTAACTCGCCTATACCTGTAAAATAATTAAAGCCTTTGGAGTAGCCCATATACGTCCAGGCCAGGCCCATGGGCGACGCATTGCCAAAGGGTTCCAACAGGCGGGCGGGAGATGGCGATGGAAACTGCAGTTTAATCACTTTTATAAAGCCATAGGTGAGCATGGTGATAGCCACATAATAACGCACAATTACGCAAACCCAATAAAACAGCTTGTTATAATTGCGGGCCTTTCTGTCAATAACCGACCAAACACCGGCACATAAACCCGCCACTACCACGCTAAACAATATAATGAGGTAATCATAAGTGGTATCTCCGCTGCCATTGGTAAACACAGTTATGGGGTTGGCCATGTGTAATACGTGTGCGGCCAGCCAGGGAATTAGTTTATGAAATGGTTGGATATAGTACCGGGAAGCTGCATTTAAAAATGGTATTGTGCCATTGGGATTAAACAATATGTACAGCAAAAAAAACACCAGGAAAAACCTTAATGCTATTTTTTGCGCACCAGACCAGTAAATGGGTTCAGTAGCGGCAGTGGTAGTCATATTTTATTGCGATGATTTAGTTTAGGCTAAATATAATAAATCAGGCAGTAAATTATTGAAGGGCAAAAAATTAAAGGGCGTAAGTAGTATCACGCATCGCGCCAGGATGAGTCTGCCGCCCGGTTTTGGTACATACCGGTTGTAAAAGAATCAACAGAAAATCACCTGCCACCTCATTTCAAAAAGGTGGAAGGTTGTTAAATATTTAAATCAGTACCGCTGTGGATACTCCCGCTTCGGCCATAAACAGTCTGTTGATAAACGACCAAATAATATCAAACAAGCTACGCTTTTTTACAGGATCAATAACAGGCACTTCAACTGGCGGCTGATCATCCGGCGGGGAATCAAGTTCCTGCATTTCAACCAGGATACTTTCTCGTATGGCGGGGTCGCGGTTCACAATATCATCAAGTTCGGTAAGTTCGTTAAAAGTGGCAGTGCCACTCCTTTGTCTTTTAATCAGGATGTCGAAACGGTCTTGCAAAAATGTACGCCGTTCCAGTTGTTTATGATGCTTCATGATGCTATCCCTTAGTGAACAACATGAAGCAAAGCGAATGCCATGGTTACATATAATTGATTATCAAATATTTACAATATTAAAAACTAACCACCGTCCATTTTTGATACAAGAATATGTGCGGTATCGGTCATGTGATACAATTGAGTATGATCAACGCTAAATACTATAATTATAATATGGAAAGCTTCCCCACTAAATTTAAAAAGCGATTTTGACGCCACAACCTGCGCGACTACCTTTTATCGCAATAAATGCCTGAAGCTAAAATCCAACCTGCTTTTTATTACGTAATTGTTAAAAAACAAATTAAGCAACTTCATGAAAAATTCAAGGGATTATCATGTAAAAACGGTGGCCGAAAGCATCAGGAACACCAGGCAGCAGTTAAGCTATTCGCAGGAGTACCTGGCGGCTAAGCTTAATGTATCGCAAAATACCTACAGTAAAATTGAATTAGGAAACGTAAAACTAACCCTGGATAGATTTTTCAAGATCTGCCACATCCTCGAAATAGACCCAGTCGACGTGATCAATGGCAACAAAGAATTTGCAGCCTGATGAGGGCGAAAAAAGAATATTTAAGCCGCATTTAATAACAATCGCGCGAATAAAAATTTCCTAATTAACAACCTTCAATATACCTGCCTTGTATAAACTCGGCGTAGTACCTGCAATTTTCCTGAACGCGCGGCTAAAATAATGCTGGTTGTTAAAACCTGCTTTAAAGCAGGCATCCGCCATACTGCAATACGGGTTGTGTAATAGCTGTTTGGCAAACTCTATCCGTTCCTTAATAATATAATCAACCGGCGACATCCCCATTTCATACTTAAAGGCCCTGAAAAAACTGGCTTTGCTCATGTAGGCCATCTGGCTAAGGGCGTCAATATTCAGTTTTTCGGTAAGGTGACTTTTGATATACTGTAATATATAAGCAAACCGCTTACCGGCAGATAGTTGTTGCAGGTTTTCCTGTACATGGTGCAGGTTTTGCATCTGCATAATACGGATAAGCAATTCTTTAAGAGTTAGATTAGCCAGCACATCTTTGGTAAGCACATCGCCGGTGCTTATGCTGATGAGTTTATTGATGAGCTGCGCCAGCTCATGGTTATTAAAAAAATGAAACTGCTGGTAATTAAGCTGCCATTTATCATCATCGGCACGCGGGTAATTCTCGTTCAAAAAATCAATCGTACTTTTTATCTCCTGATGGTTAATGGCCAATGCCGTGCACTGCGATGGATTAAGCTCAGATGCTTCGGGAAAATCAATGGTCATGGTAACATTGGGCGGTACAATAACCGTTTCGCCGGGCAGGTAATCAAAGCCGGGTTTATCAAACAAATGCATTACCTTTTTGCCCCGCAGCATACTGGTAATCACCAGATCGTTAAAAGTGAGGGGCACAAGTTCGCTGCGCTGATAAGTTTCGTAAATATTAAGTTCACAATGGTTTAAAGTGTATGCCTTACGATTTTCTACAAGCGTTTGTATCTCCTTTTTACCACTAAGGGCAAACGGAGATACCAGGTTTCTCTCATTCATAATTGGCTTAATTTAAAACAAGTTAGGCATAGTTAATGATACTTTATAATTCAATTTAAAATTGAAACTATAATGCACCCAATTGATAGCATTGTGCAAATGACCAATACCATAGGCACTTACCTTAGCTACACCAATTAAAAAACAAAAACCATTATGAGTGTAGCGCAAAGACCAATCTTTAAGGAAAAGTACGATAATTTTATTGGCGGTAAGTTTGTTCCGCCCGTCAAAGGAGAATATTTTGACAATATTTCGCCCATTGATGGCAAAGTTTTTACCCGGGCCGCGCGCTCAACCAAAGAAGATATTGACGCAGCTGTTGATGCTGCTACCGAGGCATTTAAAACCTGGAGTAAAACGGCGGCAACCCTGCGCAGCAACCTGCTTTTAAAAATAGCGCAGGTGATTGAGGATAACCTAAGTTACCTGGCCACGGTAGAAACCATTGATAATGGCAAAGCCATCCGTGAAACCATGGCTGCCGATTTGCCGCTGGTGGTTGATCATTTTCGCTACTTTGCCGGCGCCATACGTGCCGAAGAAAGTAGCATATCTGAGCATGATGAGTTTACCGTAAGCATCAACCTGCAGGAGCCGCTTGGCGTAGTAGGGCAAATTATCCCCTGGAATTTTCCTTTACTCATGGCCACCTGGAAAATAGCCCCTGCTTTGGCCGCCGGCTGTTGCGTAGTTGTGAAACCGGCAGAGCAAACCCCAACCAGCATTATGGTGCTGATGGAACTGATTGGCGATATCCTGCCTCCGGGCGTGCTAAACATTGTTACCGGCTTTGGGCCTGAAGCCGGTAAGCCATTGGCAACTAACCCACGCATCAGCAAGGTTGCCTTTACCGGCGAAACCACTACAGGCAGACTGATCATGCAATACGCATCAGAAAACCTGATCCCCGTTACAATGGAGCTTGGCGGTAAATCGCCAAATATTTTCTTTGAATCTGTTGGCGATGCCGACGATGAGTTTTTTGATAAGGCTGTAGAAGGTGCTGTACTATTTGCCTTAAACCAGGGCGAAGTTTGTACCTGCCCATCGCGCATGCTGGTTCATGAAAACATCTACGATAAATTTATGGAGCGCGTAATTGCCCGCACCAAAGCCATCAAAATGGGCGACCCACTGGATTCAACCACCATGATGGGTGCACAGGCATCAAATGATCAGTATGAAAAAATCCTGAGTTACCTGGATATTGGTAAAAAAGAAGGCGCCGAAGTATTAGCCGGCGGCGATGCCCTAAAGCTTGATGGCGACCTGGCAAACGGGTATTACATAACACCAACTATATTTAAAGGAAATAATAAGATGCGCATTTTCCAGGAAGAAATTTTTGGTCCGGTTGTATCAGTTACCACTTTTAAAACGGTTGAGGAAGCTATTGAAATTGCCAACGATACCCTTTATGGTTTGGGCGCAGGTGTTTGGACCCGCGATGCACACGAAATTTACCAGGTACCGCGCGCTATACAGGCCGGCCGCGTTTGGGTTAACTGCTACCATGCCTACCCTGCACATGCACCATTCGGCGGGTATAAAAAATCAGGTTTCGGCAGGGAGAATCATAAAATGATGCTGAACTACTACCGCCAGACAAAGAATATGCTGATCTCATATAATAAAAACAAACTGGGCTTTTTTTAAGACCAGGCGAGTTGAGGTTGCTGCAATTGTATTGGGCTATTGCAGCGCCTCTTTTTAATACCAGATGAAAAGCAAAGAGTAGACAATTCCCCTATTAAGAAGCGGTAGGTTGTGTTTTCATTAACTAAGAACGCAGCCACTGCTATTTTGCAGCTCAACCTACATGCGCTCCAAAAAAGGACCCATACTTTTGCAAAAAAGAATTTGCTATTTCTTATAACGTACCTGCCATGACCAAAAGAGTTTCTGTTACTCCCGAAGCCGAAAAGGTGATTGCTGAGCTAAAAGCCAAATTTGGCCCGCTGATGTTTCATCAAAGCGGAGGTTGTTGCGATGGTTCCTCGCCCATGTGTTTTGAAAAAGGTGAATTTAAAATTGGCAGCAGTGATGTAAAAATTGGAGAAGTAGCAGGCTTCGATTTTTTCATGAGCATTGATCAGTTTGAATACTGGCGACACACGCACCTTACACTTGATGTTACTCCCGGCAGAGGTTCCAGCTTCTCTATCGAGATCCCGATGGGTATCCGGTTTATTATCCGCTCCCGCTTATTTACCGATGAGGAGTTGAATGACCTGGAACCTGTGGAATATTTTGAATCATAAAAATCTTAAACATTTATAATAAGCCGGGAGATACCCCGCGAAATCGCTTTTTTAATATTTAAAGGGGCAAACGCCAGAAAAACCTATTAAATGAACCTGTTTGGCGTAGAATATTGGCAAATAGCGATGGGTTTGAAACCCATCGCTATGGTGAAAGTTTTAATTTAGTTTTTAAACGCAATTTCCTTGGGTGATACCCGGGTAGTTTAACTCATACCCTACTCGCCCCAGGCTGTAATAACCAGGTCGCGGCTGCCGCCATAATTCCGATGCTCGCACAGGTAAATACCCTGCCAGGTACCAAAGGCCGGGCGACCATTACGGATAGGCACCATTACCGAACTACCCAGCATGGCTGCTTTTAAATGAGCGGGCATATCATCAGATCCTTCATCGTCATGCCTGTAGTCGGGGTCATTCTCGGGCACGGCCTTGTTAAAATACATTTCAAAATCCTGCCGCACGGTTGGGTCGGCATTTTCATTAATAGTTAAAGATGCCGAGGTATGCTGAATAAAAACCTGCATCACTCCCACCCGCATAGTTGCTATTTGCGGTATAGCCTGCAAAACTTCGGCAGTAATTAAATGAAAGCCCCGTTTACGCTCCCGGAGGCGAAGAATTTGCTGATGTATTTGCATGAGGTTAAATATATTGAGAATAGGTTCTTGGAGCAAGCACTTTTGGAGTAAAGATTTTTAGATCAAGGAGCAAAGACATTTAGAGTAAAGATTTTAGGACAAAAGATGAAGGATGTATTTTCCTTCTTTTTGTCCTTTGTCCAAAAATCCTTGCTCCTTAATCTAAATGTCTTTGCTCCTTGATCAAAAAAACCCTTATTCCTTGCTCCAAAAGTCTTTGTTCCAAAAATCCTTGCTCCTTGATCAAAAAAATCTTCGATTTTTTTCTAACTTTCTGTAACCAATTAAAATCTCTGCGGTCTCCAATATATAAATTAAAATAACCGAGCCTTTTTTGAACGCACTTAGTGATAACACGATTATGCTCCGGGTAAAAGCCGGAGATTTGGAAAGGATGGGTTTGCTGTTCGAGAGGCATTACCGTTCGTTGTATGGCTTTTTGTTCCACATGACCTATCACCGCGAGGCCAGCGAGGATATGGTGCAAACTGTGTTTTACAAAATGCTGCGGTACCGTAACAGTTTTACCGGCGAGGGTGAGTTTATGGCCTGGATGTACCAGATAGCCCGCAATGTGCTGAAAGATGAGGTTAAAAAAAAAGGCAAACTGCAGGGAACGCACCATGATGCTAATGAATTGGCCGATAGGCTTCCCGGTGGTGCCAGTGCCGATGAGCACCTGGAAAAAAAGCAAGCTAATGCCAGTTTATACATGGCGATGAATAAGCTAAGCGATGACAACCGGGAAATACTGACGCTGAGCCGTTTCCAGGAGCTGAAATACCAGGAGATAGGGCAAATTTTAGGCATTACCGAAGGTGCCGCCAAGGTACGCGCCTTTAGGGCAATGCAGGAGTTAAAGGATATTTATACCAAAATGGAACGTTAAACAGGATGAAGATGAATTGTGAGCAATACGAGGAAAAATTTAGCGATTATATAAGTAAACGGCTAACTACAGCTGAACGTGAGGAGTTTGAAAAACACCTGGCAGGCTGCGAAAGCTGCCTGCAGGAATTTACCGCTATACAACAGGTTTGGGATTTGATGGATGAAATTCAGGTGCCCGAGCCAGGTGCCCACATGCCGGTAAAATTTAAGGCGATGCTGGATACCTACAAGCAATCTGTTGATGAGAAAAAAGAGGTGTTTAGTATTAAAGAGCTGCTGGCCCGTTTATGGCAATGGCAGCCACGCTGGCCATTGGCTTACAGTTTGGTGATAGTGCTCATCAGTTTTGGCAGCGGGTACCTGGTTTTCCATGCCAGTACCACTGGTAAGCAGGATGAGCAGTTGCAGGCCCTTACCTCGCAGGTGCATGAGCTAAAGCAAACCATGATGCTTGCCCTGCTGGAGAATCCTTCCGCATCTGAACGGATCAAGGGGGTGAGTTATACCAGCGAGATCAAGCATGCCGATAAAGAGGTGATTGACGCTTTATTTGCCACGCTTAACAATGACCCAAATGTGAATGTACGTTTGAGCACATTAGATGCTTTAACCCACCTGGCCGCGCACCCGGAAGTGAGGCAGGGGCTCATCCAATCCATCATACAGCAGGATTCGCCGCTGATGCAATCGGCCATTGCCGATGTGATGCTTAAACTGCAGGAAAAAGGATCGGTAAATTCATTTAAACAACTATTGAAACAAAAGGACCTGAACCCTGGCGTAAAGGACAAGATAAGGCAAACCATAACACAACTCATTTAAAAAAAGAACCATTTTATGAAAACAACATTGATCACCGTTTTTACGGCGCTGGGGCTTTGCTTTGCCCAAACACTGGCACACGGCCAGGAGTATAAAGAACACATCAGCAAGCAGTTTACCTTTGGCAAAGGTATAGTGGTTGTGTACAACATTTGGGGAAGTATTAAGGTAGAAGGCTACGCAGGCGATAAGGTGTTGATGGAAATTGACCAAACCATTAAAGGAAAAACCCAGGCCGACGTTGATCTGGCCAAAAAAGAATTTAAGCTGGGCTTTAACCAAAAAGCCGATAGTGTAATAGCTTACACTGCCGAGCCATACGATACCCGCCCCCACAATTGGACCCGCGACGACAAAGACCACCACCAGAATTACATAGTACAACTGGAATACACCATCAAAGTGCCATTTAATATGAGCCTGGCTGTTTCAACAGTAAACGATGGCCATATTACTGTTAAGGATGTTTATGGTTCATTAAAGGTTAATAATGTAAATGGTTCTTTAGAGATCATTAATGCCAAAGGCACCACTATTGCGCATACTGTAAACGGCCCTGTAACGGTAAACTATTTGGCTGTGCCTCCCGGCGAATCATCATACCACACTATAAACGGGCAGATGAATATTACTTACCCCGCCAATTTATCGGCAGATCTGTCATTTAAAAGTATGAACGGCCAGTTCTTTACTGATTTTCCCGATGCCCAGGTAATGCCAAGTAAGGTGGTAAAAACTGAAGCAAAAAGTGGTGGGGGTACTACGTATAAACTTAATTCCAACTCTGATGTGCGCATTGGCTCGGGTGGTAAACTATTCAAATTTGAAACCCTTAATGGGAATATTTATATCAAAAAACAACAATAACAGAGGATAACATGAAGACGATAAAGATTTTAAGTGTATTTGCAGCAGCCATACTATTAACGGCCCGGTTATCGGCACAGGAGCAATTGGTTGTTCCGCTGAGCGATCCCGGTAAACCTTATAAACTAAATGTGGGTTTAATTGATGGTTCAATAACAATAATAGGTTACGAAGGTAAAACCATTGTAGTAGAGGGGCAGATTGATGAAAAGCGGAAAGAGCGCGAAAAAGATAAAGAGAAAGTAAGCGGTATGCGCCGTTTAAACAGCAATGGTATGGACATCAGCGCGCAGGAAAAAGATAACCAGGTAAATGTACACAGCAGCATGGGCAAACCTGTTAACCTAACCATCAAAGTCCCTAAAAGCGGCGGTAATACCTTTAAAATATCAACCGTAAATGGCGGCGACATCAATGGCAGCAACCTGGATGGCAAACTGGAAGTATCAAACGTAAATGGTTCAATTAAGCTAACAGATATCACGGGCTCGGTAGTGGCCACTACGGTTAATGGTCCGGTGGTTGTGAGTTTCAGGTCTATTGATTCAAAGGCGGCTATGGCGTTCTCTACACTCAACGGAAAAATAGATATTACCTTCCCTGCCGGCTTAAAAGCCAACGTGAAGCTAAAATCTGATCGTGGCGATGTCTTTACTGATTTTGATGTTGCTACCGAGCAGCATAAACCCAACGTTACCCGCAGCAATAAAGACGGCATGTACGGCCTTAAAATTGACGACTGGGTATACGGCAAAATAGCCGGCGGCGGCCCCGAGATATTAATGAAAACCACTTTTGGCAGTATTTATATCAGGAAGGCGAAGTAGGCCACCGATGTCATTGCGAGTTTTACTATCTGGGGATACTGAAAGGAAAATGACGTTTTAAAAGGTTTGTCATCCTGAGGAACGAAGGATCTATTTGCAGACTGTGCAGGGCGAAGAAGCATGGCGAATAACAGATCCTTCACTGCGTTCAGGATGACAAAAAGATTTTTTTGAGAACATGTCATAGATAGCAACGAAGCAATCGCGAACAGAACAGGTCCACTCTGCATAGTATGCGATTGCCACGCTTCGCTCGCAATGACATAAAGATTTGTATCTGCACATTTGTAATCCGCACATCCATCCATACGCTTATGTTAAAAAATTATATAAAAACAGCCTGGCGCAATTTGCTCAAGAATAAGTTTTATTCAATCA
The DNA here is from genome assembly GCF_056406855.1 of Mucilaginibacter sp. P1_A3. NCBI lineage: Bacteria > Pseudomonadati > Bacteroidota > Sphingobacteriia > Sphingobacteriales > Sphingobacteriaceae > Mucilaginibacter > Mucilaginibacter sp. P1_A3. The sequence continues at coordinate 116,401 of NZ_JBFTZJ010000004.1, forward strand.
TCAATATTGCGGGTTTAACCCTTGGTTTGGCCATTGGCATCCTGATACTGGTTTGGGTACAGGACGAGTTGAGTTTTGATGGCTTTCATAAGCAGGCACCCGACATTTACCGGCTTGAGCTGTTTGGTGGTACAGGTGCCAGCAGGCAGATCTACAGCATTGGTGTAGCGCCTATCGGGCCGATGGCCAAGCAACAGCTGCCAGAAGTAAAAGAATCGGTACGCATCACGAGTAATAATTTTTCGCTGTACAAGTACAGAGATAAGGCTTTTGGTGATGAGAATGCTGCCTTTACCGACCCCTCGTTTTTTTCGATGTTTGATTTTCATTTGATAAAAGGGAACGCGGCCAAGCCATTTGCAGATGATAACTCGGTAGTGATCACCCAAAAAACTGCCCAAAAATTCTTTGGGGATCAGGACCCTATAGGTAAAGTAATTATTGCCGATGGTAACAATCTAACAGTAAGCGGTGTAATTGCCGACTTCCCCAAAAACTCCAGCATCAACTATGATATGCTGATGCCCATGAGTTTCCATATAAAAGATATGCTGGCCAGAAAAATCGACCTGAGCAGCAACTTCAGCTTTTTTAACTACATCACCTATCTGCAGCTTAAACCGGGGGCCTCATTAAAAGGCCTTACCACCAAAATAAGGCAGATCCACCTGAACCACAAAGCAGACGATACCGATGCCGAATACTTGTTACTCCCCATAACCAAAATGCATTTATACAACGGCGATATGAGCGATAAGGGTATCTCCACGGTGCGCATCTTCATTATTATAGCCTTGCTGATACTGGTTATCGCCTGCATCAACTATGTAAACTTGTCAACCGCGCGCTCCATGCTCAGGTCAAAAGAAATCAGTATGCGCAAGATCATCGGGGCAGAAAAAATACAGCTGTTTATGCAGTTTATTGTGGAAACGGCTTTTCTGTTTTCATTGGCTGCATTGCTGGCCGTTGGGCTGATATTTATTTTAATGCCCATGTTTAATAACCTGCTCCATAAAGAAATGGTTTTCAATTTGGCCGATTATCATATCTGGGGCATTCTGCTGGGAGCCATTACGGGCACGTTGGCAGCATCAAGCATTTATCCGGCCCTGCTGCTGTCATCCTTTGAGCCATTAAAGGCATTAAAAGGCAAAATCTCTGCTGGTATCGGCGATGTGCTGTTCCGCAAGATATTGGTAGTTACGCAGTTTGTGTTTTCAATAGTGCTCATCATTGGTACTATGATCATTACCGGCCAACTCAATTACATCCGTCAAAAAAACCTAGGGTATGATAAAACCAATGTGCTCAGTTTTTGGATGCGCGATATGACCCAGCATTATGATGCTGTAAAAGCCGAGCTGATAAAACAACCTGGTGTACTGGATGTAACCCGATCAAATCAAAACGTGGTAAGGTTTCAAGGTTTTACGGGCTGGTTGGATTGGGACGGGAAAGATCCCAGGCAAAACATGATGATCCACCCTATTGTGGTTGATAAAGATCTGGTATCGTTCTTTAAAATGAAAATGAAAGAAGGCGCCACATTTACAGGTTCGGTTACCGATACCGCCCACTATGTTTTAAACGAAGCCGCTATTAAAGAAATGGGAATTAAAAACCCTGTAGGCAAACGCTTCACCATGCAAGGGGTAAAAGGCACTATCATAGGTGTTGTGAAGGATTTTCACTATGCATCCATGAAAGAAAAAATTGCCCCGGCTATGTTTTACTACCAGCCAAAGTATTTAAATACCATTTACATAAAAACCACCGGTCGCGACGCCCAAAAAGCTATCAACGCGGCTCAAAAGGTTTTTAAGCAGTACAATGGCGAGTACCCATTTTCCTATAACTTCCTGGATGACATATTTAACAAGATGTACCAGAGCGAACAGCAGGAAGGCAAACTCTTTACCTATTTTGCAGCTATAGCCATTTTTATATCCTGCCTCGGCTTATTAGGATTGGCAGCCTATACCGCACAGGTACGTACCCGCGAAATTGGCGTACGCAAGGTATTGGGAGCAAGCGTAAGTGGTATTGTTGGCTTACTGGCCCGCGATTTTATTAAACTGGTGCTGATAGCCATTGTGATAGCCTCGCCGCTGGCGTGGTATGCTATGTACAAATGGCTGCAGGATTTTGCCTATAAAATAAATGTAGGCTGGCAGGTTTTTGTACTTGCCGGAATGATAGCGCTATTTATTGCCTTTGCTACCATAAGTTTCCAGGCGGTGAAAACTGCCTTAATGAACCCGGTAAAGAGTTTAAGGAGCGAATAAAAAGCCTTGTTTTAAAAGTGCAGACCTTGTTTTTGAAACAATTAACAAGGTGGGAGCCATAAAGTAAAACAGGTGCTATCATCATCAGACGATACGCTTAGTGTGCCGCCGTGTGCCCGTGCAATTTCTGATGAGATATACAAACCCAGGCCAAGGCCTTCCTTGTGCGGCTCAACTTCGCCACGGTAAAATGGCTGGAACAGGCGCGCCTGCATCGCATCCGGGATCCTGTTACTACGATTGGTTACGGATAACGTTAAACCATTGGCGCTGCTTGATGCTTCAACAACAACAGGCATATCGTTTTTGCCATGTGATAGTGCATTACCTAATATATTTGAAAACAGTTGGGCAATGCGCCTGCCATCGCAATTTACGGTATCCGTAAGGTTTAAATTGACAACGATAACCCTTTCCGGCCAGATGATACGCAATTCGGTTATTACATTGTTGAGGATCTCTTCCAGCGGCTCGTTATCTTTACGATTAAGTATGATCCCCTCACCAAGCCTGCCGCGTGCAAAGTCCAATATATTTTCAATGAGGCCTTTCATGCGATAGGCAGAATCCTGTACAATGTTGGCTAAACGTTTAACACGATCATCGGCTGGCACACGCAACAACAATTGGGCAACATTAAGTACCGCACTTACCGGATTAAGCAAATCGTGGCCCAATATGGCAATAAACTGCTCGCGTAACTCGGCAATTTGGCGTTCTTCAGTTAATTTCATTTCACTCAGCGCCAGCCTGTCTATCGCATCCAGGTGGAAAGCAATAAGTTCCGCAAACAACTTAAACATGCCAACAATTTCGGGCGAACTTAAAACAACCGGGCGGGGATCAATAGCGCAAAGCGTACCAAAAAAATCACCGTTTTTAAGTATAATTGGCAAAGAAATATAGCTTTGAAAACCATACATGGCAGGTGTATGATGATTATAAAAACGTTCGTCCTTATCTACGTGATCGATAATTACGCCCACTCCGCTTTGTCTTATCTCGTGGCAAATGGTTGATTTCAATACCAGCTCACCTCCGGGTACAAGTCCAAATTGAATCTCGTCACGTACGGCACAGCAAATCCATTTTTCGTCGGTAACCCTTGCAACAGCTGAAAATCCCATACCCGTAGTACGGCATATCACTTCCAAAATTGACGCTACTACGGGGATATTATTTACAGCTTCAATGTCTGCCTGAATCTCGGGGGTAAAATTTTCCAATTGGTACTGATGTTATATTTTTATGTAACCTGAATAACTTTTTAAAGTGTTAAAACCGCAACCATTTTTTGACTTAAATAGTTTCAATTTTTTTAATATACCAAGAAAACATCATTCTAAGATACTTTATATTTTATTAATTAAAGATCATTCAAAATAACAACAACCGCAACAAAACCGAAACGTTTTACATCAGGATAAATTTTAACACAGCTTGTTGGGTGCCGCACATTTAAAAATTGACACTTTGCCGCTCGCTAAATAAAATATCCTGGTTACTTTAATTGTTATTATAACACTACAAATGCTCTCAATTATTGGCCCCCATGTATCAGATTGCAGTTACAACTTCCATTTAGTTCACATATACCAAATGTTGTTATATATTTGTTTTTATTACAAAAGTTCAAAGTAAAAAATGCTCAAGTATTCTAAACAAACCAGGTTATTATTAGCGGTAGATTGCATAATTTTTGGCTTTGATGGGGAGCTTCTAAAAATATTACTAATTAAAAGAGGCTTTCAGCCCGAAAAAGGTAACTGGAGTTTAATGGGTGGTTTTGTGCAGAATGACGAAAGTTTGGACCAGGCTGCTAATCGTATTTTAAAACAGTTAACCGGGCTTGAAGGAGTGTACCTTGAACAATTATATACTTATGGCGACCCTAATCGCGATCCCCTGGAGCGTACTGTATCAGTTGCCTATTTCGCCCTGATAGATATCCACAAGTACGAAACACAGATAAGTGCCGACTATCATGCCGAATGGTTTCAGCTTAAACGGGTGCCAAAACTGATATTTGATCAACAGGAAATGGTGGAGCAAGCCCGTAAGCGTATCCGTTACAAGGCTGCCATGCACCCTATTCTGTTTGAACTTTTACCTACCAAATTTACTATCCCCCAACTACAGATCCTGTACGAGAGCGTTTTTAACACCACCATTGATAAACGTAACTTTAGCAAGCGTGTACTGGCAACAGGCTTACTTATTAAACTGGCCGATAAGGATAAAGCGGGCTCCAAGCGGGGGGCCTATTATTACCAGCTTAATATGCAAAACTACTATGCTAAATTCCAGGCGTTTATGAATTTCATTCCAAATCCGGATGCGCTGTAGCGATATTGCAAAAAGCAATCTTACAAAACAGGTAACAAGGCCTTGTTTTATAAGACTGCTTTGCTCAGTATAATATTTCTACTTCAGCATTACCTTAGTTGCCCCGTAGCCAAACTTCTCTTTTCTTGCATCCATAAAAGTTTGCACTTTAGGATGTTTACTTAACACCTTTTGTAATTCGTGGCGCAGGGTGCCGTTACCAGCACCGTGTATAAATGTGATGTCGTGTAATTGGTGTACAATAGCCGCATCAAGTGCTTTATGAAAATGAGCCAGCTGAATGTTCAGTATTTCGCTGCTTTGCAAAAATTGGTAGTCGTCACGCAGTTTTTCTATATGCAGATCAACCTCGCTCACCGGTTTTTCAAAAACAACCTTCTCTTTCGCAGGTTTAAAAAAGCTTTCTTTTAGCTTTTGGGCATCAAGGACCAATTCAGGCTCGTCAAGCCGTATTAACCAACCTGCCTGATTCAATAATGGCACTTGCTTTTTTGTTGAAGAAAAATCTTTCGCTTTAAATTTCTCCTTAACTACCAATGGCGCAGGTGATTCAATATTTTGTTTTGTACTATAAATAATATGAAATGTAAATGCAGGCCACAGTTGCAAATCGGCCAATTGCGCCGAGTAAATCATTGCTGATGACTTTGGTGCTATAATTCCAGAAAACTCGCCTTTAAATACCTGTTGTTTTTCGGTACTAAACCCGGCCAGCAATTGGAACGATGTAGTATTCACCAAATGAAAATGTACTACAGATTGTGCCTTCGCATCGGCAACAACACCAACATAGATACCTTTTTTATCAAACTGCGATAAATCAACTGGCTTTTCATCAGCTTCGGTATTCTTTTTTGATCCGGCAGGTTCATAACCGTGTACAGTAGTAACCTTACTGGCCAGCACAGGTATCTCAAACTCGTCCTCGCCGGTAACGCCAATCATCTGGTCGTCAATAATGCGGGTTACAAACCCTTCCATTTTTTCATCAACAAACCGAACAAAATCGCCTAATTTATATTTCATAACTGTACTTATCAGGAAGCAAAGTTAGTTTATCCGTACACATTAAAACAAAATAAAACTTACAGGCTTTCTTAGTATAACTTTATATACACTAATTTATTGATACTTCTTATTGTTAACAATATTAATTATGATATCATGAGCGATAATACCATTAAAATTTTAGAGCCCGGCCAGTTAAAGCAAGTATTCATTCATAATCTTAACAGGTTATACTTTAGCAAATGTTACCTCAATAAAAACCTTGACCACATCATTAGCCTGGCATCATTCAGCAATTTAAAGCTGGCCATTAATGAATTTTGGGGTGATGTAAAAAAACAAATAATCAGGATGGACGAGGTGTATTCCTATATGGGCGAAATTCCTTCTGATAAAAACTGCAACCCCATAAAAGCTATCATTAAAGACCAGTTTTGCCTGGATGAAAAGCAGGCAATAACTGTTTTCAGCGATCTGGATATCATTATGTACATTCAATTATTGGAGCATGTAAACATCACATCATGCCGGATGCTGATGATGGTAGCCAAACTATTAAAATACGATAAAGTAAATCAGCTGCTTACTGAGTGCATGGATGAATCAACAGATAATGACCGCCTGTTCATGATCATCTCCAAAGAATATTTATCAGAGGACTAATAGGTTATCAAACCTTTTTCTTAAAAAAGAAAGCCATCCGCAAAAAAGCGGATGGCTTAAATATTAGTTATTTAATACCCCTATTAAAATAACTTGAACAAATAAAATAAACATTTTCCGTAATCACAAAACATTTTTGACCAATAAATTAGTTGTTACTATTTTGTTACCAAAAACTGACCAGTAAGTAGGTATATTGATTTTTTATTTATTTTGTAACTTTTTACTTTAAAAAGCATCTTTACAAATATCCAACAGGAATTTATTTAAACAATGAACATGATCAAACCCATTACGCTAACTGCTTTATCCTTTTTCGCGCTTATACAAGTACAGGCGCAAAATTTGTATATGCCGCGCGATATCCAGAAAGCTTTCAATAAAGGCACCCGACAGGCAGATGGCAATCCGGGAAAAAAATACTGGCAAAACCACGGTACCTACAATATTACCATTACTGCTATGCCGCCAGACAGGAATATAAAAGGATCAGAAACCATAACTTATGAAAACAACAGCCCGGATACGCTGAAAAGGCTCAACATGAAGCTGATCCTGAATATACACAAACCGGGCGTTGCCCGTTTTGGCGATGCAGGCGCAGATTACTTAACACCCGGCATCCAGTTTGATAAATTTTTAGTTAATGGTGTGGCTGCAAAAATAGATGGTGCAGGCGCATCAACCAACATGGGGGTTACTTTAACCAAACCCCTGGCGCCTCATGAGCAGGTAAAGTTAGATATTGACTGGCATTTCCAGATCTCGTTAGAAAGCGGCCGCGAGGGAATGATAGACCAAACCACCTATTACCTGGCTTATTTTTACCCAAGAGTATCTGTTTACGATGACTATAATGGCTGGGATAGACTTCCGTTTTTAGATGGACAGGAGTTTTATAATGATTTTAATGATTATACCCTTACTGTAAATGCCCCTAAAAATTACATTGTATGGGCAACCGGTACTCTACAAAACCCTAATGCTGTATTACAGCCGGAATATGCTAAACGTTTGGAAACATCCATGACCAGCGACTCAACCATACATGTGGCTACTGCTGCAGACCTGGCTAAGAAAAACGTTACAGCACAAAAAGATCAAAATTCATGGGTATGGAAAGCTAATGACATCAGCGATATGGCTGTTGGTATAAGCGATCATTACGTGTGGGATGCTGCCAGTGCCATTGTTGATGATGTTACCCACCGCAGGGCCAGCATGCAGGCAGCGTTTCTGGATAGTGCCGCCGATTTCCATCACGCGGTGCAAGCCGGGCGTCACTCATTAAGCTGGCTATCACATAACTGGCCGGGTGTACCCTATCCTTTTCTTAAAATGACCGCATTCCAGGGTTTTGCAGATATGGAATACCCTATGATGGTAAATGATAGTCACCAGGATGATGTACAATTTGCTGCTTTTGTGCAAGATCATGAAATAGCCCATACTTATTTCCCCTTCTACATGGGTATTAACGAAAGCCGCTACGCCTTTATGGATGAAGGCTGGGCCACTACTTTTGAACGCCTGATAGGTACAGACGAGGTTGGAGCCGAAAAAGCCGACAAATTGTTTAAAGATTTCAGGGTAGACCGATGGATCCATGATGTCTCAACAGCAGAGGATCTGCCGATTATAACCCCATCAAGCGAGTTAAAGGCCGGTTACGGTAACAACTCTTATGGCAAGCCGGCATTAAGCCATTTTGCTTTGAAAGATATGCTGGGCGATGAGCTGTTTAAAAAGGCGCTGCATGGTTATATGGATCGCTGGCATGGAAAACACCCTATTCCCTGGGATTATTTTAACTCCATGAGCAATGTATCTGGCCGCAACCTCGATTGGTTTTTTAATAACTGGTTCTTCACCAACTATTATATTGATCTCAATTTGCAAAAGATAAACAAAGTTGCAGGTGGCTATACAGCAAACATAAAAAACGTAGGTGGTTTTGCCATTCCGTTTGATGCAAAAATTACCTATGCAGATGGTACAACCGAAACCTTACACCAAACACCCGCTGTTTGGGAACACGATCAGAAACAGATTGTGTTAAATATTAAAACCGCTAAAACCATCAAAACAATAACATTAGATGGCGGCGTGTTTATGGATGCCAATGAAAAAGACAACACCTTAGAGGTTAAATAAATTAACAATACTTGTAAAAACAAAAAACCCGGCAAAATGGCCGGGTTTTTTGTTTTTATATATAGTACTAAATATTATGCGTTCTGTATAGAATTGTTCCAATCATTGGCAGTGCCTTTTACTTTTGCTTTGGCATCATTAACAGCACTTTCTGCAGCTGCATGCACCTTATCATCCGCATTTTTAGCATTTGATTTTACAAATTCAATGGCATCATCTTTAGAATCATAAAGATCGTTAACGGTGCCGGTAAATTTTGTTTTTGCCTTTTCATAAGCATCATTACCATATTGTTTAATGTCGCTTGCTGTTGATTGTGCTTTATTTTTGGCAGTATCCAAAAGGTCGTTTATATAATCGGCAATATCGTCTCTCAGCTCACCACCTTTTTCGGGGGCCAACAATAAACCTAATGCAGCACCCGCTGCGGCACCAACTAATAGTGCGGCTATAATTTTTGCTTGATCTTTCATTTTTTATATGTTTTTGTAGATATGATTTAACTTACCTAACTACAAACAACAACAATGCCAGTTTTGGCAGCAGCGTAAAAGAGATAATACCAGGTGAATACAAAACAGGCGAAAGAACCGGCGGCCAGTTACTAAAACCAATGCCCAATAAAAAAGGCATCCACTTATAAGTGAATGCCTGGTATGCTTAATGATTATATTATACTTAGATAACTTTTACATTTACCGCATTTAAACCTTTTCTGCCGTTCTCTACTTCAAATTCAACTTTATCATTTTCACGGATCTCATCGATTAGGCCTGTTGAATGAACAAAAATGTCTTGACCACCGCTTGTAGGTGTGATAAATCCAAAACCTTTTGTCTCATTAAAAAATTTTACTGTTCCTTCTTTTTGCATTATTTTATTTATTAAAGGCGCCAATTTAGGCAAATTTTCTAAAAAGCCTAACAGCCAAAAGTCATTATTCAATTTGAAAATCTGGCTGTTTAACGTTTTTAAAAAGTAACAGCAGCTAATTAACTGATTTTCAAAGCATATCCCACATTCAGATTTTCAAATTAGTCTGCAGGATTTATTATACCTCATCATATAAATTTTAAAACAAAAAAGCCCATCAGCTTTTGGGCAAACGGGCTTGCTAAAAGTAATAATCGCACAAAAGCAACCACAACACACTCCTTATTATTTTAGCTACATTTTTAAAAACTGTATTTCAACATATAGTTAAAGTAAAATTCCTATCATGTATATGGCATATATACGTGTCTGCTTCAATTTTAGTTTTATTAAATTGTAAGTTTGCGCCAAAATCAAAAACAGATATATGAAGGCCTTTATATTCGACCTTAATGGTACCATGATCAATGATATGCCCTATCATACCAAAGCCTGGCAAACACTTTTAAATGATCAACTGGGTGGCTCTTTCACCTGGGAAGAAGTAAAAAAGCAGATGTATGGTAAAAATCCTGAAGTATTGGTAAGGATGTTTGGCCCCGATCGTTTTACCACGGAAGAGATGAACGACCTATCCTACAAAAAAGAAGAAAAATACCAGCAGGAGTTTTTGCCACACCTGGCACTTTTGCCCGGTTTACATGAGTTCTTAGAAGCCGCCTATCAAAAAGGTATCCCTATGGCCATAGGCTCAGCTGCTATCCCTTTCAATATTGATTATGTGCTCGATAATCTTAACATCAGGCATTACTTTAAAGCAATTGTAAGTGCAGATGATGTGGTATTAAGCAAACCGCACCCCGAAACCTTTTTAAAGGCCGCACAACTTTTAGATACCATGCCCGATGATTGTGTTGTGTTTGAAGATGTGCCCAAAGGCGTTGAGGCTGCCGCCAATGCAGGGATGAAAGCTATAGTGATTACCACAACGCATGAGCGGCACGAATTTGAAAAATTAACCAACGTGCTGCATTATTCGGTCGATTTTAAGGGTGATTATTTTACGGGGCTGATAGATTAATTTGTAGCCCGCTGTTATATATCCGGCAGATTTACCGTATTATTGATTAAGGTTTATATTCTGTAAGCCTTAAACCTAATCTTTCCTGATATATGAACATAAAATTTTACCTGCCTGCATTACTCATCCTTGGCTTATTAAGCTCATGTAGCGACCATATTTACGGTCCAGCTTTGCACCATAGCGATATAGCCTACATGCCCAAGCCCATGTCAATGGATAGCGCAAAATCGGCCACTTATATTTCGGGCGCGCTGGTGCTTGATTTTAGTCCCAACCTTAACGACCAGCTTACAAGCGGGCAGGTTAACATAAGCCATGCCAATACTTTTAAAAACTTTAACCTGGCTTATGGTGCATTTACCTCCTTGGGTAATTATGCCAATAACGACTTGCAGCCTAATGACCCTTTTTACTTTAAAAATAAGTTTTTTGGTGCAGTTGGTGGACGCCTGTCAGGCAACTTTTTTATCAATAGCGATAGCCGTACAGATTTCAGGATAATTGGGTTTGAAGCTGCCTACAGTCATGAATTTGGCGACTATGCCAATTTCAGGAAAGCAGTAACCGGCCAGCCCAATTTTTATACAGATACCCGTACCGACCTTTTTACAGGAGGCTTAACCAGCGAAATTGTATTTCATGGCAGAAAACCAGATACCCAGATGGGTTTCAGAATATTTGTTGGCGAAACATTTGGCAACGACAATATCTACAACAATAGCAACAACAATTACGTAACCTATAAAACGCCAACCTATGTCGCGTTTTCTTATTTCGTACAGTTTAAACAATATTTTGCAGTTGTTGAAGGCGGCACCTATGTGCAGTTCAGGGTAGGTCTTAAGTTTTAAAACCTACTCCGAATAAACGCTTCCTACCCTATCGCGCAGGTTATAACCAGATGCCATTACCTCGCCATATGCACCCGCTGTGCGTACCGCTATCAGGTCGCCACGGAATGATACTGGCAGGTCAACATCTTTCTGGAAACAATCTGTGCTTTCGCATATAGGCCCCACTACATCGTATTTTAAATCAGTTGCCGGTTGCGTGTTGCCGGTTGCCGGTATTTTATTTTGACTTAAATTCTCAATTTGATGATATGCCTGGTAAAGCATCGGCCTAATCAGTTCCGTCATCCCGGCATCCAGTACCAGGAAGTTTTTCTTTTTACCGTTTTTAACATACAATACCCTCGATATCAGCGACGCGCTTTGGGCAACCAGCGCGCGGCCAAGCTCAAAGTGTACTTCCTGACCTGGCTTAACATTCAGGAAGCTTTTAAATACCTGGAAATAGTTTTCAAAATCGGCAATATTAGTATCGGGGCTATAGTAATCAACTCCTAATCCACCACCGGTATTGAGTACTTTAACCGGGAAACCATGATCTTCAAACCAATCCTGCATTTCATTGATACGGGTACAAAGGCTTTTGTAAACCTCCAGATCGGTAATTTGTGAACCAATATGGAAGTGGATGCCTAAAAACTGCAGGCTGGCACATTTGCGCAATGCAGTGGCCACATCAGGCAGCTGCCATATATTGATGCCGAATTTATTTTCATCTAATCCTGTGGTGATAAAATGATGGGTATGCGCATCCACATTAGGGTTAATACGAATAGCCACATTGGCCTTTTTACCTTTGGCTGCAGCCAGCTCGTTTAATACCTCAAGCTCCTGTACCGACTCTACATTAAAGCAAAAAATATCTGCATCAAGCGCCAGGTTTATTTCCCTGTCAGATTTGCCTACACCGGCAAAAACCACCCGGCCTTTATCAAAGCCATGATCAATAGCTGCCTTTACTTCGTTACCGCTCACACAATCAGCACCAAAACCAAAAGACTGGATCATATCCAAAACCTTAGGGTTAAAATTGGCCTTCATGGCATAATGCACATGGAAGCCATGCTTTGCAGAAGCATCACGGCAGGCATCTAAAGTTTGGCGCAAAACACCCATATCGTAATAATAAAACGGGGTATCTAACTGCTGAAATTTATTTATGGTATCTGTATTAAACATTTTATGAGAGTCAAAAATCAAAATTAAAAAGTCAAAAATCCGGGCTCCGAAATCGAATATCCCAAATCCGAATTAAAACAACCGGTTATGCAGGCTCCGCAGGGTTTCTACCTTATCATCGGTTTTTACCAGTAATGAAAGGTTATGATCACTGCCACCGTATGATATCATCCTTAACGGTATATGTTTCACCGCCTCCAGCACCCTTGCTGCATAACCATGCTTTTCGGCGCCAAAATCACCTACTACGCAAATAATGGTATGGTTTACATCCAGCTCAACAGAACCAAACTTATTAAGTTCGCTCGTGATCTCGCCCAGGTATGTAGTATCATCAATAGTTAATGAAACGCCCACCTCTGATGTGGTTATCATATCGATAGATGTTTTATAACGTTCAAAAACCTCAAACACCTTTCTTAAAAAACCATGTGCAAGCAACATCCTGCTTGATTGGATTTTGATGGCTGTAATACCATCCTTGGCGGCAATAGATTTAATTTTGTCCTTCTCGCTGGTGTTGGTAATCAGGGTACCCTTAGCCTGCGGATCCATGGTGTTAAGCAAGCGTACCGGGATCTTATATTTTTGAGCCGGGAATACGCTTTGCGGGTGTAATATCTTAGCTCCGAAATAAGCCAGCTCGGCAGCCTCATCAAATGACAGCTGGGCAATGGGCTGCGTACCTTTTACAATCCGCGGATCGTTGTTGTGCATCCCGTCAATATCTGTCCATATCTGCACCTCTTCGCTGCGGATGCCGGCACCTATCAGTGATGCGGTATAATCGCTTCCGCCGCGGCGCAGGTTATCAATTTCGCCAAAAGCGTTGCGGCAAATAAATCCCTGGGTAATAAATAAATTAACCTCCGGGTGTTCATCTAATAAAGGAGTAATTTTTTCGGTGATGTAATCAACAATGGGCTCGTTATCCTCATCTATCTTCATAAAATCCAAAGCAGGCAGCAATACCGATGGTATGCCGATCTCCTTTAAATAAACGTGATATAACGTGGTGGATAGTAGCTCGCCCTGTGCCAGTATTAATTTTTCTTCAACGGCCGTGAACTGGTCATTAGCCAGGTTACTAAGCAATGCAAAATGATAATCTATTACTTCTTTGCCTTGCGTTAAATATTCGGGGTTAGCAAACAGTTCCTGTATAAAAAGCTCGTACTTATCCTTCAGTAAAGTGATCAGGTTAATGGCCCTCTTTTTATCTCCTGTTAAATAAGCCTGTCCAATCTCTACCAGGTTGTTTGTAGTACCTGATACTGCCGAAAGCACAATGATCTGTCTTTCTGCAGGGTTAATAATGTCGAGCAGGTTTTTCATACGGGCGGGGCTACCCACCGATGTACCGCCAAATTTTAAAACTTTCATTGCTATTTTTGTTAACCGCGAATAAACGCACTAACGTACCTTTATTTGCGGCGCTAAAAATAGGATTTTAAAATACTTATAACTAATTAAATTTGGCCGCCCCGGCAAACAATCACCAGTCTGCAAATTATCATTGTATGATGGCATCACCCCAACCGAAAAATGCCGCACGTTATAAAACGAATTGATGTCGCACGCACCTGGATAAGTTGCAAATGTATTGCTGGCCCTATCTGCTATTTTACCGTCCAAACACAAGGAATTCTCTATGGCAGGTTTTGCAGCGATAGCTTTTTACCGGCAACCAAAACAATAGCAATTTTACTAATAGCTTACGGTGTATCCTTTGGCCTGTACTGGTGTGGCATACAGTACAAACCGCTGATTTACATCTTTTTTTTGATGAGCTTTTTTCTATTTCAACCATATTTATTCGCTGAAAACAAAATTATTTATTCCATTATTAGGTACGCAAATAGCAGAACTTTTAACACCATTTAGTTCAACCTGAATTTTTTTAAGGTTATTGATGTTAGGTTGATATGGTGTTTTTAAGTCGCCGATTTTATTTAATAACATGTACAGGATATACATATTCAAGATATAAGAAGAAAAAGGCAATTGAAATAGCTAATATAATTAAGCCTATAACGGCCGAATTAATTTTGATACCATCTTTACTTAGCTCAAAGGTAGTGGAACCGGAGAGTGATATATCAGCTTTAGTTTCCTGGGATGTAGTGTCATCTGTAATTTTGGTAGTGGCATCAGGCCCTTGTATAATAATAGCTTTTTTAGCATCAGTTTGATTTCTCAGCATTTCATGGGTAAATTCAAACTGCTTATAGGATAGATACAAACCCGTTAAAACTATAAATATAACTACCACGAATATAATTATTGACGTATAATACTGAAAATCATATATTTTTCGTCCGTGCTCAATAGCATACTTCTTCTTGCTGAAATCTAAATATTTGTCGTCGATATCTAATTTTACTCTTTTTTCACTGTCGCTCAACAAAGTGTCAGCATTGTAGTTATTTTTACCGTTTTGCCTGACTGAATTAATGCTATCTATTTTTCTTTGTTTACTCGTTTGCCCAACGGCAACATCCAATGAAGTAAACATGCTTAATATACAAAAAGCTATAAATAACTTTTTCATAACTACTTGTTTAAATCATTATAATACTTCATTCTGTATATTCTTAAAGCACGCCAATTGCCCGATTTAATGTTGTGTGCTTCATCTTTTTTATATTGATCTATATTCGCCTTACTGCCCAGGTAATTAAATATTAATTTCAAATATCTGGCAGCTTCCGATTTATCGTTAACGGAAAGATTCAGTCGTTGCGGTTTTATTACCGGTGTATCTGGTCCCGGATCCGGTGTATCGATACCAGGCGCCGGCATGGTAACCATATCTGATGCAGGGAATACGATAACGCAACCAGAACCATCAACAACGTTACCGGCAGGAGTACCCGGGCATTTGTCAAACTGATCAGCAACACCGTCACCGTCTGAATCTTTTTTCAGGTCGTTAACCGCAGTTTCTACGTTGGTAACACGGCCTTTTAAAGCTTCAACTTCCTGGCGTAAAGCTGCATCGTATAATTCATCATACATTTGAGCAACTGGGTTTACCCACTCTAAGTTTTGTTTTGATTTAGGACCAAAAGTATACTCTAAACCACCGTAAGTATAAGAGTAGTGGCTAAAAGTAGGATAAGTGTGAGCACCAGAGAAGTTATAACCCTGTACAAAGCTAACAGTGTAACCTAAGTTTAAAGCTAACGCATCAGATAATCTGAATTTAACACCTGCACCTACGGGAGCAAATAATTCTTTCACGTTTTTGTCGCCCCATGGATTAGTTACCGGACTTCCGCCAACAGGAGTATTTTCTTTAACTTTATAATAATCTAAACCTAAACCGGCAGATGTGTAAAAGTTAACGCTGTTTTTGCGGTGTAAAAAGCTAACACTTGCAATGTTGAATACACCACTGATAGCTCCTGAATTGAAAGAAGTTTTATACTCGGTGATACCAAATTTTTGTGTTCCTTCTTTATCAAAACCATGCACTTTACCACCTAAGTAGTCTAATTGTAAGCTAAAGGTATGCGATAGTTGTTGCCTTAAAGTAACACCATAACCCAAATCAACTTTAAATTTGTTTGTAGTGTTAATAGTAAATGGAACAAGTCCGTCTGTAATACCAACGTTAAGGCCGATACTAAAGGTGTTGTACTGACCAATACCGCCAAATACCCTGGCAGCAGCCGGAGTAATTACGGTATCTTTTTGTTGCGCTTTTAAGTTAGCCGTAAAAAAAACAAAGATAAAGAGGGTAATAGCTGAATACTTCATAATTATAGTTTAGGATATGATGTTGGTATGTTCAGTTATAGCAATAACTTTCGACTTTGGTTATTTTTATCCAAACAAAATTGTTATTTAAAAAAAGCTGATTAAGGATAACTAATGGAGTTATGAATTTTTATTATAGGAATACCTATTTTTTCCATAGCGTGACAGATTGGGTATCCCAAAATAACATTTTTTTCAATCAAATGAAAATAAAATATTAATTACCAGCACATTAAGCACCCACAACTATAAAAAACACAAATTTTAGCTTCTAATTGGGGCTAATATTTGTCCACAACAAAAACTCTGCATTATCGGTACATGACATTGATTTTCCCGCATTCTCGAAGTTGAAACCTTCGTACTTAGAAACAATATTATAAACCTCCTCATAGCCCTTTGCTCCTAACGGAATCCTGCAACAGCTATTATTACTCACTAATGTTAACCACACATCAGGTAACCAGGGTCCTTCATTGGTATGGATCAATAGTATTGTATGCACTTCTTTCCATAAAACTGCTTCATTGCCCCATTTTGGATGTTCAACCAGTACCGATTCAACAGTAATGGTAACTACATAAAAGTTTTCAGGCTGTAGTTTGATTTTAGTTCTAAAAGAAAACAGCTTTTTAATAAAATCCATGATCATACTTCCAATGTAGCATATTTTTTTGAAGGACGAGGGATGCCCGGAACTTACCTAAACACGTTTTCCTTTACCATAAACAAAGGCAATGAACCATGATCCTGTACACGGGAGTGAAAATCTTTGATATTAAAATCCTTGCCCTGTTTTTGTTGCAACCCCTCTTTCCAGTGCAGTATTTGCAGCGCGCCGTATTTGTAGGTAACTACCTGCGCAGGCCAGCGGCGTATGCGGGCAATTTCGCGCAGGGCAATATCATCCTGGTTGCGGATGTTCTTTTTCCAAAAGGCAAGGGCTTGCTCATCAGTCCAGCCGTAATAGTTTAGGCCAACATCAAGCGGCACCCGTACCGAGCGTACAATATCCCACTCCCATTTACCTAATTCATCATAAGGGGTTTGGTAAACGCCCAACTGCTTGCCCAGTTCTTCGGCGTAAGCGCCCCAGCCCTCGGCAAAGCCCATATAGTAAAAAAGTTGCTGAACTGCCGATGTTTTGGTTTTACTTTCGATGTTGGATTGATAATGGTGGCCGGGTACAGCCTCATGTATAAACAGCCAGTCATATTGGCGTTTATTGTAAGGCTTATCAAAAAGGTTATAGTAAAAAGTGTTATTATCATAGTAACCGGGCGTTTGTGCCAGTTGCTTACTCTCGCCCGCTTTAATTTTCAAATCAAGTATCTCAAAATCGTTAAAAAGTTTGGGTAAATTACTGTAAATGGTGGCCATGGTGCGCTCAAAACTTTGCTGAACCAATTTGGGATCACGCTCAAAAAACTCAGGATCGTTAAGGTGTTTGTAAAAGGCATCCTCGCTTAAGCCGGTCTGCTGCCTTACCGACTCAATATGCTGCTGCACCCTGCTAACCTCCCCCAATCCAAATTTATAGATCTCATCGGGCGTTACATCGGCGCTCACCCATCGTTTTAGCAAATAAGCATACCAGGCTTTACCGCCAGGAACGGTAATAATACCACCAGTCGAAATTTTTCCAGGTCGATGTTTGATCCATTCCTGTTCCAGTACCAGCCTCTCCAGGTTAAGCTTACATTCGTATTTAATCAATTCGTAATCTATCTTTTGCGATGGGCTTAGGGCTTCCACTTTGAAGTTTGATAAACCTGTCTCAGCCCACTTAAAAAACTCCTCTTGCTTCTGTATGGCTGCTTCTGTGCCTATATGTTCCAATCCGCTTACATAACTTAGTTCTGGCTGCGGCAGGTTAAGTGCGGTATACCCGCTTACAAACCGGGCTGAAAAAGCATCAAACTTTTGCTGGGCGTGGGCATCAAAAAAGGACAGCATAAAAAAGCCTGCACAAAATAAGAGTGTCTTCATAATGGGGGTTTAAAATATCATAAGGATTACAAGCTTCGATGTTTATTTGTAGCCTATGTTACAAAATATACCCTCAAATAATGTAAATTGTAAGCACCATGCGTAAACTTACCCTTATAATTGCTTTGATAACCTGCTGTTGTAAAACCTTTGCCCAGGTAACCTACCCGGATGCAACTTTACCTGCAAATTTCCCGGTACTTTTTGCCAAAGGCATCCTAACCGATGGCCTTAGCAACCGCGATTTTACCATCTCGCCCAAAGGCGACGAGATTTTTTACACCCTGCAACAACCACGTTTTGTTAGCAGTACCATTCTGTATCTTACAAAAAAGAATGGCAAATGGAGCAAACCCCTCGTAGCCCCATTTTCCGGTCGTTTTAGGGATCTGGAGGCTGCTTTCTCCCCAGACGGAATGTATATTTATTTTTCTTCGGACAGGCCGCTAAAAGATGGCGCCGCTAAAAAGGACTTTGATATATGGCGGGTTAAGTGCAATTCAAATGGCACCTGGGCCGCGCCCGAGAATTTAGGACCCAACGTTAACACCAATAAAAATGAATTTTACCCCAGCATCACGCGCAGCGGCAACCTTTATTTCACGGTTGAGGCTGATTATGGCAAAGGGAGCGAAGATATTGTTGTGTGCAAACCAATGCCTGGCGGCTATACCAAACCCGAGAGCCTACCCGAAGACATCAATACCAAATACGATGAGTTTAATGCCTTCGTCGACCCTGATGAGCAATTTATTTTGCTTACTTCCGAAGGCCGCCCTGATGACATAGGCCGGGGCGACCTTTACATTAGCCACAAGGACAAAGCAGGAAACTGGTTGCCGGTAAAACATTTGCCGATGCCCGTTAACTCAACCGCCATTGATTATTGCCCTTTTGTTACCTGGGATAAAAAATATTTAATGTTTACCAGCAGCAGGCTAAATAAGGAATTGACCGATGGTAAAACAAAAACTTACCCGCAATTAAAAACTTTACTGAACAGCGCGGGTAACGGCTGGGACGATATTTATTGGGTGAAATTTGATGCAGACAGGTAGTACTGTAAAAAAGAAAAGTCATGTTGAATTGGTTTCAACACGACTCCATATCTTAAAAAGTAAGCTGCTTACTTTTTATCTTCAACCCGTTTTAATACCGAGTGAACTTTTGAACC
Organism: Mucilaginibacter sp. P1_A3; assembly: GCF_056406855.1. Taxonomy (NCBI): domain Bacteria; kingdom Pseudomonadati; phylum Bacteroidota; class Sphingobacteriia; order Sphingobacteriales; family Sphingobacteriaceae; genus Mucilaginibacter; species Mucilaginibacter sp. P1_A3. The sequence goes on from NZ_JBFTZJ010000004.1 coordinate 135,772, forward strand.
GCTAACCTCCAGGTCTACAGTTGTTGAATCGCCATAAAACTTACCGGTATGTGGAATATCCATTCCGCTGGTGCTTATGGTGAATGAAAAATCAGCGCCGGTTATCTTACCATTGTTTAAAGGCACATCGCCATCTGGTGTAAGGGCAGTACCCGTTAATTTGTCGCCATCAATCTTAAAATTGTAAAGCAATGGGTACTCTGTACCGCCAATATCAGCCTTTCCAGACCATTTTCCATTTAAATCAGCAATGGCTGCAAGGCATACCATAAAGCAGCTTAGTAATAAAGCAGTTGTAAATAATTTTCTTTTCATAACTTAAATTTGTTCATATCTAAGATAAGATGTTTTTCATTATAATATGTTACCATAAAATTATTAAAAAGTTATAATCAAAGCATTTAGCCTACCGGGCCGCCACTGCTTTCAGGATGTAATTCTCCATAATCTTCTCGGGCTGCCACACCCTGCGGTTCCTAAAATTGCCCGATGTAATAACCACTACTAACTGGTATTCAGGCACTATAAATATATATTGCCCACCCGCGCCACGCGCCTCTACAGTGTTAACAATTTTACCATTAACGTTGTAATGATAATGCCACCATAAAAAGCCATATTCATTTTTCTCATTATGATTTTCAAGCACCAGGTACTTCTTGAAGGAGGCATCAACCCAGTTTTTGCTGATGAGCTGCTTATTTTTCCATTTACCACCATTGGCATAAAGTAAACCAAACTTTATCATATCCCGTGGCCGCAGGTGCATACCGCCACCAAAATATGGCCGGTTAAGCGGATCATCAAAAACAATATAGTTGCTAATACCTAATGGCTCAAACAAATTTTGATCAATAAACAAGTCGAGCGGCTGTTTCACTACGGTATCTGCAATTACCCCAAGCAGGTAAGGGTTGGCCGAACTATAGTTGGCATGTGTACCCGGGGAGTTGATCATTGGTGCCTCAACCACTGTTTTTAGCCAGTTTGCCGAGTTTTGATATTCATCTTCTGATGCTGCCGACTTCCTCTCTATCCCAAAGTCAATGGCATCCAGACCCGAGCTCATCGTGAGCAAGCTACCTATGCTGATGGCCTGTTTCCGTTTATCACCATCGGCAGCATGTTTATACTGATCAGGTAAAAACTGAAACAGCTTTTGGGCAGTATCCTTCAGCAAGCCTTTATCCATAGCTATCCCCACAAGGGCCGATGAGATACTTTTTGATGCCGACCGCAGGTCATGAACTGCACCCTCATCAAACCCATTAAAATACTGCTCATAAACAAGTTTACCGTTCCTGCTAATGAGTACGCTATGTGTATTGGTGATCTTATTGGCGTTGATGCTATCCACCATCAGTTTTAAATAGCTTTCATCAAAACCAGCGGCCTTCAGTCCGTTAACCGTCAAGCCATCTTTCATATCAACAGGCATATTGCCGTTAAAAGTTAGCTTAGGAACTTTACTTGCCAAATCCCATTCCTTAACCGAGCGGTGTAAGGAAACCGAGGATATGGGTAAACCAGCAATTTCGGCCTGTAAAGTAATGGCATCCTTAAATAGCTTACCATTAAACTTTAAACCGCTGCGGTAATCTCTGAAATGAACACTATCAGCATTAAGGGTTAACCCGCCACTTGCAAAGCCCGAGAAACGGGTATCGCCCAGGAAAATATAAGCTTCGTATTTAGTTGAATCGGTATTTTCAACATCAATATAAAATTCAGGTCTCAGATCAGGGACAAACAAAATATTCCATTTACCGGCGTACGTGCCGGCTGCCTTAAGTTTTAACACCATGTGGTAACTCCATTGCACCGAACGAATGAACAGCCGAACCTCCTTATCCCTTATAATTCCTTTAACCGCCAGGTTACTATCAAGCTTCACCTCGAAATTATTATTGGCCGATAGTTTAAAGTTTTTGTAGATCGACTTACCGGAAGAAGTTAACTGCAGCGTATAGTTGCCTAAAGCAAGTTTTTTTACCGCTACGCCTATACCGAAGTTTTGGGGCTGGGTTAATAAACCTTCCCAATGGCCTTCATAGGGCTTCATGCCAATCTGCCCAAAACAAGTGCTGCTGATCAGCAGCATCAATACTATTACCGGTAACCTGTTTTTAAAATAGTTGAATAATAACATGGTGTATATTTATGGCACAATAGTAAGCACTTTGCTATGGGCAAAATAGCACATTGTTAACGTGCCACAATTATTTTTCGGTATTGCAAGGGCGTTACCCCAACTGCCTGTTTAAAGCTGCGGATAAAATGGCTCTGATCGGCGAAGCCACATTCATAGCCAATCTGCGTTAGCGGCACTGCTTTTTTACTCAGCAAACCGGCAGCCTGCTCTATTCTTAACTTTTTAAGGTAGTCGCCAACCGTGGTGTGGAAATATTTGGGGAACTGCCGCGATAAATGAACCGGGTGCACTTGCGCCAGAGCGGCTAAAGCATCCCATGATAGTAAGCTGGTGTCGGCGTCGTTTAGTGCTTCTTTTATCTTTTTTACCCACGCGGGTTGCCGCGCTGTTTCCTGTTTCCTTACATTGGCAAGTAAACCAAAAACTTTAAAAAGCGATTCACGGATAGCCAGTATTTCTATCGCCCCGGTATACTTTGTTTCCAAATACATGCTACGGAACAACAACTTTAAAACCGGGTTATCCAGCTTTAAACTCCCCTCCAATTGGTTTAGCGGTAATTGATATCTTTCAAAGAAATCCTTTTCCAGCTCGATATGAAAACCACGGGTATAGCCGGGGCGCTTGATATTGCAGTGCGCATCCTGCCAGTTGTGAAATAGCAGTGTGCCCTCGCTGCATTCATAACTCTCTTTTTTATTGGTCTCCAGCATGTTGCCGGTAAGCAAAAAAGTAAAATATGGGTTTTGGTGTGTATGCCAGTCAACACGGTCATGCGTGTATTCGGTATCGGTAATAATGAGATTATCCAGTTGAATAGCCTTGTTTTGGATCCCGAAGTATTTACCTTTTTGAAGCTGCAGCATATTGCTTTATAGACGGCTAAAGAAATAAATTGTTACATTTTAGTTAGCGAGCTTAAGGATGAACGAATTACTAAATTGACTTAAATGAATTACTAAATTGACTTAAATTGTAACATTAAAATAATCTGCACATCTAAAATCTGCACATATGCACATTCGTTTATTTGTTTAATTTTGGTCCGATGAAAAAAGTGGAAGTATTAAAGCTGATAGATCTGATCGAGGAGATCAAAAAACTGGATGAATTGATTACGCAAAGCCGTAAAAAAAAGACATCAGATTTTGTGCTGAATCAATACGAAGCTAAAAAACTGAAAATGATTGGCTCAATCATCAACGAGCTGGCCAATCCACCAATTCAATCTATGGAAAGCTATATGCTTATACAGAAGATCCTTAACAAATACTATCCCAACATCAACAATGGTGAATTGCTGAATGATAGCGACGTAGACAAAATTGTGGCTGTTATTTAAGGGAAAGTCCAATAAATAGCGGCAATGGTTTCTTTAACCTCTCCTTCTTTCCAAAACGTGGTAGCCGGGTGAAAATGTTTCCAGGAGTGCCAGTATTCCTGGTAGGCTTGTACCTTGCTTAGTTTTTGACCCTTTTGCGCACCAGATGTACATAAGCCATCCCAATCCCAAACTGATGCAGTTTCTTTATCGGTAAGTTGTCCCTCTTTATTCAAATCAAAATGAAGTGTTTTACCATTTAAATTGGCGTTCCAAACATGGTAACTCAGGCTATCTTTTTCTATGCCTACAAGTAAAGGTGTTTTATTAAGTTCATCATTAAGTACACGTTTATGAAATAAATGACGCCAGTCATAAGCTTTAGCCTGCCCGTTAACAATCACACCTATAACCCAGCTTTTCCTGATCAGCGAATCTTTATTTTTTAAGGTGCTATCTTTATCAATGTATTGCACACGATCGTAGTTTTTAAGGTCGGTATAGTCAGCAGCATACAATTTATCCGGCTGCATGATCATGGATGCCGGATGTTTTTGCAGCCAGGCGCCCAGGGTTAACTGCTCATAAGGCAACTCCTGTAAATGCTGCCCTTTAAGTTGGCCAACTGCCGCATTACCTGTTGCCTGGTACCACCATGTTTTGGTGCTTTCGTCTTCAATAATAGCATTATAATGCCTTGCCCCTACCAACCTGAAGTTTTGCCTTTTGCCATTTATTACCGGGCTGTAAACCCGCCCGGTGCGGCACATAGTACAGTAGGTAACCAAAACAGGTTCGGCTCCAACATTATCCTGTACTTTATGGTGATAGCCTAAATATATAACCGGGTAGGCTTTGGCCACTCCGTTGTTTACCACACCCACTACTAAATAATTGAGCGGCACCTTATTGGTAAGTCCGTTGGCAAATTTAGCCACCTCGGTTTCCTTAAACATGGTTTCGGCTTTGTACAAATAGTCGGTAATATAAAAACTACCCAGGCAAAGCACCAGTACAATGGCCTTAACAAACTGACCTCTTTTTGTATTTTTTGAATAAAATTTAAACAGGTACCATGCAATGAAAATAGCCCCTATAAAGCGCAGTGGATTCACGATTTTTTCGAGGTAATAGCATACCGTAATGGCATTCAAATCCTGGCTACCCGGAAAAGGCATCAGCAGGTAGGCATGCACCAGACCCGGTACTACCAATAAAATTATCCCTATCCAAAATATCCCTGGTCTGTGTATATATTTCTTCATTTAATCTGCATTTAAAGCGGCATACCTGTTGGCCGATGGCAGGTAACCATTTGTTTTTAGTATGCCTGCAAGGCGATTATAAAAAGCAGGTTCAGCTGGGGTTACGCTGGCCAAGCCGTCAACATAACGATTATAAAGGCTAAACAGCGCAGCAATTAAAACAGTATCATGCAGTTCCAAATCGGTTGCACCTGCCTGTTTTGCCTTTTCAACCAGGTCGGCAGTTACATTTTTACCACTCACCTGTGTTTGGCGGGCAATCTCCAGCAGGTGTTTCATTTTTTCGCTTACAGGCGCGTTATCGGGATCATTCTTTACTTTTTCGGCAGTTTCGGTATCACCCAACAGCACATCCGCCGTAGCGGTATGGGCATTGGTACAAAAACGGCATTGGTTGCCATGGCTCACAACGGTAGCAATCAGCTCGCGCTCACCTTCGGTAAGGGTTGATTCACCGCGTAATAGTATCTGGGTATGCTGCCTTATGGGCAAAGCCGTATCTTGTCTATAATTCAGTAAACCGGTAATACCGGGCAGGTTATCATCTAATGGTATGTATGGCATATCAATAGTACAATGGGGCTCGGCTTCTCAACCGATCAATAAATTTAATAAAGGCTTTATAATCGACCCTAATTTATCTAAAAAATTAAATAATCCGCAACATCGGGCATAATTATTTTTTTAGGCAGATCTCCCACTCTATTTATTTTAAGTTTATAGCATACAGGCCGCCATCGGCACTGCCAACATAAATTACGCCATTAACAATAACCGGCGATGACACTATGGGGCCAAGCGTATATAATTTATCCATTACATCAACTGCTGTCTTATACAGCGAATTATCGGCACCGTTTGCCGCAAATTCAAAGTTAAGTGTATCCTGCTTCAATACTTTTGCGGCATGGGCATCACGGCCTGTTGTTTTAAATTCGCCGGAGAGCTTGCCAGTTTTAATATTTACAGCAAAAAGTTTTCCCGTAAAATCGCCAAAGAAAGCCCTATTTGCCCATAATGCCGGGGAAGAGTATAAATAGCCATTGGCTTTATAGCTAAATTGCTGTTTGCCGGTTAAAGCATCAACAGCCACAAACAAATAGGTATCTGATGTGGTAAAATAAACCTTGTCATTTTTTACAACAGCGGTGGTAAGTATCCAGGAGCCATTGGCATTATATTTCCAATTTAACTTTCCTGTATTGGCATTAAGCGCATAAAAATAGCTATCCCGGCAACCAAAATAAACAAAGCCATTACTGCAGACTGGCGAGGCCTGAATCCCCTCCAACTGGTGATAACCCGGCTGATCGGCTGTTTTAAACTTCCATACAAGTTTACCGCTTGCAGTATCCAAAGCATACAGGTAGGTATCCCAACTGCCAAAGTAAACTTTGCCCTGGTATAGATACGGACTGGTATGGATAATCCCTTTTGTTTGATAAGCCCATTTCAACTTACCAGTATTGCCATCCAACGCATAAAGCTTACCATCGCTGCTGCCAAAATATACGGTGGGATTATTTTTTGCTTCACTAGATACCGGCGAAGACAGAAAAAAATCATACAGATCATCCATATATTCGTTCAGCGGCTTCATGGTCCATAATCCTTTTGCACCAACCTTCTTTTCGCCACCAGTTTTAAACTTCCAGATAAGTTTGCCGGTTTTGGCATTTAAGGTATAATAATAGCCATCAAAACTGCCAAAACACAGCTTATCGCCATTTATTGCTGCCGATGAATTTACGGCACCACCAGTAGTGAATTTCCAAACTTGCTTCCCTGTTTTTACATCAACGGCATACAAATTATGATCCTCGCTACCTATATACGCCATACCATTAGCTACAACCGGCGATGAGAATATTTTACCTTTTGTGGCAAATTTCCACTTAAGGCCACCAAAAGAACTGTAATCTTTTTTATTATAAGCCTCTTTATGTTGCACATTAGTATCTACAGCCAGGGTTGGCGGGGTCTTTCCCTGGCTAAAAGCCGCGGCAAGCATAAACAGGGTAAAGAGGAAAATATTCTTTTTCATTACAGGAATGGATATAATTCAGGTACACAAGTATAGTCATACTTTTAGCCTATAACTAATTGTATCCCTTATAATTAGAATCGCACATTTAAAAACTATTGCTTTTTTCCGTTTTCTACACTTTTAATCTCTTCCTTGCGGTCCTTTTTAAAATCGAAGTTGTTAAAATCTGTTGTCTGTGGCAGATCCATGGTGTAATTGGTGAGGGTATCTATTTCAATAATGATGTTTTCCATATTTAAATCAATGAGGTGGCCGCCTGCTGTTTTATCCTCCGACAAAAAATGAAAATGATACCCGCTGATGTGTGCGCCTTCCATAAACGTAGGGATGCGAAAACCCACCAGGTCGCCCCGGATATCGCTATGCTCAAAAAAATGCTGCCTGTTCAGCATAGCGGCAAGAGGCAGGTATGGCTTTTCAACCGGTGGGAAAGCCCTGGTTTTAATCGATTTGAATTTACCAGTAATATGGATTGCGTATATACCATTCTGGTTGCTCAGCAAACTATCCAGGTAACTATAAAGCGCTGTTTTGCTTAACGCGCCAGCATGCTTGTACACCTTTTTTGCCTTAAAAAAACACACCACCGCATAGGGCAATTTGCCGGTATCGGCAACCAAAGTGGTTTTACCGGTAGATTGCGTTTGGTAGATATTTCCATTCAGCAGCAATAGTTCGCCATCAAGATGACCGGGCGCACCAAGACCAAAATTGCCGTGCTTTTCCAATTCTTTATAAGGGTACCAATTATCGTATAAGCCACCTATAAAACCCGAGGCAAACCCAGCGCTGAATAAATTATTGTCATTTTTTAAAGGATTGGATTTTTGTTGTGCTATGGATTTGTAGTTGACACCGGTGATAGCTAACAAGATAAAAAGGATTTTTTTCGACATCATAAAGGAATTGGATTTAAGCTTTGCAAAGCAATTGTTTTACAGCAAGCTATCCAAATGTTTAAGGATAATTAAAAACATGTCATTTTCAAATTTTACGTTACCCTTACGGGGAAACAGGTTGCTTGTTTTAGATTTGTGTATCCCTAAAACAGGAAATACGATGAAAGTAGAAATATGGAGCGACGTAATGTGCCCGTTTTGTTATATAGGCAAGCGCAGGTTTGAAGAGGCTTTGGAGCAATTTGATCATAAAGACCAGGTGGAAATTGAGTGGAAAAGCTTTCAGCTTAACCCCGATATGAAAACCGACCCCAACATCAACATTAGTCAATACCTGGCTGATGCCAAAGGCTGGACGCTTGACTACGCACAGCAAATGAACAATCACGTTACCCAAATGGCTGCCGAAGTAGGCCTTACCTATGATTTCGACAGGGCTGTTGTGGCTAACAGTTTCAAAGCTCACCGTTTTAGTCACCTTGCCAAAAAACACAACCTTGGCGATAAGGCAGAAGAAATCCTGTTTAAAGCTTACTTTACCGAAGGCTTAAATATTGATGATAACGACACCCTTATACAACTGGGAACCAATATTGGCCTTAATGCCGAAGAAATAAAACAGGCACTTGAAAGTGATACTTATGCCGATGAGGTAAAACGTGATATTGCCGAGGCTCAACAATTAGGCATAAGAGGGGTTCCGTTTTTTGTGATGAATAACAAGTATGGTGTATCGGGTGCGCAGGCTGTGCCGGTTTTCCAGGAAACAATTGAGAAATCATTTGCCGAATGGCAACTGGAAACCAGCAAACCAGCACTAACCATTATTGAAGGTGAATCATGTTCGCCGGATGGAGATTGTAATTAACACTATTGATTTCCAGTACAATTACGTAATTTTGATTTAAAATCCATTCAAAAGTCAAAAACGATTTAGCTTACTTAAAGTATAAATTAAAGCACTATATTTGCATTAATACAACTAAGTGTATTTTTTACACTTAGTATAATAAAAAATACAGATGATAGACGCTCCCGCCCTCCCGGTTTTAAACTCCAAAACAACGCTCCGCATAGCTGTGGGAGCCATGTTTTTTATGGCTGGTTTAAGCTTTTCAAGCTGGGCATCGCGTATAGCTACGGTACAGCAAACAATGGGCCTCTCTGATGCCGCTTTAGGTGCTGTACTGTTTTCATTACCTGTTGGTTTAATGTGTTCTCTGCCGTTTTCCGGATGGATCATCACTAAAATTGGCAGCCGGAGGTTGTTAATTAGCGCATTGCTGGTATATGCATTAGCGCTAGTAACTTTAGGTTTGGCACAAAATACATTTCAGCTTATTATTTGCCTTATTTGTTTCGGCTTTAGCAGTAACGCGGTTAACATAGCCGTAAATACCCAGGCCGTAGCTACCGAAAAGATTTATAAACGCCCTATACTGGCATCATTTCATGGTTTATGGAGCCTGGCAGGATTTACAGGCGGCGGGATAGGCTCTTTAATGATAGCTCATAATATTTCACCCTTATATCATTTTTTGCTCATGCTGGTTGTTATTGCAGCCGGCGTAGCCATAGCGGCCCGCTATTTAGAGGATGATAAAGTTGCCAGTGCCGGGCCAGTATTTGTAATGCCTGATAAATCGCTGATTAAATTAGGAGTGATTGCTTTTTGCTCCATGATTTGTGAGGGTGCCATGTTTGACTGGAGCGTTATCTACTTTAAAAAAATAGTGCTTGCCCCCGCAACCATGGTAGGGATAGGCTTTACAGCGTTTATGTTCACCATGGCCATTGGTCGTTTTGTGGCAGATGCTTTTGCCCATAAATTTGGCTTAAAACGCACCTTACAGGTAAGCGGTTTGTTAACCGCTACAGGCCTCACAATAGCAGTAGTTTTCCCTTATATTTATACAGCAATAATTGGTTTTTTACTGGTTGGTGCCGGTGTATCATCTGTAGTGCCAATGGTTTATAGCGCGGCAGGTAAGTCAAAAACCATGTTACCGGGCGTTGCTTTGGCAGCAGTGTCTACCATTGGTTTCCTTGGCTTTTTTGTTGGCCCGCCGGTTATTGGCTTTATAGCAGGTGTTGCCACTTTAAGAGCATCATTTGTGCTGATAGCATTAATGGGCCTATTGGTTACTATTGTATCTACCAAAGCTAAAATAGAATCCTAAGCTTTATTAAGATCGGCGTCGCCCGGGTTTAACAGGTAATCAAACTGCTCATGCCCGTTGTGTATAATAAATTTTAGCCGCTCCTTTGGTACATCAATATCCAATGATATTAATCCCAAAGTTTCGGGCAGGTTATCCCGAATAACTTTCAGATCGGTTACCTGGGGCATTTCAATAAAAATATCTTCGCCCTGTGCTTCAATTTTCCATCCCGGCAGCCGGGTATTGTGCAATACATCCAGCCATTTCTTTTGATAAAGGTTCATAATCGTTTTTTAATAATAAAGGGATGAATGGACGATTGGTTTTAATTATTAACCAAATGCTATGGTTTTAAAGAGCTTTTTATTATTTCCAGGATCCGTTCATTTTTAACAATCCACATTCCTAACCGCTCTTCTGTAATACCCTCTTTAAGTTTATAGGTGTTAACCGGGTTTGTATCTTCAAAAACAGTTTCCATATATCGGAAATTGATATTTTCAATGGGTGATAATTCATGGGCAACCTCAACAATATGTGTAGAAACTACGAAGAAACAGGTTTTTACCTCTGCAAAGGCCGCGATTATGGCAAGCGAGGCATCATAGGCATCTTTAACATTTGTCCCCCTGAACAATTCGTCAAAAATGACGAAAACATCTTGTGACTGATTTAATTTTTCGGCCACTTGCTTAACCCGCAATACTTCTTTATAAAAGTGGCTATGTCCCTGTTCAACATCGTCCGCTAAGTTTATGGATGTAATCAGACCTTTAAATGCTGAAGTCACCATGTGTTTGGCGGGCACCGGAAAGCCTATTTGAGATAAATAGATAGCAATTCCAATTGATTTAAGCAGAGATGATTTTCCCGCCATATTAGTACCGGTAATAAAACAAACATTTTTGTCGGGACTAAATTCAATGTCATTACTTTTAGGATTGGCAATAAACGGGTGGAATAAGCCCTTAATAGTTAATCCCGTTGCGTTAGTATCATTAACTACTGGAAATGTAAAACCAAGCGCCTTACCACTTATACTAACTGATTGATAAACATCTAACTGGTAAGCAACATTCAACAAAATCTTCATTCTTTCATAGGCAACGTGCCTGAAAAGGTGGTCGGCTTTCGCCATATCCGTAGCACTGCGATTAGGTTTCTTTATCAATTGTTTTAGCCATACAAATTCTTCGGGCTGGAAAGTGTTTAAAATAGTTGAGCGGAATTCCTGTATTTTTTTAGGCAGATCGCCCTTTAGTGCTTCAGTGTAATCTATTAAGCTTTCCAGTATCGATAGCGTATTTTCTATACCGGTTTGAATTACATAATGCTCATCATTAGTAATAAACGCATGTATGATTTTTTCTAAGAACCGGGTTATAACCGAAAATGGTTTAGCATGGTAATGCTTTTTTAAATAAAACTCTACAAAATCATAATCATTTCTATTTAAGCTAATTTTAATATCATGTTCCTCAATATATAAAAACACTTCTACCCTTTCCTTTATGTGAACAGGATCGGTAAGCGGCTTGTTGAATATATCGTGCAACGCTTCATTGCCACCAATTGTATTTGTTTGGTTGAAAAGGCTATATATAGATTGGCGTGAATTGTTATTTTGAAATATTGCCAAATCATTTAGTGTTTGCCTATCTATATCGAAATTCATGAAAATGGTTGTAAGAGTTGCTTAAAGCTAAACTTTCTGTTAGATTATCTAATAATATATAATACGATTCGCAGCTTTCACACCTGTCCTCAATGTAACGTCATTAACAAACTTTTAGTTCTCGCCCCTGCCCCCCATTCAACAATAGTTACAAACAACCAGGTTGCTTTCATCAAGACCAAAGGCTTTGTGCATTCTGCTTTCAGCTTTTATATAATATTGTTACATTGATAACCTATACAGACCTATTTGTTTATTAATCTTAATTTTCTAATTTTATGAATTAATAATGTACATACATTAACACATTATACGTTATTAACTCATACCAATTATAAATTTTTGTAAAATGGATTTTTTGAATACCATACTTGATTTTTTTAAAGGTTTTTTTGGCTGGGGCAGTTGGAACAGTTTGATGAACATCATCAAATCTGGCGATTATGGCAAGCTCCTTACTTATGACGGTTTCCGGGCGATGCTATTCCCAATCCTGCCGTTCCTGCTGTCGCTTGAAATTATCCGGGCAGCCTTTTATAAACGTTTTAAGGTTATCCATTATAAAATACCATTTTTTTCATTTGTATTAAATTCTGTTATCGGGCGGTACATATCCATAGGCATGGTTTTCCTGTGCATAGGTTTATTTGAAAAACATGCTTTTTTTAAAACTACATTTACCTGGTACTGGTTTATTTATGGTTACATAGTTTGGGAATTTGGCCATTTTCTGTACCATTACTTCGGCCACAAAGTAAGGTTGTTCTGGTGTCTTCATTCCACCCATCACGCGCCCGAAACTATGAACCTGGCCATCAGTAACGCGCATTTCTTTTTAGAGGGAACCTATGCCGATTTTATACGCACCACAGTTTGCATCATGTTAGGCGTTACCCCTCCTATGCTGTTTGTAATTATGTTTATTGATGGATTTTGGGGAACCTTTATCCATATTGGCGAAAACGTGATGAAGGATGCCCGATTAGGTTTCTTAAACAATATTTTGCTTACGCCATCGCATCACCGGGTACACCATGCCCGTAATATAAAATACATGGATACCAATTTTTGTAACCTGTTGCCCATCTGGGATAAAGTATTTGGCACTTACCAAAACGAAGAAATGGAAATTTCTATCGAGTACGGCATCAGTCGCCCATTGATTAAAAACAGTTTCCTGGACGCCTACTTTGGCGAGATAGTAGCCTTAGTAAAAGATGTATATAAGGCGCCCGGCATTAAAAACAAGCTCCTTTACATTGTAATGCCTCCCGGCTGGAACCATAACGGTGATCATAAAATGACCACCGTTGTAAAGAAGAAGTATTTTGAGGAATTGGAAAAGCAAAACGCCAGCAACGCTGACCCGGCGAAAAAGACGGTATTAACCTAAATTTTCCTAATCCGCGAATATCTGCGTATACTCCTTTATGGATTAAACCCTTAAAAAGGTTTTCTTTTGATATAAATAGTACAGGAACAGCCACTTAACCATTACAAAGGTAATGGCCATGGCTACCGCATTAAAAGGATCGCCGATGAGCTGACCTATCCAGCCAAAGAAACCATTATTGGTATAGCCCCATTTTATAAAATGGCCGGATACATAAATCAGTATAGAGTTCATACCGATCACCCTGAAATAAAACGACCATTTTTGATAACCCAGCACATCTATAATATAATAAAAAAATGCCATTAACAGCAGGCTTAAGCCGCCTACCTGCATTACAAATGAGCTGCTCCACAAGTTTTTGTTGATAGGAAAATCAAGATTCCAGATCTGGGCAATAACCAGGAATATAACACCGGTAATACCCAGTATAGCCACTTTTTTCATTTTCCTTAAACCGGTTTTCTTCAATATGGAGCCGGTAATTATTCCTAACAAACCTGTGCTGATAGCGGGGATAGTGGAAAATAAACCTTCGGGATCATGAATACCTAAATACAATTTGCCCGGCAGAATAATCCTATCCATGTAGGATGCAAAATTGCCCTGCATGGTTAAATCGCCATGAGGAAAGCCCGGTGCCGAAGTAAATTTAAGCAACAGCCAATAACCGATGATGAATACCCAAAACCAAATCATTTGCATCCGCTCGCTGCTGTACAGGTAAATAATGTTGGCAAACATATAAGCTATCCCAATGCGCCCAAGCACGCTGGCAAAACGAATCTCGGATATCGGCATAATGTTCAATCCGTTGTTAACCACCAAACCCAGTAGCACCAATATGAAGGCTCTTTTTATAACACGCAGCACCAACTGTTTTTTGCTTTTGCCCTTCTCTAATTCGCGGCCAACAGAAAACGGGGTAGATACGCCGGCCATGAACAGGAACAGCGGAAATATCAAATCGTAAAGATGAAAACCATTCCAGTCGGGGTGTGTAAACTGATTTGCAATAGCTCCCCAAAACGGTGATTTGGTGGCATTAGCCATCGTATGGAAGATCTCTTCGCCCCCCATAATCCAAAACATATCAAAGCCGCGAAGGGCATCTAATGAAAATAAACGGGTGGGAGCGGCATTAATATCATCAGGAGCGGTATTGCCTGTGCTGGTTGTTGCTTTGGAAGCCATTGGTTATAGGATTTTTGTTTGAACTAAAGATATAAAAAGGCCGACTAATTAAAATAATTTTTTTAGCTGTTTAACTTATTAAAATAATTGAATATTGGAGTTAAAATTTACTGAAAGCAGTTTAAAAATATAAATACGATCGTCATTGCGAGGTACGAAGCAATCTCTTTGCTATACAGAGCTGCTGGCATAGTCGACCTGCCTGTGTAGAGATTGCTTCGTACCTCGCAATGACGATCTCAGTCTCATGTCTCATATCTCATATCTCAAATCTATTCTTGTAACTTCGCGTTTTGTAATTGCACCGAATGTTAGAGATATTATATCGCGACGAATACCTTATAGGCATCAATAAACCGCATGGCTTACTGGTACACCGCTCGCCTATTGCTGCTGATGCATCTGAATTTGCCCTGCAGATGCTGCGCGATCAGATTGGCCAAAAAGTTAACCCTGTACATCGTATTGACAGAAAAACAGGTGGCATATTACTTTTCGCCCTTGAAAAACAGGTAGAAATTGCCATGCAACAGGCTTTTATGGAAAACCAGGTGCATAAAAAATACCTGGCCATAGTTCGTGGTCATACACCCGATACGGAAGATATTGATTATCCCCTGCGCAAGGAAAATGGCACACTGCAGGAAGCATTTACAACTTATACCACACTTAACCGCGTTGAATTGGATATTCCTTTCGGGGCTCATTCTACATCAAGGTATTCTTTAGTTGAAGCAGTGCCTACTACCGGGCGCATGCATCAATTGCGCAAACATTTTAGTCATATTTTCCATCCTATCATTGGCGATCGTACTCATGGCTGCAATAAGCAGAACAAATTTTTTAAAGATACCTGGGATATGACCACCATGCTGCTACATGCTTCAACCCTGAACTTTAACCACCCCATAACCGGCCAGAATATTACAATTAATGCTGGCTTACAACCCGAGTTTACAAGGGTAATGAAGCTGATGAAATGGTAGTCATATTATTATATTTATACTACAATAAAAACAAAACTTAAGCGTGTTTGTAGGTTAAGCAAATACTTTAATCATGATAAAGTCGGCAAATTATAGTCTATATACCAGCAATGGCGATCGCTTAATCATTATCAAACCAGCAACCCAAATAATGCCCGGTGGTAATATGCGTTCGACAGGGGTTTTTGGCTTAAACGAAGGCAGTGTTGATTTGGGCGATATTGTTTTTGATGATAAAATGAACGAATGGGAATACAGCTGCATGGGCGACCTAACCCACAAGCAGGCCGAAGAAATTGCAAGCTTCATTAAAAACTACCACGAGCCCGACCCTGAGGACAGGATGATGGATGAGGGTATGGCAGTATGATTCTTAAATTATAAAAACCGTAATTGAGGAGTACGACGCAATCTTCTACAACGGCAGATCAAATTTATATAGTTGGCTCTGTATAACATGGAGATTGCTTCGCAGCTTACTGCAATGACGGTTTTATACAGCTACCAAACCTTAAAGATAACCTTCACCACTATATTTACCTTATCTTTGCGCCTACAATGATAAAGCAAGCGCTCGAGAATCTTAAAATAAATGCCCTTAACGAAATGCAGCAGGCTGCCATTACCGCAGCCAAAAAAAGCGATGTGATACTGCTATCGCCAACCGGTTCGGGTAAAACACTTGGTTTTTTATTGCCGTTGTTAAGTTTATTAGATACAAGTATACCAACTGTGCAGGCCCTGATCATGGTGCCATCGCGCGAGTTGGCTTTACAGATTGAGCAGGTTTTTAGAACCATTGGCAGCGGCTTTAAGGTAAATTGCTGTTATGGCGGTCACCCGGTGAAAATTGAGCGTAATAACCTCTCGCAGCCACCTGCTGTTTTGATTGGTACACCGGGAAGAATAGCGCATCACTTGCGCCGCCACAGTTTCAGCACAGATACTATCCACACACTGATATTGGATGAGTTTGATAAAGCTTTGGAGTTTGGTTTCCAGGAGGATATGGCTTTTATCATTAAGCAAATGCCCAACATCAAAAAGCGGATGCTTACCTCGGCCACCAAAATGCAGGAAATTCCTTCATTTACGGGCATGGTTAGGCCAGTTGAATTAGATTATCTTACCAATGCCGCTAATGCGCCGGATATCAAACAAAAAGCCGTTATAGCCGAAGCAGCCGATAAGCTGGATGCACTGTTTGCCCTGATCTGCAAAATAGGCGATAAAGCCACCCTTGTTTTCTGTAACCATCGCGAAGCTGTAGAACGCATCAGTGATCTTTTATTTGACAGAGGATTACCGCATGATATTTTCCATGGTGGTATGGAGCAGGATGACAGGGAACGCGCCTTACTGAAGTTCAGGAATGGCAGTCACCGTTTATTGATCACCACAGACCTGGCCTCCCGCGGGCTGGATATACCCGAAATTGAGCACGTGGTACATTACCAGTTGCCACATAACGAGGAAGCTTACCTGCACCGCAATGGCCGTACAGCGAGAATGCACGCCAAAGGAACATCATACCTGATATTAGCGCCAGATGAAAAGCCATCCTATTTAAAAGATATGCCGGAAGTTGAAGAACTACCTGCAGACCCGATTGTCCCGCCACCATCACCATGGGCTACATTATACATTGCCGCCGGTAAAAAGGATAAGGTAAATAAGATTGACATTGTAGGCCTGCTGCTAAAAAAAGGAGGTTTGGATAAAGAAGACGTAGGCTTGATTGAAGTGCTTGATTACACATCTTACGCCGCTGTGAAACGCAACCGGATTGAGAAGGCCGTTCAACAGATAAAAGGCGAAAAGATCAAAAACAAAAAAGTTAAAATAGACATTTCCATATAATTAAATACCAATAGTATGAGTAATAATGATATCATGAAAAAGCTGAGGGTAGCCATGAAGTTTACCGATGATGATATTATAAAAGTATTGGAGCTGGCCAACTTCCGCATTACCAAGACCGAATTGGGCGCCATTTTTCGTAATGATGACCACCCCAATTTTAAACCCTGCGGCGACCAGATCTTGCGCAATTTCCTCAACGGCCTGATTATCTACAAACGCGGACCAATGCCCGATAAGAGAGTGCCAAAAACTGAAGAGTAATTTCTTACTCCGTTGGCTGTGTCCTCACAATAGATTTCTTAACGGTTTTTAAATTCCCTCCCAACGGGAGGGGTGCGGCTGAAATGTGCGCAATGGCAGGGAGGGGTTTCGCCGACATACCATCTGCAACAGTGTTTGAACGCTTGATTTAACCCCTACCTCCTCCTTCCCCGAGGAAGGAATCGCACATGGCCCTACCTTTTTATATATTCCGAACACCGCCCCCGTTGGCTGTGTCCCCACAGCCAACTATTCCTCCGTAAAAGCAAATCGTCTGCAATAACACAGGCGATGGGCAAAGAAAAAGGCGATGAGTTTTAAAATTCATCGCCTTGTTATGATAGCAAAATGTATCAATTATCTTAAATCCACTACCTCAATACCGGGATGGCTTTTGGCGTCCCATGCAAACATGCTATCGGCAATGGGTGCATTAGGGGTAAAGCTTTTTACGGTGTAGTTATATTTATTGCCATTTTTATCAAACAAAAGGGCGCTGTAGATTTGTTTTTTTACCTTATCAATAAGCAAACGAACTTTAAAGATACTTTGCTTATCGTTTTCAGGAGTAAGGTCTATCACCTGGAAAGCTTTGCCGGCTATTTTTTGCTCGCCGGTGTACAGGTATTTGTAGCCGCGCTCATAAATAGTAAAAATCTGGGACGGATTATTAATGCCTTCTCCGCCTTTGGCAGCGTCGCCTACCTGTACCTCTTTATCTTTTTTCAGATAGGTCCACTGGCTTTTGCCATCGCTGATGATCTCTTTATCCACATCCTTTACTGATGCCGAGCTATAAAGGGTAACCTTGTATTTACCCGCTTTGGCTTTAGAAATCAGCGTGCCTGTTTGAGTTTCCTTAACTCCTGCCTGCTGGTTATCAAGCGTAAAAGAAAAATCGGTTTTAATAACATCGTACGATTTATATTTCTGGCTTACCTGGGCTAAAATAGCCTTGGCTTGCGTATCTTTCTGGGCAAATGCGGTAGTGCAGGTACTTAAGACTATAAGGGTATTTAAAATTATTTTTTTCATCGGTTGTTTTATTCTTCAACAACTATTACTGTTAATAGTTATTGCTTTTGAGCATATAAATTGTAAATGGTTTAATCCTTCGGTTTTTGAAGTGTTTCCAGGTACCTTTCCAGGCTGTATTCATCGGGATATAAAACATCGCGGGCCTTGCTGCCTTCAAATGCGCCAACTATACCTGCGGCTTCTAATTGATCAATAATACGACCTGCACGATTATAGCCTAACTTCATTTTACGTTGAATTAGGGATGTTGACCCCTGCTGATGCAGTACTATCAAACGGGCGGCATCCTCAAACATAGGGTCGCGATCATCAGGATCGTATTCTTTGGCACTGCTGGTTTCGCCTTCGCCAACATACTCGGGCAGCAGCAGGGCTGTAGGGTAGCCTTTTTGATTACCTATAAAATCAGATATCGCTTCAACTTCGGGCGTATCCACAAAGGCGCATTGCAAACGGATGAGGTCGCTGCCTGTAGAGAACAGCATATCCCCACGACCGATCAGCTGATCGGCACCGCCGGCATCCAATATAGTACGCGAATCTATTTTTGATAATACCCTGAAAGCAAGCCTGGACGGGAAGTTGGCCTTAATGGTACCCGTAATAATATTTACTGATGGTCTTTGTGTAGCAATAACCAAATGGATCCCCACCGCACGGGCCAGCTGGGCAATACGTGCTATAGGCACCTCCACCTCTTTACCGGCTGTCATCATTAAATCGGCAAACTCATCTATCACCAGTACAATGAATGGCAGATAACGATGTTTTTCGGGATCACTTATTTTGCGGTTAACGTACTTGGCATTGTACTCTTTAAGGTTACGCACCTGCGCATCCTTCAACAGATCATACCGCTGATCCATCTCGATACATAATGAATTGAGTGTGTTTACCACCTTCTTGGTATCGGTAATAATAGCATCAGCCTCATCGGGTAGTTTGGCCAAAAAGTGCCTTTCTATCTTACGGAAAAGCGTAAGCTCCACCTTTTTAGGATCCACCAAAACAAATTTAAGTTCGGACGGGTGCTTTTTAAACAGCAGCGAAACCAATATGGCATTGATACCAACAGATTTACCCTGCCCGGTAGCACCAGCAACCAAAAGGTGGGGCATTTTGGCCAAATCCGCAATAAATACCTCGTTAGATATGGTTTTACCCAAAGCGATGGGCAGATCCATCGTAGTGTTCTGAAATTTTTCTGTAGAAAGGATAGACCGCATCGAAACCATTTCGGGGTTTTGATTGGGCACCTCTATACCTATGGTACCCTTACCCGGCATTGGGGCAATGATACGGATACCCAGCGCGGCCAAACTCAGCGCGATATCATCCTCCAGGTTCTTGATCTTGGAGATGCGCACACCGGGTGCCGGTATAATTTCATATAGCGTAACCGTTGGACCAATGGTGGCCTTTATCTTATCTATCTCGATATTATAATGGTTCAGCGTTTCAACAATTTTATTCTTATTGGCTTCCAGTTCCTCGGCGTTTACCGATATTTTGTTCGATCCGTGGTTCTCTAACAAATCAAGATGTGGAAATTTATAAGTTGCCAGGTCAAGCCTGTGGTCATAAATGCCAAATTTATTTACCAGCTCCTGTGCTTTAACATCGTCGGCTTTTTCAACGGCAAGTTCTGGCAGGGGACGGTTTACATCGATGGTAAGCGGTATTTCCGTCTCTTCTTCCGGTTCAGAACGTGCAGTGTTAGTAGGCGTTAAAACAACCGGCTCGTGATATATTGGCGTTTGTATCAGCGGTTGTTGCTTTAAAGGTTCGGGCTTTACAACATTTACCTCGGGGTTTAATGTATCCACAACCCGGTTACCGCGGGGCCACTCCATCGGGATGGGTATTTCTTCATCAGCCAAATCAACAGGCTCTGGAACTACTTCGTCTATCTCCACGGCGTTAACCCGTTCTTTTTTGGATGGAAGTTTAAAATCGATATTATAAGCGATCACCAGTACGGCAAGGGCCAAAAACACAAGCAAACCAGCCGTGCCCGCCGGACCGATCTGCGCATCCAGCAAACGATTGCTCCAGTAGCCAAAGCCGCCTTCTAAAAAGTGTGGATAATCAATAATAAAGGCATGAAAATACCCTATAGTTGTTGAGGTAAAAACAATTCCAAATATAGAGTAAGCCAGCGTTTTGGATAATGAAAACAGCCTTACTTTAAACAGCAACCGGTATCCCAACACAAAAAATATAAAAATAAACAGGAATGATGCTATCCCAAACCACTCATAAATAAACTGGTTGCTTAACAACGCTCCAAATTTACCCAGCCAGTTTTGAGCAACCTGCGGTGTGCCGGCATCGGCAATTTCCTGCACGGTTTTACCGGTGGCAAGGTTATGCCAGCCGCCATTAGTGGTTGAAATATAACTTTGATCTTCCTGCCAGGTAAACAGGTATGATGTGAAGGCGATAAGGAAGTAAACAGACAGTAAAAGCGAAAACAAACCCGCTATTTTTACCGTGCGCCCGTTCACCATATCCAACTGAGGTAACTTAGGAAGTGCCTTTTTAATTACACTTTCTTTTTCGGCCTTGCCATTGGTTTGA
Source organism: Mucilaginibacter sp. P1_A3 (assembly GCF_056406855.1). NCBI lineage: Bacteria > Pseudomonadati > Bacteroidota > Sphingobacteriia > Sphingobacteriales > Sphingobacteriaceae > Mucilaginibacter > Mucilaginibacter sp. P1_A3. The sequence goes on from NZ_JBFTZJ010000004.1 coordinate 156,608, forward strand.
CGGGGCTGATTTTCGTCCTTAAAACTATTTGATTTAAACTGATTTCCTTTTACCGGCATCCTGATGTAACATCCTTTAACTGCAAACTTACATAAAATTTCACCTATGTAAACTTTACAAAAACAACATAAAATTTTTTCCTATCCTCACCAATCATCAAAAATTTTGCTAACTGTTGAAATATAAAGTTAGCAGATTATGTAAATAGTTAGGCGTATTTTTATTTTTTTAGTATAATTGAATATCAGGGCTGTCCTAACCTATAAAAAAATTTCAACGCCCTTATTTAACTGTAAATAATGAGTATAGAAACCCTGGAAGAATATATCACCGCTGCCAATTTACCCCAATTGGATGCCTTGCTTTCACAAAACCCCAAGCTGGCAACAACCCTTACCAGCCACCAGGTTTCGCCATTGATGTTGTCATGCTATTACAAAAAACCTGCAGTTACCGAACTGTTGCTGAAGCATGTTGGCGAGATAAATATATTTGAGGCCGCAGCCGCAGGCAAGCTTGATGTGATGGCTAATCTTATTTACGCCAACCCCAGTTCGATTAATGATTATGCCCAGGATGGCTTCACCCCGCTTGGCCTGGCCTGCTATTTTGGGAATTATGATGTTGCCCGTTACCTGGTGCTGAAAGGTGCCGATGTAAACCTCCCATCAAACAATGGTTTTCATGTTTACCCGCTTCATTCGGCTTGCGCGGGCAATTATACTCAGATTGCCAGTATGCTTATTGAAAACGGATCGCTTATTAATATAAAGCAACAAGCTGGTGCTACCCCACTGCACGCTGCCGCACAAAACGGAAATTTAGAACTGTTGATACTGCTATTGGAAAAAGGCGCTGAAATTAACACCCGTATGGAGGGAGGTAAACTCCCTGCCGATTTGGCCCGCGAAAAAGGCTTCGACGATATCGCGGAGATTTTAAGCTGATGATTTGGGGGCTTGTAGAGACGCATATTTGCGTCTTCGCGATGCAGATCCAGCCTGGTATATCCGCTCTGAATAATTGGAGACTCAACTATGCAGAGTTACAATTTCCTTAGACCATCCTTAGAAAACTGCATTTAAAAAAAAGCAGCATACTCCTCTGGCATTTTATCAATGCTTTTAATCTGGATATCTTTAAAATATACTTCGCCGGCTTCGCTTTGCAATTGGAGTTTGCCTTTGGTTAGGGGTTTACTTTCTTTACCATCCTGGTAACTTAGGTTTGACAAGGCATTAACCACATGACCATTTACGATATAAACACTCTTATCTCCGTAGCAAATCAATTCCATAGTGTTCCATTCGCCTTTTGGGTTTTCAAAGTTTTCGTGCCGTTGACAAAAACCCTGGTTGGGTGCCCCTACACCCATAAATACTCTATCGGCATCTTTATTAAACACATAATTGGGTACACCTGCTGGTTTATTTGCACGAACCGTTGCATGGGCAGTACCCACGTTCCAATAATCGCCTATGCCGCCCTCCATCACCTGAAACTCCTCTGATAACATCCACGAATGAAAATAATCGGCGCCGCATTCGCCCTGCGAGTGGTATAGCAGGCCAGAATCCATAGGTTCATTTAGGCGGGGATCCCATTTCTTGGTACCGAATTTGGTTTTCAGCTTAAGGTGATAGTTTTGAAATTCCTGTTTGGTATAAATACAACCATAAATTTCGCCGCTGATGTGTAATACCGGCTCATTGTTTTGCATTTGTACCGAGAATACATTTGCCTCATTTTTATCGTAACCAATGGGCGGCAGGGTTTTACCATTCGCATCCTTAGGCGCCTCGCCTTTATAAGGAAACTTAAGCCGGTAACTTTGGTAAATTGTCCACTTACTCATTTTTTTATCCATGAGGCTGATCCAGCCCTTATCGGGATTGAATGATGTGAGCCCCAAGATAAACAAGCAGCTTAAAACAATGGTTGAGCTTTTTTTCATAGTGGTGAGATCCTATAAAACTGAGGTTTAGTTAATACGCAATCGATTGTTATTTCAATATAAATATATTGAAACAGCTTTAATAAAAAGCCGCTTATGGTAAAAAATAATTATCAATTGATTAAAAACTACCAGCTCGTAATTATTGCTTTTTAGCCCATTCCTGCTGGTCTTCTGGCGAAAGAAAGGTCCAGGCCATGATCCTGCTTGCTTTTTGCCCTTGCGACATGTTGATGGTTTGCACCTCGGTTGCACCAGCCTTTTGCAAAGCATTATACAAAATGCGCAAATTTTCTTTTTTTGATACCAGTGTAGTGAACCATAAGCATTGCTTAGCAAAACGGGTACTTTGCGTAGCCATTTGTTTTAAAAATGCTGCTTCGCCACCGGGATACCATAATTCGGTATTTTGGCCGCCAAAGTTTAGCACGGGTTCGTTATCTGTTTTTAAGCCCAGGTTATTCCATTTGCGGCGTGAGCCCTCGGCAGCCTCTTTAATGGAGGCATGAAATGGAGGGTTGCAAATGGTAAGATCAAACTTCTCGCCGGGTTTTATGGCAAATACAAAAATATCCGCCTTGTGTTTTTGCAGCCTTAGTTCAATAGCATTCTTCAGCTCATCGTTTTTAGTGATAATTTCCTGTGCTGCCTGTAAAGCTTCTTCATCTATATCTATTCCAACAAAGCTCCAGCCATATTCCTGGTGACCAATGATAGGGTATACACAATTTGCCCCTACCCCAATATCCAACACCCTAACCTTTTTGCCCTTACGAATAACACCACCATTGGCTGTAGCTAAAAGATCGGCCACATAATGAATATAATCGGCCCGGCCTGGGATAGGTGGGCATAGATAGCTTTCGGGAATATCCCAAAAGCCGATACCATAATGATGCTTTAATAAAGCCTTATTAAGCAACTTAACCGCCTCTGGATTAGCAAAGTTGATAGTTTGACTATCATATTTATTTACCGTTACAAAAGGCCGTAGCTTGGGAATGGCCCTCATCAGCGCCTTAAAATCATAGCCCTCGCGATGGCGGTTACGCGGGTGCATAAATTCTTTAATTTCGGGTTGATTTGGGGCTGATTCTGGCAAGTTGTTGTTTGTTAATTTATAAATTTAAAAAAGGTAGTTTCTTAATTAGCTTTAAGCTTTCCGCCTTCAGCTTTTAGCTATTTACCCTACAATACTGCCCAAATTGGCAGGCGAGTAATTAATTGATTTAAGTGTTTTGCTATCCGCGGTACGATATACCAGGTATAATCCGTCAATCTCTTTATAGTGCGATTCGGTACCCGCTGTATTACGGTAATGCTCAATAGTTTGGTTAGCTTCTTCAATAGTTTTGCAGGCCTTGCTCATGTTGGAGCGATGAACCTCATCAAACAATTCCTTAAACTTTTCGCCAAGACCAAACTCCAGCACCGCACCTGATAAAACATATTGCAGATCGCATAGCGCATCGGCTATTTCAACTAGGTTATTATCATTAACCGCTTCCTGTAATTCCTTAAGCTCTTCGGCCAAAAGTTCTATACGTAACTGGCACCGCTCCTTTGACGGAATCTGTGGCGCAGCTATAATAGGATGTTTAAAAGTGCTGTGAAATTCGGCAACCTGGTTTAAAGAGTTTAAATCTTGAATCATAATTTTCAGGAAGTATTTAAGGGCGCTAAGTTATGAATAACCACAGCGCTTTCAAAAAAACGCAAATTTAAAACAGATTCACAAAAATTTGGTTATGCTATATGATTAACAATCAGTTAACATATAGTAACTTTGTTAACATAAACATAATATTAAAGTAGCTTTATATTAACCTACCTTTATGCCGAAAATAAGTTCAAAATCAACCTGAATTTTCTCAACCCTTTTCCATGAAAAATAAAAAAACAAAATCCTCCGCGAAGGAGGCCCGCAAAGCTCTTAAAAAACAATTGAACGATAAATTTACCGATCAGTTAAAAGCTATTGTAAGCGAAATTGGACCAGACCTGAAAAATGTAACTAAGGCTATTGAAAAAGCTGCCAGGAACTTAGCTAAAACACTTGCTGCCAAAATAAGCGACAAAAAAGAAGCTCCTGCCGAAGCCGATAAAAAAACCAAAGTGATTTCGGATGAAGCCAAAGCTCCTGTTTTGCCTGTTGCCAAACCAGCAGAAGCTAAAAAAACTGTAGCAAAAAGTAACACTAAAACTGCTGCCCCTAAGCCAGTTGTTACCAAAGAAGAAACTGTAAAATAATACCTCTTTTAGGGCATTACCATTTTATTTTTGCTAAAGGGTTTCATATCCAATAGTTAAAAATCAAATGGTTTTCCCAAAGCGATTGCGCTTAAAGCAGTTACATCATTGATTTTTAACGATATAACGCCACAGCTCAACTAACGTGTATTAGTTATAATGCAGGCAAAGCATTAAAAGTACAATTCTTTACGTCAGTAATTTTGTTGTTTCCCCATGTTTACTTCAGTAAACATGGTTCGGGGCTGTTTTTATCCTTTTTGTTTTTCGCCCAAAGAGAACCAATTGCCAGAGTCGTCCTTAAATAAGGCTTCAAAACCATAAAACTCTTTTGTTGGTTCTTTTTTAAATTCAACGCCTTTGGCTTTCAACTCTTCATAAGTTGCCATCAGGTCGTTACACTCAAATACACCAAAGCCAAAAGTACCCTGGCTTACCAATGCACGCATTTGTTGGGCCGCCTCCTCTTTAAACATCATGCCTTCGGCAATAGCCATAAGGGATATTTCCAGTTCGGGTTGCTCCGGTGGGCATACCGTGAGCCAGCGCATTCCCGGCCCCATGGATGCATCGGTATGTACTTTAAAACCAAGCTTGTTAACGTAAAACTCAAAAGCACTGTCCTGGTCAAGAACAAATATGCTAACGTGGTTCATTTTTGTGATCATCTGTAATTATTGTTTAACCAAAGATGAACAATAATGCAGGAGCATACTTATTGAAAATTGCTGTTTTTTATCCAGCCATTTTCCTGCGCAAAACAATTAGGAATGAATTTTAGTGGCGATTGCAGCATATCGGCCGATCTTTTAAGCGCCTGTTGCTGGTATGCATAAGGCGACTGCCGCAGAACTTTTTTAAACAAAGCCGAAAAAGAAGTGGCACTATCAAACCCAACAGCATAACATACCTGTGTTACAGGTGTACCTGTTTGCAGCAGCAAGCGGGCTTGCTCAATTCTTACAGCTATCAGATACTGGTGCGGCGTTTTACCGTAAGTAGATTTAAACAGGCGAATGAAATGGAACTTTGAGAAAAAGGCTTCGTCAGCAATATCATCCAGGTTGATGGGCTGGTGATAATGATCATCAATAAACAATTTGGCATGCACAATACGCCTGTACAAGTAAATTTTTGGAATGAATGCGGTGCCTGCCATACTATTTTAAAAAACCAAAGTAAAGATGAGGCAATTAGTTAAAATACTCAACCTGCTAACCGTAATAATTTTTTTAAAACATTTTCTTCTCTAATGATATTTTAATAACTGCTAACCGTTTAGTATCCTTGTATACATCTTTCTAAAGCTTAAATGGCGTTAAAACATAGTTCTGCTTTTCCCCCGGAAATGTTAAGGGTTTTTGAGACGTTACCTCAACCCTACCTGGTACTTTCACCGGCATTTTATATACTTACGGCCAGTAATGCCTATTTACAGCTAACAGGTAGAACGAGATTAGCGCTCGAAGAACAATATCTTTTTGATGTTTTCCCTAAAATTCCTGATCCGTCATCACATGAGGGAGGTATCTCCTTTTCGTTAAATAAAGTACTAGAAACCCGCCAGCCGCATCAATTGCCGGTAATGCGGTTTGATATACCCAATGCAAGTAATACTTTACAATTTGAAGAACACTACTGGAATACCTCCCACACACCGATTTTGGATAATGAGGGCGAAATAAGTTACATTATTCACCATACCCAGGATGTTACCCAGCAGGTGATTGCCGAACGGAATTTAAAAGAAAGCCTGGAAAAAGAAATAGTAGCTGCTGCAAAGGCCCAAAATCTGAGCAAACAAATGGAAAAACTTTTTGCGGAGATCCCTGCGCAGATAGCCATAGTTACCGGGCCTGATATGGTTTATGATTTCATAAATCCACGGTATAAGAGTGAGCTTTTTCCCAACCGCGAGGTATTAGGCAAACCCTTACTATACGCCTTGCCCGAAGTAGCCGGCCAACCCATCTGGGATGAGCTGCAGCGTGTTTACAAAACCGGAGAAACCTTTGCCGGCAATGAAATTTGCATACCCCTGGCCAGCGAAATTGGCAAACCTTTAAAAGACCATTATTTTAACTTTGTTTACCAGGCCATAAAAAACGAGAAAGGGGAGATCGTATCTGTTTTAAGTTTCAAATATGAAGTAACCGAACTTGTTTTAGCCAAAAAAAATCTTGAACAAAACAAGCAGGAGCTATTGGCTTTAAATTATGAATTGGCAAATGCCAATGAAGAGATACAGGCCACCAATGAGGAAATAAGGGCTTCTAATGAAGAACTGAGCGCCACCAACGAGGAGTTGTTTTTAGCCCAGCAAAATATGCTTAAGCTAAATGATGAATTGGAGGAAAGGGTTAAAGTACGGAGCATTGAACTTTTTAATGCCCAGGCCGATGCAGCCGGCGAACGCGACAGGCTGAAAAGATTTTTTATGCAATTACCTACAGGTATTTGTTTGCTTGATGGGCCCGAGATGATATTTGAATTGGTGAACCCACCATACCAGCAACTCTTTCCTGGCAGGGATCTGTTGAATAAACCCATTTTAGAAGCATTGCCAGAGCTGGCAGGCACCCCTATTATAGATATATTAAAAAGTGTTTATTACACCGGTAATACTTTTGAAGGTAAAGAATTTTTAGTACCGTTGGCGCGCACTGCCAACGGCCCTATTGAAGACCGCTACTTTACATTTATTTACCAGGCAAGATATGACGGCGATGGCATTGTGGATGGAATTTTGGTTTTTGCTTTTGAGATAACCGAAACCGTACTTACCCGGCAAAAAGAAAAAGAAAACGAGCAGCGCTTTAGATTTTTACTGAATGCAATGCCGCAACAGGTTTGGACAGCACGCCCCGATGGCGTTCTTGATTATGTAAATGAGGTGGTTTGCGATGATTTTGGCCAAAGCATGGATCATGTATTGGGACGTAGCCTGCAGGAATTTATACATCCTGATGACAGGCACAGGAGTGCGCTAAAATGGAAAGCCGCTTTGCAAAACGCCAATGAATTTACGGTTGAGTTTCGCCTCAAATTTCATGACGGGCAGTATGTATGGCATTTGGCCAGGGCTGTGCCACTGGTAGAGAACGGACAGATACGATTATGGCTGGGTACAAATACCAATATTGAGGCACAAAAAGATAACGAACAAAAGAAGGATGAATTCCTGTCAATAGCCAGTCATGAGTTGAAAACACCACTCACCAGTATTAAGGCCTTTAATCAGCTGATGCTGCGTACAAATGAAGTACAAAAGCTAAACGGATTTGTACAAAAATCAGCAGCGCACATACTTAGGTTAGAGAAACTGATCAGCAATCTATTGGATGTTACCCGTATCAACGCCGGTAAAATAGATTATAATATGGAAGCCTTCCGTTTTGTGGAGATGCTTAAAGATAGTATAGAAAGTGTGCAACAGGCAACAGCATCGCACCAGATTATTCTCGAAAATGCTGACGATGCCATCTACACTGGCGATCGTTTCCGGCTGGAACAGGTAGTAAATAACTTTCTTAGCAACGCTATAAAATACTCGCCAGAGGCGGATAGGGTAATTGTGAATTGTACCCTGCACCCTGATAACAGCCTTATAGTATCTGTTCAGGATTTTGGTATCGGCATCGAAGAAAAAGACCTGATGCGCCTGTTTGATCGTTATTACCGGGTTGATAATACTGCCATGCGCTTTGAAGGTTTGGGCCTGGGGCTTTTTATATCGGCCGAGATCCTGAAAAGGCACAACGGCAGTTTCTGGATTGAAAGCGTGCCTGGTGAGGGTTCAACTTTCTTTTTTAGGCTGATGCTTGACCATGCGACAAGGATCGAACCTGTAAAAGACGGCTATAGATACTACCAGGATGACACAATCACCTTAACTTATAACCAGGAACATAGCCGTATAGATGCCGATTGGACAGGTTTCCAAAACCTGGAATCAATACAAAAGGGATGCCTGCGCATACTGGATATGCTGGAAGAAAACAATGCTCATAAGGTGCTCAATAACAATATTCATGTACTTGGCAATTGGTCAGAAGCGGCAGACTGGAGCAATACAGAATGGTTCCCAGCTATGGAAAAAGCAGGATTGCAATATTTTGCCTGGATCTACTCGCCAAGCGTTTTCAGCCAGCTATCTGCCAAAAAAAGCGTAGATACCCTGACAGGTAAAGTTGTTTTCCAGTTTTTTAAAGATGCGGACCTGGCAATAGAATGGATAGATAGCAAGTAGACTTTGTGCTATAAAATAGCAAGCCCGTAAAACCTTAATTTACGGGCCTGGGTATAATTTTTTATAGGACAATTCAGTGCTAAAGCATTTACCCCATCATCATATAACCATTAAGCTCATTCTGCAGTTGTTTTGCAGTCGCAATTAATGATTTATCGGTAATGTAGCCATCAATGTCAATATCCTTGCCCATGAGACTTTCTTTAAAAACATCCTGAAACCTGAAATATTTCAACGAAAAATTCCAGTTATTTTGAAGGTGTGCAAAAACTCTGGCATCTTCTTTATTTAACATCGAATAATTGACTACTACAAAAGCATCCCGGCTTAACTTTTTGATACATTTTAATATATCCTGGTTATAGGCTATCCAAATTCTTAAAAATTCCTGACTGTAGTTATGATAAAAAGCCTCCTGTCGCCGGCTCCGCCTAAACCAGGTCCATACCAACCGCGACAGGTATTTACGGGCCATGTATTTATTATCGATGTATTTAAACTCCCGCCTCAATAATGAACTGGTTACAGACTGATAGTTGCGCAGAATTATAAGATAGCAGGCATCGGGAATCAACTCCTTATAAACATCCAGGAAAAGACATGTTCGGGGATCTTTCCATCCCCATTGATCATATAACTGCCGCTTGGTTTTAATAATACTTTTAACTTTTTCGCGCTCGTAGATAGAAAAGGTGTCTACATGTTGGTCTGTTAATCCCGATGTAGGAAGTTGATGGTTGGCGAGGATCTCTTCGTGCATTTTTAAAAACTCTAAATCTTCAAAGTCACCTTCAACATTTCCGTGATTCGGCAAGGCCAGTCGTTCGCCCAATTGCATACCGCATTTAGTAAGCCAATGGGTAATAAGCGAGGTGCCCGAGCGGTGCATGCCTGCAATAATGAGCGTTCTTTTTTGCATAACTATAATAGGCAATACGATAAACGATAATGGCCTTTGGCCTAAATTCTATCGGTTACTTTATGTTGAGCCTTTTCAACAGGATGAAGATTATTCAAGATAAAATACAGCAGTGATGAAGTGCTTTGCTGTATGGTACTTTCGTTAGTATTTATATATAAATCTGGTTTATAGGGCACATCAAACTGCGCGTTAACGCCCGTAAGATTAGTTAATTTATCAGGATGCCCATCTGGTAAAAAGGCTTTTTTGTACAGCCCCTTCGTATCCCGGTTGATAAGTTTATTAATGGGGCAATCAATATAAACAATGTTTACATGTCCATATTTTTCGGCCAGTTCGCGGCGCATCTCATCGTAAGGGTTTATAGCGCTTACAATAGTAACTATGCCGTGTGCCGAAAACCGGCTGGCAATAAAACCTAACCGACGTATATTTTCACATCGGTCGGCTTTGCTAAAACCCAGGTCGCGGCAAATTTCATTGCGATATTCATCACCATCAATTATTTCCGTTCTTATGGCAAGTCCGGTTAGTTCATTGGCAACATTTTGTGCTAATGTGGTTTTTCCTGCCCCTGATAATCCGCAGAATAGAAGTATCATAATTTAATAATTTATGTTTTCATTTATCATGCCGCAAACGCACTGCAGGATGCTATTCGCTAAGTGAACATAGGGAATTAAATTACAGGTTAAATTATATTACATTGTAAATAGTTCTTTACAAACAAGTTAATACACTGGCCAAAAATCTCAAAAAACCTTTAAATTAGACTGCAAAGGGCGTTTTTGTTGCACACGACAAGTATACATACCGGTATATTGGTTGATACACCTAACAAAAATGTTACCTGTTTTACGGCTTACTGAAGTAGCTTTAGCGTGCTGTTAGTGTAGTATTTTAAACATCAGTTCTTTCATCAATTCGCCGTGGGGAGCGTTTGATTCAACACCTTTGCTTTTAAGGTCGTACTCGCGCAGATAACTGATAACCTGCATTGTTTTTGGATAGTTGTAGCTACGACCGGCAAGTTCATAGTCTTTCACAAAATAAGGATTCACCCCCAACTCGCGGGCAACGTTTTGCTGTGATTTATCCTTTACGTAATGATAAGCCAGCACCTTACTAAAAAAATTATTAAGGTTACCCAGTACCAGCACTATAGGATTGGCTTTGGGGTTGGCTTCAAAATAATTAATAATCTGGTTAACCTTAAAGGCGTCTTTTTTACTGAGTGCGGTTTGCAGTTCAAATACATTGTACTCCTTACTGATGCCAATATTATCCTGTATGAGTTTCAGGGTTATCTCCTGCCCGGCGGCCACATTCAGCATCAGCTTATCAAGCTCATTTGAAATTTTCGAGAGATCATTGCCCAGGTATTCTGATAACATAGCCGAGGCCTGCTGGTTTATTTTGTAACCTTTATCGCTTATAAATCCTTCAATCCAGGCGGGTATCTTGCTATCATATAAAGGAGCCGATTCAAAAATGAGTCCATTCTTTTCTATCGCTTTGTATGTTTTTTTGCGCTTATCAAACTTTCCATATTTGTAGCAAAATACCAGTATAGTACTTGCTAATGGTTTTTCAAGATAGCTCAATAAGGGGTCGATCCCTTTTTTATTGTCATCATCCTTACCCCATTTCATATCCTGGGCTTCCTTTACCAGCACAACCTGGTAATCGGCCATCATGGGGTAACGCTTGGCAGCGTTAAGTACCGACATCATATCGGTATCCTTACCGTATACTACAGTTTGATTAAAGCCCTTCTCGGCGTCAGGAAGCAGGTGATGCTCAATATGATTGCTTACCAGGTCAATAAAATAGGGTTCTTCGCCATGCAGCAGATACAAAGGTTTGTATTTGCGGTTTTTGATATCCTTTAATATTTCTGCAGCAGTCATCTTTTTAAGTCAAAATCAAAAGTCAAAATTGACTTTTATCCCGGATATTCAAAATTAAAAAAACGAAGCGGTAAAATGTTCTTATTATCAAATTGTGGAAAGTAATATTTATAACACTCCTGTGTTACCCGCTTTACTTGCTATTTTTGACTTTTTAATTTTGACTTTTTAATTCATGTTACAGCCGCTTAATTTACCGCCCTACCCTTTTAAAATAAGCGACGAGAACGGGCAATTATCATTGTTTGATGAGATCCGTAAAAAGACCATCATTCTTACGCCCGAAGAATGGGTAAGGCAGCATTTTGTGCAATACCTTATCAGGCAAAAAAACTACCCCCGGTCCCTAATCAGGCTCGAAGGTGGTCTTAAACTCAACGGCCTGCAAAAACGTACAGATATTGTGGTGTTTAACAGCGATGGAAAGCGAATATTAATTGTAGAGTGTAAGGCGCCATCAGTTACTATTGATCAAAAAACCTTTGACCAGGTAGCCCGCTATAACATGGTGCATAAAGTATCGCTGCTGGCAGTCAGCAACGGATTGCAACACTACTATTGCACCATTGATCTGGAGAAAAGAGAATATAAGTTTATTGAAGATTTACCGGCATACAACAAACCCATTTAAACGGCTACTGCCAGGGTTTGAATTTTTTCAAGCAATTCATTGGGCTTAAATGGCTTTGATACATAATCATTCATGCCAGCCTCCTGGACTTTTTCCTTAATATCAAACAAAGCCGAAGCCGTAAGCGCTATAATAGGGATCTTTGATTTTTTAGGATCGGCCATTTTCCTGATCTCTATGGTGGCATCAAAACCATTCATAACCGGCATTTGCAAATCCATCAGAATAATATCGAAATTGCCATATTGCATCAGTTCAACCGCTTGTATGCCATTTTCGGCAATGGTGGGTATAATATTCCATTTTGATAATAGCTTCTTCATCAGCATAACATTTACAATGTTATCTTCGGCAATAAGAACTCTTACCCCTGATAAATCATCTCCCTGGTACTCAGCCTTTGGTAATGGGGCAATTACTTTTTCCACAACCATTTCTGTTGATACCGGGAACTCCATTGTAAACGAGAACTCCGATCCTTCACCAACCTTACTTTTAACATCCATCTGCAGGCCCTGCAAATCAAGTAACCGTTTTATAATAGCCAAACCTAATCCCGTGCCACCATATTGGCGGGTAGTGGTTAATGACTCTTGCGTAAATGGTTCAAATATTCTGGCAAGCTCATGTTCTGCAATGCCGATACCCGTATCTTTTACCAAAAACTTAACGGTAACTGTATTATGCCTATCCTCAAAACAGGTAGCACTAACCAATACATCTCCCTTTGGCGTAAATTTTATGGCGTTACTAACCAGGTTATAAATAATTTGTGTAATGCGCGTAGGGTCGCCAAAAATCACCTTATTTTTTAATGTACAATCAACTTCAACATTAAACTTCAACCCCTTTTCTTCGGCCTTTATCATTTGCGCGCCACAAATATTATTAATCAGCTCTACAAGGTTAAATCGCACATTCTCGAAAACAACCTTACCCGATTCTATCTTATTAAAATCAAGCACATCATTAACAATTGCAAGCAGGTTATTTGCAGAAAATTTTAGAACCTCCAGGTTCTCCACCTGGTCGTTTCGCGGGTCTCCCATCATCAGCAGGTTACTCATTCCTATCACCGCATTAAGTGGCGTACGAATTTCATGCGACATGGTTGAAAGAAATTCAGATTTGGCATGAGTTGATTTCTCGGCCTTTTCAATTGCTTTTTCAAGCCTTGCATTAAGCGCTTCCTGTTCTTTGCTGCTATCTTTAAGCTGTTTTATATTCTTTAAAAAGGCTGTATAAAAGTGGCTGTGAATAAATATGAGCAGTATAAAATTGGCAAACAACGTAATAATAATGGTTGATTGATCTATCTTATCGGGCTTTATTCCAATTACATAACCCTTGGTAAATTCAACAATCATAAAAGCAAGCACCGGCACCGTGTTCAACAACGAATAAACAAGCCCATCCGTTTGCCCCAGCATGTAGTAGCTAAACACAATTACCAGTATAATTACCTGTACCGTAACTATATTAACTGTTTGAACTGTTAAATAAACAATGGTGACATTGGCTATTGTACCTGCACTGAGTAGTAAGTGCGAAATTAAACGCCAGTTGGGCCTGTAGGTCAACATCTTAAACAGGATGGCAACACATACCATTAATGCCCCCGCAGTATAGGCCAGCATCATTTGCCCCTGGAAATACACGCTCAGAAATACGGTGCCCAGGGCTATAAACACCAGCGGAAAACCGTAATAAAGCAGCCGGATACGGGCCTGATCAAGGAAAGGCTGTTCCTTTGTTAAAATTTTATAAATGGAAAAGTTAAAAAAACTTACTTCTTTACTCATGGTCAATAGGCATGTTACCGCACGTTTTTTATAAAGGGCTATGATATATATTATATTATAGCCCTTTACATTATGCGGTTTACAGCCTCTTGTTCATGCAATTAGCAAGCCAAATCAATTAAGTTTTGTTCAATGATATTCAATTTTGCTTCGGCATCAGCTCTTTTCCGTTGCTCAATTTCAATAACCTCGGGCTTAGCGTTGCTCATAAAGCGCTCATTACCAAGCTTTGCATTTACCGATTTCAGAAACCCTAAAAGGTATTCTTTCTCTTTTCCAAGCCTGGCACACTCAGCAACAGGGTCAAGGTTTTGGCTTAAGGGAATAAAAAACTCATCAGTTGACGCAATAAAATTAACTGCCCCTATAACCTTATCATCAACCTCGCTAAACTGGCTTATATTACCCAACTTGGATATAATAGCCTGGTATTGCTGATAATTTACGCCTGAATTTGATTTATAGGATAGCTCAAGCGCCTCCTTAGGTGAAATTTGTTTTGTGTTACGAATATTCCTGATTTGTGTAAGAACAATTTGAACGATCTCTACTTCGCTAATTAGCTGAGTATTTATTTCCCCAATGTTTGGCAATTGGGCAACAATACAACAATCTTTTTCGGCACGTTCTCCAAGTAATTCATCATGCCAAAGCTCTTCTGTAAGGAAAGGCATAAAAGGGTGCAGCACCTTTAAAATATTTTCAAAATACTGAACGGTAATAGTATACGTAACTTTATCAATAGGCTGCAGGTAAACAGGCTTTATCATTTCAAGATACCAGGCACAGAAATCATCCCAAACCAGCTTGTAGGTAGCCATCAACGCCTCTGATAAGCGGTACTGTGCAAAGTTATCTTCTATCTCGCCAAGGGCCTGGTTAAATCTGCTGCCAAACCATTCAATAGCTATCTCGTTTGGATTTGCCAGGCTTGCATCAACCTCCCAACCTTTTATCAGTTTAAAGGCGTTCCAAATTTTATTGGCAAAATTACGGCCCTGCTCGCAATAGCTTACATCAAACATCAAATCGTTACCTGCAGGCGAGCAAAGCAGCATACCTACCCTTACACCGTCGGCACCGTATTGTTCAATAAGATCAAGCGGATCTGGCGAGTTGCCTAATGATTTTGACATCTTGCGGCCCAGCTTATCACGCACAATACCGGTTAGGTAAACGTTTTTAAACGGAGCCTGTCCCCTAAACTCGTGCCCGGCCATAATCATCCTGGCTACCCAAAAAAACAAGATCTCGGGAGCTGTTACCAGATCATTAGTTGGATAATAATAGTTGATATCGGCATTTTCAGGATCTTTAAATCCGTTAAATACAGATATTGGCCATAACCATGAAGAGAACCAGGTATCAACAACATCGGGGTCTTGAGCTAGGTCCTGAATAGTAAGCTGTGGGTTTTTAGTTTTAAGCTTTGCCTCTTCTAAAGCTTCTTCAATATTTTTAGCAATAACAAATTCGCCGTTTGGCAAATACCATGCAGGTATTTGTTGTCCCCACCATAACTGCCGGCTAATATTCCAGTCCCTAACGTTCTCCATCCAATGGCGGTAGGTGTTTATAAACTTTTCAGGAATCAGCTTTACCTCGCCATTTAATACATAATCAAGGGCAGGCTTAGCCATTTCGCTCATTTTGCAAAACCATTGCATGGATAGTTTTGGCTCAATCACCGCATCGGTACGTTCAGAAAAACCAATTTGCGATTTGTAATCCTCTACCTTTGTTAAAGCACCGGCTTCATCCAACAGTACAGCAATTTTTTTACGCGCCGCAAAACGATCCTCGCCCACCAATATTTGTGCTTTCTCGTTCAGCGTACCATCATCATTTAAAATATCAATAACCGGCAGGTTGTGTTTTTGCCCAAGTTCATAATCATTCAAATCATGCGCAGGTGTAACCTTTAAACAGCCTGTACCAAAATCCATGGTAACATACTCATCCAAAATAACCGGAATTTCGCGGTTAATCAACGGGATAAATACACTTTTGCCATGCAAATGCAAATACCGCTCATCATTAGGGTTGATACAGATAGCCGCGTCAGCCATAATGGTTTCCGGGCGGGTAGTGGCAATGGTTAAATAGTTGGAATTAGTATCAAGTATCAAGTCGTTAGTATCAAGACCGGAATTCTTGGTTTCTGTACTTGATACTTGATACTCTATACTTGATACCGGCTCACCCGCAACCGAGTACTTTATATAATAAAGCTTCTGATTAACCTCTTTCCTGATTACCTCCTCATCGCTCACCGCGGTTTTTCCCTGCGGATCCCAATTCACCATGCGTACACCGCGGTAAATTAGCCCCTTTTTATGTAAGTGGATAAAAGTATCTATCACGGCTTCGGATAAGTCCTCGTCCATGGTAAATTTGGTACGGTCCCAATCGCAGGATGCACCTAATTTTTTAAGTTGTTCAAGGATGATACCGCCGTATTTTTCCTTCCACTCCCAGGCATAAGCCAAAAATTCGGGGCGCGTAAGGTCTTTTTTGCTAATGCCGCGTTCTTTAAGCATGGCAACAACCTTTGCTTCAGTAGCAATACTGGCGTGGTCGGTTCCGGGTACCCAGCAGGCGTTTTTCCCCTTCATACGGGCACGGCGCACCAATACATCCTGTATGGTATTGTTCAACATATGGCCCATATGCAAGACCCCGGTAACATTTGGCGGCGGAATGACTATTGTATAGGGCTCGCGCTCATCGGGCACCGACTTAAAAAAATCGTGCTTTAACCAGTAACTGTACCATTTATCCTCGGTTTCTTTAGGCAAATATGTTTTAGAAATACTCATAACGCGCAAAAATAAGCAAATGTATGAATAGTTGCAGGGCTTTTTTGGTTCGGTTTGCGGGAATCTGGATCAGGAGGTAGAGTATGTTGCCTGAGGCTGATTAACCGCCCAATATTTCAAACTTATTTTCTCAAAACCCACGGCTCTAAAACTATAAATCTTAACAGGCCACCCGTAACCCGCTTCCCGCAACCAACGTTTCATCACAATATTTTTACATTTAAAAAGTTATTATATAAAATAAAGCACTAACAAGCATGAAATCAATGCATATACATCGCTTCTGGGTTGACATTTTAAAAAGATCAAAGCTGGATTTTGTAATAAACTGGTTCAATCGTTAAACGGCCACCCCTGCCGGTTGTAGGTTTTATTAGTTTTCATTAACCTTAATTTTTAAGAAATTAAAGTTCTGTACTTTGTACTATTAGGGTATTGATCCCATCGGCACGTCTTTGCTATTGAAGGCAATAAATCTCCGAACGTAGCCGAATTCTCGGAATTAAGGAATTAAGCCTGCATTATCCTAATTCATATAGTATTATATTTTACTGATCACACCGGCTTCAAAATCCCATCTTAAAGAGTATCTTGTACTAAGACGGGTGTACGCAGTTACGGATGAACTTAATGTATTGAACAGCTTCATATCAGAAATGCAAAAAGAGGTTCAATTAAAAAAAGATATAACTTTTTGAAATACAATCACTTACAACAATAATATTTCTAAAACAGCATAATCCGGATTCTGAACATATATAGCTGAAATCAGAACACCCGCTTTGCCCAAACTTTACAACCTTCAAACATTTCCGCATTACAACATCTCACTCAAACTCCTATCTTTGCAGCTGATATGATTATCCAGCAATTCTACGATAAAGGGTTGGCGCATGCATCTTACGCCGTGATCCGTTCAGGTAAAATGATCGTTATTGATCCGGCGCGTAACCCGCAGCCTTATTATGATTTCGCGGCCCAGCATGATGCCGATCTTGTGGGCGTTATTGAAACTCATCCCCATGCGGATTTTGTCAGCTCGCACCTCGAAATACATAAAGCTACCAATGCTGTTATCTATTGCAGTAAGCTAACCGCTGCAACATATCCGCACGAAACCTTTGATGATGGTGATGTTATCCAGCTAAATGATATTAAGCTAAAAGCCATTAATACACCCGGGCATTCGCCAGATTCCATCTGTATTTTGCTGGAAGACGAAAAAGGTAAAGAAACCGCCATTTTCACAGGTGATACCCTGTTTGTTGGTGACGTTGGCCGTCCCGACTTGCGCGAAAACGTTGGCAACATTACCGCAAAAAAAGAAGAACTGGCCGGGCAAATGTACCAAAGCACCCGCCAAAAATTGATGATACTGCCAAAACAAGTTGTGGTTTACCCTGCGCATGGCCCTGGTTCACTGTGCGGCAAAAATATGAGTCCTGATCTGCAAAGCACTATCGGTCGCGAGCTGCTTAAAAACTATGCCCTGCAATTGATGGATGAGGTTACTTTTGTTAAAACCCTCACTACTGATCAACCATTTGTGCCTAAGTATTTTGAGTACGATGTGGAGCTTAATAAAAACGGTGCGCCAGCGTTTCAGCAAAGCGTGGATAGTATCGCAAAAATCGATGCCGATATTCAACTAACTGAAGGCGTCACTATAATTGACAGTCGCCCCAAAAAAGCATTCAGAGTAGCTCACCTAAAAGGTGCTATCAACCTACAGGATGGGGAAAAATTTGAAACCTGGTTAGGATCAATCCTTAAGCCAACTGAAAAATTTTACCTGATAGCAGAAGATGAAGCTACCGCCGACATATTAATTAAAAAGGCGGCAAAAATAGGGTATGAAAGCAATATTATTGCAACACTTCAATACCCTCAAAACACAGCCGAAAAATTGGACGATCTGCATTTGGAAGATTTTAAAGCTAATCCTGAAAACTACACCATTGTGGATGTTCGCAACCAGAGTGAGGTAAGTGAAAGCAAGGCATTTAAAACAGCCATTAACATTCCCCTGCCTGAACTACGTGAACGCGTTGCTGAGATCCCAACTGATAAACCTATTGTTATCCACTGTGCTGCCGGATATCGTTCTGCAGCAGCAACCAGTATTGTGGCAGCCCAAATATATACCGTACCAGTTTATGATTTGAGCGAACAAATAGCTGAGTTTTTAGTTCATTGATAATGGTTCATGAGCCACTTTTTCATGGTCCGGGCTTTCTTCGCTAAAAACCATGATTAATAATGAACAACTAATTTTTCTACCATGAGCCACGAACTAACCATAGTCACCACTGCAGATGGTTCAAAAACCATTTACAATGCCCAGGTTGGCGAACTTTACCACTCGCGTAATGGAGCCTTACAGGAGAGTCAACATGTATTTGTCAATTCTGGCCTAAGCTATTTTTTAGCTGATACTGGTGTAAATGAAGTGAGCATCCTTGAGGTAGGCTTTGGCACAGGTTTAAACTTTTTATTAAGTGCCGATTTGTGTATTGCTAAAAAGATCCAACTTAATTATACCGGCATTGAGGCCTATCCGCTAACGTCTCAAATGATGGCGCAAACAGGGTACTATGAATATACCTCGCCACAACTATGGCAAACTTACCTGGAGAAATATCCTGAAGCGTTACAGACCAAAGTTAACCTTGTTAATTATATCCAGCTTAATATTGCCAGTGTAACACTCCTGAATTTTAAGGTTGATGAAAAGTATGACATCATTTATTTTGATGCCTTTGCAGCTTCCCGCCAGCCAGAAATGTGGGAAGAAGAAGCTATAAACCATGTGATAAACTTTTTAAAGCCGGGAGGTGTATTTGTTACTTACGCCATAACCGGCAACCTTAAACGAATGCTGAAAGCCCTTGGTTTAAAAATAGAAAAAGCCCCGGGCGCCGCCGGAAAAAGGGAAATGCTCAGGGCTGTTAAACCTAACGCTTAGGTAAGTCTATTCTTTAAAAAATTTTGTCATTTAATGTTGGTTTACATAAACCTGAAACCAACATTAAACTTTAAGGTAAAACCATTATTTGCAGGTAATTCACGATAGGCTGCAAACTGCCCCTGCGCAAAATTGCTCTTGGTAGCGTAAATAATTGGACCACCACAAAGCGTAAACGCAAAGCGCGAACCTGATGGCGCGTAATTTACAGATGGCCCCACCAATAACCGGGCGCCGCCTTCTGCCTCATTGCTTTCCCAAAAACCTTCCAGGTCCTGCCCTACTGCTTCAACTCCGGCAAAAAACTGACCGCTGATGTGGCGATGTAGTCCGATACTTGTAATAATGTCAAGTCCATCCCGCCTGGCATCAAAAGCTTTTTCCAACCGAACGTTTGCCCCAACTTTCCAGGAAGTAACATCATAAGCAGCTGTTATGCGGCTAAATGCTACATTATCATTATTAAACTCATGCCTGAAACCTAAACCGGCACCAATTCTAAATCCCATGGGTTGATTTCCACCAATAAAATCACGTAACAACTCGGCCTGTTGCAAGGTATGCACACCACCATTGTTACTAAAACCAGTACCTAAAGTTGCCAGGAAGGTAAACTTCTGACCCAAATACCCTTTAACAGAAATGTTTTGATCTACGCCATCAAACCCAATTGGGGTAACCGTGTGTTCACCATAGCCGCCAGAATAGTTTACACTCCAGTTTCTGCCCGAAGGATTTAAGGTATTAATGGTATACAAAAAAGGCTGTGGTTGTTCTAATGAGCTGCTTTGCTCGGTTGTTTTCATCAATTGCTGTGCACCGCAAAAATTAGTAAGCAAAAATAAAAAACACATAGTCAGGTAAAAATTCTTCATCATAGTTAGGATTTTAAAGTTTGCTAATAAAGTTAAATAATATTAGCTTTAAATTAATAGTGTGATAAGTTTGCATTAAAGATGTTATCCTACATTTGCAGTATTATATTACTTACGTACATCTTATGCCTCTAAAAGCTCCCGAAACTGCCCCCACTTCCACCATCGCATTTCAACGTTTACTTATTATTATGGACGATCTCAGGGCCAATTGCCCATGGGATAAAAAGCAAACGCTTGAAAGCCTCAGACACCTTACTATCGAAGAAACCTACGAGTTAAGCGACGCCATTTTGGGCGATGACATGCAGGAGATAAAAAAAGAGCTTGGCGATATTATGCTGCACCTGGTTTTCTATGCTAAAATAGCTTCAGAAACTAATGATTTTACCATTACAGATGTGCTAAACAGTGTTTGCGACAAACTGATTAACCGTCACCCACATATTTATGGTGATGTTGAAGTACAGAACGAGGAGGATGTAAAACGTAACTGGGAGCAAATTAAGCTTAAAGAGGGTAACAAATCTGTTTTGGGTGGGGTACCGTCTTCATTACCTGCATTGGTAAAAGCATCGCGCATACAGGAAAAAGCACGGGGCGTAGGTTTTGATTGGGAGGAAAAAAACCAGGTTTGGGCCAAAGTGGAAGAAGAAATGCAGGAGTTTAAAAACGAATTTAATGCCGAAGACGAAACCACCATTGACCATGAAAAGGCCGAAGGCGAATTTGGCGATCTGCTATTTTCACTCATTAACTATGCACGCTTTATCAATATAAATCCAGAGAATGCATTGGAGAAAACAAATCAAAAATTCATCAAACGCTTTCAATACCTGGAGCTTAAGGCCAAAGAAAACGGCAAGCACCTGCAGGATATGAGCCTTGCCGAAATGGATGTTTTTTGGAATGAAGCAAAAAAACTTTAAGAATATGATAACCCATTGTAGCGTTTTGGTTATAAATAACGTAATAGCAGTTAAATAACAAAGATTATGAAACGAAATTTATTCTATTTACTACCATTATTGTTAACATTAGGTGTAGCTTGTTCACCAAAATCAGATCCAATTGTAATCCCTACCCCTACCGGAACTTTTAATGGTTTGTTTAGATTATTAACCAAAAACTCAACTACCGGTAAATATGATACATTGAAAGATACCATCATTTTAAAAATGAACGCTTCTTTCCATTTTGCAGTAGTGGCCGATACTACAGTAAAACATGCCGGCAGCCACGGAACATTTGCTTTTGATAGTAATTATATTCAATTTAACGATAGCACTTTTAAAGCATCAGCGCCACGTACAAAAAACCACTTAGTTGGTGTTTACCAGTATCTTTATGATGGTAAAAACTTTAAAATGTTACGTGCAAGTTCGTCAATCAATCCGGATACTATAGGCAGGTATGATCTTGTAAAATCAGCAAATTAATTATTGTTTATAACTGAACAGCCATCGCTTAAAATACGGCGATGGCTGTTTTAAATGTTACAAGCCTTTTGTTAATGTCAACAGTTAGCCATAACTGTTAACATTACTTCGATCGATAAAAAATCTTTTTTTTATTTGTATCAATAATGTTATCTACTGCGTAATAACATTAAAACCAACACTATATTTAAGCGGAATTAAACACACTTAATGCATCCACCCAAGCGCATTACTGAAGAAGAGATCATCAGCCAATGCAAAAAAGGCAGCCTTAAATACCAGGAAATGCTGTACAAGCAGTTTTATGGCTACGCTATGGGTATAAGCTTACGCTACAGCCTTAATCGTGATGATGCGTTAGAAGCCGTAAATGATGCTTTTATAAAAGTGTTTAATGCAGTACATAATTATAATACCGATAAACCCTTTAAAGCCTGGTTACGCACAATTGTGGTAAACACGGCAATAGATCGACGTCGCAAAGATCTTAAATTCCAGTTAAATATTGATTTGGATAATGCCGCGCCAATTAGCAGTAATGTAAGTACGGTTGATAATTTGAATGCACAGGATATATTAAAATTGATGAATGAGCTGCCTGCTATACAGCTCACCATATTCAATATGTATGAAATAGATGGTTATAATCATGATGAAATTGGCAATATGTTAGCTATCCCGGCAAGCTCATCGCGCGTTTACCTGAGCCGGGCTAAAGAACGATTAAGAAAAATAATAACGCAAGAGGCACAAAACCATGGATGATAAGTGGGATAACGACTTAAGTGACCGCATCAGGGAGGTGTTTGATAATTACGAAGACACCACCGCTGATGAAGGCTGGCTGCTACTCAGGGAAAGATTCCCTGTGAAGGAGAAGAAGCGCCCCGTGGTTTGGCTATGGCGGGCAAGCGCTGCAGCGGGCTTACTGTTATTTTTAGGTATAGGTATTTGGATGATGGGCAAAAAACAGCCTGCCAATACCATAGCTGTGCAGCCATTAAAGCATCAGGCACAACCGCATAAAGTTGCACCTGCTGATACTTCAGCCCAATTAGCAACAAATACACCTGTTACCATAAAAAGCAATCCTGCCGATACAATAACATCAACACCGGGCAGCATTGCTAACAATAGTTATGCATCTAATAAAAAAACCGCAGGCCATAATACCGGGGTTTCTGCAGTTACAAAAACACAAAATATTATTGCCAATATCAATCAATCAAATACAGGTCAATCAAAAAAAGCGGCTGTAACCGCACCAATTACTAACCCTTCTTTAGTAATTACAAATAGCGGCATCAATGATCAACTTATAGCCACACAACCTGCAAAAAAGCAAAATTCAAACTCAATTCCACCCGTAAAAGGGCCAGATAGTGTTAAAACAATTGCACCAGCAACTGATGCGCAATACGCCGTTAATGCCCCTGCAAATACGGCAATAATTACAACGCCTGTTGCCAAATCAAATAATGCCAATCAACAGCCAACCCGTGTTAAACCTTCATCGGCCAGTGCCATGGACAAAATGCTTGCAGCCGACGATTCCAGGGCTCCAAAAGCTAAAGATATGGTTGATGATAAAAAAGTAAAATTCGGTATTTATGCCGCTACTTTTTTCAACTATGCCAAAGGCAGTGCTAACCAGGTAAACGCAGGAGCAGGTTTTACATCTGATATAAAGCTTAGCAAAAACCTTAAACTTTCAACCGGCGTAGCTCTGGCACAAAATACCTTAAGATATAATACCGCTACCCCGCCCAACAACAACGCGGCCCGTGCGGTAACCTTTGCAGTAACAGCTCAGGATAACATGCTGGTACCTGCTGCAGCTTTCCCGGTATTTAAAAATTACAATGCCAATTTAGTTGGGCTTGATGTGCCGATAAACATTAAATATGAGTTTAACCCACAAAAAAGCGATGCTTATATTTCGGCGGGTTTAAGTTCTGGTACGTTTATCAATGAGGCTTATACCACAAGCTATGCTTTGCCCGCTTCTTCTTCGTCGTTTGCAAATTCAGCACAACAAACAACGCAGGAAACAAGTCACCAAAGCTTCAACGGTTTCTATTTTGCTAAAACATTGAATGTATCCTTTGGTATAGGTACACCTTTGGGTAAAAGTAACCGGTTAATAATTGAGCCATTTTTAAAATACCCGCTTGATGGATTAGGGTCGCAACAGATAAAGTTTGGAGCAGGCGGCTTAAACTTGAAACTGAATTTTTCAACATCAAAAAAATAAAGAAACGGCTACTTATTTAACGGGGGTTTGTACTTATCTCACATCATTATTTACATAAAACTTGAGTTGTCGGTACAAGCTAATTCCGGGCGGTTTTATTGGGGTGATAAATCAGCAATGGAAATTAATAAAGTCAGCTTTGACTATTGTGGCAGGAAGCCTTTTGTACATGGCGTATTGAGGAGCTTAGACGGTAGTCACCGAATCACTAAACCTATTTAAACCTGATAGCCTTTACCGGCGAAATTTTACTCACCAGCATTGACGGTACAATAAGCACAAGCAAGCATATTACCAGCGTGCCTAAATTTAACAGCAAAATATCTGATAAACTAAATTGCACCGGTACAAAAGTCATGTAATAGGACGCCTCATCGAGTTTAAAAAAATGAGTTTGCTGCTGAAAATAGCCCAGACCCACCCCCAATATATTCCCTAACAATAATCCCAACCCTATCAGGTAAGTGGCATTAAATAAAAACACCTTTTGAATGTTCCAGTTGGTTGCGCCCATGGCCTTAAACATGCCTATCATTGCCGTGCGCTCTAATATCATAATCAGCAGGGCCGATATCATGTTGATCACTGCTACAATAACCATCAATACCAGCATCACTACCGAGTTAACATCCAGTAAATTAAGCCATTCAAATATGGTTGGGTAATCCTCCATCACGGTGCGCGATTTCAGTTTTATAGGCAGTATATCGTCCAGCTTATTTGCAGCATAATTCACCTGGTCAAAATCGGTTATTCTCAACTCGTACTGCCCTATCTCACCCGGTTTCCAGTCGTTAAGGCGATTAATTAGTGATAAAGCACCAATGACAAAGGTTTTATCTACCTCCTCCACTCCGATGCTAAAAATGCCTTTTATTTTAAACTGGCGTTTGCGCAATGGATTCTGAACAAAATACATTAGTAGCTTATCGCCCACCTTTAATTTTAAACGGTTAGCTGTTTGCTGCGAAAGCATAATTTCCTTTTGAGCTTCAACAGAATCTTTAAAGTCGATCACATCGCCGGCAACCGTCATCTTTTTAAAGTAGCTAAAGTCATAAGTTTTATCAACTCCCTTCAGTACTACCCCTTCAATTTCATTATTAGCTTTAATAATTCCGGGCTTGGTAGCGGTCGGCATTACGCGTGTAACCAGTGGGCTTTTAAGGGCACGTTTTACAAAATCACTATCATAAGTAATGGGCGAACTATCGTATGAACTGTTCAGATCAAATTTTATCACACGGATATCCCCGGCAAAGCCGCGAACTTTTTCGCGAATCTCGTGTTTAAATCCTTTTACAATGGCCAATGATAATATCATCACGCCCAAACCAAGCATAATGCCAATGATGGCTATCCGTACAATCAGCTTTGAAAATGTACGCTTTGACTTGAATGTTATGCGGGCTGATATAAAGGAGGCGAAACTCAATGCAGGATGATTTTTAGTACCTTCGCAAATATGCGGTTTTGCTATTAAACCTGCTACTTTTTAAATTGTTTCAATACAATATATTATGAAAATCATTCCTGTTTTTTTACAAAGTGCTTTAATAGTTGCCCTCAGTGTACATGCGGCCTGTAGCAATCCGGCTATCAACACCAGTAAAATATCCAAAGGAGGAAAAACCAATAAAAAAATTATCACAGAAATAATTACAGGTGCCGATCAAATTCCGCTGTATATTGACTATCTTAAGGGAAAAAATATTGGGATGGTTGTTAATCAAACTTCAATTATCGGCAAAACCTCTACACCCAGTGTTGATAGTTTATTAAAACTTGGCATCAGCATCAAAAAAGTATTTGGGCCCGAGCATGGTTTTCGGGGCAATGCAAGCAACGGCGCCGTAGTTACTGATGCCGTAGATCCCAAAACCGGTTTGCCGGTAATATCGTTATATGGCAATAAGCATTACAAACCCACAGCCGATGACCTGAAAGGTATCGATCTGATGATATTTGACATTCAGGATGTTGGCGTAAGATTTTATACCTATATATCAACCCTGCACTATGTAATGGAGGGTTGCGCCGAAAACAATGTTGAGCTGATGATATTGGATAGACCCAACCCGAACGGCCATCTTATTGACGGCCCTATATTGGATACCGCCTATCGCTCCTTTGTTGGGATGCACCCCATCCCCATAAGCCATGGCATGACTATAGGTGAATATGCAAAAATGATAAACGGAGAAGGCTGGTTAAAAAATGGCGTGAAATGCAAGCTGAAAATTATAAAAGTGGCCAATTACAAGCATAACTTACCCTATAAATTACCGGTAAGCCCATCGCCAAATTTAAATACCGATCAGTCAATTTTATTTTATCCAAGTATTTGTTTATTTGAAGGCACAACCTTCAGCCTGGGCAGGGGTACTTATTTCCCTTTCCTGGTGTTAGGGCATCCGCTGTTAAAAGGGATATATACCTATAGCTTTACACCACTAAGTATACCTGGTATGAGCGAAAATCCCCCACAAAAGGATAAGCAATGTTTTGGTATTGATTTAAAGAATTACAGTGCTGACAAGATCAGGAACATGGGGCATATCAACCTTGCATGGTTAATAGAGCTTTACAAAGCTTTCCCGGATAAAGGCCACTTTTTTAATGCCTACTTTACAAAACTGGCAGGCAATACTACCCTCCAAAAGCAAATTACCGATGGTAAAACAGAGGATGAGATCCGGAGCAGCTGGCAGCCCGGATTAGAGGAATTTAAACGCACGCGGAATAAGTACTTATTGTACGAATAACAGAAGACGCAAATAAAATAAAAGATCAACATGAGAATTGTATTTATGGGTACCCCCGAGTTTGCCGTTGCATCTTTGGATGCCTTGATAAAAGCAGGTTGCGATATAGTAGGTGTTGTTACTGCACCTGATAAACCTGCGGGCCGGGGACAAAAACTCTCCGAATCGGCAGTGAAGCAATACGCGGTGGCCAACGAGTTGAAAGTATTACAACCCGAAAAGCTAAAAAACCCGGAGTTTTTAGCTGAGCTTAAAGCACTTCACGCTGATTTGCAGGTAGTAGTTGCGTTCCGTATGTTGCCAGAAGTGGTCTGGACCATGCCCACCAAAGGCACCATTAACCTGCATGCTTCATTGTTACCTCAATACCGGGGGGCCGCGCCTATAAACTGGGTGCTCATCAATGGCGAAAAAGAAAGTGGCGCAACCACTTTTTTCCTGAAACATGATATTGATACCGGTGATGTATTATTTACCGAAAAAATAACGCTTACCGGTCATGAATCTGCCGGGGACCTGCATGATCGCCTGATGAACAAAGGCGCTGGCTTGCTTGTGAAAACTGTAAAAGCCGTTGAAAGCGGCCGTTACAATGAGCATCCACAGGTAAACTTGCTAACAGGTGAAGAATTGAAACATGCCCCTAAAATTTTTAAAGAAGACTGCCTCATTGACTGGAACCAACCTGCGCTAAACATATACAACAAAATTCGCGGACTAAGTCCTATCCCTACCGCGTATACTAATCTGCATGGTAAAGTTTTAAAAGTATATGCTTCGGAGTTATTGGCAGATCAACCTGCCGTACAACCCGGTGATTTACTTACGGATAACAAAACATACCTTAAGTTTGCGGCAAAAGATGGCTTTATCAGCGTAAAAGATGTGCAGTTGGAAGGCAAAAAAAGAATGGGTATTGAAGATTTTTTAAGGGGGATGAAACTATAGCTGATTATTTCCCCGCCTTTTAAAACTTTATTAGGTTATCACATGCAGAGCACTCTCTATGATAGGGTTTTACTCTCCTGAGTAAGGGGTATACCGGATTTCGCATCCACCACAATCTTGTTCCCCATCCTTACCTTGATATCCGAACCTACAGCAAAAAAAGCTGATACAGGTTCTTTCTCCAGGTAAGGTTTAAATGCTTCGCCATAAAGGCCTGCTATATCGGCGTCAAAAACATAATCTTTTACCTTGCCGGTTTGCCATGATACATGCTCAACCTGGTACTCGGTTGTACTATTGCTATTCAGCTTGTTGTATCCCCAATAGTGCTCAAAAATAAACTCTTCGGCGCTTTCGGGGGTAATGTCCCGCAATTCGTTACTGGCTGTAGCACCAAGTTTGTTCCATTTGCCTTGAAACTTCCACTCGTATAAATACCGGGTATGGTTATCGGCTATTTGTGTAATGGAACTGCGCATAGGCATGGCGCTATAATGTTCTTTGTATAAATTATTGGCAATAAACGCTATTATTGGCTTGGGCACAATTTCACTTACAAAAACAGCCCCGCGTTTCCATGCTGTACCATCAAAATGTTTTACGTAGAAACGCAGGTTTACTTCCTCGAAATTTGCATGCCAGGGCCATTTGATGCCAAGTACTTTAGTATCCAGGAACATAAAGCCCACCATACTTACCAGGGCTTTGCCCTGCCACAGGTCAAGTTCCGTTCCGGGTGGTAAATAGGCATCTAAAACTTTGGCATCAACCTCGTAATTAAGCATTACAAGATTTTTCCACTGCGCTTTTAAAAATTGAAGCTTCGCCATAGTTGTGAATGGTAATAGAGAGAAGTGAATGGTTAAATAGTAAGTTGCATAGCCGATGCAGAATAATGTGCAAAACAGCAGAAGGCCATTCACCTCTCACTACTTACTACCTATTTCTTATAATACTTCATTGCCTCAGGTATCAAATTTTGAATATTTGCGATACGGGTAGCATCTGCCGGGTGAGTACTCAATAACTCGGGAGGCGATCCGCCTTTGTTTTGCGCGGCCATCCGTTGCCAGAAAGCTATCGCGTTGTGAGGATCATAACCAGCCATAGCCATAAAAGTTAAGCCTAGACGATCTGCTTCTGATTCCTGGTTACGCGAATATTTTAACAATACCAGTTGCCCGCCTACACCATAAAGTTGGCCAATAATGGCTTGGGTAGTGCTCGACTGGCTACTTGTAGCAGCACCCACAGCCGCGCCGCCAAGCTGTGCCGCCTGTTGCTGAGAGATTCTTTCAGCGGCATGCCTTGCAATGGCGTGGCCAATTTCGTGGCCCATAACAACTGCCAGGTAAGCATCGGTATTGGCTACAGGTAATAAGCCACTGTAAACAGCTACTTTACCGCCGGGCATACACCAGGCATTTACCTCGCTGCTTTGTATCAGGTTAAATTCCCATTGAAAATTATATTGATCGCCGTAACCGTTATCTTTTAAATAACGCTCAATAGCAACTGCCAGGTTGTTGCCAATGCGTTTTATGCGCTGGGCATCATTACCCGTTTCTACCACTTTGGTTTTAGGGTCAGACAGTAATTGTTTATAACTGGCGGCGGCAGATTGATTTACTTCGGCGTCGCCAACCAAACTTAATTGCCTACGGCCGGTAAGTGGCACAGTTGAACAGGAAGACAGGGCAATGATCATAATCATTGCTAATACAGGTTTGAACTTTTTCATGGTGATCAGGCAGCTTTTTTCTTTAAAAAATTAACTTTCGACTCGGTGCCCTTTAATAAGCGTTCTATATTTTTTTGGTGTGTTACCAATATCAGCATGCATATACACATTCCATAAATTACAACCGACCTGATTGAGGTAGGAAAAACAAACGAAACCCCGATAGGGTAGGTAAACGCTGCGGCAATTGAGCTTAGCGATACATACTTTGTAATTAGTAACACCACCACAAATACCAATACACATAATAAAGCGGCATGCAAGTTAATAGCCAAAATCATTCCAAAAAGTGTGGCAACGCCTTTGCCGCCCCTAAAACCGGCAAATATTGGAAACAAATGCCCCATAACAGCGGCTACCCCTAAGGCAAGCGCGTAATTCATGTAGGAGGAAGAATTATAGGCACCCGTAGTAGAAACGCCTATAAAAAAAGCAAGGTTGGTGGCTGTCCACCCCTTTAAAATATCAAGCAGCATTACAGGAATCCCCGCTTGTTTGCCTAAAACCCTGAAGGTGTTGGTTGCGCCGGCATTACCGCTTCCATATTCCCTTACGTCAATATCGTAAAATGCAAGCCCTATCCAAACAGCAGTTGGTATAGACCCGCAGAGATAGGCCAGGATGAGCGCCGAAACTGAGTATACGTTGATCATTTCCCTGCAATATTACTAAATTGATGTGGTACTAAAACTTTAATCATAATTTGAACGCTATGCGTTAAATTCCAAATTTTAATAGCTAAACCTAATGCTAAGTACTAAAAAACAGGATACAGAATAAATTTACTTTACAGCCTTTAAACTAAGGTCGAGGCTTTTTACCGAATGCGTTAGCGCGCCAACAGATATATAATCAACTCCACAATCCGCGTACTCGCGTATATTATCAATTGTTATACCACCAGATGCTTCTGTTATAAACCGCCCATTAATGATATTAACTGCCTGCCTTAGTTCGGTGAAGTTAAAGTTGTCTAACAAGATACGGTTTATGTTGCCGGTTTGCAAAACCTGTTCCAATTCTTCCAGGTTTCGTACTTCAATTTCAATGGCCAGCTTTTTATTATTGTCGGCAAGGTATTGATTAGCACTCTCAATGGCCTGCCTTATACCACCGGCATAGTCAACATGATTGTCTTTTATCAAAATCATATCGTACAGGCCAAACCGATGATTTACGCCGCCGCCTATTTTTACCGCCCATTTCTCAAGGTATCTTAAACCAGGAGTTGTTTTGCGCGTATCTAAAACTTTTGTATTGGTAGTTTTTAGCAGGTTTACTATTTCCCGGGTTTTTGTAGCAATTCCAGACATTCTCTGCATACAATTCAAGACCAGGCGTTCGGCCTTTAAAATATTCTGTACATCACCTTCAACTTCAAAGGCAACATCTTTATACTTAACTGTGGCGCCATCCTGCAAAAAAACGGTGAGCTTAAGCCCGGGATCAATAACGTTAAAAATTTCGGCAGCGAGTTCAACACCAGCTAAAATGCCATCATCTTTTACCAAAAGCTTTGCCTTACCCACGGTACCGGCCGGAATAGTTGATAACGAGGTATGATCACCATCGCCAACATCTTCTTTTAAAGCATTAATTATAAATTGGTCTATTAGTTCCTTATCCAAGCGTATTACTTTTAAGGCTCAAAAGTAATGATTTTTTTGATGTACGGATTTTTGATGTGCAGATTTCAAATGCGCAGGTGTGCAGATTATTTTTTATTTTTTGCCTGAACCCTCAATTTATCAAACTAAGAACATTAAAGATCATGGACAGGCAGAGTTCTATAAATTAATCTGCACACTTGAAATCTGCATATTGCACATCTATCTTTTCATCTGCACATCTGTAATTTGCACATCTGCACATCTATTTTCTATCTGTCCATCTATTTTACCTTTTCATTCTCAATTCTAAAATCAACAATATTCATCGTACCACCCTGATCTTTAAGAGTAAAGGCTACGCGATATTCCTGTTTATCGGTAGTAGTTAAAATATACACCCCAAGATGAAAGCTGGCGCTGGAGTTTATTTTATGAAGGAGTTTGATACTTAGCGGTTTATTTTTGGAGAAAAATGTATTCAGTATTTGTATGGCCTGGTCTTTGGAGTAGGTATTTTCATTCTCCATAATTACCAAATCTACATTAGCTGCAAATAATTTACCCAACTCTTTAGTATTGCCCTGCTTTACAAGGTTGGCTACATTATCCAAAGGATCGGCCAAAACCGCATGAGGGATTAGAAGCAAAAAGATTAACGATGACAGGCAAAATAACTTCATAATATAGATACGTTATAAAACAACTTAATGTTACATTTTGCAAAAAATCAGGAAACAAACACCATATTGGATGACGTTACCCTATAACTGTTTTTACCATTAATTATTACCTTAATAATCAACCATCTGTAAGTATAAATCTAAATTCAAAATTTATATCCATAAGTTGAGTGTTGCATTTATATTTGCAATGTGGAAAATCAAAAAAAACTCGCATTAATTATCCTCGATGGCTGGGGTTATGGCCGTAATGATCAGTCGAACGCTATAGTTGCAGCCAACACTCCTTTTGTTGATTCAATGCTGCAAAAATACCCAAACTCTAAACTGGAAGCATCCGGAAGCGCTGTAGGTTTACCTGCCGGGCAAATGGGCAACTCAGAAGTTGGGCACATGAACTTAGGCGCTGGCCGGGTAGTTTACCAGGAACTGGGCCGCATCCATAAAGCAGTTGATGATAATGAGCTGCCAACCATCCCGGTATTAAAAGATGCCTTTGAATATGCCAAACAAAACAATAAAGATGTTCACTTTATTGGATTAGTTTCTGATGGAGGAGTTCATTCGCACATCAGGCATGTGAAGGGATTATGTGATGCCGCCAGGCAATTGGATGTGAATAATGTGTTTATCCATGCTTTTTTAGATGGCCGCGATACCGATCCAAAATCTGGTTTAAGTTTTGTTACCGAACTGGAACAGCATATAGAAGGTACATCTGCAAAAATTGCAACAGCCATTGGCCGCTATTATGCTATGGACCGCGATAACCGCTGGGAGCGCGTTAAACTGGCTTATGACCTTATGGTTAAAGGCGACGGCGAGGCAACTCAACATATTACCGATCTTATCAAAAAATCATACGAAGATGGTGTTACCGATGAGTTCATCAAACCTATTGTTAGGGTTGATGCCGATGGTAAACCGCTGGCTGTTATAAAAGATGGTGATGTGGTTATATGTTTCAATTTCCGTACAGACAGGGGCCGCGAGATCAGCCTTGCATTAACACAAAAATCTTTCCCTGAATATAACCTTCACCCATTGAATATCCGTTACATCACTATGGTTCCGTATGATGAAACGTTTAAAAATGTACAGGTGGTTTTCAACAAGGAAGATTTAACCAAAACCCTGGGCGAGATACTGCAAAATGCAGGCAAAACCCAAATAAGAATAGCCGAAACTGAAAAATATCCGCACGTTACCTTCTTTTTCTCTGGCGGGCGCGAACGCGAGTTTGATAACGAAAAACGTTTGCTGGTGCCATCACCAAAAGTGGCTACTTATGACTTGCAGCCAGAAATGAGCGCAGCCGGGATCCGCGATGCTATCATCCCGGAATTGGAAAGCGGCTGGCCTGATTTTGTTTGTTTAAACTTTGCCAATACCGATATGGTTGGTCATACAGGTGTTTTCAGCGCGGTTGTAAAAGCTGCCGAAACCGCTGATAGCTGTACAAAAGCCGTTGTTGAGGCTGGCTTGGCAAATGGCTACTCTTTCATCATCATAGCCGACCATGGAAATGCCGATTATATGATTAACGAGGATGGCTCGCCAAACACAGCGCACACTACCAACCTGGTACCGTGTATTGTAATAGATAAAGATGTTACCCATGTTAATGATGGCAAACTTGGTGATATTGCACCAACAATTTTAAGCATACTGGGTGTAGCTATACCTGCGGAAATGACAGGAAATGTATTGGTGTAAACTAAAATCAATACCCTTAGCTGCTTTGTTGAGCAGTACTTTGCTTTTATCCGGCTTGCAATCATGCATGCCGGATAAAACGCAACCAAACGGCACTTTAAAATATTTTGACGTATCCGGATATTTTAAAGCAGATACCGCAAGACTCAAAAAACTTAACCCCCAAGTTGATAAAACAGTAATACACAACGACGTAACCGAGCGCAAAGCTGTGTATATTCCCAACTGGGGGCAAGAACTAAACCTGTTCATCCAGTCGGACATTAACAGGCCAGCCTGGAAAAACAGTTATTCAGTTTTAAATACCGATTCTTTGATCATTTATACAGCCAAAACGCCAGACCTGCGCACTGTTAAAATCATGATCAGAAAAGATAAGAATAAGGTGAAGTGGATATTGATATTTAACCATACCAAAAACCTGCTTTACGAAACAAGAGAAAAACTCAGTTATTTTCCAGATTCGGTTTACCAGATCGAAAAATCGCAGCATGTGAAGTTGATGGGAAAGAATCTTTATAAGATAAAGGGGATTCTGAAACATTAAGGATCTGCATCCTTTATCCCTTCCTAAAAAAATATTAATGCCTTGCTACAGCTGTAGAAGTTGCCTGGCCAAGTCTATCTTTTGCCTGGTCAATAAGTACCGCAATATCGTTTCTGCCCGGGTTGTTGTTCAAGATCTTTTCAAGATCGGCAATAGAGGCTCTCAGCGAGTTAATGCCGCGGCTTTTATCGTAAAAACGGGAGTTTGTTTGTAGTTTAAATAAACCATAATCGCGATAGGCTATACCTCTGTTCTGGTAATATTTACTATCACTGGGGTCATTATTGATTGATATGGCCTTTGTCAGATCAACTATAGCCCCCAATAAATACAATTCTTTATCAGCATCTTTGGTTTGGTTATCCTTACCCAAATAACTTTTGGCCCGGGCCCTGTAGTAATAAGCGGTGGCATCAGCCGGCTTTATGGCAATTACACGCGTATAAGCAGTAATTGATTTTTTATAGTTATCGCTGTGATAATATGAATAGCCCAGCATCCACAAAGCGTTGGCATTGGTTGAGTCGGTAATGCAGGCCTTTTCAAGATGCGTAACCGCCGATCTGAAATCGCCATCCATCACAGCTTGCTGCCCCATTTTTACATAGGCATTTTGGGCCAATGTTGTTTCAATGGATGACAGTAGCAGGAAGGGTAATATAACCGAAAGCCTCATCAATGGATTAATGGTGAACAAAATTGTATATCATTAACTAACTTTACATCAAAATATTATGCCAAAATCTTCAATTTTTAAAAAAGATTTGTCGGCGTAAACATCCGCAAAGCTATACTATGACTTTTTTTCATCTTTATCAACAAAATTTGAGTTATTTAAAAAATAGCCCGTAAATTTGCAATAAACACTAAATCAAACCATTACAAAGCCAAATTGATTGTTATTAATTAATACCATAACTTGGCACAGCTCTTGAAACATAGTGCTGCACAGGTTAAAATTATTATTTACCTGTATTTTATAAGCCTTATAATTTTATAGGCTGACAACTTGACGTTATTTTCTACAAAAAAATATAATTAATGAGTTTTGATCCATTCGATTTTAAAAACACCTTACCAGTTATAAACGAAGATTCTGAGTTTTTTCCACTTATGTCTACTGAGGATGAGGAGGAAATGAACAACGAACAACTGCCCGAAGTACTGGCCATATTGCCTTTGCGTAATACTGTGCTATTCCCTGGTGTAGTTATCCCAATAACGGTTGGCAGGGATAAGTCAATTAAACTGATTCGCGATGCCAATAAGGGCAATCGTATGATTGGGGTAGTTGCGCAACAGGATGTGGGGATTGAAGACCCCAACTTTAGTCAATTGAACAAAGTTGGAACTATTGCCCTCATCATTAAGATGCTGCAAATGCCTGATGGTAACACCACCGTTATACTACAAGGCAAAAAGCGTTTTGTATTAAAAGATGAAGTACAATCAGAACCTTATATAAAGGCTACAGTTGAGCCTTTTAAGGAAACCAAAATAAAAGAGGATAAAGAATTTAAAGCCATGGTGTCATCCATCAAGGATATGGCCATGAACATTATCCAGCTATCCCCTAATATACCAAGCGAAGCCGGCATTGCCATCCGTAACATCGAAAGTACTTCATTTTTGATCAATTTTATATCATCAAACATGAATGCCGATATGGCGGCCAAACAACGTTTGCTGGAAGTTGCCAGCCTTCGTGAAAGGATCAACCTTTTACTGGAGCACTTAACGCTTGATTTGCAAATGCTGGAACTTAAAAACCAGATCCAAAGCAAAGTACGTGTTGACCTGGATAAACAGCAAAGAGATTATTTTTTAAATCAACAGCTAAAAACCATACAGGAAGAACTGGGGGGCAGCTCTCCCGATCTGGAAATTGACAGCTTGCGTCAGCGTGCCATTAAAAAGAAATGGGCAAAAGAAGTTAAGGAGCATTTTACCAAAGAACTTGAAAAACTGGCGCGCACCAATCCTGCCGCTGCGGATTATTCGGTACAAATAAACTACCTGGAGCTATTGCTCGATCTGCCATGGAACGATTTCACTAAAGACAACTTCGATCTTAAACGTGCCCAAAAGGTTTTAGATAAAGATCATTTTGGTTTAGATAAAGTTAAGCAGCGTATTATTGAATACCTGGCTGTGCTTAAACTAAAGCATAACATGAAAGCCCCTATCCTTTGCCTGGTAGGCCCTCCGGGAGTAGGTAAAACTTCATTGGGTAAATCAATTGCTAAAGCATTAGGGCGCAAGTACGTACGTATGGCGCTGGGCGGTATCCGTGATGAGGCCGAAATAAGGGGGCACCGTAAAACTTACATTGGCGCTATGCCCGGCCGTATCATACAATCAATAAAAAAAGCAGGAGCCGCTAACCCGGTGTTTATTTTAGATGAGATAGATAAGGTAGGTAATGATTTCCGTGGCGATCCATCATCAGCTTTATTAGAGGTATTGGATCCGGAACAGAACAGTACTTTTTATGACCATTACGTTGAAATGGATTTTGACCTTTCCAACGTGATGTTCATCGCGACAGCAAACTCATTGAGCAGCATTCAGCCCGCCTTGTTAGACAGGATGGAGATCATCGAGGTAAACGGTTATACTATTGAAGAAAAAATAGAGATAGCCAAACAACACCTTGTACCAAAACAACGCGAGGCACACGGCTTAAAGCTTAAGGATGTAACTCTTAAAAATGATGTTTTAGAGAAGATTGTTGTTGATTATACCCGTGAGTCTGGTGTGCGTGCTTTGGAAAAAAAGATTGGTTCTGTTGTACGTGGCCTTGCTAAAAATATCGCATTAGAAGAACCCTACAACCCGGTAGTAAATAAAAAGGATGTAGAAAAAATTCTGGGTGCTCCTATTTATGACAAAGACTTATATGAGGGCAATGATGTGGCAGGCGTTGTAACAGGCCTGGCCTGGACATCAGTTGGTGGCGATATCTTATTCATTGAAGCAAGTTTAAGTCCCGGCAAGGGCCGCTTAACGCTTACTGGTAGCCTTGGCGATGTAATGAAGGAATCTGTTACCATTGCATTGGCCTATTTAAGAGCACATGCAAGTTACTTTGACATCAACCCCAAGCTGTTTGATCTATGGGATGTACACGTTCACGTACCGGCTGGCGCTACTCCTAAGGATGGCCCATCTGCAGGTATCACTATGCTTACTGCCTTGGTTTCGGCATTTACCCAGCGCAAAGTGAAACCAAACCTGGCCATGACCGGCGAGATTACGCTGCGCGGCAGGGTTTTAGCCGTGGGTGGTATTAAAGAGAAAATATTAGCTGCCAAGCGCGCCAATATCAAAGAGGTAATCCTTTGCAAATCCAACCAGAAAGATATCCTTGAGATTAAAGAAGATTATATAAAAGATTTAAATTTCCATTATATAACCGATATGCGCGAGGTGATTAAACTGGCCCTTTTGGATGAAAAAGTGAGTGAGCCACTGGATTTGACAGTTAAAGAAGAAGAAAAAGCTGTAGTAAGTTAAATATAGAAGGCACCTGAACGGTGCCTTTTTTGTTTCATGACAATGCCGGGCGATACCCTATCATGATTAGGAATTAACGCCTGGCTTCCGCCGGTTCAGGCAGTATTCTCCAAAGCATTTTATCCTTTGTACGCCGGTTTCGCAATCCTGAAAACATCTGTTTGAAACCTTTTGTAACCCATCAGCGTAATACGTGTTTGAATTGTATATTAATTCAATACACCTAAAGAATGAAGAAATTTTTTACACTAAACACTATTATCTTATCGCTGCTCTTATTATCCCGCTTTAGCTCCTCGGCTCAAATTGTAGAGCCCAACATGCAGGATACAGTTAAAAAGAAGGCACATCCCACGGCAACAAAGTCTGTTGTCATTGATTCTACCAAGGTTGAATCAACTGAACAAACTGGTAACAAAGCCCAGTCCGTTTATTTTGAAGTAGGCGGTCCCGGCCTCGCGCTTACCATTAATTATGATGCTCGTTTTGGTCACAGGCGCAATGGTTTTGGTTACCGGATTGGTGCGGGTTATTTCGCATCGGGCGGTAATAATGTATTTACTGTTCCAATACAAGTAAATTACCTGGCAGGTAATGGCTCTAGTTTGCTTGAGTTAGGCGCGGGCACTACCTTCTTAAACTCGTACGGAGACAACAAAGGCAAAACCTTCATTTTTGACAGGGTTACCGGCTTTATTGGTACAGCCACAATTGGTTACCGTTACCAGCCCCAACAAAAAGGAATTAATCTCAGAATTGGCTTCGTTCCGATATTTTATGACGAAGGCATTATAGCTGCAGGCGGTGTAAGCGTAGGTTATACCTTTAAATAATTTCATACAACCTCATCACATAAAAGGGTTTCCGGATGAATAAAAACTTCCGGCGACCCTTTTTTATTTTATATGCCCGGCAGCGGCTATTATAAATCAACTCAATTTTTTTATATTAGTCGCTGATATATTTTATACCCTAAATGTTAAATAAGCTATTTATAACACTGGTATGCCTGTTAGGTAGTATTGGTGTATTTGCCCAGACACGTGGCCACGAATTTGGGATACAATCAGACAACGACTCCTATTTGGGGCAGGGATCTGACAGGTATTACACCAACGGAATTTACTTTTATTACCGCCAGGCATTAAAAACCGGGGATGGCAGCAATCTTCAAAATAAAGTTATAGGGATTGAGTTAGGGCAGAAAATGTTTAATGCGCAATCTGGTTATGTACGCGATGCTAATGATGTAGACAGGCCTTTTGCCGCATATAGTTATTTGGGTACAACCCTTAATTTATTATACAAAAACGAAAGCACCCTTAAATTAGGTGCACAGCTCGGCTTAGTTGGCCCGGCAGCAGGTGGCGAACCCGTTCAAAAGCTAATCCACAATACATTTGGTTTTTATACATTAAACGGCTGGCAATACCAGATCAAAAATGATGTTGAGCTCAACCTATCTGCCGAATACAATAAATTGCTGGCCCGTGCATCATGGGTTGATTTAAGCCTGGCCAGTTACGCCAATTTAGGTACCGGTTTTACAGGTGCAGGCGCAGGCCCCTTGATCCGATTGGGTAATTTTAACCAGTTATTTAATTCGGTAAGTACACAAAGTACCGTTTCGGCAACTGAGCAAAAAGGTTTATTGCATAAACACGAAATATTTTTTTACTACAAACCACAGGCAAACGCGGTTGTTTACGATGCAACCATACAGGGTGGGCTGTTCAGCAATAACAATTCAAACAGCCAGGAAATAACAAAACCTAAAAACTCTTTTGTATTTAGCCAACAGGTTGGTGTGGCTTTTAGTACCAGCCGTTTTACATTTGATGTGGCTGCTATTTTCCATACCCGCGAAGTAAAAACAATGCATCAATCTCACCAATGGGCGGCTGTAACCGGAGTGTATAGATTTAAATAGTAGATGTGCAGATTTAAAAAGTTGATGTGCAGATTTCAAATGTGCAGATATGCAGATGATTGTCTGAACCGGGATTAAACAGATTTTTAGGATATTAATTTTGCAGTATCCGGGCATCGATGGGGTCCCCTACCTGAATTCCCATACTGGTAAACGAATGATCAAATTGAAAAATCATCTGCACATCTAAAATTTGAAATCTGCACATCTAAAAGCATCATTAATCATCATGATCAGTTCGCCGGTTTTCCTTTTTCACTGATTGTTTCTTTTTACTAGCTAAACGGGCCGCTTTAGCGGCTTTACTTACTTTGGTGGGCTTACGCACCTTTTGTACCTGTAATGCCCGCCCCAGGAGCGCTATTAGCCTTTCAATGGCTTTTTCTTTATTGAGATACTGACTGCGTTCCTCATCACAAATTACCTGCACAAGGCCATCCTTATTGAGCCTGTTTTGTAACTTATCGGCAAGCAACAATTTTTCCTCATCAGTAAACAGTTCAGAACCGGCCACATCAAACAAAAGTTCTACCTTGCTTGATACCTTGTTTACGTTTTGTCCTCCTTTTCCACCGCTTCTTGATGTTTTATAGGTAATTACTTTTTGCAGATCGGCTTTATTCAGATTCATTTTTCAAAAGTAGTGTTTTTGGTGAATGGTTAAGTAGTTGATTGGATTATGTAAATCCAACTTTATCAACGGCTCATTAATCAACTTAATCGTCCAATCAACAACAATAATTTGTACTTTAGCGGCTCTTATGAACAACAATATCGTAGTAGCAATTGATGGTTATTCATCTTGCGGCAAAAGCACTTTAGCAAAAGCTTTGGCAAAAAAACTTCATTTTATTTATGTAGATAGCGGTGCAATGTACCGTGCAGTGGCACTATACTTTTTGCGTAATAATATTGATTTGCAAGACCATGATAAAATTGCGGAAGCATTGAAAAACATCCACCTTAGTTTTCATTCGCGCGATTACCAAAGTCATATTACACTTAATGATGAGGAAGTATCTGATGAAATCAGGCAGATGCATGTAGCCGACAAAGTAAGTGCTATAGCTGCCCTACATGAAGTACGTGTTGCCATGGTTAAGCAACAGCAACGTTTGGGCAAATCAAAAAACATTGTTATGGATGGCCGCGATATTGGCACCGTTGTATTCCCAAATGCGCAGATAAAACTATTTATGACGGCAGATCCTAAAATACGCGCCGAGAGACGTTATAAGGAGCTTTTGCCTACAAACCCCAATATAACTTTAGAAGAGGTATTTGATAATCTTGCACACCGAGATTACCAGGATACCACCCGCGAGGAAAGCCCCCTGGTACGCGCCCACGACGCTATTATTTTAGATAATACCGATCTTAGTCCCGACGAGCAATTACTATTTGCACTGAGCCGTATCGAGCCTTTTTTAACTGATTAACGGAATTATAGAATTTTAATATTCTGTTCCGTATCGCTTATTATTCTAATGCTGATTTTAAACCACCCATCTTTACGGTGTTTACCCCAAACCGATTTAAAAAATCAACACCCTCATCGCTTTGCAGGCCCTTGTATTCGGCATATGATTTATCAAAATAAACCTGTGTTATACCGGCCGAAAAAATAAGCCTTGCACAAGCTATACACGGCGATAGCGTAGTATACAATGTAGCACCCTCAAGCCTGGCTCCGTTTTTTACAGCATACAGTATGGCATTTTCTTCGGCATGCAGCGCAAGGGAGCAACTCCCTTTTGAATCACGGGCGCATCCTTTTTCCGGCCACTCCTCATCGCAGTTATGCGTGCCCGCTGGTGGCCCGTTATAGCCTATGGATATAATACGGGTATCCCGGGTTAAAACGGCTCCTACATGGGCTTTAACGCAGTGTGAGCGCTTAGCCAGGTCGTTTGCCAGGTTCATAAAAATTGAATCGAAGCTTGGTTTCATAATAAAAGCAATTAGGCCATAAATATTATTGGGCCATTACTTCATTTTTAAATGACTTAATGGCCCAATAACTTAATGTGTGAAAAATATTAGTGCCCTGCGGCTACTTCAACATGGTCAAGATCGATACCTTGGTGGCGTAGTTCACGGCTTACCTTCCATGCAAAATAAGCAAGATATGCAAAGCCTATTACGGGTACTATATAAGAGAAGTGAATACCACTCATACCAGCAATAACATTGTTACTGCCATCGGCAACTTTACCCTGTAATGGAGGTATGATAGATCCACCAAGGATCATCATAATTAAGAAAGCGGAACCCTGACTGGTATATTTTCCCAAACCAGTAATTGATAAAGAGAAAATTGAAGGCCACATAATAGAGCAGCATAAGCCTCCACTGATAAAAGAAAATGTAGCAACTTTACCCGTAGTTGCAAGACCGGTTAACATAAAGGCCACACCCAATAAGCCCAAAACAGCCAATGTGCGGGTAGGTTTTTGCTTCCC
The DNA here is from genome assembly GCF_056406855.1 of Mucilaginibacter sp. P1_A3. NCBI lineage: Bacteria > Pseudomonadati > Bacteroidota > Sphingobacteriia > Sphingobacteriales > Sphingobacteriaceae > Mucilaginibacter > Mucilaginibacter sp. P1_A3. The sequence goes on from NZ_JBFTZJ010000004.1 coordinate 198,593, forward strand.
TATGAAAAATGCTACGATAAGAATACCAACGCATGCGGCATAGCCGTAAAGGTTGCTCACATTTACACCAGTAGCAGCGTTTACCAGCAATACGATACCAAAGGCCACAAATGGTACAAGGATATACAATATATATTTAACAGTTTTTGAAAGATTAAATGCGCCTATTGCACCTGCAAAACGGCCAATCATTAAACTACCCCAATACAAAGAAATGTATGGTGCAATATCCGATTCATGATAGGAACCAAATTCCGGCGTTTTTAATAAAGAGCCCATATTACTTTGAATAGTTACCTCGGTACCTACATAAGTAAATATAGCAAGCATACCTAAAATCAATTGAGGATACTGCATGGCACCCCAGCCTTCCTTATTTCTTTTGGCAGCAAATATGGTACCTACCAACGTAAGCACAATAATTGCCAGGGATGCATAAACAAAATACTGACTCTTTACGATATCAACTATCTTCGTTGCGTCAGAAGATAATAACTTGTTAAGATAAGCGCTTAATGGATCGGCCGCCAGGATTAACAAGAAGGCCAAAAACATAATTAAAAGCGGAGTATTCGCCTTACTGCTTGACTCTATTTTTTCGTCGCTGGTAACCTTTGGTAAATTAGAGAACCAGAAGAATATAGCAACTGCAATAAATAAACCAGCAAGCATGTAATAAAGGTTGTTTACTGATGATATCTGAACATCTTTCGCGTCTATTTTAGCTGAAGCCGAACCGAATAAAATAATACCAACAACTACCGGACCTAACAAACCACCTATATTATTGATGCTACCTGCAAAATTCAAACGGTTTGAACCAGTTTCTGGCGGACCTAAAGCAACCACGAAAGGATTTGCCGCTGTTTGTTGAAGTGAAAAGCCTATGGCTATAATAAAAAATACTGTTAATATTAAACCAAATGAACCCGACGCTATTGCAGGGATCATACCTATAGCTCCAAGTGCCGAAACTATCAAGCCCAATATGATACCATTTTTATAACCCATTTTATTCATGATATCAATCTTGCTGATAGATGAAGCAAAATACAGGATCAATGAACCAATGAAATAACCACCATAGAATGTAAAATCAATCAACTGGGATTCAAATTGAGTTAGATGAAAATGTTCTTTACAAAAAGGTATAAATACGCCATTTGAAGCGGCTAAAAAGCCCCAGAAGAAAAATACAGTGATCAGCGTATAAAGTGCCGAGCTGTAACTTTTAGCATTGTTTTGTTCCATTTTTAAATAGGGTTATACAGAATAGATTTTGAATGGATAAACATAATTGATTTTTTGTAAAACTGGCTATATTATTTTTAATTAAATAAATCACAATTTTAAGTTTCGTTGTTTAAAAGATAAAATTGCATATTCGCAGTGTTCAAAAATGAACATAGCCTAAATTAATGATAGAAGCCATTATTTCGGGAATTGGGTTTGGATTAGTGTTGACGTTTATTACTGGCCCGGTCTTTTTTGCTCTTATAAAAACCAGCATTGAAAAAGGTTTTCATGCAGGTTTCGCCCTTGCCCTCGGTGTAGTATGCAGCGATGTGGTTTTTGTAGGTGGTATATTATTCGGTTCTCAATATGTAGATATATCTGAGCATACCAAAACTATAGCCGGGATAGGTGGTGCTGTCATCCTGTTTTCGGTAGGTGTTTATTATATGTTCAAAAAAGCCGAGATTAATTACGGCAACAAAGTACCATCGGGGATTGATAAAGCAGGTTACTTTTTTAAGGGCTTCCTGATGTGTATTTTTAACCCTACCCTATTAATACACTGGACGGTAGTTATAGGTGCTGCCAGTACTACATTTCACGTTGGTGCGCCTCATCGGTCATTCCACATCGCAATCATGTTTTTAACTATCCTTACCGTACAGTTTGGCATGGATACTACTAAAGCTTTTTATGCCAACAAACTTCGGGATAAGATCTCTGTGAAGCTGGTACATCGCCTTAATGAATTAGCAGGTATTGCCCTCATTATAGCATCATTAGTATTGATTGACAAACTGGTAACTCATTTTATTTTCGCCGCACCGTCGGCATCCTAATCTGTTGCTCGATGTTAGTTGCCGGTAGCGGGAACCTCAGTTACTAAAAATATCCTTGAACTCTTATCGGTTGCTAAACGGCTCGAAACCAATATTTTTGATATCCATGGAGATAATATATCGTTTTAACTCCTTATAGTTACTATGATAAAACATGGGAAGCTTAGCAACTCTCCTATTTATAACTTCCTCCTTCAAACAAAAAAGGCGATGAACCTAAATCCACCGCCTTGTATTTTTACTCCCAATTTAGGGACTATAACTTTTACATATAAGCTCTTTGATTCTTACCTTCCATCCAGTTAACAAAAGCACGATTAACTACTTTGTTACCACCCGGGGTTGGATAATCACCGCTAAAATACCAGTCGCCTGTATGATCAGGGCAGGCAATATGCAGGTTATCTAAGGTTTGGTAAATCACCTCAACCTTACATTTTATTTCTTTTGGAGTAATGATCTGTGCTATACGGTCAGATACCTGCTGATCGGTAAACAGTTCATATATCGCCTTAACATGGTTTTGAACCTTCTCTTTAGGCAACTTAATGCTATCCTTACATTTCTGGTAAACGTCAAGAATAATATCTTCCCTGCCCATTTCCTTTAACAGGCTGATGGCGGCTTCAAAAGCAACAAACTCTCCCATGCGTGACATATCAATACCATAGCAATCCGGATAACGGATCTGCGGGGCAGATGATACAACAACAACCTTTGTAGGCCCAAGTCTATCCAGAATTTTCAGGATGCTTTGTTTAAGTGTAGTACCCCTTACAATGGAATCATCAAGCACAACCAATGTATCTGAACCCTTTTTTATCAAACCATATGTGGTATCATAAACGTGGGCAACCATTTCACTACGGTCTGCATCCTGGGTAATAAAGGTACGCAGCTTAACATCCTTAATGGCAATTTTCTCCACTCTTGGCGCAAGCTGTAATACTTCGGTTAACTCCTCTTCACTTATCTTGTCCTCACGGTTCAGTAGCCTGTCTCGCTGGTATTTTTTAACGTATTTATGTACACCTTCAACCATGCCATAAAAAGCAACCTCGGCTGTGTTAGGGATGTAGGAAAATACGGTGTTTTTAATATCATGGTTAACCGCGTTCAATATCTGCGGGCATAGTAACCTGCCTAATTGCTTACGCTCACGGTAGATGGATGCATCGCTGCCACGTGAAAAGTAGATCCGCTCAAATGAGCAGGCTTTCTTTTCTTTTGGCTCGCTAAACATATCCTCGGTTATCTTACCGTTCTTTTTAACGATAAGCGCATGACCTGGTTTTATCTCCCTGATTTCCTCGATGGGAATATTAAACGCTGTTTGGATAGCAGGGCGCTCTGAAGCGGCAACAACTATCTCATCATTGTAATAATAAAACGCAGGCCTGATACCAACCGGATCGCGCATCACAAAGGCATCTCCATGGCCCAATATCCCCGCAATGGTATAACCACCATCCCAGTTTTTGGCCGATTTGCGAAGAATTTTGGCAACATCCATATCATTGGCTATCAGCTTGCTGATCTCCATGTTATCGTCCAAACCTTCGCGCTTGTACTGGTCAAACAACCCCTGGTTCTCGGTATCAATAAAGTGGCCCATTTTTTCGAGCACTGTAATGGTATCGGCTTGTTCCTTAGGGTGCTGCCCCAGGTCATAAAGCTGCTGCAATAACTCATCAACATTAGTCATGTTAAAGTTACCTGCAATAACCAAATTCCTGGTTTGCCAATTGTTCTGCCTCAGGAACGGGTGGCAGCTTTCAATGCTGTTTTTACCGTGGGTACCATATCGCAGGTGCCCCAATAAAACTTCGCCTGTAAAGCTCACATGTTCCTTCAGCCATTCGGCATCAAGCATTTTTTCGGGAGTTTCTTTCTGAATATCCGCGAATTTCTTCTGGATGTATTCAAAGATATCAGCAACGGCATTTGAAGCCATTGATCGGTGCCGACTGATGTACCGCTTGCCCGGGGCAATATCTAATTTAATGGTTGCAACACCAGCGCCATCCTGGCCGCGGTTATGTTGTTTCTCCATTAAAAGGTAAAGCTTGTTCAGGCCGTACAGCGCAGTTCCGTACTTTTTCTGATAATAAGATAGTGGCTTTAATAAGCGGATAAATGCCACACCGCATTCATGTTTAATCTGATCGCTCATGATTCGGGATGAGGCTGCAAAGGTATCATTTTTAATGGATTTTTGGTAACATCATTTGTCATTAATATAACATGATTTAAAGATGGGCCGATTTCAAATTTCAGTTATACCGGTTTCAAATGTGCAGATGCTGTATTATACTTTTTGACCAGCATAAAAAGACTGTGTAACTTCAATTAATCCCACTATATGGTCATTAAACTCTTCCAGTTCTTCTGCAGGCACCCAAAGTTCATCGTGAATACGGCCCCCAACATTTTGCACCTGGTATCGTTTCAAAAAGTCAACCGGTAAACTAAACCTGGTTACAAAGCCCGAACCTGAAGCTGGCACATTCCAATCGTGCGCTATCTGAATAGCATAAGCCTCATTCATTACAGGATAAAAAATAGGCTGCTCAGCTAATCGTTTGGGAAATCTTTTAAAACCTGATTCTTCTATCAACTTTAATTCCTTTGGTCCAACAGGACGCCATAATGTTATAAGTTCATTGGTTTGCACGAAGCTAATCTAAGGATTTTGTCTGAATGAAAAATTCCAATACCCTAAACACCATTCTGCTAATTTAAAAATTCCGTAAATTCTGATTTGACACCCCATCTACACATCTGCACATCTGCACATTCACCATCTGCACATCTAAAACTTAATATCCCTAAATGTAATGTTTATTCGCGGGCCAGGCTGTTTGGCAGTTTTAGGTACCTGGTGCAGCCAGTTGTGCTGGGTAGCGCCCTGCATAATAAGCAAGCTTCCGTTATTTAAGGCAACAGATACTTTGGCGTTTTTTTGGAGTTTATGTTTAAATTGAAAAGTTCGCGTTGCTCCAAATGAGGCCGAGGCAATAACCGGGTTTCCGCTTAACTCCCGTTCATCGTCGCTGTGCCAGCCCATACTATCCTCGCCGTTGCGGTAATAATTAAGCAGGGCCGAGTTAAATTGTTTGTCGCAAAGCTGCTCGGCAGCCACCTTTATCATTTTCAGCAAAGGGGTAAATGGGATTGGAATATTCACCACGCCAGAGTAAGTATAAGTTTGCCCGTTATCGGCATACCAGGAAGTGAGCCGGGGAAAGTTCACCATTTTGCCATGAATCTTCATTTTATCCTGCTTCCAAAGAATGGTATGTTTCAGCTGTTCAAATAACTCGTAAACACCATCTTCCTCATAAAAATTGGGATACAGATAGGCCTCGCCATCAAACGGCAAAATATTTTGACGGCCGGTATCAAATATCCCTAACTGATTATCTGCAAAAAAATCCATTTTTAAAAAAGAGTCACAATTCAAGACCTCGAAAACAAGACAAAAGAAAAATTGACATACTGCTTGTCCCCATTTAAAAATTAGACAAAAGAAAATGAAAACTGTTTAACCTTATACCAAAACTCATCACATTTTTTTTCGCCGGCCTTTCGTCCGAACATCTTCTGTCCTTTCATCCTTACTCCTTACTCTCCTTTTTGGCAAAAAAAAATCCGGCTTCTCAGCCGGACCTTAGGTTTATTGATTTGGTTTGAAATTCATGATTAAAGTTTTTCGCCGTGCTGACTGATATCCAGCCCAAGCACCTCATCTTCTGCCGATACCCTCAATGGTGATATCATATCTGTTATTTTTAACAATAAAAGAGAGCCGAAGAACGAAAATATAGATACCCCGATAAGCGCGATAAGCTGCACCAAAAACAGATGCGTTTCGCCAAAAAAGAGGCCGTTACCCGTAGTATTGCCTGCATTTACATGCTGATTGGCAAAAACACCGGTAAGTAACATACCTACCATACCACCTACACCATGGCAAGGGAATACATCCAGTGTATCATCAATGGTGGTGCGCGTACGCCACTCCACAACCAGGTTACTCACCACGGCTGATATGATACCTATCGCCAGCGAATGTGGTACTGTTACATAGCCTGCTGCCGGAGTAATAGCTACCAAGCCTACTACGGCGCCGATACAGGTACCCATAGCAGATGGCTTACGGCCACGCAACATATCAAAAAATATCCAGGTGATACCACCCGCAGCTGATGCCGTTGTGCTTGTGGCCAGTGCAGTTACAGCCAAAGCGTTTGCACCAAAAGCTGAGCCTGCATTAAACCCAAACCACCCAAACCATAAAAGCCCTGTACCGATCATCACATAAGTGATACGGGCAGGTGAATGGTTGGCTTCGTTACGACGTTTTAAGTATAAGGCAGAGGCTAAAGCAGCCCATCCGGCCGACATGTGCACCACAGTTCCACCGGCAAAATCAAGCACACCCAATTTGGCCAAAATACCATCAGGATGCCAGGTACAATGTGCCAATGGCGAGAATATAAAGATGGAGAACAATACAAGAAAAATGATATAAGAGTTAAAACGGATCCGCTCGGCAAAAGCACCTGTAATAAGCGCAGGGGTTATTATCGCGAATTTTAACTGGTACATGGCAAATAAGAGCAAAGGAATAGTGGGAGCCGCTTTCCAGGTTGCATTGCCCAGCATGCCTTTCATCATGAAATAAGTCATCGGGTTACCTATAAAGCCATGAAAGCTCTCGCCAAAGGCCAAACTAAAACCAAATATGCCCCATAAAACAGTGATGATAACCATACAAACAATACTTTGCAGCATGGTGGAGATAACGTTCTTTTTGTTAACCATACCGCCGTAAAAAAAGGCAAGGCCCGGCGTCATGATCAAAACAAGCGCGGTTGACATCAGCATCCAGGCAATATCACCTGTATTAAAATGAGGATCCCCGGAATTCTTAAACTCAACAGATGGAAAAATAAATGTTAGCGTTAGAATTATAAGTATAATTAAGAAAGGAATATACCGCTTCATGCAAAAATTATAGAACTGATTTTAAAACGGCCTGAAATTAATACTTTTTGCTTAATAAAACGAAGTTAATGTTAATTTTTTATTAAATAGACAATAAAAAATCGTCATTATAGATACTTAAGCACAAAATCAGGAAAAATACCCAACAAAATCAGCACAAAACTTATAATTACAGCCAAAACCAATAAATTATAGGATTTTTTATATACAATATCCTGATTTTCTGATCGTTTTAAAAATAAATTCAGGGGGATTTTTATATAGTAAAACAAGGAGACAACTGTAGTTAAAGCTCCGGTAGCCATCAGCAGCATCAACCAGATACTATGGGTTTGCTGATAAACACTATACACTGCCGAAAACACAAATATTTTACCTGTAAACCCTGCAGAAACAGGCAAGCCCGTTAGCGATATCAGTATAATGGTAAAACAAACAGATGCTATTGGATATTTTAAACCAAGTCCTTTATAATCATCTAAACCTTCTGCATTGGCAACGTTGCTAAAGTATGAGGCCAGTGCTAACGCGCCAATATTTGCCAGGGCGTAAACCAGCAGGTAATAAGTTAATGCAGATAAGCCCTGAAGGTTAAGGATTACTACGGCCATCAAAGCAAAACCGGTATGCCCTATGCTGGAGTATGCCAGCATCCGTTTAATATTGGTTTGCATTACCGCCGCAAAGTTACCGGCTATCATGGTGATAACACCAACAATGGATAATACAATTCCCAGATCAAAACCTATTCCATTACTCCAAACCATTAAAGGCGCCAAAAAATTAACCAGTAAGGCAAAAGCCGCAATTTTGGGCAGGGTTGACAGGTAAGCAGTAACCGGGGTTGGCGCTCCCTCATATACGTCAGGCACCCAAAAATGCACTGGAACAAAAGAGAGTTTAAAGCCTATGCCTACCAGTACCAATATCACAGCAAAGATGGCGCTTATTGGATTAACCTTTGCAAGCCCGATAATGGTTGACTGAAAAACAATATCCAGCGAGCCGCTAAACCCATAAAGTAACGAGATGCCATACAACATAATAGCCGAAGATGCTGCCCCGAACAATACGTATTTTAACCCAGCCTCGGTACTGAAAGCGTTTTCTGAACGATAAGCTACCATCAGGTATGATGCGATAGAAACCATCTCGATAGCGAGGTAAATCGACAAGAGGTTTACAGCCATCACCATTAAATGTAAACCCAGTATAGAAGCTATAGTTATGGAATAAAGATCTGACAATCCTTTTTGATGCGAGTTTAGTTTTTCATCCCATGTAAAATACAACAACAGTATAAATGCCAGTAAATCAATCACCAGTTTAAACAATATACCACTGCGACTGAGCAGCAGCATATTGCTGAATATAAAATGCTGCCCATCTAATATCAATGCAAACTGCTGCAGATCTTTGAATATCACCACCAGGATACCTGCGCAAGCTACGGTACGGCAAAGGCCGGCTGATCTTTTACCAAATAACACATCGGTTATCATAACCACCAGGAACAGCAGGGCCAGGAAAGCCTCGGGTATAAAATAGGTTATACTCCCAAAAACTTCGGTTAACTGTTCGGATATGTGCGGTAGCAGGTCGTGCATTATTTTATTTAGCTTGTAAAAATTGTATCAATGCCAGTACCGAATCATTGATCTTATCAAAAACCAATGATGGCATAATACCCAATACCAGGGCTATTAATGCCAGTGGTGCAAGTGTTAGCTTTTCGCGCAGGTTCAAATCGGTAAGGGCGGTTTTCCAAACACTGCCGCCTTTTAATGATTGCTGCCCAAAAAACATGCGCTGCAATGTCCATAAGAAATAAGCGGCGCTTAAAAATATTCCTAATGTACCACAAACCGCCATCCAATAAGGTAACAAGCCATTAACCGCATGTGATTTGAATACCCCGGCTAAAGTAAACGCCTCGGCCACAAATGCCGAGAAACCAGGCAAACCCAGTGATGCAAAAAATGCGATCATTACAAAGGCGGTATATTTTGGCATCAGCGTACCTAATCCGCGGAAATGGTAAATATCCCTGTCATGTACCCGGTTGTAGATAACCCCCACCAGGAAGAACAGCATGGTTGATAAAAACCCATGACTTACCATTTGCATCACCGAACCACTGATACCTTCGGCTGTTTGCGAAGCAATGCCCAGTAGTACAAACCCCATGTGTGATACGGAGGAATAAGCGATCATCCGTTTCAAATCCCGTTGTGCCAAAGCGTTAAAGGCACCATATAAAATAGAGATCACCCCAAGCAATCCAAGCCAGAACGCATGAGTTGTGGCCACATCAGGGAAAATCCCCATACAGATACGGATGATACCGTAACCGCCTATTTTGAGCAGGATACCAGCCAGTATAATAGATACAGGTGTTGGCGCTTCCACGTGTGCATCTGGCAGCCAGGTATGTAATGGCACTACAGGCACCTTAATAGCAAACGCGATGAACAGCACCACAAAACCAACCGTACGTGCAGGCATACCCAATATGGTTTGATGCCCCGCTAAAGAGAATACCGACTGTGCGCTGTAATTGGCCGGGTTCATCATTTGTACGATGTTGAAGGTATGGTTACCGGTGGCAGGGTCTGTAACGGATAGGTATAACCCAACCATCACCAGCAGCATAAATACCGAACCAAACAATGTATAAAGGAAAAACTTAATGGCCGCATATTCCCTGCGCGCGCCACCCCACATCCCGATAAGGAAATATAGGGGTAACAGCATCAGTTCATAAAACATATAGAACAGGAAGAAATCTAAAGCGCAAAACACCCCGATAACGGCCATATCCAGCAATAAAAACAAGAGGAAGAACCCCTTTAAATTACTCTTGATCTCCCATGAGGCCAAAGAAGCGATCACCAGTACCAGCGAGGTCATGACCAATAAGGTAATGGAGATACCATCGATCCCTACAAAATAATCTATCTGCATTTTGCCCATGCTGCCCAGGTTAAGGCCTATCCAGGGTAGTTTTTGGACAAACTGAAACTGCTCTTCATGGTTAATACCGCCATGGCCTGCGCCTGTTTTAAAGTTAAGGTATATCCAGATACTAATACCCAATTGTACCAACGTAGCAAGCAGCGTGATATATTTAAAACTGTTCCTCATGGATGAGGGCAGCAGCATGATGATAAAGCCAAACAGTACAGGTATAAATATGAGTAAGGTTAATATATTCATCAGGTTTATATCAGTATTTTTAAAATAAACAGCAACAGTACAATCACCAGCATGCTAAACAAATAGTATTGCACTTTGCCGGTTTGAAACTTACGTGCAAAATTGCCAATACTTTGCACAATGGCTGCTATTAAATGCAAAAAGTCATCTACAATATATTTATCGGCCCAGGCGGTTAACCGCGCAGCATAACCGCTTAATTTAGTTAGCAAATGGATAAGTCCATCAATAACATTTTTATCAAACCAAAAACAGGCTTTGCCAAAACCAAGTACCGGTTTTACAAAAACACGTTTGTATATTTTATCAATATACCATTGGTTGTAGGATAGCCGGTATAAAAACCCGGTTTGTGAAAAAGCAAAGCTATTTTGTTTTACGTAGATAGCATAGGCCAGGTATAACACCACCAGGCTTATCACATTTACCAATACCGGGATAATCAAGTGATAAACGCTCTCGAACTTAGTTATTCGCGAAATATTCAAGCCTTTAAATAACCAGCCCTGCTCGTAGGAGAATGGATTAAAGGAAAATAAGGGAAATAAACAGCAAACTGCTAAGAACGCCAAAGGTAATTTGTACTGCCAGCCACCATCAGTCAGGTGTAGTTTTAGTTTTGGGTGGATGTTGAGCAGCCTGAGATCTCCAAAGAAAACTTTGAAGATGAGCCTGGCCACGTAGAAGGCGGTTAGCCAGCTGGTGATCAATGCCGTTACCGGGATTATTTTAAGCCATACGCTTTTGCCTTCGCTCCATTCAAATGCCTGGATCAGTATGCCATCTTTTGAAAGATAGCCAGATGTTAATGGTAAACCAACCAATGCCAAACCGCCAATAATAGCCGCGATAAAGGTAAGGGGCAGCCGTTTGCGCAAACCACCCATATACAAAATATTCTGCGGATCAATATCGAGGTCATTATCCTCCTTAATGTGTTGCATTTGGTGAATAACAATACCAGCCACCAAAAACAACAAACATTTAAAAAACGCGTGCGTAGCCAAATGGAAAAGCGATGAGGCATATGCCCCTACTCCCATTGCCAGTATCATGAACCCTAATTGCGATATGGTAGAATAAGCCAGGATGCGTTTCAGGTCATTTTGTGTAAGGGCGATAGTAGCCGCCATAAACGCGGTAAAGCAACCAATGCAGGCCAGTGTGGTAAGCTCTGTTTCGGTGAACATGGGGTAAACCCTGCCTAATAAAAACACACCCGCGGCAACCATGGTAGCAGCGTGAATAAGAGCTGACACAGAGGTAGGCCCCTCCATAGCATCCGGTAGCCAGGTATGCAGCGGAAACTGAGCGGATTTGGCTGCAACAGCTAAAAAGATACCTGCGCAGGCAATATATTGCCAGATGGCGGGCAGCTGCCCGGTTGGCGCAATCCATAACCCATTATTTACAACTGATTGGGCTATTAATCCCTTATTGGCAAATAGCGTTAAAATATCAAAAGTATGGAATTGGGTAAACAGGATGATAATAGCACTTAGTAAACCAATATCACCCACACGATTCATGATAAAGGCCTTTTTATTGGCCTGCACCGCCTTATCCTTAGTAAACCAGAAACCAATAAGCAGGTACGACGAAAAGCCCACCAACTCCCAAAAAGCATAAAACAATACCAGGTTATCAACCACCACCAAAGCCAGCATGCTGAAACAAAAGAAGCTGAGGTAAGTAAAATACCTGCTGTACCGCTCATCATACTTCATGTAAGCAGTTGAATAAATATGCACCGGTAAAGCTATAACCGATACCAGCAACAGCATCAATGCCGAAAGATTATTCAATAATATCCCCGCATAAACCTTTGTTTGCCCAATAGTAAACCAAATATGTTGATGATGTATTTGATGATTATTCCATATGCCGGCAAATACCTTTGCTGCCAAAACACAGCTTGCCAAAATACCCAATGTTGATACCCAGCCCGAAGCCTTACTTTTAACCGGAAGGCAAAAGTTTATCAAAGCGGCAAGCAGCGGCAATGCCACAGCTGCGAGGGTGCAGGTGATAAGAACAGTGTCGATATGGGATAGGGTGTTGTTCAAGTCTATTTTGTTATGATATTCACATCACCACTGCCATTAACAGTTACGCTTTGAATAGTATCCAGTTTTAAATGATATAATTTCCCAACGATCTCTGATTTTTTTCCAGAAAGTAACTTACCATTTATATGGTATAAAAAAGTATCAGGAACACGTACAGAATCGGCATATTTTTTTGATAATGTGCTCAATACATTCTGATAGGCCTTTATTCCAAAATCATTACTTGTCATTAAAATTACCCCATTTTTTCCTTCGGGACCATAACTACTCGTTGCTGAAGTGCTTTTCAAAACTTCTATCTCAAGAACATCATTCGGATCTATTCCTTTTAACGCGGTTTGATCAGTTTTTTTTCCGTCCATGAAAAACAATGGATCAGATTTTGATTTAATGGTATCGGTTGAGGATTTTATTTTGTTGCGTTCACAATGCACATATATCATATCTGCAACCGCTTCGCCGTCGCCCAAATCCCTGGCTTTATAAAAATCTTCACAAGCTGAAGCAGATTGTTCAGCAGACGGCTCAATAATACCTTTTGATGTATACTTATTGATTTTGGCTACTCCTCTATTTGCATAGGCCTCCTTATAATCGGGGTATAGATCAATTGCTTTGTCATAGTCAGCAATAGCACCATCCATATCAAACTTATTTCCTTTTGCAGCTCCCCTGTCAAAATAAAGTTCAGCGATGGTTGAATTTATGGTAATAGCTTTAGTATACAAATCAATCGCTTCATCCGATTTGTATCGGTGGGCCAAATCATTTGCCTTAGTAATCAAATCATTTATTTGTTTGCCATAACTAGCTTTACCATCAACAAAATCAAGCTTACGGGTAATTTTACCCTGCTTGTCGTACTCTATATAATCGCCAACCTGCACACCTTTTGCAAAGTTAAATTCAATATGCTTTTCTCCGGTTTCGTAATATACCATGGCTTTGCCATCGTCCTTATCATTTACGTTATTTACTTCCTGTTTTAATATACCATTTGCATAGAAATCTTTGTACGGTCCGTTTCTTAAGCCGTTTTTAAAAGTGATCTCCGATAATTTATTGCCATTCTCGTCGTAAAGAACTTCAACCCCTTCAGGAGATCCATCTTTTAAATTACCTTTTGCGGCTATTTTTCCGTTATCTGCATAAGCAACAAACGTACCTGTATAAGGCGTTTTGTCTTTATTGTAAAACTTTTCATCAACCCTTTTCAAATCTTTTAGGTTTACCTGGGCATACGATTGCTTACAGCAAAACATCACAAGTAACAGCAATATAGTTTTAGGTATGTTCATCATCAATCCTTCAGGTTATTGATCTTACCCGGATCAATGGTTTTATATTTTCTGTACACATTAAGTATAATAGCAAGTGCCACAGCTGTTGTAGCGGCTGCCAGTACAATAGCAAATAAGGCGAAGATCTGCCCGCTGTTATTTACGCTATCGTGTTTACCAAAGGCAACCAGGTTTAATATGGCGGCATTTAAGATCAGTTCAATGCCAATCAAAATCTGGATAGCGTTGCGTTTTGATACGATCATATACAAGCCTATGCAGAAAAGCATTACGCTTACCACCAAAAAATCGGTTAAGGTGATCATATTTTTTCCTCCTTACGTGAAAGATGCGCCGCGCCCACCAACGCCATCAGCAATAAAATGGAGATGGCCTCAAAAGGCAGCAAATACCGGGTCATTAAGTTAACGCCTATATTATCTATCATCACCGCGTTTGGGGTAATCGTATTGTTATTGGCGATAGAATCCTTTACCCAGCGCAGGTTATCCGCATCGGCCTTTAACACTACGTTGATCATCACTATAAAAAACAAAGCAGCCAGCAGTATGGCAGGTAGTTTAGCCATGCTAAAGAATTTACCCTTTTGCTGCTGAATCACATTTAAAGTTTCTTTACCAGATAGCATAAAGGCAAAAATGATGAGCACCAGTATCCCCCCTACATAAATTACCACCTGGGTTACGGCAACAAAATCAGCCAAGGCCAACACATACAAACCCGCCAAAGCAAACAGCGTTACAAAAAATACAAAAATACTGCGTACCAGGTTTTTTGTGGATGCCGCATATAATGCCGAAACAATGGCAATAAAACTCATAAAATAAAATAACACCCGGACGAAACTCATGCCCCACCCTCCTTTTTTTGCATCGCGGCCAGTTTGGCAGCTTGCTTTTCGGCTTGTTGCTGATCAAACAGCGCACGCTTTTCGGCAGCGACTTCTGGCGGCATGTCCGAAAACTGGTAGGTCAGGTCGCTTAGCTCAAATACGGTTTTATCATATTGGTTGGTCATCACGATGCACTCGGTTGGGCACACAATAGTACACAAACCACAGTACATACACTTGGCCATATCAATATCAAACTTAGCGGCATAAAGGCGTTTGGTAGTTCCATCAGATGTTTGGCCGATGGCTTCAGTGGCTTTGATAGCTTCAATATCTATACAATCAACCGGACACACTTTGGCGCAGAGGTCACATACAATACAATCGTCCATCTCTACTTCCAACTGGTAGCGGCCCACTTCAGGAACGGGCAGTTGTTGTTTGGGATATTGGATGGTATTGGTACCTTTTTCCAATTGTTTAAAGTAATTACTGTCGCTTACGGTAATAATCTTCCTGTCAGAATTTGGCGCAAATAAATGCTTCACGGTAAGGCTTAAACCTTTCCATGCTGTTGCAAAACCGTTGACTACTCTTTTAAACACTAATTATTAAACTCTAAATAACAAATCCTAAACTCTAAATCCTAAATTCCAAACTCTAATTTCAAAAATCCCAAATCCGAAATCGAACATCCGAAATCCGAAATTCCCTTTCCTACATGAGCCACAATCTCCACACGCCGGATATCAGCATACAGGCAAAAGCCAGCGGAGTTAGTACTTTCCAGCAGAGATTCATCAGCTGATCTACCCTAAACCGGGGCAATGTCCACCTGATCCACATTTGGACGGCCACCAACCCCAGGGTTTTTAATGTTACCCACAAAATACCGCAGCCCATGCCGGTTGTCCAGGTAGCCAAATGTACCGGACCTATGTTTGGCAATGGCGTGTTCCATGCACCTAAAAACAGTATAACTCCTATCATGGATACCAGGAACATCATAGAATATTCGGCCAGGAAAACCAGCGCGAAACGAATGCCCGTAAACTCAGTATGAAAGCCCGCCACCAACTCTGATTCCGCTTCGGGAATATCAAACGGGGCACGGTTACTCTCAGCCAGTGAAGCTATAAAGTATATGACAAACGCAATAATAAGGTGCGGGGCACGAAATATATTCCAGCTAAAAAAACCTCCCGTTTGTGTTACATCCCAAAAACCAAGAAACTTTATTTTCTCTGGCGATAGTATACCTTGTTGCATGGCTATTGCCTGCATATCCAGCGTTTGAGCTATCATCACAACGGATATAATGGCAAAACCAGCCGGGATTTCATACGAAATAATTTGTGCGGCTGAGCGCATAGCTCCCAGTATGGAATACTTGTTATTTGATCCCCAGCCGGCCATGAGGATACCCAATGTTTCAATGGAGATAATGGCGAAAATATAATAGATACCAAGATTTATTTTTGATGGAATAAGGCCGGGGGCCCATGGTAATGCAGCAAAACCCATGTAAACCGCAATAAAAATTACTGCAGGCGCCAGCATAAAAAGCCACTTATCGGCAGCGGCGGGAATGATCAATTCTTTCTGAATCATTTTCATGATATCAGCCAGAGTTTGTAAAGAGCCAAACTTACCGGTTTCTGTGGGACCAAGCCTATCTTGTATAAATGCAGAGATCTTACGCTCGGCATATACGCCAAACAAAGCGAAAAAGGCCGAAAAACTGAACAAGCCTACAGCAACAATAAAATATGTGATATAATAATTCAAGTACCTTTTTGCTTAAGCTGCAAACTTACTAAATGTTGAACTATTTTAGACGACAAGTTTAGTATATTAAATTGGTGAGTGGTTGATTGGGAGAGTGGTTGACTGAGTTATATTAAGTTGAGTGGCTTTATTTTTTTTTGGCGGGTTATGAAAGTGCCTGATTTTATCCTTAATTCAACCACTCACCTAATCCAAACCAATCAACCACTCAACATCTCTTCACCAAATCATTGGCGGCAATAAATGTCGACGTTACCGGGGATGAAAAAAACAGCGAAGCATGATGATCAAAATCCGCGGTATCATCTGTAGTGGTATAAAACTGGTTAGTTCCGTTTTTAGTTAGCCTGCTTTCCATCTCGGGATGGCGCTGAAGGTAGCTAACCAGGCTCTTTGCTACAATATCGCCCTGGGCAACTACTTTAACGTGCGCAGGCAGATTGGCCTCTATCTTATCTTTTATAATAGGATAATGTGTACATGCTAATAAAATGGTGTCAATATCCGGGGATTGAGCCATAATCTCATCCAAATACAATTTCACAAAATAATCGGCGCCGGGCTGGTCATACTCTCCGTTCTCTATAAGTGGTACCCATAGCGGGCATGCCTGCTGGTAAACTTTTACATCCGGAAAAAAATTTTCTATCTCGATAAGATACGAACCGGATTGCACCGTACCCTTTGTGCCAAGTACCCCAATCTGTTTGGTTTTAGTGTAATTGCCAATGATCTCGGCAGTTGGCCTTATTACACCGAGTACACGTTTTGTGGGGTCAACATTGTTAAGGTCTTGTTGCTGTATGGTGCGCAATGCTTTTGCCGAAGCCGTATTGCAAGCCAGTACTACTAGCGGGCATCCTTGCTCAAACATCCATTGCACGCATTCCCAGGTATACTCATGTATGGTTTTGAACGACCTGTTTCCGTAAGGAGCCCGGGCGTTATCACCAAGATAAATGTAATCGTAACCCGGCAGCTGTTCAATGATAGATTTAAAAACAGTGAGGCCACCAAAGCCTGAATCAAAAATACCAATGGGTTTATTTTGCATATACAAACATAAAAAAAGCGCCCCGTAAATACGAGGCGCTCTTTTATAAATGACTAATGGTTGATATTATTTTAAACCTAATTTTAATTTCACGGCTGTCATCAGGTCATCAGCATCCGGAGATACTAATAAACTTACTTGCGAAGAATCCAATACATATGCATAACCTTTTTCTTTGGCAACTGCTTGTACAGCGGCAGTAGCTTTATCAAAAAGTGGTTTACCTAATTCATTCTTTTTAGCTTCAACCTGTTGTTGAGCGTTAGTTTGATAATCGGTCATACGTTTTTGTATATCCTGAAGCTCATTACCTTTTGCAGTACGAACTGCATCAGTCATAGTAGCCTGATCTTTTTGAAAAGCCTGGCCTTTTGTGGTGTACTCATTATTCATGGTAGTAAGTACATCAATAAAGGTTTTTTGGTAAGCCTGAATCTGAGTTGAAACGGTTTTAGTTTCTGGCATTAAATCTATCAGCTGGTTAAAATTAATATGGCCAATTTTTGTCTGCGCATTGGCAAAGTTGCCGGCAAATATCATTCCTACTGCAACTAAAGCAACTTTAAATAGTTTTTTCATTTTTTTTGTCCTGTGTTTAATAATAGTTTTGTTCTGTTTATTTATTCAAAAAGTTATTTAGCAAATACTCCGGGTTTAAGCCCTAATTTGGTTATCACTTCTGCGCTCCTGTCAAACCTTGGGTTTGCATACAGCATGATCACCTCACTGTTTTTATCAAAGATCATATCCAAATCATTGCTTTCGGCCACGGCCTGCACAGCTTTAGACACTCTATCCTGAATTGGTTTAATCAAGCCAGTACTTCTTTGTGAAAGCTCACCATCGGGCCCGAATTTTTGACGTTGAAAATCCTTCGCGGCTTTTTCTTTATCTACAATCTCCGCTTCGCGGCGTTTTTTCATATCGGCCGTCATTAACACCTGGTCGGCCTGGTACGCTTTATACAAACGGTCAATTTCCTGAAAACGTCCATCAACTTCTTTTTGCCATTGATCAGACAAAGCAGCAAGCTGCTTTTGTGAAGAAGCATACTCCGGCATGTGCTTTAATATATAATCCGAATCAACATAAGCAAAGCGTTGCGCATAAGCTCCTGCAAATGCTGTAAACGTTAAAACTGCTATTAAAATTATCTTCTTCATATTCGGTTCGCAAATTAATTAAATCCGCCGGATAAACTCTGAGAAATTGTAAAATGGAATTGCCCTTTATTTGCATCCGGGGCACCTGGAATTTTATCAAATCCATAACCATAATCTAACCCAAGCAAGCCAAATATAGGTAAAAATATTCTTGCGCCCACACCTACCGAACGTCTCACGTTAAACGGATTGAATTGACTAAAATTGTTCCAAACGTTTCCACCCTCTGCAAATGCCAGTAAAAATATGGTTGCAGACTGGCTGGCGATAACCGGGTGGCGCAACTCCAGTGTGTATTTGTTATAGATGGTGCTACCTGTATTGCTGTTCTGATTTTCGTTTGAACCTTCTGGTACTATAGAGAAGTTTTGGTAACCTCTTAAACCGATGATTTCACTACCCTGTAAAAACTGGTAGCTCTGCATACCATCACCACCTAACTTAAAGCGTTCAAATGGTGAAGGACCTACTTCCTTATTATACATACCCAGGAAACCAAATCTTACCTGCGACATCAGCACAAACTTACCAACCAGTTTAGAGAACCACTGCGCATCATACTTAAATTTATAATACTCTACAAAATGGTAACGCTCCTGCGGTGTGGCCACTTTATAGTTGGTATTGTTAAATAACGAATATGGAGGAGTTGCCTGTACCGTAAATTTAATATTTGAACCCTGTGTAGGGAATATTGGCGCATCTATTGAGTTACGTGTTAACTCCTGTGTTAATTTGATATTGAACGAGGTACCGTTTGAGAAAAGGTAACCAGTATAGTTATCAAGGTTGTAGTGGTCAAAGTTAAGTGAGTAGTTTAACTGGAAATAGTTATCTGGCCATTTTAAGCGTTTACCCAATGTAATACCAACACCATTAATACGCAGGTTATTGTAGTACGGGCTCGATTTTGCATAATACTGCCCTGTTGAACTCCCCTGTGTATATGCTGATAATGCAAAGTAAATAGGTTTTTTACCACCTAACCATGGCTCAGAGAAAGTGAACGAAAAGTTTTGATATGTACGACCGCTTGACTGACCTCTTAAGCTTAGTTTTTGTCCATCGCCTTTTGGCAGTGGCTTGTAGGCTTTAAGGTTAAATATATTCCTTAATGAGAAGTTGTTAAAGGTAAGCCCCAGTGTACCCACCAGCTGCCCGCCACCAAAGCCACCCGAAAGCTCGATCTGATCTGAAGGCTTTTCAACAACGTTGTAAATAATATCTACCGTACCATCCTGGGGGTTAATGTTGGTTGGTTTCGGCTCGGTTTTTTGCTCATCAAAGTTACCAAGCTGGCCAATTTCACGTGCACTACGAATTAATAAATCTTTATTGAATTTTTGTCCCGGTTTGGTTTGGATCTCACGCAACACAACTTTATCGTTGGTTACATCATTACCTTTAAGGCTTACACGGTTTATGGTGTACTGCGGGCCTTCATATATACGTATATCAAGATCTACCGTATCGTTATAAACCCTAACCTGTACAGGGTCGGCATTAAAAGTTAAATAACCATCATTTAAATAAAGTGATGAAACATCATCGTTACTTGGCGTTGGGCCGCTTAATCTCTTATTTAATTCGTCCTCGCTAAATACATCACCCTTTTTAACGTGTAATATTCTTTCTAATAACTCTGTACTATATTTTGCGTTACCAGACCACCTTACTTTACCAAAGTAATACCTTGGGCCTTCATAAACTTTAATTTTTACGTTAACAGTATTATCATCATGCTTCCAAACAGAATCGCTTACCAACTCGGCATCACGATAACCTTTGGCCTGCATCTTTTCAATAAGGTTTAACTTATCTTCTTCGTATTTATCCTGTTTGAATTTTTTCGATCCAAAAAGGTTGTACCATTTCTTTTTGCGGGTTTTACTCAAATAACCTCTCAAATCGCCTTGCGAAAAAGCTTTGTTACCTTCAAACGTAACATCGTTAATTTTCACCTTGGTCTTTTTGTCAATTTTTACATCGAGTATAACACTGTTGGCATCTCCGGGATCTTTACGCTGCGTCATTACAACAGCGGTGTTCATAAAACCTTTTTCGTTAAAATGTTTTTTGATGATAGCCGATGTAGTACTCAGCAAATTCTCGTTGACAATTTTACCGGTCTTATCTGTTAATTTTTTCTGTACATCCTCTACTTCACCTTTGCGGATACCTGTTATATGCAGGCGTGATAAACGCGGGCGCTCAACTACAACTATTTCAAGATAAACGGTATCAAGATTAATTTTGGTGATGTTTAACTGCACATCATCAAACAAACCTTGTTCGTATAATTTCTTTATTACCTCGGCATTGCGTTCGCCTGGCAAATTAATACGGTCGCCTTTGGTTAATTTTGAAAGCAATATCAAATTATCCTTATCAAGATATTTTACTCCGCTTACGGTAATACCACCAATGATGTAATCGTGCGGATTAAGGTAACTTAAACTATCGGCCGGTATCTGTTTTGTGAGTGGTTGCCTCGGCGCGTTGGAAACCTGAGCCAGGGCAGCAGTACCAAAAACAGAGAAAAGAATAGCAAAAAGAAATTTATACATTCGAATATTTTAGTGGGCTAAAATTAATTTATACAGTTGTTAAAAAGTGTTAAAAGGAAAAATTTAGTTAACCTGCTCACTTGTCATACCAAAACGACGCTCGCGTTTTTGATAATCAAGTATGGCTTCGTACAAATCTTCCTTTCTGAAATCGGGCCATAGCTTAGTTGTAAAATACAACTCAGCATAGGCAATTTGCCATAATAAATAGTTACTTATCCGATATTCGCCGCCGGTTCTGATCAGTAATTCAGGATCGGGCATATCGTTGGTGAATAAATTCCGTTCAAAAACATTTTCATTAATATCTTCCACTTCCAACTCCCCGCTTTTTACCTGTATGGCTATGTTTTTAGCCGCCTGTAAAATCTCGCGCCTTGAACCATAGCTTAAGGCCAGCGTAAGTACCACCCCTGTATTTAATGAAGTTTTTTGCATGGCCGCATTTAACTCTTTTAAGCATTTCGCGGGCAGCATGTCCAAATCGCCAATGGCATTTAGCTTAATATTATTTTTCATGAAACCGGCAATTTCCTTATGAATGGTGCTCACCATAAGTTCCATGATGGCCATAACCTCAAATTTGGGTCTGTTCCAGTTTTCTGACGAGAAGGTATATAGTGTAACGTATTTTATACCCAGTTTATCTGCGCCCTCAACAACATCCCTTACAGATACCACTCCGTTATGATGACCAAATACCCTTAACTTGCCTTTCTCTTTTGCCCAACGGCCGTTGCCATCCATAATGATAGCTACATGTTTTGGCAATCTTAACAAATCAATCTGATCCAAATATTCCATATTACTCATTATCAAAAACCGGTGTAATGGCTTATAAAAGACATGCTTTTGTTTTTATTTTTATCAACGCCATGCCTAATAAATATTTGTTTTTAGACTAATCGACCTTAAAAATTATCCTGCTACAGCGTTATTTATATGCCGAATTGCCGGTTTTTTCAGGGTACAAAGGTAAAACTTCCTTTGTATTTTTTTAGTATGCAGCAATAAAAGAAAATGTTATTATAAATATTGCCTGTAAATGTCATTAAAAACACATAAATAACATTTTCTGGCCCTGTTTATTATGGTTTAAAACAACTTTAAATGCAAAAAAGGCATCTATGATCCCTAAAAATTGATCACGATGCCCTGTAAATAAAGCGCGGTATTTAGGTTTGGTACCCCTTTTAATCAGCTGCTAATAAACACCTTTTTGTTTTAAAGCCTCCACATCCTGGGGGGCTATATCAACAATAGAATATATTTGAGTTTGGGTAATATTTAATTCATCTAAAGTATTGACTACATTGCTGTATACAGAGTGGTTACTGGGCTTTACCAACACAATCATGTTTTTGCCCGTTTTATTTCTGATCATTTTGCTGGTTTCAATAAGTGCCTGCCTTAAACCATTTTTACCAAAGTTGGTAATTGATGGCGCAATCACCGGATTTTTCAATTCGCCAAGGTACCACATCACCCGGTCGCTTTTACCAAGACAGATGGTAAGGCTACGACTGGCAGGCACGGGATCGCCAAGGCTGCCGTCGGGCATGGCTAAAGGCATGGCCTTTGGCTTTGCAAGCGTAGTTGTCATTATAAAAAAAGTGATGAGCAGGAAAGCCAGATCAACCATTGCGGTAAGATCAACGCGGGTATTCATTCTTTTACGTCCGCGGGTAGATCCTGATTTTTGGGGAGAGGAATTTAATTCGGCCATGATTTTATAGTTTAAGGTTAATAATCACCAGTATTAAATACCGATCATTAACCTTAAAACGAATTATAAATTCATATATTATGAATTAAACAGAATTTAATTTTATAATTAAATAATTAACAGAATTAAATTTTAAACACATCAATAATAACAACGCTGGGTAACAAAGGTATAGGAGATACTAAACCCAACCAAGAAATAGGTATCGCGGGGCTTAAAATCGCCGCGCTGTGTTCCAACCGAACCAATGTAGGTTCCGGTGCGTTCGCCAGATCTGTCAGATAGTGCCCTGGCAATACCATTAAGCTTGCTTTTATCAGCATACACACTGCTCACATCATCCAGGTAATCTGTAAACGTATAGCGATATCCAATATCTGCCGCCAGGTTAAACTTTCCGGCAATATTGTACTTTATACCAACTCCATAAGGAATCACCGCAGTATGGCCTCCGTACGGCTTTGGTTGACCTTCTGTTTTTAACTCTCTCAAGTCAACAGATGCCCCGTTATAAATAGTACGCGGCGCATAAGAAGTGAGCCCGATACCGGCATATATAAATGGCGTAAATTTATTAGGACCTGCATCCGGGATATATTTCAGGAAATTGAACTCGCCAATTGCACTGATCTCTTTTACCCCATCAGAAAAACTCAAATTACGATCACGAAACTGTTGGCTGGATGATGTACTATCGGCAGCGCCAAACTTACCGTAACTAAACGTTAACCTTGCTGAAAGGTATCCATCAAAATTTCGTTTTACAAACAAGCCGCTTGATATGCCGCTTATTTTTACAGGGTTATTGATATTTAAATCACCAATATAGCCAGCACCGCCCAATGAGCCACCTATCTCCCAGGTTTGCGCCTGCAGATGGTATGAAAGCAGTAAAAGGAAAACAAAAAGTAAAATTTTAGGCATCAAGCAGTTTTAATAATTACGGGCATCCAATCCCCATAATAGTTTGTTCCTTAACGTTGTTAAATAACTTTCATTATTTAACCGGATCAAATTTAGCTGAAAACCGGCTTTCTCCACATGAAACTTCATCGTTTCATCCATAACAGCCATCCTTGAATCGCAGGATACGAGGTATTTGGAGCTTCGGGTTTCTACCTCAAAGCATAACTTGCTGTTATCCGGCAATATAATTGGCCTCACATTTAAATTATGGGGTGACACCGGGGTAACTACAATACTGTTTGACTGCGGGAAGATGATAGGGCCGCCACAACTTAAGGAATATGCTGTTGAGCCTGTTGAGGTTGATATAATAAGCCCATCGCCCCAGTAGGAGTTTAAAAACTCGTCATTTAAAAACACATGGGTGATAATCATGGCCGCATCGTCGCGCTTGTGAATAGTTACATCATTAAGCGCGAAGTTATCTTCCCCAAAAATGGATGACTTTGAATCTATTTTCAGCAGTTCGCGGCAATCAAGTGTAAATTCCTTATTCACTACCGCGTGTATAGCAGCATTTATATCGCTTTTGTTTACACTGGCTAAAAAACCCAGCCTGCCAAAATTGATACCAATAACAGGAATGCCAGAATCGCGGATAACGGTAACCATATCCAACAGGGTACCATCCCCACCCAGTGTTATAAAAACATCTATAAAACCTTTTAACGAGTCGGTATTTTGTAAAACATTATATACTACACCGTTAATTTTATCCTGAAGATATTCGTTGAGCAGATGATGTACGTAGATCTCGACATTGTGTTGGGCCAGGTTATCAAATACCTGTTGTATATAAGGGATTACAGATGGTTCATTAAATGGCCTGCCGTAAATTGCTATCTTCATGGATGATTTTTATTAGTCGATGGTCGATCGTCCATGGTCCATGGACTACCTTACTAATTATAAATTAAGATAATTCATAAGTGAATCGTAACGATCTCTGCCATTATCGTTATGATCGGTATTGTTAAAGGTTGCCTTTACGTCATATTCATACCGCAGGAAAGTGGCGATAATGGTTGAGATATCCTGCTTATTAACCTTAAGGGTTACTTCCATCCGGGTTGAATCGGGAAATGTTTGAACGTATGAGCTCAGCACCTGGGCATTGTCAGATTCTACTATCTGCGCCATATGCGCCAGCGAGTTATTTTTATTGTTGATTTCGAGTACGATGATACCCCCCGGTTGTGATACAGAGGTGATCTGCGCAAAATATTCAGTTATAGCATTTATGGAGATTAGGCCCAGGTAATTTTGCTTGGCATCAAGCACAGGCACAACCGTGAGCTGGCGCTCATGAAACATGCGAATCACATCATAAATATGCTGATCCTCCAGCACGTAAGGATTAACAAGCGAAAGCGCCAACGATCCTATTGATGCCTGGTAGTCGCTTTCGCCTATCAGATCATCCTCGGCTACTAAACCTAAAAACTGTTCTTCATTTACAATTGGCAAATGCCTCACGCGAAACTCCAGCATACGGTCATATACCTTCTGTATACTATCAGAGGTATGAACCGGGGGTATCACATCAGCTATCAGCTCAATTGCTATCATGTTATGCTTTTACTTTTAATTTATCTAAAAATGCGCTAAACAAAACGTTAAACTCCTGTGGCCGCTCCATCATTGGGGCATGGCCGCATTTATCAATCCAGTGCAATTCAGAATCGGGTAATAATTCATTAAACTCAACCGCAACATCGGGCGGTGTAATTTTATCATCTTTACCCCATATTAAACAAACAGGCAAGGTCATTTTATGAAGATCTTTCTTCATGTTATGGCGGATAGCTGATTTTGCCATCGCCAGCAACCTGATTACGCTATGCCTGTCATTTATCAGTTTATGTATATCATTAACCATTTCATCAGTTGCAATGGCCGGATCATAAAAAGTATACTGCACCTTTTCTCTCACAAAATCAATACTTTCGCGGCGCGGAAACGAACCACCAAAAGCATTTTCATATAACCCCGAACTGCCGGTTAAAACCATGGCCTTTACATTTTCGGGGTGTGCTAAAACATACACTAAAGCTACGTGCCCTCCAAGCGAATTACCCAGCAACGTAATATTGCTCAGGTTTTTAAACTTGATAAACTTATGTACAAATTTTGATAAACTTCTTACACCAGTAGTTAAAAGAGGCATATCATAAATTGGAAGTATTGGTATTATTACACGGTATTGGGATTTAAACTCCTCAACTACGCCATCCCAATTACTTAATGACCCCATTAAACCGTGCAGTAGTAACAGCACCTCACCTTCGCCCTCATCGATGTAACTAAAACCGTGTTCCTCTTTAAGCACGAAATCCATATAAATTATTAATATTAATTTTCAATTAACTATACCAAAACCCGTTTCAGTATAAAAATATGTTAATTCGCTATAAATTTAATCTATTGCGAATGACTTGCAACAATTATAGTAATAATTTATCAATGTAGATATTAAGCTTACATTGTTAAATTAATAACTATCCCAATAATTGCCTCACTACCTCTGATATAGTTTTACCATCGGCTTTGCCCGCAAGTTCTTTATTGGCAGTACCCATAACCTTGCCAAGGTCTTGTATCGATGTAGCTCCAATCCTACTGATCAGTTCCTGAAGATAACCTTCAATTTCAAAACGGGTCATTTGCTGGGGTAGGTAAGGCTCAATCACGCGCATTTCCTCCATTTCAATTTCGTATAGATCTTCCCGGTTTTGAGTGCGGTAAATATCTGCCGATTCTTTACGTTGTTTGATCAGTTTTTGAAGTACTTTAATTTCAGCTTCCTCAGTAAGTTCTTCGGCTGCGCCTTTTTCGGTTTTAGCCAGTAACAAGGCCGATTTTATAGCACGCAGCCCTCTAAGACGATCAGGTTGTTTTGCCAACATAGCCAGCTTTATATCCTGGTCTATTTGTGTGATTAATGACATGTATTTTAATTTTAGATATGCAGATTTCAGATATGCAAACGTGTTAACAAATGCGCAAATTTCAGATGTGCAAATGTGCAGATTATAATTTCAGATGTTCATACTTTTTTTCATCTGCACATCAAATCATCATCTGCACATTATTTTCGATATATATTCACAGCAGTAGCTTGCGCTGTTGGCATAATCACCAGGTCGTTGATATTTACGTGCGCCGGCCGCGATGCTACAAACCAAATGGTTTCTGCAACATCCTGTGCCACCAGCGGCTCAAAGCCATCATAAACTTTTTTAGCGCGTTCCTTATCGCCCTTAAAACGAACTTCAGAAAACTCAGTTTCTACAGCACCCGGGTGTATAGCTGTAACCTTTATACCATGAGGCAACAGATCAATACGCATACCCTTGTTTAACGCATCAACAGCGTGCTTGGTTGCGCAATAAACATTACCGTTAAGATAAACTTCTTTGCCGGCTATGGAGCCTAAATTAATAATATGCCCCCCACCATTAGCTATCATCCAGTTTGATACCATACGGCTTACATAAAGTAAACCTTTTATGTTGGTATCAATCATTGTTTCCCAATCATCTACATTACCGTTTTGTATAGGATCAAGGCCCTGGCTTAAGCCAGCGTTATTAACTAACACATCAACCAGCTTCCATTTTTCGGGCAAGCCCTCCAGGTTTTCAATCACCTGCTCACGGTTGCGCACATCAAATGATAAAATGGCAATCTCCACATTATAAGTTTCATTTAACTGTTCGGCTAATTTTTCAAGCCGGTCTTCCCTCCGGCCGGTTAGTATCAGATTATAACCCTCGCGGGCAAATACGTGTGCGCATGCCTCGCCAATTCCGGCGGTTGCACCTGTAATTAAAGCAATTTTAGTCATAATAGTAGGATAACTATAGGAGCGAAATTATGTTTTTTAGTTTGAATTATTGTTGTTCTGAGGTAATGTTACTTAATCCGGCTGTTATGCCAAACCTGCCTGTTCCTGGCGAGCAGTCGCCTGCGCCCTATCCTTCAACAAGCTCAGGGTAGCACTTATATATCTACTCAAAAAACAAACTAAACATAACGGTATGTAAAGACAACTTACTGATAGGGCTTGAAAATGGATGATTTTCTGGAACCAATATATTACCAAAGGAGTTGGATACCTTAATTTGGGGCGAGAGCTTAAAAAATTCAAAATAAATATCACAGCCAAGGCCCGCTTCATAGGAGCTAAATCCACCGGCATTTTTCACCAGTTTATCTATGGGATCTAAATTGGGATCATTTTTTTTGGTGCCGATGGCTTTGGTGTATTTAACGCCGCCTAAAATATAGGCCCTGAAATCGCCCAGCCTATCAGATTTTAGTTTGAAAGACAACGGAATATCCACCGAGGTGGTTTGCAGCTGCTTAACCTGGTTTTGATCGGGGTTGGCATAAGTATACGTTAAATTACGATCAGCAAAAACCAGCGATGGTGTTATGCGTACTTCAAAATGCTCGGTTAATGTATAGCGTGTTAAAAAACCAATAGCAAAACCAGGTGTACCCTTTGAACTGATGCCATTTAACGAATCGGTTATATATTGATTGTTGGTTGCATCAAAAAAGGGCTTACGCCAATCTGGCTTCTTTACTATTTTAAAATCGCTGCTAACATAACTAAAGCTAAAACCAAAACTCAGGTCTTGCTGATCGGCACCTCCGCCCCATGCCGGTACATTCTGCGCCAACAAAAATTTGCAGCAAAACATAAGGCATACAACTAAAAGGCACCGTATTTTGATCATTTAACACCAGTGTAAATAGAACAGATACCAAACGCCAATGGCCTGTGTTTGGTATTTTTAAAGCCTACTTTATCCATCAAGGCAACAAAACTCTTTCCATCCGGAAAAGCCGCTACCGACTCGGGCAAATAGCTATAAGCTCTTGAATCCTTACTAAACAACTTGCCTATGCCCGGTGTAATATAGTTGAAATAAAAATTATACAGCTGTTTTACGGGGAAAGCTTTGGGTTTTGAAAACTCCAGCACTACCGCTTTGCCGCCTGGTTTTAGCACCCTTTGAATATCAGCCAACCCCACTTCCAGGTTCTCGAAATTACGAACACCATAAGCAACCGTAACCGCGTCAAAAGCATTATCGTCAAAAGGCAGCTTTTCCGAATCACCAAGTTTCACCTCAAACTTATCTCCAAGACCTCGTTTCTGGATCTTTTGCTCGGCAATATCCAGCATACCGCGGGAAATATCCACACCAATTATTTTATTGGGCTTTAACGCTTTCAAAGCTTCAAAGGCAAAGTCGCCTGTGCCTGTGGCTACATCCAGAATTAGTTTTGGTTGATCCTTTTTTAATTCGTTTATCGCCTTTTTACGCCAGATGATATCAATCCCCAACGACATAAAATGGTTCAAAAAATCATATGTTTTTGATATATTGTTAAACATATCCGCCACCTGCTCTTTTTTGGTAGCTTGCTGATTGTTGTACGGAGTTATGGTTTTGCTCATTTTTTTAGTGGTAGCAAAGATAGTGATTGTATCATGATTGCGTTTATTTGGATGTATTAAGTTGATTGGCTTGTGTAAATGTTAAGTCAATTCCTTAATTTTAAAAGCCAATTCTTTTAAACCAGTTCGTAACCGGTCTCTCCCCAAAATGGAGCGGCCCTATTTTATCGGTTCTCATAAATTAACTAAAGCATATAAGTTTAAGCCTTATCTATGAAAGAAAAACAAGAATCATCCCGCAGAAGTTTCATTAAAAAACTAACCACTACAACCGCTGCCGTAGCCGTTGGAAGCAACCTGTTCGCTTCCGAAAATACGGTAAAACCATTTGCCATACTCAAAAGGCAATTGGGCTATGAACTGAATGACCAGATCAACATTGCCCTTATCGGCGCAGGCGGTATGGGCAACAGTGATACGGATACAGCCCTTAAAATTCCAGGTGTAAAGCTGGTTGCCGTATGTGATTTATATGACGGCCGCCTTAAAGATGCCAAAGCTAAATGGGGTGCTGATATTTTTACCACCCGCGTTTATAAAGAGATCCTGAACCGTAAGGATATAGACGCCGTAATTATTGCCACTCCCGACCACTGGCACCAGCAAATTTCTGTTGATGCCATGCACGCCGGTAAACATGTATACTGCGAAAAACCAATGGTTCATGCTATTACCGAAGGTCCGGCTGTAATAAAAGCGCAGAAGGAAACAGGTAAAATATTCCAGGTGGGCAGCCAGGGCGTATCATCATTGGGTAATGAGAAAGCGCATGAACTGTTAAAAAGCGGGGCTATAGGCCAGCTCAATTATGCCGAAGGCTTTTGGGCCCGTCGCGAACCGCTGGAAGTTTGGCAATACCCTATCCCGGCCGATGCATCACCGCAAACTGTGGATTGGGAAACCTATATCAGCAACACCAAAAAACGCCCGTTTGATGAGAAACGCTTTTTCCGCTGGAGAAACTATACCGATTATGGTACGGGTATGGCTGGTGATCTTTTTGTGCACCTGTTCTCCAGTCTGCACTTTATAACGGATTCTGTTGGGCCAAACAAGATCTATGCATCGGGTGGCCTACGTTTCTGGAATGATGGCCGCGAGGTACCTGATGTATTGCTGGGCACTTTTGATTATGGCAAAACCCAGGCACATCCAGCCTTTAATCTTTCTTTACGCTGCAACTTTGTTGATGGCACCAGCGGCACTACTTACCTTAAACTGGTAGGCAGCGAAGGCTCGATGGATATAACCTGGGATAAAGTTACCCTGAAAAGGAACAAGACTTTTGCATCCGACGATCCTTTTTACCTCGATAAACTGAAAAAAGCAGGCGGCAGCTATACCGAGCGCAAAATGATGCTGCCACCAGAAGAAATCACTTATGATGCCGATAAGGGCTACATGGGTGGCCCTTATGACCACATGAATAACTTCTTTAACGCCATCAGAAACAATGGCAAGGTAACGGAGGATGCCATATTTGGGTACCGTGCCGCCGCCCCTGCCCTGCTATGTAACGATAGCTATTATAACAATAGCCCCATGTTTTGGGATCCGGAAAAAATGCAGCTGGCGAAAAAGAGTTAAGACGAAAAACTTTATAGTTATTAAGACAAACACATTAGCAAGTTATGAAACAACAACTAAAAAAACTTGGTTTGGTGATGGCTGCCGCAGCCTTGGTTTGCGTGCAAACATCGGCTATACCGGTAAAAACACCCCCTCATACAAAAAAGTCACATGCTAAAAAAGCCGACTGGGTAAAACTATTCGATGGTAAAACATTAAATGGCTGGCATGGCTTTAATAAAAAAGGCGAAGTAAAAAACTGGACCATAGTTGATGGCGCCCTGGTATGCTTAGGTGCAGCCGCAGGCGATACCGGGGGCGATATTGTTACCGATAAAACTTACACTAATTTTGAACTGGAGTGGGAATGGAAAATTGATAAAGGCAGCAACAGCGGTGTGCTTTATCATGTTATTGAAGACCCTAAATATCGTGCTACCTACGATACCGGTCCCGAATACCAGATCATAGATGATGAAGGCTGGCCAGACAAACTGGAAGAATGGCAAAAAACCGGCTGCGATTACGCCATGCACCTGCCAAATACACTTAAAAAAGTAGAGCCAATTGGTAAATGGAACATCAGCAAAATTGTGTTTAATAATGGCCATGTAGAGCATTGGCTTAACGGATCAAAAATTGTTTCGTTTGAAGCATGGACTGATGACTGGACCAAGAAAAAAACCGAAGGTAAGTGGAAAGATTATCCCGATTACGGCACGGCTAAAACCGGCTTAATTGCCCTGCAGGATCATGGGCATAAAGCTTATTTCAGAAATGTAAGGATTAAGGAGTTGTAACACGATTTAAGGATTTTACAAGATTAACAGGATTGTATGTCACGCCCGGCTATCGGCAGATAATACAAATCCTGTTAATCTATTTTAATCCTCAAAATGATGTTTATTTAGCCAATGCCAGAAGCCCCTCAATATCCAACCTTTTGGTAAACATCGTCATGTCGCCATTTTCGTCAACCGGCCAGTTTTCTTTTGGTCTGTCCCAGTAAAGTTCAACACCGTTTTGATCCGGGTCGTTTAAATAAATCGCTTCCGATACCCCGTGGTCTGATGCTCCTGTGATGGTATATTTGGCATCAATGAGCCTTTGCAGTATTATCGCCAGATCTTTTCGTTCGGGATATACAATAGCAGTATGGTAAAGGCCGGGCGCATACGCTGGCGCTGGTGAAGCTCCTTTACTATGCCAGGTATTTAAACCTATATGATGGTGATACCCACCGGCAGATATAAACGCAGCCTGATCGCCATACATCATCATTTTATCAAAGCCCAGTAAACCGCAATAAAAATCAAGTGATTTTTGCAAGTCACTAACCTTTAAATGTACATGACCTATGCGGGTTTGGGCGGGTATTTTATATTCGTTCATTATATTACATGTTTAAACATCAAATTTAACTATAATTGCATTTATATTTGTTTATCTATTGTAAAACAAGCAGTAGCAAATATATGGTTCAAAGCTGATCACATTTATCGGTCATCAGCGCACCAGTAAAAAATATTACCTTTGCAGCATGATTGTTAAAACGGCCGAATTTATTTGCAGCAATACCCAGATTTCCAAACTTCCGCCGCCTGTTAAGGCGGAGTACGCGTTTATCGGGCGCTCAAATGTGGGCAAATCGTCCCTTATCAATATGCTAACGCAAAAAAAGGGATTAGCAAAAACGTCACAAACACCCGGTAAAACCCAGCTTATCAACCATTTTTTTGTTAACGAAAGCTGGTATATTGTTGATTTACCTGGTTATGGTTATGCCCGGGCATCCAAAACAAATAAGGCCAACTGGAACAAATTTATCCATAATTACCTTGATAAACGCGAAAGCCTGCAATGTGTAATGGTGCTGATTGATAGCCGCCTTGAACCGCAAAAGATAGATATTGAATTTTGTAACTGGCTGGGCGAAAAAGGCTTGTCGTTTGTACTGGTATTCACCAAGGCCGATAAACAATCAAGTGTAAAAACCGACCAAAATATAGCCAAGTTCAAAAAAACTTTAACGGAGACCTTTGAGGAGTTTCCACAATACTTTGTAACATCTGCCGAATTACAGGTAGGCCGTGATGAAATTTTAGGTTTTATAGATAATATAAATAGAAGTTTTGTGATACCACATTATGAACCAAGAGATTAATATGATGGTATTGTAATTAACAATTCCCCTCTTGAGAGGGGGCGCGGTGGAACGTGTGATGGTAGGGGTGTGTTATGCGCAATAAAAATATGGGATAGGACTTGAAATGGCAAAAGTTCATTAAACCATAAAAGCATTCGACATAAAATAAAAGTAAAGCATATTTATGCCGCGTAAAATAATACCATACAATCCCAAACTAAAAGACTTAGCCCGCAAGCTAAGAAACGACAGTACTCTGGGCGAAGTACTACTTTGGAATGAATTGAAAACAAAACAGTACTTTGAATATGATTTCCACCGGCAAAAACCACTGTTAAATTATATTGTAGATTTTTACTGCAGCGAGTTAAATTTGGTAATTGAGATAGATGGGCATTATCATAATCACGAAGAAAAAGTAGAAGCAGACCGGCTAAGAGATCTGGAACTTACAAAATATAATTTAACAGTGATCCGTTTTAGCGAAATGGAAGTAAGGAAAGACATTGTTAATGTATTAAGAACTATCGAGAGGCATGTTGTAGAACACACCCCTTACCCCTCTCGAGAGGGGAACCTATAGTACAAATAAAAATGCTGGGGATCCCTCGACAGCCAAATGTAGAACACAACTGCCCTTATCAAAAGGGACTATTTAATATAACATGAAAAAATACCTTTCATTAGTAACCTTTACGCATACCATATTTGCCATGCCGTTTGCATTCATCGGCTTCTTTTTGGCAGTTACCACTACTAACCACACGTTTGACTGGCGCAAGCTGGTTTTAATGGTGTTATGCATGATCTTTGCCCGCAACTCGGCCATGGCATTTAACCGTTACCTGGATAGGGACATTGACGCCCAAAACCCGCGTACCAAACAACGCGATATCCCATCTGGCAGGATCAGCGCACCCGCAGCTTTAACTTTTACCTTAATTAACTGCGGGCTATTTATTGCAGCTACGTTTTTCATTAACTCTTTATGCTTTTACCTCTCGCCAATTGCCTTATTTGTGGTAATGGGTTATAGTGCAACCAAACGCTTCACCGCATTATGCCATTTGGTTTTAGGTTTAGGTTTATCCCTGGCCCCTATTGGCGCATACCTTGTGGTTACCGGGGAATTTGCCTTAACGCCTGTATTTTTCTCCCTTTCTGTTTTATGCTGGGTGAGCGGGTTTGATATTATTTACGCCCTGCAGGATGAGGATTTCGACCGTAGCCAAAATTTACATTCAATCCCTGCATATTTGGGTAAGGTGAACGCGTTAAGGTTATCAACCTTTTTACATGTGCTGTCGGCGTTATTTACTGTAATGCCCGTATTTTTCACCCATGTTGGTATCCTTTATTATGTAGGAATCGCCTTTTTCTGTGCGATGCTTATTTATCAACACCTGCTGGTTAAGCCTAACGATTTAAGCCGCGTAAACTTCGCCTTCATGACCACAAATGGAATCGCCAGCGTAGTGTTTGCTGTATTATTTCTTTTAGACCGGATATGGACACACTAACCGCCATCAATAAATTCAGAGAGCATGTAGAAATATATGTTCCGATGAATGATGCGGAATGGCAAATCTTGTTGCCTTTATTGGAAGTTTGCCACCTTAAAAAAAAGAAAAACTTTGCCGAACCAGGCAAAGTTTGCACCCAGATAGGGCTGATTGTAAAAGGCTCTGTACGCTATTTTAATGTGAAGGATGGTGAAGAGATAACCGGCTACTTTAGTTTTGAGAACGAATTACTTAGCTCATATAAAAGTTTTTTAACCTGCGCCCCTGGTTTAAATTACATCCAGGCATTGGAGGATACGCAGATAGTTGCCCTTAACTATAAAGGCATGCAGCAGGCTTACGCCCATGAACTCATCGGCCATAAAATGGAGCGCTTTGGCAGATTGGTAGCCGAGCATTATCTTATTTGCTACGAAGACCGGGTAACGTCCTTTTTAACCCAGACTCCCGAAGAACGTTATAACAAGTTGTTAGAAACAGGCGGCGAAGTATTGCAGCGCATCCCACAGCATTACATTGCCAATTTTTTAGGCATCACCCCTGTTTCACTGTCGCGGATCAGGAGAAGGATTATGAAGATAAGCGCCTGATAAGCTAAAGGCGTAAAGCTGAAAGCCGAACCCTGAATCCTAACTGCTAAAAAACAAATTCTAAACCCCAAACCGGGCATTTCAATCCCAAATTGAACCAGCCGATTCTTAAATCCATTTTTCTTATCTTTTGTTAACGTTTTGACTTTCAACGATGCCCTACATTTGTTGTAACAAAAACGAAAAAGATTATGCACACTATATTAGGAGCCGGTGGCGCCGTGGCAAATGCCCTCACCCGCGAATTGATGAACACAAACGAAACTATCCGTTTGGTTAGCCGCAAACCTGTAAAAATTACGGGCAAAAACATAACTTGGCAAAAAGCAGATCTGCTGAATTACGATGAAGTTTTAGCTGTAGCCCAAGGATCAACCGTAATTTACCTTGTTGCCGGCCTGGTTTACGATAAAGATATCTGGAAAGCACAATGGCCGGTCGTGATGCAAAACGTAATAAATGCTACCAAAGCAACAGGCGCGCGATTGATATTTTTTGATAATGTTTACATGTATGGCCTGGTTAACGGGCCAATGAAAGAGAATACTCCTTATCACCCCAACAGCGCAAAAGGAGAAACCCGCGCAGGGATCGCCACCATGCTGATGGATGAAGTAAAAGCCGGCAACATCCGCGCTAGTATTGCCCGTGCGCCCGATTTTTATGGCACCGACTCCTTAAACAGTTTTGTTGATATGATGGTACTTACCAAATATGCGGCAAAGCAAACAGCCCAATGGATAGGCGACCCGGAAAAGAAACACAATTTTATCTACATTCCCGATGCAGGCAAAGCCATGTTCCTGCTTGGGCAAAACCCAGATAGTGATAACCAGGTATGGCACCTGCCAACCGCCCCGGCTATTACAGGCAAACAGTTTATAGATATTGCAGCCCGGGTTTACCAGGTTAAACCTAAATTTATGCGTATCAGCAAATTCATGCTATGGCTTATTGGCCTGTTTCAAAAAGTAGTAATGGGAACCGTTGAAATGTATTACCAATATAATCACGACTATATTTTTGATAGCAGCAAATTTGAAAAGGCATTTAATTTTAAGCCTACAAGTTATGAGGATGGATTAAAAGAGTTATCCCAAACTTTGTATAAAGCCACAGCATAAAAACGGAAAGTTACAGGGTCGGTAAAATCCGAGATTTTGCTTTTCAACTCCCGGATTTTACATTTTTGATTTCTGATATAAGATATGCGATTGGCTTAAATTTAGGACCAGATACTTTTGACTTTCTGACCAAAAAAACTTCGGTACTAATCTGCATATTTGCACATCTATAATTTGAACTTCAAAGCAATGATCCACAAAAAAACAAGAACATATATCCCGGCAACGCTCGATATTAAATGGGAAATCCTGGAACCTATTTATAAAGAATTGCTTGCACGCCCCATCAATTCGGTACACGAACTGGAAAAATGGCTGCACGATAAAAGCGAGCTGGAAGCCGCTTTAGAGGAAGACTTTGCCTGGCGCTACATCCGCATGACATGCGACACGACCAGTGAAGAATTATTACAAAACTTCCAGTATTTTGCTACCGAGATTGAGCCTAAAATTGCTCCATATAGCAACGATTTGAACAAAAAACTGGTAGCCAGCGCATATGTTGACCAGCTTGATAAGGAAAAATACTTCATCTTTTTGCGCGCTGTAAAAAAGGCATTAGAACTTTTCCGTGAAGAAAATATCCCGGTGCAAACCGAGATCCAGGTAGAGCAGCAAAAATACCAGTCAATAACCGGCGCCATGTCGGTGCATATTGATGACAAGGAATTTACTTTGGAGCAGGCATCAGTATTTTTAAAAGGTACCGACCGTGCAAAACGCCAGGAAGTATGGGAAAAAATAACTGCCCGCCGTTTACAGGAAAAAGACACTTTAGATACTCTTTTTGATCACCTGCGTACTTTACGCCATAAAGTTGCCTTGAATGCCGGATTTGAGAATTTCAGGGATTACATGTTCCAGGCGCTTGGCAGGTTTGATTATACGCCTCAGGATTGCTACGCCTTCCATGAAGCTATCGAAAAAGAAATTGTACCCATCCTGCGCGAACAGGCCGAAAAACGTAAGGATGCCCTTGCCTTGCCAGCTTTAAAACCCTGGGACATGGATGTTGATATATCTGGCAAACCGGCTTTAAAACCGTTTAATGATGGTAACGAGCTGATAGAAAAATCTATTCAGTGCTTTAGCAATATCAACCGTTACCTGGGCGAGCGGCTGGAGATCATGAAAGATAATAACCTGTTTGATGTGGAAAGCCGCAAAGGTAAAGCACCCGGTGGTTATAACTACCCGCTATCAGAAACCGGCGCGCCTTTCATATTCATGAACTCGGCCAATACCTTCCGCGATTTAACAACCATGGTACATGAAGGTGGCCACGCTGTACATACTTTTTTAACTGCCGACCTTGAGCTGAACGATTTTAAACATTGCCCATCTGAAGTGGCCGAACTGGCTTCTATGTCAATGGAGTTGATATCGATGGATAACTGGGATGTGTTTTTTGATAACGAGGAAGACCTTAAACGCGCCAAACGTGATCAATTAATTGATGTACTTAAAACCCTGCCATGGGTAGCCGTAGTTGATCAGTTTCAACATTGGATATATACCAACCCCGGTCATACCGATGCCGACCGTAAAACTGCCTGGATAGAGATTTATGAGCCATTTGGCTCAGGCTTTGTAGATTGGAGCGAGCATCCTGATGCCGAAGCTAATCTTTGGCAAAAACAGCTGCACATCTTCGAGGTGCCATTTTATTATATAGAGTATGGCATGGCCCAGTTAGGCGCCATTGCAGTATGGAAGAATTATAAAGAAAATCCTGAAAAAGGTTTGCAGCAATACCTGGATGCCCTTAAGCTTGGCTATACAAAAACGATCAAAGAAATTTACGAAACCGCTGGCATCAAGTTTGACTTTAGCGCTGCTTACGTGAAAGAACTGGCGGAGTTTGTAAAGCGGGAAATGGATAAATTATAAGAGCTTCACCTATCTATTTGTGTACACATCTTCTAATAAAAAAATGTCATTTCGATAGAGTATGGGGAGGAATGAGCGGAGGAGCGAAAGAGAAATCTTCTACATCCTGCATAGCTGACTTTGCATATCGTACAAGATTTCTCCTCGTACCTCGTTCGAAATGACAACGTATTTTTAATACAAGAGGAAAAAAACGTGTACGCACAGTAAATCTCTAAGTGAAAAGGCCTTAAATGCCAGGCGTTCTATTTGAAATAAACAGAACGCCTGGCATTTTTTCATCAAATTAGTTTGTGTAATAATTTATAGCTTCAATGATCACCGCGCATGATTTTTCAATTTCGGCGGGGTTGATAATAAGAGGAGGCGCAAGGCGCATAGAATTGCTGCAATGTAAAAACCAGTCGGTTATTACTCCATGCTCAATACAGCGATCAATTATCTTTTTATTCAGATCAAAGTTTTCAAGTTCAATGGCCAGCATCAGCCCTTTTCCTCTTACTTCTTTTATAGCGGGGTGAACCAGCAATTTCCGAAACTGTGTTTCCTTTTCCGCTACGCCTGATACCAGGTCATCATTAATCAATACTTCTAAAGCTGCCAATCCTGCAGCGCAACAAACCGGGTGGCCACCAAAAGTAGTGATATGCCCCAGGATAGGGTTTTCTTTTAAGAAGCCCATGATATTGTTTGATGATATAAAAGCGCCAACAGGCATCCCTCCGCCTAATGCTTTTGCCAATAACAATATATCGGGTACAATGCCAAAATGTTCAAAAGCAAAAAGCTTACCTGTGCGACCAAACGCGGCCTGTATCTCATCTAAAATAAGCAATGCACCTGTTTCATCACAACGCTTGCGTAAAGCCTGCATATAGGCTAAATCAGGCACTCTGACGCCGGCCTCCCCCTG
Source organism: Mucilaginibacter sp. P1_A3 (assembly GCF_056406855.1). Taxonomy (NCBI): domain Bacteria; kingdom Pseudomonadati; phylum Bacteroidota; class Sphingobacteriia; order Sphingobacteriales; family Sphingobacteriaceae; genus Mucilaginibacter; species Mucilaginibacter sp. P1_A3. The sequence continues at coordinate 237,588 of NZ_JBFTZJ010000004.1, forward strand.
TATAGTTTCAACAATAACACAGGCGGTTTCCCCGGTTATCAGCGGCAGATCATCAGTTACATTAAACCGGATAAAATTTACACCCGGTAATAAAGGCCTGTAAGCCTGCTTAAATTCCTCATTCCCCATTACACTTAATGCCCCGTGCGAACTGCCATGATAAGAGTTATGACAGGCCACTATTTGTTGCCTGCCGGTAAAACGCTTGGCCAGTTTTAAAGCGCCCTCAACCGCCTCAGCGCCCGAGTTAGTAAAGTATACCGATTGCAGATTTTCGGGAAGTAGTGATACCAGTTTCTCTGCAAAGCGTACCTGCGGTGTTTGCACAAATTCGCCATAAACCATCAGGTGCATGTATTTATCAACCTGCTGTTTAATAGCTTCGATAACATGTGGATTACCATGACCAAGGCTGCTTACGCCTATGCCCGAGATAAGGTCAATAAAAGCTTTGCCTGCCGCATCATACATATAAATTCCCTCTGCACGTTCAAACTCAAGCAACAAAGGAAAATTAGTGGTTTGTGCATTATTAGCTAAAAAAAGCTGGCGAAGAGTGGGCATGTTTAATTAGTAAGTGATTTGAAGAACTTTCAATTTAAATAACACCGCAAAAATCAGCATTCTGATTAATACTACACCATTTAATTTACCATTTAGCAAATCAAAAAAATAGGTGTCCGGCAATAAACTTACCTAAACCTTAATACAGGGTTAACAACCAGGCTGTTACTCTTTACGTAAGATGAGGCGTGCATTTTAAAGATATTTCATTGCTTAGATCCTTTAGGGCGAGGCTCGTTTTAAGCTTCTTTTCCTTTATGCTGGTAATCCTCATCTGGATTTTGGCCTACCTGATGATTGATCATCAAAAAAAACAGATCACTATTTTTTCCGGTCGAATTAACACCATCCAGGTTAAATATCTGGAAAGTGCCGGCTATTTACAAAAATTTATGCTGTCCGGGTTTCATGATCCGTCATTTTATCATACAGGAAGGCAACAAGATATCGACCGTTTTTTGGCATTGCAAAGCGGAATCAATTTAGAATTGGCCGGCGTAAAACATAGTGCAGTTCAAAGCCGTCTCAAGGTAGGTGCCTCGCTTGATAGTCTTAGCAAAATAAGCCGGAAAACATTATTATTAGGAAGAATACTCAAAACGCTTTATTATAAAAAAGGTTTTTTGGATGAGGGACTGGAAGGTAAGATGCGTCAATATGCTCATTTCATAGAAGATTCCACTTCGGTATCTAAAATTGATATTTTACAAATGAGGCGCCATGAAAAGGATTATATGCTGCGCGGCAGGATGGAGTTTGCAAAACTGCTTTTTTCACAGGTAAATCATACCCTGCAAAACATTCCAAGAAATACCAATAGCTACCGGGCACTAACCAATTACCAAAACTGTTTTTCTCAGTTCGTTTCTTTAGCAGAAACCCTTGGGGTGCAAAAAAATGCAGGTATCGTTCCGCAAACCCTGGAAGAGGTTGACAAGTTTGACCACCAATATGCCCGGATGAACAATTCTGCCAATTATGAGATTCGCCGTTTAAATATAAAATTTAACACGATAATCATTTTCATAACCGCCTTTTCATTAGTGTTAATTGTGATATTAAGCTGGGTATTATCAAAATATTTAACTACAGACATTAAAGAATTGAATAAACGGATGGCTGCATTTATTTATTCTGATTTTCGGGATATCCGGCATTTGGAGGTCGAAAATAAATTTCTGCCAAATAGCATTGAAATTGAAAAGCTTTACCAGGATTTTGGGCTACTGAAAACAACCCTTCGGGATTATATCAGCAACCTTAACCAGCGGACAGAACAATTGCAAATTCAATCTGATCAGCTACAGGAGCTGAATGAAGAAATGCAGGTACAGTCTGAGGAACTCCAGGCACAATCAGAAGAACTACAAGTTCAATCAGAAGAGTTACGGGTACTCAATGAAGATTTGAATATGCAGCAGGAACAAGAACATGCAGCCCGCGAAGAAGCAGAAAAAGCCAACAAAGCTAAGAGTGTATTCCTGGCTACAATGAGCCACGAGATTAGGACCCCCATGAACGGCGTATTGGGTATGGCTTCATTACTGCATGAAACCCCCTTGAATACCGAACAGGCAGAATATGTAGAAATTATTCGCAGCAGTGGCGAAACCCTGCTAAATGTGATCAATGATATTCTTGATTTTTCAAAAATAGAATCAGGAAAACTTGAACTTGATCCGCATGATTTTGACCTGCGACAATGTATTGAAGAAGTGATGGATATGTTTTCTGGTAAAGCGGCCCGTATTGGCCTTGATCTGGTATACCAGATTGGTGGTGACATTCCGCAGCAATTGCTGGCAGATGGCATGCGTATGAAACAGGTATTGATTAACCTTATTGGTAATGCCGTTAAGTTTACCACGCAGGGAGAGGTATTCCTGGGGATTACATTAAATAAAACCCACCAGCATGGTGAACTGATTGAACTTGCGTTTGAAATAAGGGATACGGGTATAGGTATTCCTGAGGATAAATTATCGGGGCTTTTTCATGCTTTTTCCCAGGTTGATTCATCAACAACGCGTAAATATGGCGGCTCTGGCCTGGGCCTGGTTATCAGCGCCAGGTTGGTTGAACTGATGGGAGGTGAAATTTCAATTATTAGTAAAATTAATGAAGGCACCTCTTTTTATTTTACTATGCAAGTAAAAGCCAGTAAGAAAACTGTGCGCCTGCAGGCTCCTTATATGATGACAGGGCAAGAGGGTAAACATATCCTGGTAGTGGATGATAACCTTACCAACCGTAAAATTTTACAGATGCAACTGGAGCAGTGGAAGTTAGTTCCAGTTATGGCCTCCACCGCCGCAGAAGCTTTGCTATTACTTGAAGAAAGAGGCTTTGACCTGGTTTTAACTGATATGCAGATGCCCGAAATGGATGGGATACAACTTACTCAGCTTATAAACAAGAGGAGTCCCTTGCTTCCGGTTATCCTGCTAAGCTCTATTGGCGATGAAACCGGTAAAAAGTTTCCAAATCTGTTTGCTTCTATACTAACTAAACCAGTGAAACAACAAGCCTTATGCAGGGTAATTCAAATGGCATTGCAGCAGGAAACTGGGATACGGCAAACGGAAAAATTTAAACCAAGCGTACTACACACCGAATTTGCTCTCGAAAACCCACTAAGTATACTTGTTGCCGAGGATAACCTGATAAATCAAAAGCTGATTGTAAGGATACTAAACAAATTGGGCTATGACCCTATGGTGGCATTGAATGGCATTGAAGCACTTGTCCTGCTTGAACTTCATGAATTTAATGTTATCCTTATGGATATACAAATGCCAGAAATGGATGGTCTTGAAACTACACAATCTATCAGGAGCATTGCCATGACACAACCGATAATTATCGCTATGACAGCTAACGCCATGTTGGAAGATAAGGAAGAGTGCTTAAGCTGCGGGATGGATGATTATATATCAAAACCGGTTAACCTTGAACTTTTGTTAGTTGCGCTATCAAAAGCATCTGCTAAACTAAAAGAAAATAAAATACCGGCGTTTGGTTAATTAATTCCCGGCCCGTTCGCTGCGCTCGCTGAGTTGTTTAATAAGCTCGTCATTAAACTCTTGCTCGCTTTTATACAATTTGCTTACTTTTTCGGGGGGGAGTATTTTTGAAAAAGAATCGCGGTAGCGTTTACGTATAGCCACAAGTTGGCTTTCATAGTAAATTTCCTTATCAATTTGCTCTGTGCCATTGGAAGATGCGCTGGAATTATTTAAGCGCTTTAAAATGCGTACTGCAGTTAATTCCTGTTGGTATTGACGGTATAAGGGCCAAAATTTAGTTGATTCATGATCGCTGAGATCAAGCTGTTTGCTGATAAAATTATTGCGTGCAGCCTCAAGCTTGGCACCCATGCCTGATTTTTTTGTACGCGTAACATTAGGCTTAGCCGGAACCAGGCTATTGGCCTGCCCATAGGATTCAAAGCCTGCAGCTATAATAAATAATAAAATAAAAATATGCCTGATCAACTTACTCATTAAAGCTCCTTAATTAATTAGTATCTATATAATCTGACAAATCCTCATCCAAATTCTGGCTGTTAATTTTTTGTGAGCCATCCATCAGTGTACGGGTATCGCTCGCATCCATATGCAACTGCAGGTAACTTTTTATTTCGGCCACAGGCACTGTAGATAACTCCTCATGTAAAAAAGAGTGATTATGATCTGTAGGCGTCGGGCTTTTCAAAACCACACCAATGCCAAGGATCAAAGCAAAACATGCCGCGGTAGCATACCTAAAGGTAGCCGAAGCAAACATTTTACGAACAATGCCCCGCTTTTGAACCGCAACCTGCAGGTTAATCACCTGGGCAACTTCCTCTGGCTGGTTAACAGTTTTATTTAAAATATTCTGGTTAAGCTGCTCAAAATAATTTGCCGGCACGGTAAAGCTTTCTGACTCATGTTCCAAAAGCTCCCCCACAGCAATCCTGCTTTGGATGTTGTTGCTCAACTCTTCAAAGTAATTTTCAGGAACCGCAAAAACTTCATCCCGATTATTCAAATGCTCATCAATAGCAATCCTGCTTTGGATGTTATTGTCCAGTTCCTCAAAATAATTTTCAGGAACATCAAAGCCTTCAGCTTCATTATTCACGTATTGCTCAATGGCAATTCTGCTTTGGATATTGCTTGCCTGCTCCTCAAAAAAATTGGGAGGAGTAGTAAAACCGGAGTTCCCGGTACCCAAAGCCGATTCAACATTTACACGGCTTTGTATATTGCTGCTTAATTGTTCAAAGTAATTTTCAGGCACGGTAAACCCTGCAGATGAGCTTTTTAACTCCTCCAACCTGATGCGTGATGTTATGTGCTGCGCTAATTCATCAAAATAGCCAGCCGGCACAGTAAACGGATCATTTGCGTTGATCTGTTTAAGTGACGTATAATCATCCAGCCATTCCCTATTGTCCATATCGCTTTTCATACATAACTATAGATGAACAAAGTGCTAAAAGGTTTAACGTAAATCTGAATTAATTCTGAATTAATCTTTAGAGATTAAATATGCCTCTATTTTTTTAACAGCCAGGTGAAAAGATGCCTTTAAAGCACCTACACTTGTACCCAACACTGCCGAAATCTCTTCATACTTCATATCCTCATAATATTTCATATTGAACACGAGTTTCTGTTTCTCGGGCAGCGTTAACAGTGCTTCCTGCAATTTGCGTTGTGCCGCGTCGCCGTTAAAATAGCTCGAATCGGCCAGTGTATCAGCCAGTTCATAGGCAACATCATCCAACGAAACATTATTTTTTTGCTTTTTCTTATTCAAAAAAGTAATGCATTCGTTGGATGCTATGCGGTACATCCAGGTATAAAGTTGCGCATCGTTTCTAAAACCCAACAGATTTTTCCAAACTTTAATAAAAACATCCTGTACAAGATCATCCGCATCATCATGGTCAATAACCATACGGCGAACGTGCCAGTAAATTTTTTGCTGGTACTTTTTAAGCAACAGGTTAAATGCTTCGTTACGCGTTTTTTCGTCCTGGAACTTGCTTAAAATCTCTATATCTTCAACCTGCACCGACATTTTATAATTTTTATAGTTAAATGCTAATTAAGCATTTTTGTTTTTTCTTTCGATAACCTTTTTCACGGCAAGCACAATATGCTCTGCATCAAGGCCGTATTTGGTCATGAGCTGCTCGGGCGTTCCGCTTTCACCAAAGCTGTCATTTACAGCAATGTATTCCTGCGGGGCCGGGGTATGTGTAGCTAAAACCTGTGCTATACTATCGCCCAATCCACCTAAACGGTTATGCTCTTCGGCAGTAACCACACAACCTGTTTTTGCTACTGATTTTAATACAGCTTCTGCATCCAAAGGCTTAATGGTATGAATATTAATAATCTCGGCATCAATGCCTTGCTCTGCAAGTATTTCACCTGCTAAAATAGCCTGCCATACCAGGTGACCGGTTGCAAATATACTAACATCGGCACCTTCATTTACCATCCATGCTTTTCCAATCTCAAACTTTTGATCTGGATCTGTAAAAATAGGTACCACCGGGCGACCAAAACGAAGGTAAACCGGACCTTCATATTCGGCAATGGCCATAGTGGCGGCCTTGGTTTGATTGTAATCGCAAGTGTTGATAACAGTCATCCCAGGCAGCATTTTCATCAGGCCGATATCTTCTAATATCTGGTGTGTTGCTCCATCCTCGCCTAAAGTTAAGCCGGCATGTGATGCGCAAACTTTAACATTTTTGTTAGAGTAAGCTATCGACTGACGGATCTGATCGTAAACCCTGCCGGTTGAAAAGTTAGCAAAGGTACCTGTAAAAGGTATTTTACCGCCAATGGTCATACCTGCAGCAATGCACATCATATTTGCTTCGGCAATACCTACCTGTACAAAACGATCAGGAAATTCCTTAATAAAATCATTCATTTTTAACGAGCCAATAAGGTCGGCGCAAAGAGCCACAACCTGGTCGTTTTTTCTGCCGGCTTCCAGCAACCCGGCGCCAAAGCCCGAGCGGGTATCTTTTTTATCTGTGTAAGTATATTTTTTCATGAGAGGCCTCACTCAACCCCCTCCAAAAGAGAGGGCTACTTTGATTAATTGTAGTTAATGATAGTTATTTATTTTCGCTCCCCCTAGGGGGCCGGGGGCTTAATAGTCGCCCAGGGTTTCTTCCAGTTGAGCCAAGGCCAATTTCAATTGCTCATCATTTGGAGCAACGCCATGCCATTTGTGACTGCCAACCATAAAGTCAACGCCATAACCCATTTCGGTATGCATTAATATCATGATAGGTTTACCCTGTCCGCTGCGGCTTTTAGCCAGTTTTAGCGTTTTAACTACATCGGCCATATCGTTACCTTTCATTTCCAAAACATCCCAGCCAAAAGCTTCCCATTTGGCGTGTAAATCGCCAAGTGATAAAACAAGTTTAGTTGGCCCATCAATCTGTTGTCCGTTTACATCAATAGTTGAGATCAGGTTATCTACCTGGTTGTGCGGCGCAAACATGGCTGCTTCCCAAATTTGTCCTTCCTGTAGCTCGCCATCACCATGCAGCGTGTAAACCAGGCTTTTATCACCATTAAGCTTTTTAGCCAAAGCAGCGCCAATAGCCACAGATAATCCCTGGCCTAATGATCCTGAAGCAATACGTACACCCGGTAAGTGCTCATGTGTTGTAGGGTGACCCTGTAAGCGCGAATTAAGCTTACGGAAGGTAGCCAGTTCTGCTTTATCATAATAGCCGGCATGGGCCAAAGTGCTGTAAAACACCGGCGAAATGTGACCGTTTGATAAAAAGAAAAGATCTTCACCAATGCCATCCATGTTAAATTCAGGATCGTGGTTCATCGCCTCAAAATACAGGGCGGTAAAATACTCGGTACAACCTAATGAACCACCCGGGTGGCCAGATTGACAACCATGTACCATACGTACAATGTCGCGCCTGATTTGTGACGCGATTTTTTCTAAGTCTTTAATAGTTGATTTCATTATAAATTTAGGAAACTGATCGGCTAAAGTAAAAAATATTTATTGTTCTTTTAACACTTATTTTACTAACTCAAGCACTTGTTGTGAGGAGTTTTTGGTATCAACCTTACTAATTAAATGCACAATGATTCCATCGCCATTAATAATAAAGGTAGTGCGGGCGGTGCCCATATATTGTTTACCGTACATGTTTTTTTCTACCCAAACACCATAAGCTTCAACAATTTCCTTTTCATTATCAGCTATGAGGGTAAAGGGCAGGCTATATTTGGTTTCGAACTTTTTGTGTGATTTTTCATCATCGGTACTTACACCAATCACCTCGTAACCTTTGCTTAGCAATGATTGGTAATTATCCCTAAAATCACATGACTCCGCTGTACAGCCTGGGGTATCATCTTTAGGATAAAAGTAAAGTATTACGTTTTTGCCTTTATAATCAGACAGCGAAACGGTGTTTCCGTTCTGGTCTTTTGCTGTAAAACCCGGGGCTTTATCGCCTTCTTTTAATGTTGACATAGTTTTGAGTATTATCGGTAAAAATCTGCGGTAAAATCTGCAAAATTGTTCTTGTTATCTGCAAGGGTAAGCTTAAAAGTGTGCTTGCCCGGCGTAATATCGCCGTTAAAGGTATAACTTAGAATTTTAGTTTTATAATCCAGTTCCATTAAAACCCATTTATTATCAATGGTTCCGATGTAACTTTTTATGCCGGAGAGGTTATCGCTCATCCTGAAATTAATACTGTGGGCCATTTTCATATTACTTCCGTTTTTGATATTTAACGGATGGATCACCGGTGGAACGGTATCCACTTTAATATAAAAATCGCCAAAGGTGCTCAATTGCGATTTTACCCAGCCATCCTGGTAATAACCACCCTGGCAAAAGCCCGCGGTGCTTACAATAACTGCTTTATCAGCATATTTACCAAGGTCAACCTCGGGTTTTATCCACAGCTCATAATTGTCATGAACAGGTGTTAAGTGGTTATGAATATGATGTACAGAAGAGTACGCGCCAATCGGTTTTGCTGAATTAGAGTAGATAAAATCCAGATCGTCATACAAATTCCCGGGCATCACGGTAACCTTCACCTTATCGCTACTGAATTCGCTTTTTTTATCGTAGTGAAACAAAGTGCCTTCTATTTTATTGGCAGTTGCTATAAAAGGACTTGCCTGTACCTTTAATTTTAATGATGAAGTATTGCCGGCTACATCTTTTACAACATATTCAACATCATGCATCGCATTATCATTAAAGGTAATGATGCCCCTGTTAATAGATTGCGGATAAAGCGAAATATGGCTGCCCGGCATAATAAAGCATTTCTGCATCCACCGGTGCGATGAAGTAAAAGCCGGATAATCAATATAGGCGTTAATGGCATGTGTTTGATCAAACGCGAAACGTTCAACTGCAAAAGTATATACCGTTTGGCCATCAAGTTTCAGCTCAACGGAGTAGATACCATTGTGATTTACCGATGTACTGTTCATATCAGTGGCATTAATACCAAAACCGATATTACCACTTAAATGTAACACCTGTGGTTTTACTAAATGATAATTACCCGCGGCACCGCCAACTGCCATAAACTCACGCTGCGTTTTTTCACTAAACGGGTTGCCATTAAGGTGATAAATTCCGATGGAACTAATACTGGGCGGAATCTTATCCGGGATAGTTAAGCCAAAAAGCTGAGGGTTGATAGTTTCTTCGGTTTGTGTATCCCTGATCTCGAAATGCACATGCGGCCCGGCCGATGCCCCCGCATTGCCCGATATGGCCACTACTTCATCCTTACAAACGGGTACCTGCGTGGGTAATAATTTAAAGTCGGCCTCAAAGGTTTGATGCTCATATTGGTAAGCTTTTACCAACGCGGCAACCGCCGGGGTAAAGCTTTGCAAGTGACCATATACCGTAGTATAACCATTGGGGTGGGTGATGTAAATAGCTCGCCCAAAGCCTCCAAACTGTACCCGTACCCTTGAAATATAGCCGTCATTTACGGCATACACCGGGTAACCTGTACGCTGGTTGGTTTTAAAATCAAGTCCGGAGTGAAAATGTGCAGGCCTTAACTCGCCAAATGACCCTGCCGTTGTAGGCGGCCGAAGATCGAGCGGGTAGCGGAAATAATTTTGAGGATAGGGCCTGCTTTGTATGGTGGTAGTTTGCGCCTGCAAATTCAAATAAAAACCGGTGCACAGCGCGCAGATAACAATAATTCTTTTTTTAATCATGCTTATTTTACGTAAAAGTCAAGCATTTTCTCACCTTCCAGATAGCCTTCCAGCCTATCGCCTACTTTTACCTTTGATACACCTGCAGGAGTGCCCGTAAATATCAGATCGCCTTTTTTAAGCGTAACATATTGGGATACAAAGGCAATGATGCTTTCAAAAGAGAAAAGCAAATTGCCTGTATTACCTTCCTGGCGGGTTTCGCCGCCCACATCCAGCTTAAAGTTGATATCATAAATATTGGCAAACTTTGTTTTTGGCACAAAAGCACTTATCGGTGCCGAACCATCAAACGCCTTAGCCAGTTCCCAGGGTAACCCTTTTTCTTTATGGCGGTTTTGGATATCACGGGCGGTAAAATCAATACCCAACCCAATTTCTTCATAATAACTGCCGGCAAATTTTTCACCAATATGTTTGCCTTCCTTACTCACTTTAAGAACTATCTCAATCTCGTGGTGGATATCTTCCGAAAAATCGGGGTGATAAAAAGGTTTGTTATCTTTTAAAATGGCAGTATCCGGTTTCATAAAAATAACCGGAACAGTTGGCACCGGGTTATTTAATTCTTTGGCATGTTCGGCATAGTTGCGGCCAATGGCAATTATCTTCATAAGGGAATGCTATAAACGCCAAAGCTAAAAAAATAGATGGGTTTGGCATAGACGTAAGCTTTAAAGTGTAGATGTTGGGGTGAAATACCCGGCCTTTGATAAAAATGGAGCGTAATTTTTTTATAAGCCCTATAGGCACTTAAAGGCGGATGTTATAATACAGAGATCCTTTTAATAACCGATTCGGTACCGGCTACTACGCGTACAAAATAAAAGCCGCGACTAAGTTTGTTGTTTATGGAGTAGCTGATATTGTGATCACCAACCTCAACCCGTTGGTTAAATACGGTGGTTATATCATTCCCCAGCACATCCATTATTTTAACCGTTACGTTGGAGTTGCGACTAACCGAATATTTCAGGTTAATCTGATCGGTTACCGGGTTAGGGTACAACTGTACGTCATTAAGCAACTTATCATCGGGGCGCGATACACTTACTTTTGCACTTGATGTTACAGCTGGTTTTAAAGGTGGCAGCGCCAGGTGAAGCCCATTTTTTAAATAGGAGGGCTTACCGCCTTTTGCTTTAGTTACATGATAGGTAGTATCGCCTTTGGTCTGTTTAGCGCCAGTTAGTTTATCGGGCGTAACTCTTGCTGCAAACGCAAAATTCATAAAAATTGCCATCGCAACTAATACAAGCCATGCATATGTGTAAATAAAAGAGTAAGTAGTTTTTCGCCTCATTATTAAGTTTCCCTACAAAAGTATAAATAATGCCCTCACGACGTAGAAAAATGACGTTTTTGTAAAACTTTTTAACAAAATTTAACAATAAGGGCTGTTTTTACGGTTTTGACTCGTAATTTACTTATACGTTTAATGATAATTTAAGTTTAATGGAAAAAATTAATATTTTTGCGACTTCACAAAATCAAAATAGTGTCGAACCATAAAGATCTGCAAAAACTGTCGGCCGCTGGCCTTCTCATCAGTTTAGGAATAATTTACGGTGATATTGGTACCTCCCCATTATACGTATTCAAAGCCATTGTTGGTACAAACCAAATTTCCGAAACATTAATACTTGGAGGAGTCTCACTCATTTTCTGGACGTTAACGCTGCAAACCACGCTGAAATACGTGGTGATTACGCTACGTGCCGATAATAAGGGTGAGGGTGGTATCTTCTCTCTATTCTCACTCGTTCGCCGTAAAGCAAAATGGCTTATTGTACCTGCCGTTGTTGGTGGTTGCGCCTTGCTTGCCGATGGCATCATTACCCCTCCTATTACCATATCATCGGCAATTGAGGGTTTACAAACTTACTACCCACAATTACCTACTGTAAAAATTGTAATGGCCATTATTACCGGGCTGTTTATTATACAGCAATTTGGTACATCACTGGTTGGTAAGGCTTTTGGACCTATTATGTTCATCTGGTTTACCATGATGGGGGTTTTAGGGATCAGTTATATTGTTCACTCACCGGGTATTGTCAGGGCGTTAAATCCATATTATGCTTATGAGCTGTTAAGTTCTGCCGGCAGTCATAACGCCTTTATCATTTTAGGAGCGGTATTTTTGTGTACTACAGGAGCCGAGGCTTTATACTCAGATCTGGGGCACTGCGGTAAACAAAACATCCGTATAAGCTGGATATATGTTAAAGCCTGTTTAATTCTTAACTACCTGGGTCAGGCAGTTTGGTTACTGCAAAGAAATGGCACCGTAATGGACCTGAATACCAATAACCCCTTTTATAAAATTATGCCCGAGTGGTTCCTGATATTCGGTATTGGTATAGCTACCGTTGCGGCTATTATTGCCAGCCAAGCCTTAATTTCGGGATCGTTTACGCTTATTGCCGAGGCTGTAAGGCTTAACCTTTGGCCAAAAGTACGTATCAATTATCCATCAGAGCAAAAGGGGCAATTGTATGTACCCAGTGTTAACTGGCTGCTTTGGGCCGGATGTTTGGGTGTGGTACTGATATTTCGTCACTCAGATAAAATGGAGGCGGCTTACGGTTTAAGTATCACGGTAGCCATGCTCATGACCACCATACTGGTATCTAAATTCCTGAAACGCAAAAAAGTACCTTCCTATATCATCAATACGTTTTTAGCGGTTTACCTGGTTATTGAGGGTACGTTTCTTACCGGTAACCTGGTTAAGTTTTTACATGGTGGCTGGTTCACTTTATCAATAGGGTTTGTATTATTTACAGTGATGTGGACATGGCATACTGCCCGCAAAATCAGGAACCGTTACGTTAAGTTTGTAGGTATTGATGATTATTACAACATTATTAATGAACTAAGTGCAGACGAAAGCGTACCTAAATACGCATCGCAACTGGTTTATTTAACCAGTGCGAATTTCAATTCGGAAATTGAATCAAAAATTGTTTACTCCATACTACAAAAACAGCCTAAGCGTGCAGATGTATACTGGCTGGTTCACGTTGATGTGGTTGATGAGCCCTACAAACGTGAGTACGAAGTTGACTTTTTGGTGCCAAACAAACTTATCCGTATCGACTTTAAATTAGGTTTCCGGGTTGAGCAGCAGATAAACCTGTTGTTTAGGAAAGTGGTTGAAGACTTGGTGAAAAAAGGCGAGGTAGATATTACCAGTCACTATAAATCACTAAATAAACACAAAATAGTGGGCGACTTTAGGTTTGTGGTGATTGAAAAGGTATTTTCCCGCTCGCATAGCCTATCGTTATATGAGCGTTTTATCATGGATTTTTATGTATACCTCAAAAAGGTTAGTTTATCAGAAGAACGCGGTTTTGGCCTCGACCTTAGCTTTGTAACGGTTGAAAAAGTTCCACTAATGTTGTCAATACCTGAGGCTATTGAAATACACAGAGTGAATTAGCCGCACATAAACCCCTATAAAACAAAAAGACCTTAGATTATCTGAGGTCTTTTTGTTTTATAGGCTTTGTGGGAACACATCTCCTTTAGAGCTACTATGTAGGCACATCTTTTTATCCCCCCCCTTATTTTGTATTAAAAGATGTTGTCATTTCGACGAACAGGCGTGGGGAAAAAGGAAAGGGGTGAGGAGAAATCTTATACAACCTGCATATTCGCTTGTCGCTTATATAAGATTTCTCCTCACCCCAATGCTCGTGCCACCCCCTGTTCGTCGAAATGACAATTTTCTCTTATTAAAAAGATGTATTCATACGTTGGAATTGCGACTAATCGAATATTTCAGGTTACAGTAGCTTTGGGAGAGTAAGATTATCCCTCCAAAGCCTTCCTCATATATCCCCTCACCTCTTCATTAATATCTTCTTTAAAATACATTCTGAAGTAATGGTTATGATCATTAGTTCCGGGAACCGTTTTTATTTTAGTGAAGCACAGATTATCTGCATAGATTTCTTTAAAGGGGAATACTACATCAATAAAATTTTTACCTAACTGAGTTACATAAGCAAAATTTGTGCGTAGCCCCAAAGCGATCATACTTTTGGTTGGGTAAACCTTAATGGGGGCCATTTGCAGGTATTCATTTATCAAATGATCAAACAGTTCAACCGTGTGCGCTGATTTACCCTGTAAAAAATCGCTCAGGTTACGCTCCCTGCAGGAGTGCACCTGGTTGATGGCAGTAAATTCCCGGTTGCAAATGGGGCAGGTCCACATGGTTATCTAATTATCTATGCTGTTTCAACCTCCCTGCCTAATACACTGTTCCTGTAGCTGTAGCTGAAATATATTACCAGGCCTATTACCAGCCATACCAGGAACCGTAACCAATTGGTATAACCAAGTTCGGTCATCAGGTAAAAACAGCTCATAAGCCCTAAAACGGGTATCAGCGAGAAGTTTTTTAAGAAGCTATAAACACTAATTATAATAATGAGTATAAAGAACAGGTAGTTAGGGAAATTATATAAAAATCCATCTAATCCTAAATGATACTTTTTAGCCTCGCTGATAGGGGTAATCCTTAAGGCAGTGTTAAATTTATCTTCTTCCAGATTTTTAAAATACTTTGTTTCGTCAGCCTTACCGTCAATACTTTGTTTCCCATAAAGCATATTGCAGGTAACAAACAAAGCAGATTTATCGGCAGCATCCAGGCTCTCGATAATTGCCGGTTTTTCCCTTAACTTTTTAAACTGCATCATTTCTACCTGTGGAGCGGGTTTTAAGTAAAAAAGCGAACCAAATATGATAATGGTTATCAACGGAACTATAAACTTGCTGTTAACATACGGTAAATGGAATTTGCCTTTAACCGCGGCTTCGCGTGGCAATAGCAATACCCCACCGCAAACCAATACAAATGCAAAAAGGGTACCTATACTGGTTAAATCGGTAACTTCGGTAAGGTTCATAAACAGCGCTGGTACAGCAACTACGAAACCGGTTACAACAGTTGCAAAAGCCGGTGTTTGAAACTTAGGGTGAATACGTGAAAATGCCTTGGGAAGCAAGCCATCCCTACTCATACTCATCCAGATACGTGGCTGGCCCAACTGAAATATCAACAAAACGCTTGCGGTGGCAATTACGGCACTTATAGATATAATGTAACTAACCTTGTGTAAGCCCACTTTAGCAAATACAAAAGCAAGCGGATCGCCAACCTGCAGTTCTTTATAGCTTACCATACCGGTAAGTACAAGGGCTATCAGTATATATAAAACCGTACAGATAATAAGCGAATAGATCATACCACGGGGCAGATCCCGCTGGGGCTGTTCACATTCCTCGGCAGTGGTTGATATGGCATCAAAACCTATATAAGCAAAAAACACACCCGATACTCCTTTCATAACACCTCCAAAACCGTTTGGCATAAATGGATGCCAGTTAGCCGGTGTTACGTAAAAAAAGCCCACAACGATAACCGCGATAACGATCACAATTTTCAGGATCACCATAGCATTCGTTGCCTTCTTGGTTTCGCGGATGCCGATATAAACCAGGTAGGTGATAATAAATACGATTCCTAACGCAGGCAGATTGGCAATCAGTTTAAATCCGTCGATACCGGGCGCATTATCCCAGGCCATGGCGGCGCCTTTTACCCTATCGCTAATATCAGCCAGATTACTTCCAGCAGCCAACACAGCGTCGTGACCTCTTAAGGCCGACACATAATCCATGGTAAGGTATTTGGGCAGGTGAATATTGAAACCCTCCAGCAAGTTTACAAAATACTCGCTCCAGGATATGGCAACGGCAATGTTACCAATGGCATATTCCATTAAAAGATCCCAGCCAATTATCCAGGCAATTAATTCACCAAATGACGCATAAGCGTAAGTATAAGCACTACCGGCAACAGGTATGCGGGAAGCAAACTCGGCATAACATAGGGCCGAAAACCCGCAGGTGATGGCAGTTACTACAAATAAAAGAGATACCGCGGGGCCGCCATGAAAAGAGGCCTCGCCTATAGTACTGAAAATACCAGCGCCAACTACGGCGGCTATACCCATGAGGGTTAGATCTTTAACGTTAAGTTCTTTTTTTAATTGGGAGGAGGCGGTACCAGGGTGTTCGCTGTCGCTGAAACCGCATTCAACATCATGTAATATTTTGGCAACAGATTTTTTACGAAATATACTTTTCGACATTTAATTAAAGTAATTAGTGTAACCCAATTCCAAACATAATCATTTTTTTGCATTGAATAAGTATATGCTTATTTTGCACCATGAAGATAGGGATAAAAGATGTTTTATACAGGATCAGGCCGTTTTTTATACTCTACCTGCTGTTTCTTTGCGCTTGTTTGGTTATCAAACTATTATACACCCGGCAGGAAGTTTTCTTTGCAGYTAATGGATGGAATAGCCCCTGGGCAGATTATATTGAACCCTACATGACCGACTTAGGAGATGGCCTTACAGCGATCACCCTATCGTTGATCATGCTTTTATTCAGCTACCGCAAATTCCTCTTATTAGCATCAAGTTACCTGGTAACATCGTTGGTGGCCCAGGTATTAAAATACATTGTTGACGCCCCCAGGCCAATGCTTTATTTTGAAAGTCAGTGGAGCCATGTACACACAGTTAAAGGAATTTATATACTCAGTTTCAACAGTTTCCCCTCGGGTCATACAACAAGCGCTTTTTCGGCCGCGCTGGTAATTACGTATTTATGCAAAAATAAAGGCTGGGGTGTCCCAGCCTTATTAATTGCTATGTTGGTTGGCTATTCAAGAATGTACCTTACCCAACACTTTTTTGAAGATGTTATTGCCGGTTCCGTTATAGGTGTAATGGTTACCGTGTTTTGGTTAACCTGGCTGGATAGTAAACAACTTATCCATACCGATAAGTGGAACAAGGGCCTATACAGAACTCTTTTTAAATAATTAAGCCTCGGCTTCCAGTCTTTTCTTCCTGCGCATAGCCATCAGCACAATAATAATTATAAGTGGAGCACCCCCATATAAAGCTATTTTTATAGGCGTTGATAAACCCTTGGCATTTGAAATATACTGATCATTACGTTTTAAATCGGGTGCAAGTTTTATTGAACTTGTAAACGTTTTTAGCTCGGCCTTAGCAAGTTCGGCCCTGGCTTCGGGATAAAAATACTCCAGTGTATAGGTAGCTTCCTGGGTATATAACAGGATAAACTGCCTTAATTGCGGTGCTTCGCCTGTGGAGTTGCTGTTATCAACTCTCAGCGTAAATACCCTGGCTTCAAGTTTACCAATAGTGGTATCGCGTGGGTTCATGATGCTACCGTTACGTGATTGTTTTTGGATCCCATCTGCAAATTTTTGAAATACCTTTTTAAGGTCTTTTTCTTTATTTAAGGGTTTGTTGTTTGCCGCGTTTTCCGCACGTATAACAACTATATATCCCATAGAGGCTGTACCCTGATAAATTTGCTGACCTAAGGTATCTTTCTTAGTAAAGTTAGCGGGTAATGAAACGGTAACAAGACTATCTATCTTTACCGGCTTGAGTATCTGGCTAAAACCTAAAGTGGAAAACAGTATTAGGCTTAAACTTAAAATTGTCTTTTTCATACTTAAACTAACTTTAAAAAGAACAATTGGTTTTAAAAATTAATTCGTTGGTTACTTTTTTTATTTATTATGAATTTGATAATCAGACATGTACAACTGCCTACGGATGCATTTTTTTTGGCAACTTTTACAATTAGGACGAGCATATTTGTAAGTAATTCATCCATTACCAAAATCCATTCCGTTCTATATTAGCCATGCCTATCGTCGCGTGTTGCAATTAGGCTACCTGGCCAAATCATGTCTTGTAGTAATAACGCTACACCTTCCTTTCGTAACTTTTAAGTTACTTTTCTTAAATAATACCTTATAATTTTTTGTATTAATTAAAATGGTACGGTTTATGCAATTATCCATATAACTATAAAAAATGAGTTCCAGGGATTACTTTTCGTACAATGCAGCGCACTAATGAACTTTTTTATAGTCACCAGTTAAACAATAGATAAAAAATTGTTGTTTAATTATTACAGCCACCGTTTTTAACACTTCCATCTAATTATGAAAATAGCATATATATCAACTTACCCCCCACGCGAATGCGGCTTAGCTACGTTTAATAACAATTTAATGAATGCTATCAGCGCTAATTTTCCTGAAAGAAAATCATTATTACAGGGAGGCTTTGTTGTTGCCCTGAATGACTCTGAAAACATACAGGAATATGAGTATCCGGAGGAGGTAAAATATGTTATACGCCAAAATCACCAAAAGGATTACATCAGGGCAGCCAGCTATATCAATACCAGCAGCGCCGATGTTTGCATTATGGAGCATGAATTTGGTATTTACGGCGGCGAAAGCGGTATTTATATCTTGCCATTGATCAACCGGTTGGAGAAGCCCCTGATTTCCATATTACATACCATACTAAAAGACCCCAGCTATGTTCAGCGGATCATCATCCGTGAAATTGCTGAGCAATCGTCAAAAATTATTGTGATGAGCAAGCGGGCGGTGGAATTTTTAACCACTATATATGAGATACCAGCCGAAAAGATTCAGATAATTGAGCATGGCGTACCCGATGTAGAAGCCCCTGAAGAAAACCCGATAAAAAATCTTTCGGTATTTAAAAACCACCGGGTGATGTTAACATTTGGCTTGCTTAGCCGCAATAAAGGTTTAGAAACTGTTGTTAAGGCTCTGCCCAAAATTGTTGAAAATCATCCGGATGTGATGTACGTAGTATTAGGAAACACACACCCGGGGGTTATCAAAAATTCGGGCGAGGAATATCGCGATCACCTGAAATCATTGGCGGTGCAGTTGGGCGTATCAAAAAACCTGGCATTTATCAATAAATTTGTAGCCGAGGAAGAATTGGTAAGCTACCTTACCGCCTGCGAAATATATGTAACCCCATACCTGAATGAAGCACAGATCACCAGCGGAACTTTATCATATGCCGTTGGAGCAGGTGCGGCGGTAGTATCAACCCCCTACTGGCATGCAACCGAGCTGTTGGCAGATAACCGTGGAAGGCTTTTCGATTTCAAAAACTCCGAGGCCTTGGCCGATACAATAATTGAATTATTGGATCAGGACCGTATTTTAAACGAATTAAAAGAAAATGCCTATCAATATGGCCTGCATTTGCGCTGGCCTGTAATTGGTGCCGAATTTATTAAAGTGGCACAGGAATCAATCTCAAAATATGATTTCAGCGACAAGATTTTAAAGAACAGCATTGTTGACCCCGAGATATTACCTACGTTTAGTTTAACCCATGTGCTGCGCCTAACAGATGATACAGGTATAGTACAACATGCCAAATATGGTATACCCAATTTAAAAGAGGGTTATTGCCTTGACGACAATGCGCGGGCCCTTATCATGGCGCTCATGGCTTACCAACGCAATAAAAGCAATGAAGCATTTGAACTGCTGCCTATATACCTTAGTTATATCCACTATATGCAAACAGATGATGGAAACTTTCGAAATTTTCTGAGTTTTGACAGGCGTTACCTGGATGAGGTTGGCTCTGAGGATTCCTTTGGCCGTACTATTTGGTCATTGGGCCATTTAATAGGTTGCGCGGCGAGCAACTCATATCGTGAATTTGCTTTAGAGATCTTTCATAAATCAATACCGCATTTTGCAGCCTTAAAACATTTAAGGGGGATGGCAAATACCATAATTGGTATCAGCTTGTACCTGCAGGTTTATCCTTCTGATGAAGGCATGGTGAAAATACTTGCCGATCTCACCCAACCTTTAATCGATGCCTTTGAAAATACACAATCTGAAGACTGGCAATGGTTTGAAGAGAAAATGACCTATGATAATGCCATTCTTCCACTGGCATTGCTGCACTCGTGCGAAATTACAGGCAACGAGGACGCGAAAAGAATAGCCCTTGCAACTATGGCATTTTTGGATAAACTGACACTATCCAACGGATATTTAAGCCCGGTTGGTAATGATGGCTGGTATTACCGTGGTGGCACCTTCCCTACTTTTGATCAGCAGGCTATTGAAACTATGGCTATGGTGCTGATGCATTTCCAGGCTTACCAGATATTCAGGGTACCGCAATATATAGAGAAAATGTTCCTGAGCTATAAGTGGTTCCTGGGCGAAAACACGCTGCGGGCTCCATTGTATGATCATGAAACCAAGGGCTGTTGCGATGGTTTATTACCAAATGGCATTAACCGTAACCAGGGCGCCGAAAGTACACTGGCTTACCTGATTTCGCATTTAACTGTATTGAAAGCCTTTGAGCTGGAATACGAATACAACAAATACGGGCAAAAAATGGAGATCTGCTAAATGAAGGTAGCCGTTTTAGCCCCGGTAGCCTGGCGTACACCACCCCGGCATTATGGACCCTGGGAGCAAATTGCATCAAATATTGCCGAAGGTTTGATAAAGCTGGGCATAGAGGTAACTCTTTTTGCCACCGGCGACTCCATAACTGCCGGCAGGCTGGAGTCGGTTTGTACAACCGGTTATGAGGAAGATAGAAGCCAGGACGCTAAGGTATTGGAATGCCTGCACATTAGTAACCTGATGGAAAAGGCTGCCGAATTTGATATTATTCATAACAATTTTGATTTCTTGCCCCTTACCTATTCGGGCTTAATAAAAACCCCCGTGATCACTACGATACACGGCTTTTCATCGCCCCGGATAATCCCGGTTTACAAAAAGTACAATCCTATAGGTCACTATGTATCCATCAGCAATGCCGACCGCAGCCCGGAGTTGAGTTATTTGGCCACCGTTTACAACGGCCTGGATACCCGGGATTTTGAATTTTTTGAAAAGCCTGGTGATTACCTGCTTTACTTTGGCCGCATCCATCCAGATAAGGGGACTGCCGAAGCAATCAGCATTGCAAAAAAAAGCAAACTCAAACTGCTTATTGCCGGCATCATACAGGATGAGAACTATTACCGGGAAAAAGTTGAACCTTTTTTATCAGATGAAGTGGAATACATTGGCCATGCCGGACCAGCTAAGCGCAAAGCTCTTTTAGGCAATGCTGCCGCCCTGTTACACCCCATTGGCTTTAATGAGCCATTCGGAATGAGCGTAGCCGAGGCCATGCTTTGCGGTACCCCGGTAATTGCATTTAATAAGGGCGCAATGCCGGAGCTAATTAAAAATGCGCAAACAGGCTTTTTAGTAAATACAGTTGATGAGGCGGTTGAAGCAGTAAGCAGGCTAGTCGAGATAAATCGTATTGACTGTTATAATTGGGCAAACTCCCAATTTTCATGCGATAAGATGGTGGGCGATTATTTGAATTTGTACCAGAAAATTTTGGGTATAAAACAAACTCCCAAAAGCCAAAGCTGGAGGCTTGCATAATGAATGGCAAAGTTATGGGCATAGGAGTATTATGCTTTAAAGCACAATACTTTAAAGGCCTCACATTAAGCTACATGGATTAAGCTTACTATCCCACGTCCCTTATTAACTCCCCGCTTTCTCCTGAAGATTCTGTTGATTCCGGCTGATGATTATAATCACTTAACGGCCGAATTTTGGTTTCACCAAGTAAAGGGTAAGCGTTTTCGGTAGTTTGTTCTGGCTGGCGTTGCAATACTTCGCTTGCTTGGGCATAACTGTAACCCAATCTCTTGTTTTCTTCCTCAATAAATACAAACAAGTCGCCAAGACATGAATAAACCGACTGCAAATACTTATAGTTGGTGGAAGTAAGGCACTTGCCCACATCATCGGGACCTTTCCCGGGCTCGCAAAAATTAAGTTTGGTGATGATGCCATTAATCAGCTCAACCTCAAATTTGCCCTCGTTGTGCCAGGTTAAACTGTTTTTTATTTCTCTGAAATGATCCATTGTTTTATAAATTTTTTACCATATAATAAACTATAACACTCACATGACTAATAAAATATGTTTGCCCTGTTGTATTAGTTATTATATCAATGGATATGCCAAATGCTTATTTTACAACAGAGCGTTAAATAACTTGCCTTTTTAGATTATGTTGCACGTTTTCTTCAAATTAGGGTTGAAAATCAGGAGTAGAGGTTTGATTGACACGCTTATTATTTAGGTCACCTGTCCTATCTTAAACGAGCCGTTATATTATGAATCAATTTACGTAATAAACTTTACATAATCAACAGCAAACTGTGAATAATAATACCCCGCCATCATGCCTTAATGAACCATTCATTTTGAGCTGTTAATTGGCGAAAGACCAATAGAACAACTTATCAGGAAGCAGTTTCTTCGCTTTTATCTTCCTTTAACTTGGTTAATAAGTCGTCCAGGCATACCTCGGCAAAAGCGGTTGATGAATCTGATACCCCGTATGGAATAACCAGCATACCGTTGTGAACAATAGCGCCACAGGAATATAACACATTAGGTACATAACCCTCGCGTTCATCGCTATTGGGGATCAGGAGTGGTTCACTTAACCGCCCTACCTCTATCTCCGGATCATCCAGCTTTAATAAACTTGCCCCCAGTACATAGCGGCGCATAGGGCCTACGCCATGGGTAATTACCAACCAGCCATCCTTAGTTTCGATAGGCGACCCACAATTACCTATCTGGATAAATTCCCAGGTAAATTTGGGTTGCTGCAGCAGGATCGGCTTTTCCCATATGTTGATCTTATCGGAGTACATGATGTAGTTGTTACACCCATCAATGCGGGATATCATTGCAAATTTGCCATTTATTTTACGGGGGAACAGCGCAAGGTTTTTATTTTGCGCGCCGGCTCCATATAGGGGCATTATTTTGAAATTATAAAAATCGGTAGTTTGCAATAGCTTTGGCATAATAAGCGAACCATCATAAGCCGTATAGGTGGCATAGTAAACAGAGCTGCCATCATCATTAGTGAACTGAACAAAACGGGCATCCTCAATGCCTTTACGTTCATACTCAGATATCGGGAATATTACCCTATCAGAAATATCGGTATCAAGTGAAAAAACAATCTCATAATACGAGTCGGCCAGCCAAAGTACTTTATCGTACTCCAGTTTTTTCATATCGCTTTCCTGTAGTTTTTGCGAATCAAGGATGATGCGGCGCAGGTTGGCATATTCAAAATGATGATCCAGCTTGCCTTCCAGCTCATGTAATACATCAATGTTTATTTGGGTTATAACAGCCTTATCAAAAAATAGCTTTTTATTGTAAACTGCGTTACGTACAATTTCGGCCTCGTCAATGTAATTACCTGCTGGTAAAATGGTAATATTATTAAATTTATCAATTAATCCACGGCGAAACGTGATAGATGAAATATGCCCCTCGCCTACTGCCCTGAAACTGATGATCACCCTACGCTGGCCGTCTTCCAATTCGGTCTGATCCGGATCTTCAACAATGGATGGATTGAAGAATGCTGCCGATTCAATAGAATATTCATGAGTAAAATAGGAACCGATAAGTAGTTTACGATTAACTGTAAGTGTATCATAATCAATATTCAGCTCTACAAACAGCGGCTTTAATTTACTGCAATGCCGGTTTAAAACCCTGGTTATATTGCGATGGCGTTTGGAGTACTCCTGTAGCAGCGGAGATACAATACCAAAGGCAATTTCCTCGCTGATGTCCATCACGCGTTCTATTACTTCTATAGCACGATCGTTCCCATTGAAAAAGAATCTTGCAATAACACGTTTGGGGTCTGGGTTAACTCTTATGGGTTTGCGTTGAATGGAAAGTCTCATATAAAAAAGATAGTATTTATTTGGTAACAGTATTTGGCCAAAATTGATTTGGGTAATTTTATAAACCTTTTAGTTAAGTTGATTAACAATTAAAACATATATTTATTATAAAAACCATGAATAAAGAATCAACATCAGGAAATATAACAGCCTGTTCCTATTGTTCTATTATATAAAAAGCCCTTTTTTCAGCTCGGTTCACCTTTCATCACTGCCAATGTATTTTACATCGTTACCAACGTTACAGTTAATATTATACTAATTGCTTTATTTATAAGTTTTACCTTTTGTAAATTGCACGCTTATGAATGTTTTAATTGTTGAAGACGAGAAAGGTTTAGCACTTGAGGTTGATGAATTTTTAAGCCATGAAGGCTTTACGGTTGAACACGCGCGCACCAAAAGATCGGCAGAGGAAAAGATCTTTATAAATAACTATGATTTTATTCTGCTTGACCTCGGCCTGCCCGATGGCGACGGATTTGATCTCTTAAAGATGCTTAAAGGTTTGGATAAACGCGAGGACGCCGTTATTATACTCACCGCCCGTGGCGCTGTTGATGACCGGGTTTCTGGCCTGGAGCAAGGCGCGGATGATTACCTGGCAAAACCTTTTTCTTTAAGTGAACTTTTGGCACGCATGCACGCCATTACCCGCCGCAAGCACCGGTTGGAAAGTAACGATATTAACATTAAAGGATTGAAAGTTAATATCCAGAACCGTACGGTGATGTATAATGAGGAGCGGATTAATCTCACAAAAAAGGAATTTGAAATTTTCAACTACCTGGTGCTTAATAAAAACCGGGTTATATCACGCACCAATTTAACAGAGCATGTTTGGGGCGATGTACTGGAAATTAATTCCGACTCGAACTTTGTGGATGTGCATGTAAAAAACCTGCGTAAAAAGCTTTCACAATATATCCCTATTGATTGGTTTGAAACCGTAAGGAGTATTGGTTACCGGATCAATATCTAAGCCCAGCAAAAGCATCAATGAAACTACAGGTAAAACTGGCTCTTTATAATACCTTAACAAAGGTTGCTATAATCCTTTTCACGGGTTTGCTTATCCTGCTATCTATAGAAAAAATATCCTATAATCATATTGAACTGCGCCTGGAACAGGATGAACAGGAGATTTTAAGGAGCCTGTCGTCCAAAGAAATAAATAGTTATTTAACCACCCAAAAAACATACACCGACTATAATATTTTAAAAGAAGAGTTCATCTCCATTAAGCCGGTAGAATACAAGTCTGTTTTGGCCCCTAACGGCCGCTTTAAAACGGAAAGCCGTAAGATTGACCGCAATACGCAAGACTACCGCATATTATGGCATCGCTTTAATTTTAATAACCATACCTACATGCTGGAGATTGGCGTGGCTATTGAATCGGTTGAGGAATTAAAATCAATCATCAAAAAGTTTACTATAGTAGTTTTGGTTATTGCACTGGTGCTTACATTGATAAGCGACCTGATTTTTACTAAGTTTTTACTGGCCCCTTTTTATAAGATCATCGATCGTAAGCTTATTAAGGTAAATGATCCCATGAACTTTGATTATGAAAAAATAAAAACTACTACCCAGGATTTCGAGCTGCTTGATGACAGCATAAGTTCGTTGATGAAAAAAATATCGAACCTCTTTATCCTCGAAAAACAATTCATTGCCAACGTATCACATGAGTTGCTCACACCAATATCTATTATCAGCTCAAGACTTGAAAATATTTTATTGCAGGAAGAATTGAGCGAAGGCAGCGAGAATAAAATGCATGCGTCCCTTAAAACGCTCAACAGGCTCAAATCTATCATTAACAGCCTGTTATTAATTTCAAAGGTTGAAAATAACCAATATGCTAAAACAGATATGGTTATGATAGCTGCCGTAATAATGGAAATACAAGAGGAGCTGGAAGACCGGATTGAGGAAAAACGATTAAAATTCACCAATAATCTTAAATACATTTATACCATACAGGGCAACCGCCCGCTGATGCATACTTTGCTTTTTAACCTGATAAACAACGCCATAAAATATAATAATGCCGCAGGTAGCATTATCATCGGCGATGAATTAAAAGAAGATATGTACACCCTTATAATTACCGATACGGGTACTGGGATGGATAGTAAGCAAATTGAAAATGCTTTTAACCGCTTTGAAAAATTGGATACTGATGAAAGAGAAAGCTACGGCCTGGGTTTAGCTATTGTTAAAAGTATCACCGCGTTTCATAACATTAAGGTGCAAATACATTCTGTAAAAGGCGAAGGGACTACAGTTAAATTAATCTTTAACACTCCCATTCCGCTTTCATAGATTTTCTTTTTTTATATCATTTTATTTCTTTTCACCAGGTAAGTTTTCAACATGGTATGGTATCCTTCATGAATATCAACATCTACCAGATCTATATGATATTGGGCACATTTCAATTCCAGCTGATGGCGGTACGCTGTTAATGATGCTTTGTAGGCATCCCGTATTTTACCGGGCTGAACCTTTATTTCGGCGCCGGTTTCTATATCAACAAAATGGTGTGGGCGATTATCAAAATTAAAATCAAGCTCCTTATGCTTATCGTTCACATTAAAAATGATCACCTCGTGCTTGCTGAACTTTAAATGCTGAACAGCAGCAAACAATGCCTGCAACTTTTCAGGGTTAAGGCTATTTTCCAGCATATCGCTAAATATGATGACCAGTGACCGCTGGTGGATCTCATTGGCTACATGATGCAATACCTGGGTAATATTGGTAACTGTATTTAGCTTGGGTGCGTGGTATGCCTTTTCAAGCTCGGCGTACAAATGAAACAGATGTGTTGTGGTTGACTTTGCCGCGCTCAGCCAATCCATTTTATCAGAAAACAGGCAAAGCCCAAAAGCATCGCGCTGCCTTTTAAACAAATACATTAATGACGCAATGGCATAGATAGAAAATTGCAACTTATTGATGCCTTTTTCGGGAAAGTTCATTGATGATGAAGTATCCAGCAGCAGGTAGCAGCGCAGGTTGGTTTCTTCCTCAAATTGTTTAACAAACAATTTATCAGTGCGGGCCAGCAGTTTCCAGTCTATATTTTTTACCGATTCGCCGTTATTGTATAAACGATGCTCGGCAAACTCTACCGAAAACCCATGGAACGGACTTTGGTGCAAACCGGTTATAAAACCTTCAACCACCTGGCGGGCCAGCAGTTCAAGATTGGCCAGTTGCCGTATTTGCTGATCATTGTTTAATTTGGGCATAAGGCTAATATAGGGCATAAAAAAAGCGTTGCCAAAATAGCAACGCTTTTTAAAGTAAAATATGGTGGATTAAGCTATGAAGATAAACTTAATTTATGCCTGTACTACTTAAGCTAATTGCTTAGCTAATTTTTCAGTTAATACTGATTTTGGAACTGCACCAATTTGTTTATCCACAATTTCGCCATTTTTAAAGAATAATAAAGCAGGGATATTACGGATACCGAATTTCATTGATATACCTGGGTTGTTGTCAACGTTTACTTTACCAACAACAGCTTTGCCTTCGTATTCTTTTGCAATATCTTCAACTACCGGACCAACCATCCTACACGGACCACACCATTCTGCCCAAAAGTCAATAAGTACGGGTTTGTCTGATTTCAGGACAAGTTCGTCAAAGTTTGCATCAGTTATTTCTAAAGCCATGATTTTTATTTTTAAATTTTGTATTACAAATATATACTATTCAAATAGCTTGCCACAAACCACACCTGACAATGTGACAATTATATTAATATAAGTTATCCACCTAACATTGGGCTGACTGTGAGTTTTTAACAAGGATGAGGAAATGGTAAATAGTGCTGCGACCTCACATACACTTTGCAAGCTGGCTGTGAGGACACAGCCAGCGGACGGCAATAATCTATTTATCGTAAATGTTACCCCAACACTGGCTGCATATTCGTTATACTTGCTATCCCGGCTATCAAATCATCACTTGGGTTTACTTTAAAATTTTTGGATGATAGCTCAATTTGCATAGCTTCTTCGCGGTTATTGATCTTGAAACGAAGCTTGCAGTTTTTAACAGGATACTTCTCGTTATTCTCGTTAATAATATGCTGTATATCATCCAGCAGTTTACTGTTGAGCATGGTGATATCAATACATACGGTTAATGATTTGGTTAGTTTATCACGCATTTCTGATAGCAGATCCATCACCAGGATGCGCAGATCCCAGTTATCCTTCTGGCGGAATTTCTCTTCAATATTCCCTTTTATATGCAAAAAGTACCCATCCATCATCAGGTTACGAAACTTCACATAGTCATCACCAAACAGTGCAAACTCGTATGATTCATTGTAATCCTCTAACACGAAAGTACCAAATGGCTTACCGGTTTTGGTTATTTTGTGCTGAACATTTCCTACCAGCCCACCAATACGGATCTCGCCCCTCTTGCGTAGCTCATTAAATGCGCCCATGATATCCTCACCGCCTTCACCAGAGCGAGCCTTCTGCATCAATTTCAAATCGCTGATGGTACTGTTGCAAAACCGTTCAAGCTCTACCTTATAATTATCAAGCGGATGCCCGGTTAAGTATATCCCGATCACCGTTTTCTCGTATTTCAATTTCTCTATCAGTGGCCATTCCTCAGCCTCAGGCATTGCCGGCTCAGGAACATATGACGCCACCGAACTTCCAAACAATGACGATTGCGAGCTGCTTTGCACATTCTGGTAATCATTGGCGTATTTAATCAGTCGTTCAACACCGGTTAATACGCCAACATCTGTTTTAGCAAAAAATTGCGCACGGTTAAAACCAAACTCGTCAAATGCACCACCGTAAACCAGGTTTTCATATGATTTACGGTTTACACTCCGCGTGTTTGAACGGCGGGCAAAATCATAAAGCGTCGTAAACGGACCATTTGCTTCGCGCTCTTCAATAATACTTTCAACCGCTTTATCGCCTACACCTTTAACACCGGTTAAGCCGAAACGCACCTGGCCTTTTTTGTTTACCGCAAAAGCCATATCCGATTCATTAATATCCGGTCCTAAAACCTGTACACCCATCCTTCGGCACTCTTCCATAAAAAAGGTGATCTTTTCCATGTTATTCTGGTTATTTAAAACCGCGGCCATGTACTCAGATGGGAAATGTGCTTTTAAATAAGCAGTTTGGTATGCCACAAAGGCATAACAGGTAGAGTGCGATTTATTGAAGGCGTATTGTGCAAATGCTTTCCAATCCGTCCAAATTTTGGTGAGTTTATCCTTAGGATGCCCTTTGGCTATTGCCCCGTCCATAAACTGGGACTCCATTTTATTCAGGATCTCAATTTGCTTTTTACCCATCGCTTTACGCAAAACGTCGGCATCACCTTTACTAAAGCCTGCCAATTTTTGCGATAAAAGCATCACCTGCTCCTGGTACACGGTAATACCATAAGTTTCGCCCAGGTATTCTTCCATATCCGGAAGGTCAAACACTATGGGTTCCCTTCCGTGTTTACGACTGATAAAATTGGGAATATACTCTATCGGGCCCGGACGATACAGGGCGTTCATGGCAATTAAATCCTCAAACTTATCGGGTTTAAGCTCGCGCAGGTACATTTGCATCCCGTCACTTTCAAACTGGAAAGTACCGTTGGTATCTCCCCGTTGATAAAGCTCATAGGTTTCCTTATCATCAAGCGGGATGTAGTCAATATCTATATGTATGCCATGATTTTGTTTAACCATACGCAGCGCATCCTTAATAATGGTAAGGGTTTTTAATCCCAAAAAGTCCAT
Source organism: Mucilaginibacter sp. P1_A3 (assembly GCF_056406855.1). Lineage (NCBI taxonomy): Bacteria > Pseudomonadati > Bacteroidota > Sphingobacteriia > Sphingobacteriales > Sphingobacteriaceae > Mucilaginibacter > Mucilaginibacter sp. P1_A3. The sequence continues at coordinate 266,977 of NZ_JBFTZJ010000004.1, forward strand.
CTTAATTACACCTGCATCCTCAATTACACGTCCGTCATACTGGGTAACCAGCAGGTCGGAGTCCTTGGCTACTGCTACCGGAACAATATCTGTTAAATCATAAGGGGCAATAATGATACCGGCAGCGTGCACACCGGTATTACGTACAGATCCTTCCAGTTTAGAAGCCTCGCGCAATACCTGGCTACGAAGGTCGTTACCATTCAATATCTCTTTTAACTCCGGCACCTGCTCAATTGCTTCTTTAAGCGTAATACCCAAAGTATCCGGAACAAGCTTCTTGATAAGGTTCATTTCGGATAGCGGCATATCCAACACCCTGCCCACATCCTGAATACTGGTACGGGCAGCCATTGAACCATAGGTAATGATCTGTGCTACCTGGTTTTTACCATATTTATCTACCACATAATCAATAACCTTTTGGCGACCGGCATCATCAAAATCCGTATCAATATCGGGCATTGATTTACGATCGGGATTCAGGAACCTCTCAAACAGGAGGTTGTACTTCATCGGATCGATATTGGTGATCCCGGTACAATAGGCAACCACCGATCCGGCGGCCGAACCACGGCCAGGGCCAATAAATACGCCCATATCCCGGCCTGCTCTAATAAAGTCGGCCACAATTAAAAAGTAACCCGCAAAACCCATTGTTTTTATGGTGAACAACTCAAAGTTGATACGCTCTTCTGCCTCGGGCGAAATATCGATATACCGTTCCTTGGCCCCCATAAAGGTTAGGTGCTTCAGGTATTCCCACTGGTTCAGCGTATCGGCATCACCTGTTGTGTGGATCTTAAATTCATCAGGGATAACATAATTAGGTAACAGAATATCCCTCTTTAATTTCAGCACTTCAACCTTGTCCACAATCTCATTGGTATTATCCAATGATTCTGGCAGGTCACTAAACAGGTGGCTCATTTCCTGTTGCGTTTTAAAGTAGAACTGATCATTGGGGAAACCAAAACGATAGCCGCGGCCACCTTCCTCATCGGTAGCTATCGGGGTGCTTTGCATGTCACCAGTGTTTACGCAAAGCAAAATATCATGCGCGTTTGAATCCTGCTGATCTACATAGTGCGAATCGTTGGAGCAAATCACCTTAACATTATACTTCTTAGCATAAGTAAGCAGCACTTTGTTCACTATATTTTGATCGGGAATATCGTGGCGTTGCAGTTCGATGTAAAAATCTTCGCCAAATAGGTCAAGCCACCATTTAAACTCAGCCTCTGCCGCCTCCGGGGTATCCCTTAATATAGCTTGCGGTACCGATGCGCCTATGCAACAGGTTGTCGCGATAATACCTTTATGGTGTTTTAATATCAGCTCTTTATCAATACGCGGCCATTTACTGTACAGGCCTTCCATATAGCCATATGAGCATAGCTTCACCAGGTTTTTATAACCTTCGGGGTTTTTGGCCAGCATCAGCTGGTGGCGGCGTATATCCTTTTTCTCCTTGGTAAATTGCTTTTTATGCCTGTCTTCAACCACATAAAATTCGCAGCCTACAATGGGTTTTACATTGTGCTTCCCCGCTTCGGCAACAAACTTAAACACACCAAACATGTTGCCGTGATCGGTTATGGCCAGTGCTTTCATTCCATCAGCTGCAGCCTTTTTATAAAGTTTTGATATATCGGCAGCACCATCAAGTAACGAGAACTGGGTATGTACGTGTAAGTGAGAAAAATCTGGCATAGTAAATCCGTTTCAACAATAATCCTGTAGAAATACAAAGTTATTAAAAAACAAGTTCACGATGTTGGGTGTTAACAAAAACAAATAGCCGCCACGTACAATCCTTTCCAAAAAGACAGGATTAAGTTTCTTTTTTGAATTTCCATTTTTGAATGAAATTTAAACCAGGTCAATGTTTTAGCATACTATTTGATTATATTAAACAAGTTGATCTTCACCTTTGAAAAAATAATACAATTGAAAAAAATTCTACGCATAACCCTCAAAACGATACTGTGGATACTGGTGAGTGTAGTTTTACTGGTTATCCTTGTAGTAATTTTAATACAAATTCCTGCTGTACAAAACTTCGCAAAAGATAAAGCAGTAACTTTTTTACAGGGAAAAATCCATACTAAGGTTAAAATTGGTCACATAAGCCTTGGCTTACCTAAACTATTGGTTTTGGAAGATGTGTACTTCGAGGATCAGAAGAAAGACACCCTTATCGCCGGCGATAAGCTAAAAGTTGATATCAGCCTGTTTAAACTATTGCACCACAAGGTAGAGATAAATGAAATTAACCTGCAGGGCATTACAGCCAATGTAAGCCGCGGGGCCGATAGCGTTTTCAATTTCGACTATATTATGAAAGCCTTTGCCGGTGAGCAAAAAAAAGAGGTGAAGCCTACTGACACTACTTCCACTATGAAATTCTCTGTCGATAAGATCAACCTTGACAGGATCAATATTAGATACAAGGATCTCACAACCGGAAACGATGTAAAGTTTCTGCTGGGCCATTTTGATACCCGGATAAAAGATTTTGATATGGATAAAATGAAATTTACCATACCCAAAATTACCCTGTCTGGTGTTAACGCGCGTATTATTCAAACCCCAGCCGGATCATCAATTGCCCAGGCAGCCAAGGTTGATACAGCCGTACAGCCAATGAATCTTGATTTAAATTTAGGAGTGATTGATCTATCGAAAATAAAAGTTGACTACCGGAGCAGCGAAATGACCGCTAACGTTGATCTGAATAAGTTTTTAGTTGAGATGGATAAAATAGACCTGAAACACCAAAAGGTTGCGATTAAAAACATCGAACTAAATGATACTAAAGCAGCTATAAGTTTAGCTAAGCCACAAACCGTTACCAAAGCCATTGTTAAGGTAGCCAAGAAGCTCGACACGTTGGTGGCAGCACCGCAATCATCGCGCTGGGCAGTAACAATGGAAAAAATCAGCTTTAGTAATGACAACATTAAGTTTGATAATGATGCCCAAAAAGCAATAACCAAAGGAATTGATTTTGGGCACATGGAGATCAGAAACCTGAATGCCGAGGCCGGGGATATTTCCTACAATCCGGATACTATTTCGGGCAAGATCAACTCCTTCTCGTTCAATGAAAAAAGCGGGTTGAAAATCAACAAGTTCCACACCGCATTCTTTTACGGGCCTACCAATGCTTACATGAATAATCTGCTATTGGTAACACCACAAACCACCCTGCAAAAATCGGTACAGGTAAGGTATCCGTCGATAGCAGCTATTACCAAAAACATTGGTTCGCTGGGTATCAATGCCGATCTGGATGGCAGTCGTTTAGGGTTGAAGGACGTATTGCTGTTAATGCCAACCATGGCTACTATGGAGCCCTTTAAATCATCCCCAAACACAGTATTCAAAATAAACGGTAAAGTAAAAGGGCAGGTAAACAATCTGGAGATTCCTAACCTGGAGATAACCGGTTTAAGCAGCACTCATATCAAAGCATCTGCTAAATTAAAAGGACTGCCCGATATAAATAAATCATACTTCGATGTCACTATAAACGATTTTAACACCAGCCGAACCGATATTGACAAACTTGCTCCGGCGGGTAGCATCCCTGCAAACGTGAGCATCCCCGAAAAGCTTAACCTAAAAGGTAACTTCAAGGGCAGCATGGCCAACTTTAATACCAAAATGGGCCTGCGCTCCAGCTATGGCGCTATCGATTTGGTAGCCGCCATGAAAAATGGCACGAACAAAGCCGGGGCAGCCTATACCGCAAGCGTAAAAGTAAATGAACTTAATGTTGGCGCTTTAACTAAACAGCCACAAATGGTTGGCAAAATAACAATGACCGCTAATTTGAAAGGCACAGGTCTTGATCCTAAAAAGGCAAGTATTTCATTCAACGGTAATTTGGTTAAGGCTTATGTTAAAGGCTATACCTATCAAAACCTGGCTTTGAAAGGCAGCTCGAGCAATGGGGCTTATACGGTAGTTGCACGAATGAAGGATCCAAACATCAATTTCGGTCTTGATGCCAAAGCCAATTTAAATAAAAAATATCCGTCAGTAACTGGTACTTTAACTGTAGATAGCATTAATTTGCAAAAGCTCAATTTTGTAAAGGACGACATGCGTTTTCATGGCAAGATAGTAGCCAACGTGCCTACTGCCGACCCTGATTACCTAAACGCCAATATTGAAGCAACTGATCTTTTGGTGGTAAACAAGGGCCAGCGCATTAAACTGGATACGGTAAGCCTGATCTCTACAGCCAATGCCGATAGCAGCACGCTGCGTTTAAAAACGCCCATCATGAATGCCCATGTTGCCGGGAAATACAAGCTTACCCAAATTGGCGATGCGGTACAGGATGTGATCAATAAATATTTTAATACTGCCATTGCCGGCGGGCAACAGGTTGCTGTAAAAACTAAAAATGGAAAGACGGTTAAAACAGTACCTGCTGTTAAAACCAAATACTCACCGCAGCAATTCGTGTTTGATGCACATTTAGTTAAAACACCTTTACTCACCCAATTTGCCCCGGATTTAAAACAGCTGGATCCTGTATTACTTAAGGGCAGTTTCAACAGTTCAACCGGCGAGTTAATAGTTAATGGTTCAATACCAAAAGTTGTGTACGGCACCAATACCATTAATCGGGCAACGCTAAATATCAACACGGGCAACAATGCGCTTAATTATAACTTATCAGTTGATGAGGTAAAGATTGGCTCATCTGTTGATCTGCTTTATACCAGCATATCGGGCAGCGCCCAAAACAACAAACTGGGAATAAGTCTACAGGTACGCGATGCTAAAAAGAAAGAACGATATCGGGTAGCTGGTACATTTAGCTTATTGCCAAACGAATACCAGTTTAGTTTTAACCAGGATGGCTTGTTGCTTGATTATTTGCCATGGGCAGTTAGTGGCGACAATTTTTTCCAATATGGACCAAAAGGAATTCTTGCGCATAACTTTACCATCACCAACAATAACCAGGTGCTAAGTGTTAACAGTACTACACAGGAATTCAACAGTCCGCTTAATATTAAATTCAACAACTTTAAAATAGAAGCACTTGCAAAAATAGCCAAACAGGACAGTTTGCAGGTTGGCGGCACTATTAATGGTGATGCAGTAGTAGGTAACCTCCAGGCTTCGCCCACATTTACAGCTGCAATTAACGTGAACGATTTTAATTTCAAGGGCGATACCCTGGGCAACATCGCCTTAAAAGTAAATAACCAAACCGATAATGCCTATGCTGCAAATGTGAGCATAACCGGCAAAGGCAACCAGGTTGACTTGAATGGCATGTATTATACAACCCCCGAAAGCCGGTTTGATATGAACCTGAATATTGTTAGCCTAAGCATGAAAAGCATCGAAGGGTTCAGCTTTGGCAGTTTGCGCAATGCATCAGGTAATATTACCGGGCAGCTAAAAATAACGGGCACTACTACTGCACCATCTATAAGGGGCGATGTAAACTTTAACAAGGTAGGCTTCAACGTAACTATGCTTAACTCCTACTTCAGTATGCCTAAGGAGAGTATTACCTTTAATGATGAGGGCATCCGTTTTAATGATTTTACTTTGGTTGATTCAACCGGGAACAAGGCTATTATCAGCGGCAGCGTGTACACCAAAACATATTCTGATTTTGCTTTCGGGCTTGATATCAACAGTAATAATTTCAGAGCCGTAAACTCTACCCAGGCCGATAACAAGCTGTTTTATGGTAAGCTGTATATAGATAGCCGCATCAAAATCCGTGGTAACATGGCTAAACCTGTTGTGGATGCCAACCTTACTGTAAACCCGAAAACCGATATGACCTTTGTACTGCCAACTTCTGATCCGGGTATTGAAGACAGGAAAGGAGTAGTTGAATTTATAGACCAAAACGCGCCCAAAATGGATTCTATATTGCTGGCCCGGCAGTTGGACTCGCTCAAAAAATCAGATATTACCGGGCTTGATGTATCGGCAAATATAATTATTGATAAAGATGCCGCCTTTACCATTGTGGTTGATGAGCGAAACGGGGACGTGGTTCACCTGAAAGGCGAAGCCAACTTAAATGGCGGTATAGACCCAAGCGGAAAAACAAACCTAACCGGTACCTATGTAGTTAACTCTGGTTCCTATAACCTGGCTTATGCCACTGTAAAACGTAAATTTAACTTTAAAAAAGGAAGCACCATTGTTTGGACAGGTGACCCCACCAGTGCTAATATTGACCTGACCGCTACTTACGTGGCCAACGTGCCGCCAATCGACCTCGTTGAAAACCAGTTGTCGGGTACAGATAACTCCACCATGTATAAGCAGAAGCTGCCATTTAACGTTAATCTTAACTTAAAAAATCAGCTGCTTACGCCGGATATCAGCTTTGATATTGTACTTCCTGATAGCTCTTATACGGTATCAACCGATGTGGTAAATTTGGTAAATACACGCCTTGGGCAGGTACGGCAGGATCCTAACGAGCTGAATAAGCAAGTGCTTGGGGTATTGGTATTAGGGCATTTTATTGGCGATAACCCACTGCAAAGCCAGGGCGGCGGCGGTGTTGAAGGCGCTATCCGCAGCAGTGTGAGTAGCCTGTTGTCAGACCAGTTGAATAAACTGGCAGGCAACCTCATTGAAGGGGTCGACCTTAATTTCGGCCTAACATCCGGCGAAGATTACTCATCGGGCACTGCAACCAACAGAACAGATCTTAACATAGGTTTATCCAAACGCTTCCTGAATGACAGGCTTACCGTAAGTGTTGGTAATAACTTTAACCTGGAAGGTAACCAGCAGGGACAAAAAGCTACAAACATAGCGGGTGACGTATCTGTAGGTTACAAACTGAGCAAAGATGGCCGGTATACCCTGCGCGCCTACCGCCGGGATGAATTTATTGTGATACAGGGCCAGGTAGTTGAAACGGGCTTAGGCTTTACCCTTACTGTTGATTATAACCGCTTTAAAGAGATCTTCCGCAAACGCACCGAAGAAGAAAAAGAAATGCGCCGCAAATACAGGCAGGAACAAAAAGAAAAGGACAAAGCTAAAGAAGAGGCGGATAAGGCGGCTCAACAAAAAGCATTAAACACACCTACAAGCTAAGCCAATGATTAAGCATTTAAGATATATATTGATACTGACTGTTTTGCTAAATGCCTGCAGCAATACCCGCTACCTGGCGCCGGGGCAAAAACTGTATACCGGTGGCAAGGTAAAAATTGCAGATAAGGATATTAAAAAAAGCGATGCCAACGCATTGAGCGATGAGCTGGGAGCATTATTAAGACCCTATCCTAATGGATCAATATTAGGTTTGCGCGTAAAATTGTATATCTACAACATTACAAAAACCAAAAAAACAAAAGGCCTGGCCCATTGGCTAAACACCAAATTTGGTGAGCCACCTGTGTTGGTGAGCGCTGTAAACCTTGAAAAGAACAGCAGCATACTGCAAAACAGGTTACAGAATGTAAGTTATTTCCAGGCGCAGGTTACGGGCGATACCGTAAGTAAGGGCAAAACAGCTAAGGCTATTTATACCGCCCAGGCAGGACCAGCGTATAAGATCAGGAAAGTGACCTTTCCGCAGGGTAACGAAAATATTGATACTGCTATAGCAGCCACATTTGCTAAAACCTTGTTAAAGCCCGGTGAAAACTATAATCTGGATATTATAAAAAACGAACGAATACGTATTGATGCCCGGTTAAAGGAAGAAGGCTTTTACTTTTTTGCACCCGAAGACCTGATCATGCGGGTAGATAGTACTGTTGCAGGGCACCAGGTTGACATTTTTGTAGCAGTTAAAAATTCGATATCAGAAAGAGCCAGGGAAATTTATACCATCAGGAATATTTATGTATATCCCAGTTATTCATTGAGGGATACTTCACTGATGCTTGATAAAGCTGTACCATACCGTTGGTACAACATGGTTGAGCGAAGAAAAACCATCAGCAGCTTTGCTTTTGCCAATACTGTTTTACTGCATCCCAATGATGCATATAACCGCACCGCACACAATAACTCGCTAAATAGGTTTGTTAACCTGGGTCCCTACAAATTTGTAAAAAACAGATTTGAAGATGTAACGCCAGATTCGCCAAAACTGGATATCTATTACTTTTTAACACCCTACCAAAGAAAATCATTACAGCTGGAAATACTTGGTCGTACAACATCTGCTAATTATACCGGTACGCAGGTAAACCTCAACTGGAAACACCGAAACGCATTTAAAGGTGCCGAGGCTTTAACGGTAACCCTGTTTGGTAGTACAGATGTGCAGCTTGGTGGTAACAATAACGGCTATAACGTTTACCAGGCCGGTATTACAACCACGCTATCATGGCCGAGGTTTATTAGCCCTATATATCCAAAAGCCGATAATGCCTATATCCCCCATACCAACTTAACGTTGGGGTATACGTTGGTTAACCGGCAAAAGCTATATACGCTAAATTCGTTCAACGCATCGTTTGGTTACCAATGGAAAGAAAATGCTCACCGCAGCCACGAGTTGAATATATTGAATTTGACCTTTTTGAATCCCCAAAGTGTATCGCAGCTTTATTTGGATAGCATAAGCAATAAAAACCACCCGGGTAAACCCCGAAACCCGGCCCTGCAACACGTTATTGATAAGCAGTTTACCCTTGGGCCAAGCTATGGCTATACTTTTACCAACACTACAGACGACTACCGCACCAATACATTTTATTATAATGGCAAGGTTAGCTTATCAAATAATGTATATGGTTTAATTACGGGTGCCGATACCACGGCGGGCAAAGTACGTAAGCTTTTTGGCGCCGTTTTTAACCAGTATGTAAAACTGGAAAACGAAATAAGGTTTTTCCATAAAACCAGTCCAAACAGCACTTTTGCGAGTCGTTTAATTGTTGGTGTGGGTTTGCCTTATGGCAACTCGACACAGCTTCCATACAGCCAGCAGTTTTTTATAGGCGGACCCAACAGTTTGCGTGGTTTCCAGGCACGGTCCATTGGCCCTGGCTCGTATAATCCAATTAAAACAGTTAGCGCCGGTGATTTTTTACCCGATGAATCCGGCGATATAAAGATAGAAGCCAACCTGGAATATCGCCCCAAGCTATTCAGCATTGTACGTGGTGCATTATTTGTTGATGCGGGTAATATATGGCTACTGCACTCGGGCGGGCGGGCGGGAGCAGCCTTTGGCAAAAACTTTATGAATGATATAGCTGTAGATGCTGGGTTTGGCTTACGATTTGACCTTTCGGTTTTAGTACTACGTACCGATCTTGGTGTACCACTTAGGGTGCCCTATGTATATTCGGGGCAACAACGCTGGGACCTGAATTTCAGCCGAAGCGTATTTAACCTCGCTATAGGTTATCCATTTTAACTGGTTTTTAATTCCCGAATTAGTAACTCCTGAAATGTTAATTTGTTGGCAAATCAACATTTCAGGAGTTACTTAGTAGTAAATTGTTAAAACCAATAGCTCAGCGATGGAATTATTTCTCAGCTACGCCTATTAATATATACTTACTCTTGTGTGGAATAAACGAGCTCAACATACTATCTATCTTTCCTAAAAAGTTTTGCTGCCATTCATTTCTGCCTAAGCACCCAAAAAAGCCGATTGTTGAATACTTTATTTTTTTGAATGGCGCAAACACATGCTTTATTTCATTCATCCTTAAATAGTTCCATCCTTTGGTGCCAAAATTTCTCCTCAATATTTTATGAAAAGCAGTAGCTTCTAAATTTTCAGCAAATAGCAACTTTCCGCCCGGTTTAAGGGCTTTGTGGATCTCATTCAGCGTTTTTGCTTTGTTTTGCTGATTACCGCTACTGATGCCTCCTACTATAGACTTAAATATGATCACATCAAAATGATTTTCATACGGAATATTGGTGGCATCCATTGAGGCATAGGTAATTCTGGAAGTACATTTATATTTTTCATGTAAACGATAGGCATCTTCTTCAGGGCCGTTAAGGTCTGTACATAACACATTGTTACCAATTAATGCAAGCCATAAAGATAGTCCCCCTTTACTTGAACCTAACTCCAAACACTCATAATTTTTATTCATAACCTGAGCATGATCACCCCAGTATTTTATTGCATTTGACCAGTTTACAATATCCCAAACTACAATATCTTTAATAATTTCGCTTTTCATAATATTTATCTTAGGTAAACAGATTTATAAGTGAATTTGAAGGCTAATAAAGAAGCATCTGATCTAAAAAAATAAATATAGATATATAATAGATATAGCATATGTGCAAGCCTGCTCAATATACTTTACATTTATTGTATAATTTTTACACTTTTAGTTATTAGCTTTAATTATTGAGCTACTAATTTTCTATTCCGTTGAATAAATTTTAATTATTGCGCTATCAATTTCCGGATTATTTAATAAAATTACTATCATTATCAGATGACCATATCTATCCCCCTCCAGATTATCGACCTTCATGACGACGGCTTTCACCCCTTGGTCGAAGTAATCCTTTTTGGTAAGTCCTTTATTATGGTATTGGACACCGGCGCCTCAAAAACTGCCTTTGACCAAACTATGCTGGCCGAAGCCAGTGAGGCCACGTCTATATTAGAAAGTGACCGCTTATCAACAGGGCTTGGTACCAATACCATGCAATCATTTACCGCGCTCATCAGTGGTATGAACATCGGCAGTTTGTTAGTTGATGACTTTGAAGTTGCGGTATTAGATTTATCCACCATCAATATAGCCTATAGCCAGATGGGGCATCCACAGGTATTGGGTGTTTTGGGTGGTGATATATTGATGAAATATAAAGCGGTGATAGATTATGGCAAGCAGGTTATTAAACTAAAAAAGCCCCGCGCTAAAAGAAAAATTCAAAGCACAAAAAAAAGCCCCGCTTAAAAAGCGAGGCTGAATATTTGTAAAGACTACCCATTAACTCCCCTTTCAGGCGGCCGGGGGGCCTCCTATGTATCTATCTTAGCGTATTTAGCATTACGCTCAATAAACTCGCGGCGAGGGGCAACTTCATCACCCATCAGCATACTGAAGGTATGATCACACTCGGCAGCGTTTTCAATAGTAGCACGTTTTAGGGTACGGGTGGCAGGGTTCATGGTGGTATCCCAAAGTTGGATATCATTCATCTCGCCCAAACCTTTGTAACGTTGTATGTGAACACTATCTTCTTTACCGGCACCTTTTAAGCGCTGCACGGCAGCATCACGCTGAACGTCATTCCAGCAGTATTCAAACTCTTTACCTTTTTTAACCTGGTATAGTGGTGGCGAGGCAATGTATACATAGCCGGCTTCTACCAATTCCTTCATATAACGGAAGAAGAAAGTTAAGATCAACGTTGTAATGTGCGATCCATCCACGTCAGCATCCGTCATGATGATGATTTTATGGTAACGCAGTTTGGTGATATTAAGCGCCTTATCATCCTCTGGTGTACCTCGGCTTACGCCCAGACCAGTGAACATGTTCTTTATCTCCTCGTTTTCGTAAATTTTGTGCTCCATGGCCTTCTCTACGTTCAGGATTTTACCACGTAAAGGTAAAATAGCCTGGTATTCGCGGTCGCGGCCTTGTTTGGCGGTACCACCCGCCGAGTCACCCTCTACCAGGTAGAGTTCGCAAAGTGAAGGATCATTATTAGCGCAATCGGATAATTTACCCGGTAAGCCTGATCCTGTCATTACACTTTTACGCTGAACCAATTCGCGCGCCTTACGGGCAGCAGCGCGGGCAGTTGCAGCAAGTATTACCTTATTAACAATCAGCCTGGCTTCTTTCGGATTCTCTTCCAGGAAATTACCTAAAATTTCACCTACAGCCATATCTACAGCACCCATAACCTCGTTGTTACCCAACTTGGTTTTAGTTTGCCCTTCAAACTGAGGCTCCTGAACTTTTACCGAAATTACAGCGGTTAACCCCTCGCGGAAGTCATCACCGGTAATTTCCATCTTCAAGTTTTTCAACAAGCCCGATTTATCAGCATAAGCCTTTAAAGTACGGGTTAAGCCACGGCGAAAACCGGCAACGTGTGTTCCACCTTCAATGGTATTGATGTTATTTACGTACGAAAAAACATTCTCGGAGTAAGTATCATTATACTGAAAGGAAAGCTCTACCGGGATACCATTTTTAATACCATCAAGATATATAGGTTCCGGGATGATAGATGTACGTGTTCCATCCAAAAATTTAACAAACTCACGTAAACCACCTTGTGAGTAAAATTCTTCTGTTGGGAAAGAACCATCTTCATTAGGGATACGCTCATCAGTTAAAGTTAAGCGGATACCTTTATTTAAAAATGAAAGCTCGCGTAAACGACCGGCAAGTGTATCATATTTATATTCGGTGGTAAGGGTAAAAATGGTGGCATCCGGTCTAAAAATGATCGTAGTACCTCTTTTATCTGTTTCGCCAATAGTTTTAACATCAAATAAAGGCTTTCCTTCTGAGTACTCCTGAGTCCAAATTTTACCTTCACGGTAAACCAATGCTGTAAGGTGGATAGATAACGCGTTAACGCAACTAACACCTACACCATGTAAACCGCCCGATACCTTATAAGTATCCTTATCAAATTTACCACCGGCGTGCAGTACGGTCATTACTACCTCTAAAGCCGATTTTTGTTCCTTAGTGTGCATCGCGGTTGGAATACCACGACCATTATCTTCAACTCTTATCGAGTTATCTTTTAATATAAAAACCTTAATTGTGTCGCAGTGGCCGGCAAGAGCTTCGTCAATAGAGTTATCAACTACCTCATATACTAAATGGTGCAAACCTTTAACGCCTGTATCACCAATGTACATGGACGGACGCTTACGTACCGCCTCTAAACCTTCTAATACCTGTATATTATCTGCTGAATAATTGGATTTGTCCTGATTTTCTTCGCTCATATTTATTTAGTACAACAACCTTCAAAAGTACGAAAATTAGCTGGCATTAACGAATAATTGTGGATAAAAAGCGAGGGAGTAAGTATGATGTGTCGATTACAGATTTCAGATGTGCAGATGCTTTTTTATCGTTGGAAACGAAATCATTCGGTTTTTTTAAATTCTTAATTAAATAGATTCAGGAAAATAATCTACACATCGGCGCGCTTTATCTGCACATCTGAAATCTGTAACTGCACATCCGGAAATCTGCACATCAAATTAGGATACTTGCAATGAAAGATTATCTTTGTCAAACTTTTTTAATATTTTACTGAGCATAATGAAAACAACGGCTTCAATTTTAACAAAATTTACATTCGGAATATTAATTGCAGGGAGCATAGCCGCCTGTAATCAAAATAAAACTGCCGATAAACCGGCTGCTGCCACTTCTGCTGTAGGCGACAGTAAAGAAACCATCGTTTATATCAACTCTGATACTTTATTAAGTAAATATGAGTATACCAAGGATATGAACAAACGCCTTGAAGAAAAAGGAAAAGCTTCACAAAGCGATTTGCAGGCAAAAGGCCAGGCTTTTCAGCGTGAAGTTGCTGATTACCAAAAAAGTGCAGCTACTTTACCAGCAGATCAGCGCCAGGCAACTGAGCAACGTTTACAACGCAAGCAACAGGAATTACAAGGCTACCAGCAAAATGCCACTGCTGAATTCCAGAATGTACAGGCAACTGAAAACTCTAAACAATACGATAAGATTGCTGATTTCACCAAGGCTTACGCTAAAGAAAAAGGCTATAAATTAGTGTTACTATTTTCGAAAGCAAGCCCGGTTGTACTATATGGCGATCCATCATTAGATGTTACCAGCGATGTAGTTAAAAAACTGAACGAAGCTTACACTAAAGAGAAAAAATAATATTGCAGATGTGCAGATTTCAAATGTGTGGATATGCAGATTGAAATTTTGCTAATTTTAAAATTCTGATTCAGACAGAAAAAAACCTCAACTTCGGTTGAGGTTTTTTAATTTAGTACTATATGGAAAACAAGGCGCACGAAAAATTTATGCGGATAGCTATCGAGCTATCAGAATACAATGTAAATCAAGGCATGGGGGGCCCCTTTGGTGCCGTTATTGTAAAAGATGGTATGATACTGGCTCGTAGCGCTAACCGTGTAGTGCCTACCAATGACCCAACTGCACATGCCGAAATTTCGGTGATTCGCCTGGCTTGCCAGGAGCTTGGTACCTATAACTTGTCGGGCTGCGAAATTTATACCAGCTGCGAACCCTGCCCTATGTGCCTGGGCGCTATTTACTGGGCGCGTATTGATAAAGTTTACTATGCCAATACCAAAGCAGATGCAGCCACCATTGGCTTTGATGACCATGCCATTTATGATGAGCTGGAAAGCCCTATGGCTAAGCGTAAGATTCCCTTTGTACAGCTATTGCGTGATGAGGCCCTTCCAGCTTTTAAACTTTGGGAAATTGCCGAAAATAAAAACATTTACTAACCTTAACAAAGGTTAGCCATTTAATTGCCATGCTGGTATTTAAATACGTAATGCAATACCTTGCGGTACAACTCATCGGGTAAAAAGGGTTTCACCATCACATCATTAAACCCGGTTTGCCTTATCTCCTCTTCTATCTCCGTTGGAAGATGGGCAGTGAAGGCTATAATAGGTATGGTAATGCCAATGGCACGCATTTTACTGGTGGCTTCATAACCATCCATCACCGGCATATGTAAATCCATTAGTATCAGCTTATGCCGGCCTGCATCAAGCGTATCCAATGCTTCCTGCCCGTTTGCAGCAACATCAATAACTGCCCCCCAACGCTTTAAGTAGGTTTGAGCAACCAATAAATTAATAGGATTATCATCAACCAATAAAATGGCTATGCCACTAAGCAGGTTATCAGCTTCTTGCGGACGAACATCAGCGCTTACCTCATTAAGCGTATTGGTGCTTTTTTCAAACGTTTGTTCAAAATAAAATATAGCGCCCTCCCCTTCATCACTTACCAGTCTAAGTGATGAGTTTTGAAGTTCAAGAATCCTTTTAGTGATGGCCAGTCCCAAACCTGTACCTCCAAAACTCCTGGATACCGATGAATCTGCCTGCGTAAATCTTTCAAATATCAGTTTCTGTTTGGCTTTGGGAATACCAATGCCGGTGTCTTTCACCTCCATTCTCAGCATTATACTAACAGGAGTTTCCTCTATAACATCAACACCTACCAGCACACCACCATTTGATGTAAATTTTATGGCATTGTGTACCAGGTTAGTTAACACCTGTGTAAGCCTTGTTGGGTCGCCCAAAAGTTTGTATTTTAACGCTTCATCTATGTGCAATTTCAGGTATATACCCTTATCCTGGGCGGCAAACTGCAAGCCGGTAACTACATTCCTGGCTATAGCAGCCACATCCATCTCAATATGTTCAAATGATACTTTACCGGCATCAATTTTATTATAATCAAGTACATCGTTTACAATTGACAGTAAATTATTTGCAGAAAAAAGCATCACATTTAAATGCTCTTCCTGGTCTTTACGGGGAGTGTTTTTCAACAATAAATGACTCATCCCTATAACAGCATTAAGCGGCGTCCGAATTTCGTGGCTCATGGTACTCAAAAATTCACTTTTGGCTATAAGCCCCTGCTCTGCCTGTTCATGCGCCTTTTTCAATACAAAAGAAACCCGGTGCGATAATACCAGCGATTGTAAAAAGAAAAAGCTAACATATCCGCAGAAACTCAACAACTGCAAAGGCGGTATCATTCCCCAGTAATGAAACAATGAAATAGCAAAAACCGACATGAGGGCAACAGTACTTATCAATGCATACAACGAGCCGGGCTGTTTATTACGCCAGGCATCCAGGTACACATAAGGCACATACACCAGGCAAAAAAGCGTCACCATTAAAAAAGGATTTACCAATTTGGTAAAATATATGGGAGGCAAAAAGAGTGAAGCGGCGGCAAAAGAGAAACATACTACAATAATGCTATTAACAATGCGCTTGTTAACATTTGCGGGATATAAGGCTAAAGTATATAAGCCAAATATGCCTATGCCCGCAAATAAACTTATATACTCTAATCGGGTGGTTACATACCAGCTGATGTTGGGCAAAAGTGTATTTAGTTCATAATTATCAGTGCCTATGATCCGATAACTATAAATGATACAGTATAACGAAAAAAGCATAATTGCTTTGTCCCTGCTTCCAAAAAGATACAGACCGAGAAAGAAAAAACCGCCCATGAGCAGGCAACCGGTAAGCACCATGTCAATGCTTGTAATGCGCAGTCGTTTTAATTCAATGATATCTTTATACCCAATAAATATTTGTTTACTTATCCCCCCTTTACTGTGCGCAAAATTGGATATCTGTAAGGTAATTTTAATAGTATCAGTATGGGCTGGTAATTCAACTGCATGAAACTCCCAATGGGGGATAAAACCATGCTCACTTGTGCTCACTTCTCCATTTACAGCAGCCAGCCTATTATTTATATACAAACGGTACGCCGAGTAAACATCGGGCATGGCAAGGCTTAGTGGCTTGTTGGTTTTAGGCAATAGCACGGTAAGGTGGTAAGTTGCATAGCCAAAAGCAGGCAAGGTTTTACCTTTTAACTTATACCCCACCCAGGTAAATGGAAAATCCACCAATATGCCTCTGTTAATATTGATTTTTTGCGGGGGAATTAATTGCTGCCAAAAAAAGGCCCAATTGCCATTTAACGGAATTTCGCTGTTTAAAGATTGTTGCCGAAGATCTATCTGTGCATTTAATGCAACAGGCTGCCTGTCAACAGGCAATGCGCAGCCAAAGCCGATACAAATGTTTAATAAAAGCAGTACTATAAAAAAATGCTTTTTAATTTTCATTACTCATTAAAACAATTGTAAATGGCCGGAGTGGATTAGTACCTCAAATATTTTCAGTTGATAAATATAAGAGATTTAAAAAAACACCCATGCAACAGCCAGGCATTTAATTGCAGGCAGGCACTTAAGATTTTATTATTATTACCAAACTAAACAGACATAGCAGCCCCGCCGCTTATTTATTTTGACATTAAATAAGGTTAATCCTCTTCGTCCTCTTTACCCTCAAAAAAATTATCCTTCAGGTCATCAATTTCCCTTCTGTCTAATTTAGTTGGGCGGCCTGTACCACGATCGCGTTTAAGGATAGGGGCCTGGAACATGGATTTAAAAGCCGGGGTTTGCTCAACAGGGGTAATATCCATGTAGTAGTCAACAGCTTTTTTAGCATCTACCCTACTTTCGAGCAGACCAGTTACTCTGATTATTTTACGATCCGGTCCTTTTGATACCTGGTAAGTATCGCCAATTTTCACTTCGTAGGATGCTTTAATATTCTTGCTATCCAGTTTTACACGCCCGGCTTTACAGGCATCAGAGGCCAGGGTACGGGTTTTAAAAAGCCTTATAGCCCATAGGTACTTATCTATTCTTAATTTTTCTTTTTCGGGCATTGTTTAATTAATTACTCTCAAATCTTTTAGCCAATTTATCAGCTAAATCCTCTATATCTTCTTTGCGGGCAAGTTTAAGAATCCAACTTTCCGGGATACTTTCATGTCCATAACACAATCCTGCCAGGCCACCGGTTACTGCCGCAGTAGTATCAGTATCTTCACCCAAATTTACCGCTTTTAACACAGCTTCCTTATAGTTTGAAGTAGTGAGCAGGCACCATATGCTCGCTTCAAGTGTATGCAGAACGTAACCGCTACTTTTTATATCAGCAGGTAAACGATCATAAATATTATCTACTAATAAACTATCGAACAGTTTTATCTCATCCTTGTTTATTCCTGTTGAATCAAGAAATGCTGCCACCTCTCCTTTTATTTCATGATAAACACCTTGAATATCATCACCGGTTAACAGTTTTCGCGCAAATTCAAGATAATAAAAACAGGCAATTGCAGAGCGAATATGGCCGTGAGTAATTGATGAAACGTCCTTCGCGATTGCAAACCGCTGGTTTACAGGCAAACCTTTAACATATGAAAGTAGAGGCAAAATCCTCATAAGGGCCCCATTCCCATTTGACCATGAATCAAACCCACCAGCCAAATCAGGCCTTACTCCCTTTGCAACCCGCTCAATAGCCTGTTGTGTGCCCGTACCAACATCAAATACCTCACCCCGGGCGGTCCAGAAATTATCATAGCGCCATTTTACAAAGTTATTTGCTATATCCTGCAGGTTATAACCAATTGTTAAAGATTCAGCAAGGCAAAATGCAAGAGAACTATCATCAGACCATGTGCCGGGCGGCAGGCCGTAAGTTCCAAAACCAACCATGTCGGCAGCGGGCTTTTTCATAACTTCCTCTCTTGATTTAAACTCAAAAGGAACCCCAAGCGCATCGCCAACAGCAACTCCTAATAATATGTCTTTATAAAAATTACAATTTTTAGCCATTAGCTCTGTTTAATCCCGTTCACGTTATAATAGGTTATAACCGCAATCAGCACGGCACAAAACTAATCAATATCCTAAAAATTAGCGTTGCTGGTTTAACCAGTCCTGAAGGTCTTTTTTTATAAATTTGTGGTAAAGGTATTCTGCATATCCAACACTAACATAGTCTGGAAATTTCCAGGTAGGATAATAGCGCTTTTTAATGTATTTCAAAATGCTGAAAAATATAATCCCAAAAATCAGCAGGGATGATATCGCCAGTAAAACAATGCAGAAAATGGCCATAGAATTCATAATCAAAGAGGAGATTAGGTTGTGATAATTTAAATGATCTGTAAAACAATTATAAGATATTTTTTTATATTATATAACCTATATTACTAAAAACCAATATAATCAGATTAAAAGAAGTTATCGTTATTACAATAATCCAGCACGTTTGTAACCGTAATCAATTATAACATATTTAGATTGCCGTTACAGTGAAAACTAACGAACACCAAATTGCCGGGCTTTTACTAAAACACATTCACCTAAATTCAATCAATTCTCCCTAAAATTCCTTTAATTTGCCAAAAGTTAATTTCGCCAATGCAAGATCTTAAAAAACTTATTGAAGACGCCTGGGAAGACAGGAATCTGCTAAATTATAATGACTATACCAATGCCATTGAAGCGGTTATTGAACGTTTAGACAAAGGCCAAATCCGCGTAGCCGAACCGATTGGAACACGCTGGCATGTAAACGAGTGGATAAAAAAAGCTGTAATACTATATTTCCCTACCCGCAGTATGGAAGAAATAAAGGTTGGCCCTTTTGTTTTTCATGATAAAATGAAACTAAAAACCGACTATAAAGCAAACGGCGTTCGCGTAGTGCCTCACGGTATTGCACGTTATGGCGCTTACCTTGCTAAAGGTGTTATCATGATGCCATCATATGTAAACATAGGCGCTTATGTTGATGAAGGCACTATGGTTGATACCTGGGCTACTGTAGGTTCATGCGCGCAAATTGGCAAACATGTGCATTTAAGCGGTGGTGTTGGCATCGGCGGTGTACTTGAGCCATTGCAGGCTGCCCCAGTTATTATTGAAGATAATTGCTTTATTGGCTCAAGGGCTATTGTTGTAGAAGGTGTGCATGTTGAACATGAAGCCGTTTTAGGCGCAAATGTGGTTTTAACCGCATCAACAAAAATTATTGATGTTACCCACTCAACACCAATTGAGTATAAAGGCCGCGTACCGGCACGCTCTGTAGTTATACCGGGATCATATACCAAAAAATTTGCTGCCGGCGAATACCAGGTTCCATGTGCTTTGATTATTGGTACCCGCAAGGAATCAACCGATAAAAAAACATCGCTGAACGATGCGCTGCGTGAAAATAACGTAGCGGTTTAAGTTAGATTTGAGATGGGAGATACGAGATTTGAGACTATATCTTTATAGTTAATTAATCTTATATCTCCCATCCCATATCTTATATCTTAACATATGAAAATAGGATACGATGCCAAGCGGGCTTTTTTTAATAATACGGGCTTGGGCAACTACAGTCGTTGGCTTGTTAAGGCTATGGCTTGCTCTCATCACGAGAACTCCTATTTTTTATATACACCCAAAAACAAACCAAACAGCCGGCTTAGCTTTTTGGGCGATCATAGCAACGTTTACACAATAACCCCTAAGAGTAAATTCTTCACCTCCTTATGGCGCAGCAAAGGTATTGTGAACGATTTGAAGCGCGATTGTATTGAATTATATCATGGCCTTAGCCATGAACTACCTTCTGGTATCGGGCAAAGTGGCATCCCCTCTGTTGTTACAATTCACGATCTCATCTTCATCCGTTTTCCAAAACAGTTTGGATGGTTTAATTGTCAAATTTACCTGGCCAAAATAAAACACGCCTGCAAAGTTGCCAACAAGATCATCGCTATAAGTGAAAAAACAAAAAGCGACTTGATAGAGTTATTAAATATTGATGCAAATAAAATTGAAGTAATATACCAGGGATGTGATCTGGCTTTTGGTATTACACAAACACCAGAACAAAAAACCACTGTACAATCAAAATATAACCTCCCGGCTAAATTCCTGCTTAGCGTGGGTACTATAGAGGAAAGAAAGAACTTACTATTAATTGCAAAAGCGTTAAAAAATATTCAAAACGATATCCCTTTAGTGGTAATTGGTAAAACAACCAAATACGCTGAGGAGGTTAACGCGTATTTAGCTGCCAACAATTTAACCAACAGAGTTATCTTTTTAAAAGATGTTACCTTTGATGAACTGCCGGCTATTTATCAACTGGCATCCATATTTATTTATCCTTCCCGGTATGAAGGCTTTGGTATTCCTATATTGGAGGCCCTAAATTCAGGAACGCCTGTTATAGCAGCAACAGGCTCATGCCTTGAAGAAGCAGGGG
The DNA here is from genome assembly GCF_056406855.1 of Mucilaginibacter sp. P1_A3. Taxonomy (NCBI): domain Bacteria; kingdom Pseudomonadati; phylum Bacteroidota; class Sphingobacteriia; order Sphingobacteriales; family Sphingobacteriaceae; genus Mucilaginibacter; species Mucilaginibacter sp. P1_A3. The sequence goes on from NZ_JBFTZJ010000004.1 coordinate 287,843, forward strand.
GACCAGATAGTATTTACATCAATCCGGATGATGCAATGGCACTGGCAGAAAAAGTTAATCTTATTTTTGCTGATGATAAATTAAGGCAAGCTATGATAACCAAAGGACTTGAATATGCTGCTAATTTTTATGATGATAAACTGGCCCTGCAATTGCAGCAGCTATACCAAAACACATTGAACCATGCTTAGAGATGAAGTTGCCAACGCTTTTAAAGTACTACAGGAAGGCGGTATTATATTGTACCCTACAGATACCATATGGGGAATAGGCTGCGATGCCACCAATGCCGAAGCTATAAAAAAGATATTTCGCCTTAAACAGCGCGATGAAGCTAAAAGCATGGTGATACTGATTGATACCGAAAACAAACTGGAAAGCTATGTACAGGAAGTAAACCCTTTGGCTTATGACTTAATTGAATATGCCGAAAACCCTTTAACCCTGGTAATGCCGGGTGCTAAAAATGTTTCACCTTCAATAATAGCTGCTGATGGCAGTATAGCTATACGGGTTACAAGCCACCAATTTTGCCAGCAGCTTATACAGCGCTTGCGCAAACCCTTGGTATCTACATCGGCCAATATCAGCGGCAAACCCTCGCCACAATACTTTTCGCAAATTGACCAGGAGATTATAGATGGTGTTGATTACGTAGTTGATATAGATCAGCATAGTAAGGAAATCAAAAACCCGTCAACCATTATGAAGCTTGCTCCAGATGGTCGTTTTGAGTTTATCAGAAGGTAGACTTAAAGTTTGAAAATAACGGCAGAAAGTTTTGTTTCAGGAGTTCAGATTATAGATTTAGGATTTAGAAATTGGAGTTTGGAATTTAACCTTACCTTTGCACTTTGCTTCAAAGCCTAAAATTTAGAATTTAGAACTTAGAATTTAGAGTTTCTATGAAACAACATCTGCAGCATTCTGTATTTTCTGTTATATCCAAACTTGCTGCACAACATCATGTACAGGTGTATGCCATTGGTGGCTTTGTACGCGATATTTTCTTAAACCGCCCTTCAAAAGATATAGACATTGTAATTATTGGCAATGGTATTGAATTTGCCGAGGCAGTGGGCGCCAAACTCAAAGTAAAGGTTGCCATTTATAAAAACTTTGGTACCGCATCACTCAAATACCAGGACCTGGAAATTGAATTTGTTGGTGCGCGTAAAGAATCATACCGCCGGGATTCCCGCAAGCCCATTGTGGAGAACGGAACTTTGGAAGACGACCAAAAACGCCGTGATTTTACTATTAACGCGCTGGCCCTCTCTCTCAATCCAGAAACATTTGGCGAGCTTCTTGATCCCTTCAACGGCTTAGCCGACCTGGAACATAAACTAATCAGAACGCCTCTTAATCCTGCCGAAACTTTCTCTGACGATCCCCTACGCATGATGCGGGCTATCAGGTTTGCTTCACAGCTTAATTTCAGGATTGATGATATTGCTGTGGCGGCTATCAAAAACAACGTTGATCGGATCAGTATCATATCGCAGGAACGTGTTACCGACGAGTTGAATAAAATCATCCTAGCGCCTGTGCCATCAATCGGTTTTAACTATTTGTTTGATACAGGCTTGCTGCATAAAATCTTTCCGCAGATGACCGCTCTTTACGGAGTTGATTATATTGACGGCAAAGGCCATAAAGATAATTTTTACCATACGCTGCAGGTTTTGGATAACATTTGCACCACCACTACCGACCTTTGGCTGCGCTGGGCTGCCATTTTGCATGACATTGCCAAACCCGCAACCAAACGCTTTGAGCCCGGTCACGGATGGACATTCCATGGGCATGAAGATCGCGGAGCGCGCATGGTGCCTAAAATATTTGCACAGTTAAAACTGCCGCTAAACGAAAAAATGAAACAGGTGCAAAAACTTGTTCAGCTGCATTTACGTCCTATTGTATTATCACAATCCATCGTAACAGACTCAGCTGTACGCAGATTACTTTTTGAAGCCGGTGATGACATTGAAGGACTAATGTTGTTGTGTAAAGCAGACATCACCACAAAAAATGAATATAAGGTAAAAAAATATCGTAACAATTTTGAGCTTGTTCAACAAAAATTAAAAGATGTTGAGGAGCGCGATAGCATAAGAAACTGGCAGCCACCGGTTACCGGGGTAGATATTATGCAGCTTTTTGGTATAAAAGAAGGCCGTGAAGTAGGAATTATCAAAAACCAGATCCGCGAGGCCATTTTAGAAGGTGAAATTCCTAACGAACGTGAGGCTGCCATTAATTACACAATTGCCAAAGGCTTAGAAATTGGCTTAAAAGTTGTGGCAAGTTCAAATTAAATTAAAACACTATTTTTGTCCCCATTTTAAAAATTTACTAAAACAATGGCACTATACAGGTTCAGGGTTACTTTCGAAGATTATGATGACGTGATGAGAGAGATTGATGTGAAATCGAATCAAACTTTCGAAGATTTACACCGCGCAATACACCAGTCAACCGGTTATAATCCCGAATTTTCTTCATCGTTCTATATCAGCAATGATCAATGGACCAAAGGTGAAGAAATAACCTATTTGCCTAATCAAAAAAGAAAAGATCGTGGCATATCGCTGATGAGCAATGTAAAACTATTAAGCTTTATTGACGATCCGCACCAGAAATTTTATTACACTTTCAATTTTGATCGTCCGTTTGATTTTCACGTAGAACTGATGAAGATCATTCTTAATGATACACCGGGCACCACATATCCGGCCGTAATTAAATCTGTTGGTGAAGCACCAAAACAGTTTGGTAATGTATTCACCCCTACTGCTACAGCTGCGCCTGATGAAGATTTCGACTTTTTAAACGAGATGGCATTTAATCCCGAAGATGCAGAAGACTTCTCTGAAGTTACAGATGTTGAAACAGACCTACCCGAAGAAAAGGCCGAAGAGGAAGAAGATGATGAATTCGGCAATGAATTCTCTGATGATGAAGGCTTCGAGGATGACGATAAACCACACCGCGGTGGCGATGATTATTAATATAAGTTATAAAGATACTTATACCCGTCATTGCGAGTTAAAAATCCAGTGAACACTGAAAGCGCAACGACGCGTTAAAGCTTTGTCATCCTGAACGTAGTGAAGGATCGGTTATTCGCCCTGTAAAGTCTGCGAATAGATCCTTCACTACGTTCAGGATGACAATTTTTTATACAAACATGTCATTGTAAAAAATGAATTTTTATTTCACTGAATAATATGCCTCAACCCACTCCTAAAAACCTCATAGTAGTTGCAGGCCCCACAGCTGTAGGGAAAACAGCTGCCGCTATTGAATTGGCAAAGCATTATAATACTGTAATAGTATCGGCCGATTCGAGGCAGTTTTTTAGGGAAATGAGTATTGGTACCGCAAAACCCAATGCAGCAGAACTGGCCCAGGTTAAGCATTATTTTATTGATTCACATTCCATAAATGAGCCTTTCTCTGTTGGCGACTTTGAAAAACAGGGCCTTGCTTTGCTTGACGAACTTTTTAAAATACATGACCATGTTATTTTGGCAGGTGGCTCGGGGCTTTATATTAAAGCAATTTGTGAGGGCTTTGACGATCTGCCAACTGCCGATCCAAACACAAGAGAAAAACTAAACCAGGAACTGGAAGAAAAAGGGTTAACCCACTTGCAGGAAAAATTAAAAGCTGTTGATCCTACTTATTACGCCGAGGTTGACCTCAATAATCCACAACGTATTATAAGGGCATTGGAAGTTTTTGAAAGCTCGGGCAAACCCATATCCTTTTACAGGCAATCCACAGTTAATAAGCGCCCGTTCAATATTATAAAACTGGCCTTAAATCTCCCGCGCGAAATATTGTACCAACGCATTAATGATCGCGTAAACATCATGATGCAGCAAGGTTTATTAGCAGAAGTAACGGAGTTGATGCCTTATCGTCATTTAAACGCATTAAACACCGTAGGATATTCCGAGATCTTTGATTATTTTGATGGCAAGCTTACCCTTCAAAAAGCTGTTGAAATGATTCAGCAAAATACCCGGCGTTTTGCCAAAAGACAGCTTACCTGGTTTAGAAAAGATACGTCATTTATTTGGTTTGATGCCGGCGACCCGGATGTTATTGCTCAAATGATAACTCAAATTAATGCATGATACTGAGAATCAATATTCAGTTTCCATCAATGTATTAAACTTAAAATCCATTTAATCACCTCAACATTAGCATAAAATTGCTAATATTGCAGTTTGATTGCTAAACACTACTATTTAGGTGGATTTAGCGGAGTTTTAAATTAGCATGCACAAATATTATCTTACTCATCTGCAGGAATTAGAATCAGAAGCCATTTACGTAATAAGGGAAGTGGTTGCCCAGTTTGATCGTCCTGCTATACTGTTCTCGGGCGGTAAAGACTCTATCGTGGTTACCCACCTGGCCCAAAAAGCCTTTTGGCCGGCCAAAATACCTATGCCCCTTATCCACATAGATACCGGGCATAATTTCCCGGAGACCATGGAGTTTCGGGATAAGCTGGTTGAAAAACTTGGAGTGCAGTTAATAGTCGGCTCGGTACAGGAAGCGATCAATAAAGGCCGTGCGGTTGAAGAAAGTGGTATTAATGCAAGCAGAAATGAGTTGCAGATAGTATCCTTATTAGATACCATCGAACATCATAAAATTGATGCTGCTATTGGTGGCGCCCGTCGCGATGAAGAAAAAGCCCGTTCAAAAGAACGTTTCTTTTCGCACCGTGATGAGTTTGGCCAGTGGGACCCTAAAAATCAGCGTCCCGAATTGTGGAACATCTTTAATGGCCGCAAACGTATGGGCGAGCATTTCAGAGTGTTTCCGATAAGTAACTGGACCGAAATGGATATCTGGAACTACATACTGCAGGAGAATATAGATATTCCTTCCTTATACTTCGCGCATAACCGTAACGCTGTTTACCGCGATGGCACCTGGTTGCCCGCGTCGGAATTTTTGTCACTGCGTGAGGGCGAAACTGTGGAGAATAAACTAATGCGTTTCCGTACGTTGGGTGATATCACCATTACCGGCGGTATTGAATCTGACGCGGATACCCTGGAAAAAATTGTAGCCGAAGTATCAGCCACCCGCAGTACCGAGCGTGGTAACCGCAGCGATGATAAGCGCTCAGATACCTCTATGGAAGACAGGAAAAAACAGGGTTATTTTTAAATTAGTCAATTAGCTTTTTAGCTTAAATATAACGTGGGATACCTACAGGAACCACACATTGAATTATGGAACTATTACGTTTTACAACAGCCGGCAGCGTAGATGACGGGAAAAGCACACTCATAGGGCGGTTACTTTACGACTCCAAATCCATTTTTGAGGATCAGATGGAAGCCGTAAAACAATCGAGCGAAAGAAAAGGATTACAGCATATCGATCTTTCATTGCTCACCGATGGGCTGCGATCTGAAAGGGAACAAGGCATTACTATTGATGTAGCCTACCGTTACTTTGCTACGCCAAAACGTAAATTTATCATAGCCGATACCCCGGGGCACATTCAATACACCCGTAATATGGTTACCGGTGCATCAACCGCCAATTTAGCGCTGGTGCTGATAGATGCCCGCAAAGGCGTGGTTGAACAAACCTGCCGGCACTCCTTTATCGCTTCGTTATTAAAAATTCCTCATATCATCGTCTGCATCAATAAAATGGACCTGGTTGATTACTCGGAAGATGCATACAATAAAGTAGTTGAACAATACGAAGCTTTTGCTGCGAAAATAGATGTTACAGATATTCGTTTTGTACCTATCAGCGCGCTTGATGGTGATAATGTGGTAAATGATTCTGTAAATATGCCATGGTATAAAGGCGAAAGCTTGTTGCACACCCTGGAAACCATTCACATTGGCAGCGATGAAAACCATTCCGATGCACGTTTCCCGGTGCAAACCGTGATCCGTCCGCATGCAGATGAGTATCATGATTACAGGGGGTATGCCGGCCGCATAGCCGGTGGCATATTTAAACCCGGCGACAAAATAACTGTTCTACCTTCGGGTTTAACGTCGGCTATTAAATCTATTGATACGTTTTCAGGCCCTGTTGAAGAAGCCTTTGCCCCTATGTCAGTATCTATCACCCTTGAGGATGATATTGATGTAAGCCGTGGCGATATGATCATAAAGCACGATAGTGAGCCACATGTAAGTCAGGATATTGAGGTTATGCTATGCTGGATGGGCACCCGTGGCCCACGCCCCGGTGCTAAATATCACCTTAAAAACACCACGCGCGAAGTAATGGCCATTATAAAAGAGGTATATTACAAATTAGATATCAACACAATGGAAAAGCTGGAAAATGCCGGCGATATCAAAATGAACGAAATGGCCCGTGTACGCCTGCGTACCACTCAGCCTCTTGTTTTTGATGAGTATCGCAAAAACCGCATCACAGGATCATTGATATTGGTTGATGAAGCGACTAATGAAACTGTTGCCGCGGGAACCATATTAATGTAGTATCCCAGCCCCCTAAAGGGGCAGCTTTTTGATTTGCATAAGTACTAAAAAAGACCGATTCGAAAAGAACCGGTCTTTTTTTATAAATACAAGCCTCGTTTAGTGATAGCGGGCCTGCCTTTCGTGTAAGTTAAAGCAAGTGGTTGATCAATTCAATAAACCACTCACTCAATCAACCATTCACCAATTAGATGTACTTTGTTCCAAACTTACTCTTCACATCGGCTACAACCTGTTTAACGCTTTGCTCCTGGTCTCTTGGGCAAATAAGTAGGGTGTTGTTTGATTCCACCACGATAAAGTCATGCAGGCCCCGAAGGATCACCAGCTTTTCGCCGGGTACGTTGACCATACAGTTGGATGAATCATACATGATTACCTTATCTGATGGAATAACGGCATTGCCCACGTAATCCTTTTCGGCCAGGTCATAAATAGATGCCCAGGTGCCCAGGTCACTCCAGCCAAACTCCGATGGCAGTACGTATACGTTGCCGGCTTTCTCCATCACCCCGTAATCTATCGAAATATTGGTGCAATGCTGGTAAGCTTTGTCTATATGTGTTTTTTCTTTATCCGTATTATAGTAAGGTTTGGCAGAGGTAAATATCTCGTGCATCTCGGGTAAATACGTATCAAATGCTTTTACGATGGCTTTTGCCGACCATACAAAGATGCCTGCATTCCATAAGAAGTCGCCGCTTTGGATAAAAGTTTTGGCTATCTCCAGCGTAGGTTTCTCGGTAAAGGTTTTAACCTTATGAAAATCTTCGCTGATGGTATTTTCCGTATACTGAATATATCCATAACCGGTATCCGGCCTGGTAGGCTTGATGCCCAAGGTTACCAGGCAATTATGTTCGGTCGCTGTTCGCAGTGATTTTTCAATGGAACTTACAAAGGCATCCTCATCCAGGATCTGCTGATCTGAGGGGGCCACCACGATAGCCGCGTCAGGATTCATGCTTTCTATCTTGAAACAGCCATAAGCTACACAAGGAGCTGTGTTGCGCATTACCGGCTCAGTGAGGATCTGCTGGTCTTCCATATCCGGAAGCTGGGTTTTTACCAGTTTGGTATAGTTTTCATTGGTTACAATGTAAATATTTTCTTTGGGGCACACTTTCAGGAAGCGTTCATAGGTGTTTTGTATTAAAGTTTTGCCGGTTCCCAGGATATCAATAAACTGTTTGGGGTGTGAAGTACGACTTATCGGCCAAAAACGGCTGCCTATTCCGCCTGCCATAATGATGGCATAGTTGTTTTTGTTCATGTGTAATTTTAAGGATTATGCTGAATATAACAAAATAAAAATGCAATAATGATTTGATATCATCTAAAATACAGTAACAATCTTAACTAAATTAAGGTTTCATTAAGAATCTATTAAATAATTATTAGCGCAAAAAAAATCCAGATTACTATTATAGTATTCGGGATCGTTTCTTTTCAAAAAAACACACTTTTACGCTCTAAGCACTCCTATCGGTTTACCTTTAAAATCGGGGAATAAAATTTTATCGTTATTGATTTTTAAATGTTTATCAGCCACTTCGCTAAATACATTCCTAAAATCGGTTGTAACAGCAAGGTCGCGGCCATCTTCCAGGTTCTCAACAGCCAATGGCTGCACGTTTCCATGTACCTTTCCACCATTAACATTATTGCCTAAAATAAAATTACATGAAGCGCGGCCATGATCTGTACCGCCGGTACCGTTTTGGTGAACGGTACGGCCAAACTCGGTCATGGTCATTACTGTTACCTCATCCTGGTAAGCAGTACCTATGTCTGTCCAAAAAGCCATCATGGCATTACTCAGGTCGGCAACATTACGGGCGAATATGCCATTACCTGTGCCCTGGTTAAAATGTGTATCCCATCCGTTAGATTCGGCAAAGGCAACCTCCAAACCTACATTCATTTTAATAAGCTGAGCAATCTGTTTTAATGAGCTGCCGAAAGCAGAGTTTGGATAAACGGCGCCATTTGCAGGTGTATAATTTTTAACGTCAGCCTTTTGCAGCATTTTTAGCGCATCGAAACTTTCTTTACCAGTATCCTTTAATAAGCCGGGCGTAGTTTGATCGTACAGCTCCTCGAAGCTCTTGGCGGCGAAGTTGCCCCCCATAGGGCTACCACGCATTTGCAGCGCAAAATCCTGTAGGTTACTGATAGCCACGGCCGGGTTATCACCATAGAAAGAACGTGGCATGGCCGATGTTAAACTTACTGCGGTAAACGGCGTTAAGGCATCATGCCCCAATAACCCAACAGCGCGGTTAAGCCAGCCACTTGATGTGCCTTTATTAAATGGCGTTCCACTTTCCATATAATCCTGGGCATCAAAATGCGACCGGGTGTTGTTTGGTGAGCCAATACCATGTACAATGCCTAACCTCTTTTCGCGGAACATAGGTTCAAAGGCTTTCATGGATGGGTGTAAGCCAAATTTACCGTCTAAATCAATCAACGGATTATCATTACCACCTTTAGCGGCATCCATAAATAAATTCGTTCGGGCTGCTTTTAGATGTTGATCTGTAAAAGGGGTAACAGCCATCAACCCATCCATAGCGCCACGCTGAAAAATGCAAATCAACGTTTTACCTTTTTTGTATGGCGCTATTATTTTATCCTGCGCGGCAGCTTCAGCAATAAATGCAGGAATACCACCCATGAGACCAACACCAAATAATGTGAGTCCGCCTGCTTTTAAAAACCCTCTTCTTGATAACATCCTCTTTAATTAATCAAATTAACGCCTTTGATACTCCGGTGAACCAATTATTATCCCTACCACCTGTGCCAGGATTGATCTATTTTCATCAGCCACTGTCATTAACTGATTCTTTTCGCCGGCATTGGGGCTAATTGAATCTCGAGGTGTATAAGTTTCTTTTGCCTGAGATGAAAAACTATTGCTGGCCTTATCTACTTTTATCATCAACTGCGGATCATTTAGCATGGGCGTGAGTTGTTTTATTGTTTTATCCAACGGACGCTCCGGCATTAGTATCTTGCTATAGGTAACCAATGCTGCCTGGGCGCTTTCGGGTTCGTGATTTTTGTTCAGTTTTAACAGATCAAACTTTATACCTGGTATACGCCCAGAGGCAAATGCAAGGCCAAAATTCATTCTGCTCAACAAAGCACCTGTGTTAATCCAATACTGACCCTTATCCGGGAAGCCTGTCGGCGCCTGGTAATAGTATACTTTTTCGCCCATGCGGGTTATCCAGTTGTATAACTGGTATGGCTGGCTTATCTGGGCATTCAAGCTTCTAACCGTATTGATAGTTAATTCAAACGGTGATTTTATTTTTTCGCGCAAAGCCGATACAGACCAAAACTCGGGAGCTGCTACCATAGTGATGAGCACCTTTTTTATGTCGCCATCACTGCTTAAAAATGTTTTGGCCATTTTATCAACCAAAGTTTGTGGTGGGGCATCGCTTACAAAACGTACCGCCAGTTTGCGCGATATAAATTTTGCCGTTGATTGATTATGCGCCAGCATATTTAATAACTGCACTCCTTCATCATACCCACCGTTAGGGCCAAAATGTTTACCCAGTACCGTTTTCTCACTGCTATCATGACGGTTAAGCATAAATAAAAAGTCGCCATCATGCACAAAGCCGCCGTTAGGCCCCCTCTTCTCTATTGCCTTTAATACGATATTGTTTCCTTTACCATAATTGCCAACAGGATAAACGGACCAACCTGTAAGCACTTTTGCAGCCTGCGTAACGTCTTGCTGTGTATACCCACCATCAACGCCCAATGTGTGCAATTCCATCACCTCGCGGGCATAGTTTTCATTAAGGCCACGTTGCTGCCTTGCTTGCTTGAGTTTAGCTATCAGCATCCCCTGTTTACTGGTATCAGGTGCTATATCTGCCATTAATTGCTGCTTAGGCGCACTTGCAGATGAGCTGCTAAAATTATCGAGGTAGTATAACATTGCCGGAGACTTTGCTGTAGCCAGTAGTATATCATTAAATTTACCTAAGGCATTGGGCCTGATCACATCACGCTCATAATCAGGAATAAATTCTGCACATTGATTTTTGGTGATTGATACATTAAAGTGATTAAACCAAAAGCTTGTCATCACTTCCTGCAACTGATTATTACTGTATGCAGCCCTTAATATTTTTTGATTGATAAACTGCCTGAATAATTCCTGTTGAGGCTTCATCCCATTTTGCGCCATATAGTTCTGGAGCATTTGGCGGTAAGCTGGTTTATTGGTTTGTACAGAATCTTTATTGATAATACCACTTTTTATCGCCTGTTGAGCAACCTGCCCCGGCCTTGGATATATGTTGGCAATTTGGGCATTACTAAGTTTAAGGGCATCAAAATGATCCAGTAACTTGTTAAGGGAATCATCTGGTAACTTAGCCTCCAGTTGTTCCATGAACCATTTTTCCAATCCCTCGTTGGCCACAGCGTCAACTTCACCGGGTGTGGCCCCGTAGGTAAACCGACTTATTAAATGAGCCGCAGCCTGCATTTTGGTTAAACATGCCTGCCGGTATGGGAATGTATAGATTTCACTTGCTTTATGACCGTTGTAAAATGAAGAAAACAGCAGCAGGCCGCCAATTAACATACATAATGATGGAAAGATGCTTTTGACTGATTTCATAGCTATCGCCGGTGACAATTTTATGACTTAAATAATTACATATGGTTTAGTTATCCCAACCCTATAAAACAAAAAAGGCAATCAAACTATAATGTACATATTTGATTGCCTTAAATTATTGTATTGGGGATGCTAATTAAAAGAAGAGAATCGCCCGGCTGCCATATCGGCAATAGCATTACCAATAGCCAATGACGCGGTTGCCGCAGGTGATGGTGCATTTAAAACATGCAACATGTTATCTTTAGCCTCTATCTTAAAATCATCCAGCGTTTCGCCTTCGCCAGATATGGCCATTGCCCTTACGCCTGCACGGCCAGGCTGCAAATCATCCATCGTAAGACTTGGAATTAGCTGCTGTAAACCCGTTAAAAAACGTTTTTTTGAAAATGCCCGCCTGTATTCATCCAAACCAAATCGCCAATGTTTGGCAAAAAGCTTCCACGTACCTTTAAATTTAAAAGCTTCAATGGTATCGCCGAGAGAAAAGTCTATTTTTTCATAGCCTTCCCTTTTAAACACGAAAACTGCATTTGGGCCGCATTCTACCGTACCATCAATCATACGGGTAAAATGCACGCCCAGGAAAGGAAACTCTGGATTGGGTACCGGGTAAATAAGGTTTTTCACCTTGCTTTTCCCTTGTTCCGTTAAATCAAAATAATCGCCCCGGAAACCAACAATATGAGCTTCACTTGGTGCACCTGCACTTGATGCCAACCTATCGGCCTGAAGCCCGCCAGCAGTAATTAAATACTTTGCGTGAAAGTTACCTCTATTGGTAACAACTGTTGTGTAATCTGCATGGTGTTCAAATGCTTTTGCCGCACAATTAGTTAATACTTTACTTTGTGGGAATTTGGCCTCAAACAATTCCCGGTATTTACGGGTAACGGCGGCAAAGCTGATAATACCTGTACAAGGCACCCAGATCCCTTCAATGCCTTCACAATAAGGTTCTATTTCCTTTATCCTTTTACTATCAATCTTCTCTATCCCCTCTACCCCATTAGCAAGGCCATTATTGAAAACTTTGTTCATGTGGGCCAGCTCAGATTGTTTGGTAGCTACGATAACCTTTCCGCAGATATCATGAGGCACCTTATTTTCCTGTGCAAATGCTACCAGCTCCCGGCGGCCGTCAACGCAAAGTTTAGCTTTATAGGAGTTTGGCTTGTAATAGATGCCTGAATGGATTACGCCCGAGTTATGCCCGGTTTGATGCGCGGCTACTTCGCTTTCCTTTTCAAGTACAAGTATCCTTTTTTCGGGGTTACGCGTATTGATCTTGTAGGCTGTAGCCATTCCTACGATGCCGCCTCCTACTATAATGAGGTCATATACATTTTCCATATTAATTCAATGAATGGTAAACCCTAATGGCAATTTGCATTCAAAATTGCACCTTTTAAACAGAAAACTGCAACTTGTTTAACACAAATTGCAGTTTTATTTATTGCCTATTGATTAATTGAACCTTATATCTGCAATCAAGCTTTAGTACCTATGGATTGTACTATGAAACCTATAGCTCTTAGTTTGTTGGCATCAAGTAAGTTTCGCCCGTCGAATATTTTGGCAGGCTTTAACATGCTATCATATATTTTTTGCCAGTCATAATCTTTAAACTCATCCCACTCGGTAAGTACAGCAATGGCATGGGCGCCTTTACAGGCTTCGTAAGGATCATTTATTACCTTAAGCCCTTTTTTATTTTCTTCAGATGTCCTTGTTCCAAGGTAATCAAGGTCGAAATAGATCTGCCCTTCTAAAACTTTGGGATCATAAACCATAATATTGGCTTGCTCAAGTAACAAATGGTCGGCTACGTAAATTGCTGCCGATTCCCTTGTATCATTGGTATCCTTTTTAAAGGCCCAACCCAAAAAGCTTATTTTTTTTCCATTAACGGTATTGTACAGTTCCCTGATCATCTGATTTGCAAAACGCTTTTTCTGATGATCATTCATAATGATTACCTGTTCCCAGTAATCTGCCACTTCTGGCAAACCGTAACTTCTTGCAATGTAAACTAAGTTTAAAATATCTTTTTGAAAGCATGAACCGCCAAAACCTACAGAAGCCTTTAAAAACTTAGGCCCTATCCTGCTATCGGTACCAATAGCCCGGGCAACTTCGTTAATATCCGCCTCTGTTTTTTCACAAAGCTCAGTTAACGAATTAATTGAAGATACCCGTTGAGCCAGGAATGCATTTGCCGTTAATTTTGATAACTCAGATGACCAAACATTAGTAGTTAAAATACGCTCTCTTGGAATCCAGTTTGCATAAATCTCCACCAGGGACTGAACAGCAATTTGCCCCTCCGGCGTGATATCCCCACCTATTAAAACGCGATCGGGAGCCTCCAAATCCTCAACAGCTGTTCCTTCTGCCAAAAACTCCGGATTGGATAATATTTGAAACTGCGAGCCATTCCCTGTATGGGTAAGAATATCTTTTATTGCGCTGGCTGTTCTTACCGGCAGAGTTGATTTTTCAACTATTATCTTATTATCCTTTGCTACCCTGGCAATTTGCCGGGCACAAAGCTCAATCCATTTTAAATCTGCCGCCTGCCCTTTACCTGCACCATAGGTTTTGGTTGGCGTATTTACAGATATAAATATCATTTGGGCTTCATTAATAGCAGCCTCCACATCTGTAGAAAAAAACAAATTGCGACCTCTTGATTCTGCAACAACATCGCTCAGACCTGGTTCATAAACGGGAATATTGTCAACATTCGGGTCATTCCATGCAGCTATCCGTTGTTCATTAAGATCGACTACTGTTACCTTGATGTGTGGGCATTTTTTTGCTATTACCGCCATGGTTGGTCCCCCAACATAACCAGCTCCAATACAGCAAATTTTAGTGATTTTGGTCATATATTATTTAATACTATAGCTTTGTTGAATTAATAATTTGGCGTTTCTTCTTTAAGATAAGTTTTAGACTTTACTTATTTATATCTGGGCATTTTAATTTCATTTAAAGAGGATGTTTTTAAGGTTGAATGCCTTGAATATATTTCCCGTATCCACTTTTTATATATTTTATAGCTAAAACCTGTAGCGCTTCATAATTTATAAAGCCCATGCGGTAAGCAACTTCCTCAATACATCCAATTTTAGTAGCCTGTCGTTTTTCAATAACACGCACAAATTCTGTAGCATCGCTAAGGGAATCAAAAGTGCCGGTATCCAGCCAGGCGGTTCCCCTATCCATTACTCCTACATGAAGTTGTTGCTTTTCCAGATACACTCTGTTAACATCAGTAATTTCAAATTCGCCCCTTGGCGATACGGGGATATTTTTAGCTATTTCAACAACTTGGTTATCATAGAAATAAAGCCCGGGAACGGCATAATTTGATTTTGGTTTTAAAGGCTTTTCTTCGATAGAAATAGCCGTTAAATTTTTATCAAACTCAACAACCCCATAGCGTTCAGGATCGGCAACCGGATAAGCAAAAATGGCTGCACCATTTACATCGTTAAAACTTTGTATTAGCGCACTAAAACCCGATCCATAAAATATGTTGTCGCCAAGCACTAAAGCAACTTTATCATTACCAATAAAATCGGCACCAATAACAAAAGCCTGGGCAAGGCCGTTAGGTACTTCCTGTACGGCAAACTCAAAGCGACAGCCTAATTCACTGCCATCACCCAATAAGCGTATAAAACCGGCTTGATCTTCTGCTGTAGTTATGATCAATATTTCGCTTATCCCGGCCAACATCAATATTGACAAGGGATAATAAATCATTGGTTTATCATAAATAGGCATCAATTGCTTGCTGATGGCTTTAGTTATGGGATATAGACGGGTTCCGGAGCCGCCTGCCAGTATAATTCCTTTCATAAATGTATTATATTATTATTGAGCCAATTCTAATGCCTTAACACAGGTAATCAGGCTATCGCGCCAGTAAGGTATTTCTAAACCGAATGTTTTTTTTATCTTAGTTTTATCCATTACAGAAAAAGCCGGTCTGGTTGCTCTTGTAGGATACTCACTTGTGCGTATCGGATAGGTTTTTACTTGCGTACCGGATATGTCAAATATTCCTTTTGCAAAATCATACCATGAAGTTACGCCTTCATTACTGTAATGGTAGATGCCAAAATTTCCTGCGCCGGAATTTATGATATCAAGTATTGCACCTGCCAGGTCAATAGCGTATGTTGGCGTGCCCACCTGATCAACAATAATCTTTAACTCGTCCCGTTCAGCACCAAGTTTAAGCATGGTTTTAACAAAATTGTTAGCAAACTCCGAGTATAGCCAACTTGTACGAATAATATAGTGCTGTGATAAAATAGCAGCAACGTCCTGCTCTCCTTCCAATTTAGTAAGGCCGTAAATACTTATAGGCTCTGCAATATCATCTTCTACGAGTGGATTTGGTATATCTCCTTTAAAAACAAAATCGGTTGATATCTGCACCAATATGGCACCATGTGCTTTACATTGTATCGCCAGATTTTGGGCGCCTGTTTTATTTATCTTGCGGGCCAGTTCAATATCATCTTCGGCTTTATCAACAGCTGTATACGCCGCGCAATTGATGGCATACGTTGGCTTGTAATGTTCAAATATTTTATTCAGCAGGTCTGCGTCCAATATATTGGCTTCTGATTCTGTTGGGAAAATAATAGAAGTTATGCCTTTTAAAGCGGCAACTTTTTTTAAACACTGCCCAAGCTGACCCGAAGCACCAAACACTACAATATTTCCCATATTAAAATTAATACTATTTATAGATGTTAAAAGTACTAAAGTAATTTATTAAAAACCTAAATCGCCTGCGTCTTTTAAAAATGGCAGCTCAATATCTTTTTCTGATACCACCAATTCATCTACAGACATGCTCCAATCTATATTAAGTTCCGGATCGGCGTAATGCAACCCGCCTTCCGAAGTTTTGTTATAATAGTTGTCGCACTTATATTGAAAAATAGCAGAATCGCTTAAAACTATAAATCCATGTGCAAAGCCGCGGGGGATAAAAAGCTGTTGATGATTATCTTCAGATAGAATTACAGAAAATTGCTGTCCGTAAGTTGGCGATCCTTTTCTGAGATCAACAGCTACATCCAATACTTCTCCCTGAGTTACCCTCACTAATTTCGCTTGAGAATACTCTCCTTTTTGAAAGTGAAGCCCTCTAAGCACCCCTCTTGTGGAGTATGATTGATTATCCTGAATAAAATCGACTTTGTAACCTATTGCATCGTTAAAACTTTGCGCGTTAAATGATTCAAAAAAATATCCCCTCTCATCATTAAAAATCCTTGGGGTTAATATTATGCATCCCTGGATTGGGGTAGGTGTAATTGTCATGATATGCTTTATAAATTACTTATGGTTATTGGTTAGGATATAGATGATTATAATAATTGGCATAAGCACCACTCATAACATTATTAAGCGGGTTTTGTTTGCAAAAACTAATCCGAACCCATTATTTACAGGTTTTTTTAAACAAACTCAGTTTCGGTAATAGACTCGCAATGGCCCATTATATGTACTTTGAGAAGTTTTTCCTGTATACTATTATATTTTGCGTATCTAACCTCTGCTTATGTTCTTTGCATACTTCATAACAGGTTAAATTTTAGCCTGTAAAGTGTTAATATACCTTACAGGCTAATCCTTGTATTTTTGATCAAAGCGATAAAGCTTACAGCACAAATTCAAGCAGATAAACTTTAGTCTTGCTTAACGGTATTTTTACTCAAAAAATCCTGATATGCAAGTTTAATACCTTCTTCCAATTCAATGGTATGCTTCCATCCTCTGTCATGAAGCTTTGAAACATCCATTAGTTTTCGTGGCGTACCATCAGGTTTAGTAGTATCAAACTTAATTTCTCCGGGATATCCTACAATATTTTTTATCAATAAAGCAAGATCCTTAATGGTTATATCTTCACCAGTTCCGATATTCACTAAGCCTTCCTCATCATAATTTTGCATTAAATAATAACAGGCCTCGGCCAGATCATCTGCAAATAAAAATTCACGCATTGGCGAACCTGTACCCCAAATAGTAACGTCGGGGGAATTTTGCTCTTTAGCTTCATGAAATCTGCGAATTAACGCCGGCAATACATGGGAGTTTTGCGGGTGATAGTTATCATTATACCCATACAAATTGGTAGGCATTACAGATATAAAATTACAGCCATACTGTGCACGGTAAGCATCGCACATTTTAATACCGGCTATTTTAGCTATTGCATAGGGCTCATTTGTTTGCTCAAGCACACCGGTTAGCAAATACTCTTCCTTTAAAGGCTGAGGTGCCATTTTAGGATATATACAGCTTGAACCCAAAAACATCAATTTTTTTACGCCATCAACATACGACTGATGAATGATGTTGTTCTGGATTTGTAAGTTTTCATATAAAAAATCCGCACGATAGGTATTATTAGCAACTATACCACCCACTTTTGCAGCCGCAAGAAAAACGTATTCTGGTTTTTCTGAAGCAAAAAAGTTCACCACTGCTTGCTGATCGCGCAAGTCAAGCTCAGCAGATGTGCGTGTTATTAAATTATCATATCCCTCACTTTTCAGTTTACGAAAAATGGCAGAACCAACCATCCCACGATGGCCGGCGATGTAAATCTTGGCGTTTTTTTCCATTTAAATTTTATTAAAAAGAGTGTTATTATATGATAATACACTTGCTAGCTAACTGAGGCAAAAAAAATTACTTTAGTTACTACCTCTATACCCTAACGCTATAATTATATATTTTTATTAGATAACCTTGATAGTTTGAAGAGAAAAACAGGGCCGTAATAAAAATACCTTTTCCACATCCGTAAGGGTTCTCTTAAAAAACGTATAAACCACTCCAATCCCAACTTAACCCATATCTTATGAGGCCGGTCTATTGTACCTGCATAAAAATCGAAAACAGCACCTATTGTGCAAATTACGTGTGCATTTATTTGCGCTTTAAATTCATTTGCCCATTTTTCCTGTTTGGGGGCTGTCATCCCAACAAACAATACATCCGGCTTAAATGAATTAATAGCATTTAACATGTTGCGGTTATCCTCATCGGTAAACTTGTTTTTATATGGAGGTGAGTAAAAGCCAACCTTCATACCTGGATACTCTTTACTTAAACGATTCTTTATTTCATTCAAAGTTTTTTCTGAAGAACCCAAATAAAAACAAGTTTTTTTATTGTTATTACAAGAATATAGGAGATGCGAATGAACGTCAGCTCCAGCAATTTTTTTTATTTTTAATTTAAGCATCTTTCGTACTGCCATTACTATAGCAATACCATCAGGTAGTAGTATATCAGAATTAATTAAGGCATCTTTAAATTCGCTGTCTTTCTCAGCTATACAGTAAGAATATTGGTTAATTGTATTAATCAATAATTTATTTTCAAAGGAGATCTGTCCAAGATCTCCTTTGAAAATATTATATGACAGCCAATTTACAGATTCAAATTTGCTCATTTATAATAGAAGTTATATATCTGGTTACTTCAGCGTTTTAATTTAATATCAATTAAACGCCGAAGTAACCAGATAATATTAATATATAATTAATATGAATCAACAAATTGATTATTCATATTGATTTTTTATAACATAGCCAGAATCTTTAAGCAGTTTTTCTTTACGGAAATGGTTTACATCGGCATTCATCATATCTTCAACCAACATTTTCAAATCATATTTAGGTTTCCAACCCAGTTTTGTTTTTGATTTAGTTGGATCGCCTATTAAAAGATCTACTTCTGTAGGCCTAAAATATTTAGGATCAACAGCAACAACTTCTCTTCCAATTTCTATTTGATAATCAGGAGATTCGCAAGACACAACATAACCAACTTCGTTTACACCCTCGCCTTTAAATTCAATAGCAACACCCACTTCTGCAAACGCCATGCGTACAAACTCACGTACCCGGGTAGTTAYACCTGTAGCAATAACATAATCTTCAGGAGTTTCTTGCTGCAATATTAAATACATCGCCTCTACGTAATCTTTTGCATGTCCCCAATCCCTTTGAGAATCCAGGTTACCTAAATATAGTTTATCCTGCATTCCCATGGCAATTTTAGCTGCTGCTCTTGTAATTTTACGCGTTACAAAAGTTTCGCCTCTTAATGGGCTTTCATGGTTAAACAAAATACCATTACAAGCAAAAATACCATAAGCCTCGCGGTAATTAACGGTTATCCAGTAAGCGTACATCTTAGCCACTGCATAAGGTGAACGAGGGTAAAAAGGCGTAGTTTCTGACTGAGGAACAGCCTGTACCAAACCATATAATTCCGAAGTGGATGCCTGATATATTTTTGTTTTTTTCTCTAAACCTAAAATCCTTATAGCTTCCAATAAACGAAGTGTTCCAATACCATCCGCATTAGCGGTATATTCTGGGGTATCAAAACTCACCTTTACGTGAGACATGGCACCCAAATTGTAAATTTCGTCTGGCTGTACTTGTTGAATAATGCGTATAAGATTAGTCGAGTCGCTCAAATCTCCATAATGTAATGTAAGCTTAACGTCAGTATCATGAGGATCCTGGTATAAATGATCAATGCGATCTGTATTAAAAAGAGAACTTCTTCTTTTTATACCATGCACCTCATACCCTTTTGATAATAACAACTCTGTAAGATAGGCCCCGTCTTGACCGGTTATGCCTGTTAATAGCGCGATTTTTTTCATGATAAATTTAATGATTGAACAAATATTTTTTTGATCTAAGTTTAGGTGTGTTTATTTATATTTCCTTAAAAGATAATTAGACGATTAAATTAATACGAGTGACTTATTTACATCCCGACAGTTTGGCGCAATTAGTTTAGTTCATTTTCATATAATTCAAAAGCAGCCTCCATCGCCTTATCCATATTATAGTATTCCCATTCAGCAAATCTACCAAGTAAAAAAATATTTTTCTCTTTTAAAGCATTTTTGGCAGCGCTTATTTCACTTCTTGTACGATGGTCCTGAATAACATATGAATTAGGCTCGTAATTATAGGATAAGGGCGACAAATTTCCCGGCAATTTTTTTATTTCACTTACCATAACGTCATAATCAACCTTTCCAGAAAATTCAACAACACAAGTTTTTTTCGATGAACCCCTATTATTAGTATTACTAAAGTTTCCGGTATATATTATCCGATGCGCTTTAGTAAAATCCTCTGGGATATACATCCAGGAAATATCATTTTCATCAGTTTCACAAAACAAATTTGAAGTGCCGTTGGATCGCAAATTTTCTAAATAGTTAACATCAACACCTGCGTCTATAAGAATTTGTTTACAATAAGCTGGAATGTTTCTTATGTCGCCACAAAAAACGAGCTTATCAAACTCA
Source organism: Mucilaginibacter sp. P1_A3 (assembly GCF_056406855.1). NCBI lineage: Bacteria > Pseudomonadati > Bacteroidota > Sphingobacteriia > Sphingobacteriales > Sphingobacteriaceae > Mucilaginibacter > Mucilaginibacter sp. P1_A3. Next base: position 308,391 of record NZ_JBFTZJ010000004.1, read on the forward strand.
TGTTCTTCAACAATGAGTTTTTCATTGGATTCTTTAATAGTATCAATATTAGAATTGTTCAGAATTGTTAAACCTGAGGTCAATCGATCAACTATAAATTGCGACCCGCCTTCCTTGGGATAATAAAAGGTAGAATGTACCATATTATCCTCTTCAGATCGGGTAATGTTATTTTGAATGATTTCTTCAAGATTTGGCATCGGCAATTTCCCGTCAAGCCATTTCATGGATACCGTATTAAGGTCTGTTCTCCAAATTTTGTGATTATATGGTTTAAAGTAAATTTCGTATAACGTATTACCAAAATTTCCTTTTAAAAAGTCTTCAAAATTTTCATAGTCAAAGGGAGAGATCTTGGGTTTTGTTTGCAGTTCCAAAAGTTCAGCTACGATATCTTTCACCAGCGCCTTATCGAAAAGATAGATATAGTTCTCTATAGGATACCCAATAATTTTTTCATTAAAAAAGACTTTAGCATTTCTTTTAGCCTGAACAAACTCTTTGTCTTTATCAAAGTGTGACCAAAACCAGTCAAAAACCTTCTGATTTCTTGAATTAAAAACATGGCCACCAACCTTGTGAAATAAACAGTCATTTACACGTTCACATTTAATCAGGCCGCCTAGTTTTTTTTGCCTCTCAAATACGATTACCTCATGGTTATCTTTTAGAAGATTTGCTATACTCAACCCGGATATTCCACTGCCTATTACTCCGATTTTCATAAATTAATTATTATTCATTATTAACAACCATCAAACTGTTACCAAACTGCTTTCATTAAAAGAATTGATCTTGTTGATCATTTTATCAACAGAAACCTCCCAGGTAAAATTTGACAAGCAATATGCTTGCCCAGCGATACCCATTTTTTCTAATAACTCTGGATTATCAAAAGCATAATTTATGGTTTGCGCTAATAAATCTTCTGAAGGAGTATCAATCCCAAATCCAAATTCACCGTAATTTGAAAGCTCAGGAAAACTGTTTTTGTTTAAACCAACAATTGGCATTTTACATATCAATGCTTCAAGATACACAAGCCCCCATGGCTCGTAAAAAGCAGGCATTAAAAACAAACTATGGGTTTCAAATAAAGCCTGCAGTTCCTCTAACGGAAGAAAACCATATGTTTTGACTTTAGGATGTTTTTCCAGGTGTGCATAGGATTTTTGTCCCACGATTGTTAATTCCAGATTAGGATTTTTCTCTAATGCCTTTTTAAAAGCATTCATAACTAAATATCCACCCTTATCTTCAAAACGACCTTTTGCAACAAATAATATTTTCCCGTTTTTGTAATCCTTTAATCCAGTATAGGGCTTGATTACTCCAACCCCTGTTCCCACCACCGTTATTTTAGACTCTGGGATCAAATAATGATCAATAAGATTTTTTTTTACATATTCACTTATTGTGAATATGTGCTTACATTGATTAAAACTGCTGCTTTCCAATAATTCAGAATCTTCAATTAATCTCTTTGAATACTTATCTATAAAAGCAGCCTGGCTTGAACGAAGAGCCCATGTTGAATCGATATAAATATAGTGGGAATGATTTTTGGGAAACTTCATTGTTGAGAAACCCAAGGTTCCAAAATGAAGCGTATGCCTGGAAGACGCATTTTTTAAGTTCCAGAGAACAATTTTTGAACTAATATACCTGACTAATTTACCACGAAAAGCATCCTGATTATTAAAATAATAAAGCAAAGATAATGGGCCAGCAAGCCTTTTAAAGGGCAATTTATCATGTAGACTAAAAGTGATACCAACAGCATCCATTTTTTTTAGCTCGCAATAAATATTGTATGGCGTACCTGACCATGTTTTAGGGTTGGTTACATCACCGCTTGAACATAAATTTATTTTGACAGGAAATTGTTCATTTTTCATTTAAAGATGGAATGGAAATAATTAATTAGATGTGCAAAGTATTTAAAACTTATTTTATGCTGTGTTGCTGCTTTTATAATCATCAGGGCTTTTGATGGACAGTAATATCAGAATTTCATTGGTACGTATTAAGATTGATTTTTATTAAGTAAACTATTAAACCTCTATATTGATACAGTTCAAAGGTAATTAATCTTGGTTAAATTTTCAATTCAATAACAAAGTAAATGTTTTATTATTAATAATCAATTAATTTGATGACATTTTTAACGACTATTCATTTTTAGCCAAAAAACCAACCACATGACTTAATTTTCTATAGATTCTAATATTACGGATTGAAACTTACTGCCAAACTCAATAGTGCGTTTAATTAAGTCATCATTTCCAATAGTACTTTTCTGATCTATATCCTCTTTATGCTCCCATTTATCAATTAAAATATTTGCCAATTCCGCTGGCTCATCGGGATGGAAAAATACTACTTGATGAGGCGCTTGTTCCCGGTGAACCGGAATATCAGAAAGTATAAGATTTTTTCTCATACTTTTTGATTCCTCAACTGTTGAACTCCAACCTTCAAAATAAGATGGATTTACTACTGAAATGGAATATTTCATAAGTAACAAAACATCTCCGAAAGGAATAAGTCCTAAAAGAACTATGTTATCCTGCAATTTATTTTCTTCTATAAATGCTCTTAATTCGATTATATGTTTTGCATTTCTGTCATCATTTAAATGACCACTGCATATTAACATGATATCGGGCGCTTTTTCTATAGCTATTTTAATTGCTTCAAATGCTACTTTATGATTTTTGTGAGCCCAGAATTGATTGGGTAAGAAAAAATACCCCTCTTTTGTTTTATATTTTTCTTTGATATACGCTAACCCTTTGTCTTCGAAGGATGTTGTTTGAGAAACAAAATGAATTACACGGGCTTTTGCAGTATATTCAGGAGTAAATTTTTTATAATCGTTTAAAGCATCATAACTGCTTAATATAACAATATCGCTGTATTTCGCCAATGATCGTAAACGATAATCCCTAACAAGCAGATGAAGTTTTGAATATAATTTTGGCAAATGAATGTGCTGAAAATCGGGTATCCAATTAATTTTCAAACAATTTATATCGGGGCCATAAATAAATGAGTGGCTAAATGCTTGTATGTTATATTTTTCTATTATTTGATTAACAGCAGGGTTTCTTTTAAAAACGTCTCTCAAAAAAGTATAAATAATCCATTTCGAACTCTTCCTGTCAAATAATGAATCCTGGTGTATTTCGGCTAAGTCTTTGAATTCCTGAACAATTTTTTTGTCAATGTTATTTCCTAAAAACAATACAGGCTGGATTTTTCTTTCTTCCAATTGTGAAATTGCATAAAGCAAATTTTTAAGGTAATTTATTCCACCCATCCAATTCACTTTTCCATCAATAATTGTAAATCCTACTCTTATCATATAATTATATTCTTTAAACCATTTACTATATTTTTTGATACACCATGCAAAGCAATTTCAGGCATTTGGTCTTTACCCAATAAAGATCCTACAGCAAAATGATAATATTTTGAATCGCCCTTACCGGTAACATTCTTTCGGTAAACTCTTGAGTATTTTCGCCGGTACACCTCCAACTAACGTGTATGGGGGCACATCCTTCGTTACCAAACTACCTGCAGCAATGCAGGCCCCTTCACCTATCGTTACTCCTTTTAAAATTCTTACTTCAAATCCTATCCATACCTTGTTATTTATTTTAACAGGTTTAGTAGTAACGTTTTCCCAAATTTTAATCCCCTTTAATCCATTTATCACATCGTCCTTCCTTTCGGAAAACAACAACGAGTGTGAATCATGATCGACAATAGTGCAGCCCCAGGATATTAAAACGTCATCGCCAATTTCAATTTTATCAGCACAAACTAATTTAGACCCTCCAATAAATGTTCTGCTACCTATAATTACATGGCCCTCTGACTTATCAAAATATATATTTGACTCAATAATAGATCTATCTCCAATTGAAATAGTACAACCTTCTTTAAAGTTAAACTTATTGAATGCCAGTTTTGATTCATTACCAATGGTTAATTTATTCCGAAATCTTTTAGTCAAATAAAAGCGGTATAAAAATTTGATTACTTTTCTTAGCATTTTTTTAATTTACATATTTGATTATTTTGGCTGGACTTCCCCCGACCAGGGCAAATGACGGAACGTCTTTAGTAACAACACTTCCGGCTGCAATTATTGCCCCTTCCCCAATGGTTACTCCCTTTAAAATAATGCTATTGAAATTTATCCATGCATTATCACCGATTACAATTGGAGCTGTATTCACATTTACGGCCTCTTTGGGATGCCCCTCTGTGATGATATGCAAAAAACCAGCAGCGCGTTCTAAATAATTAATTTCGTGCGAATTGGTATCCATTATATTCACATTATGAGAAATTAATACATCGTTGCCTATAATAATCTTATTACCAGACCAAATGCGGGTACCTTCGCCGATATAACACCTTTTTCCAATTCTAATCTCGCCACCATAACCAAACACATGTAATTCACCATTGATATGGCTTTGATCTCCTATTACTATTTTATCGGGATTATTTAATAAGTTATGAACCTTAACTCCACTATAAAAAACCACGTTTGAGGCAGCAGTAAGTTTACGACGGATAGGAATGCTTAAAATTCTTCTTATTATATATTTTACTTGCTTTTTTAAACTCATTCTTTAATAATGATTATTACTATGAATTATTTACGCTTAATTCTCAAAGTATGACCTATTACTTTAAGAATTAGAAATAGCTTTCGTGTTCTAAGTATTTTTATAATTTGATTTCTACTTTTAGAATTTTCCTCTATTACAGTAGGGTAAACAAATTCATACGCTTCTGATTTAATTCTACTGGATGATACTACATAATTTTTGGCATTTTGACCGGTACCGTCAAAACCAATTTGATCCACTAATGTTTCAGTTGGGTAAAGTGTTAAACCATTATTCTTAAATATATTCCAATACCAAACTATTCCCCATGATTTGGCTTTCCCAGTTTTCATATCGTTTAACATTTTATAATAATTATATGAGTTATTATAGTTAAACAGATATTTAAGTTTTCTATTGCTATCTAAATCTTCAACGCCTTCCAATCCCTTTGAAAATATCTCCCAACGGTTAGCCCACGTTGCCCATCCCCAGGTACTTGTAATTTTTAAAAAATACGATTGATTTTCAACAATTTTAGCGGTATTATTTATATGTGAATAACCCGTTATTTCATAAACATTCGAATTATTTTCATATAATTCTAATGTTTCATTCATGTATTGTAAAAATTGTTTGTGAGTGATGAGATCATCTTCGATTACAATTATTTTTTTGTATCTATTTACAATATCGGTTACACCTTCTGATATTGATTTTATTAKCCCGAAGTTGACTTCCCGCTCAATAATTGTGATACTTTTAAATCCATCGATTTTTTTTATAAAATCCCTTACAAGCTTAACATCTCCTAAAGATTCACTATTTTTTGCAGCATCAGAAAATATAAATAAATCACTTTCAGACGCCAGGTGATTATCAAGCAGGGCATTAACTGTACGTTCAGTATGATTTGGCCTGTTGTAGACAAACAGTACTATTGGTGCATAATTATTCATTGGAAGATCTATACATATATTGAAAAAAGCGTTTCAGTCATTTATCCTTGAAAGAAGTCAAACAAGGTCTAAATGTTTTTTCATAGCAAATTTTATTTCTTAAGGTCCTAAAATATTTAAGAAAAACGGATGTATAATTTGAAGTTTAACTATTAGCCTGTCATGATTTTTTTCGCCATGTAATACAAACAGTTTATCTATTTCGAGTAGAGCCTTCGACATTTGAAGCATCATATTATAATTATAAACTTTAGCATAAAAAGTTTCACTTTCTTAAATTGTTAAATAAGTGATTACTAACCTTCATTTAAAACACAAATACGATAACTTTTCAAGGTCGATTACGTTTTGACTATATTAAATCTATGTTTTATAGATAGTCTTATTATTAACAACCAACATTTTTAAAATAAAAAACAAACAAAAAATGAAATATTTCTTCTTTTATATACTGCTTTTTATCAATTTATCATCTTTTGGGCAAGTTACGTATTATTTTTCTAATAACGGGAACGATCTTAATAATGGAAAGGCAAAAAACTCAGCTTTTAAAACCATTGATAAGTTAAACCAATTGACATTGCAACCGGGTGATAAAGTTCTATTTCGTTGTAATGATACCTTCGTCGGTCAGATAAACATTAAAAATTCCGGAGCACCTGGAAAATTAATACAAATTAGCTCATATGATATTGGTAAAAAGCCCGTTATAACCGGCGCTAAACAAATTACCAGTTGGACACAGTCACCAACAAATAATAATATATGGCAAGCTGCTTGCCAAAAAGATTCTGACATCTCCGATTTTTACCAAAACTCGCGGCCGCTCCCATTGGGAAGGTATCCGAATACCGGTAGTTTGACGATAGCAAGCCACCTGGATAAATACCAAATGGTATCCAAAGAGCCCCTTACGGGCGATTGGAAGGATGCAGAATTAGTTTTTAAACCTGCAGAATACCTGATTGAAAAAAGGAAAATTGATTATGTAAAGGGCAATTTAATAAAGATTCAATACAATCAATTTAATTTTGTTGATGGCTGGGGCTATTTCATTCAGAACAGTTTGGGGACGCTTGATGTAAACGGCGAGTGGTATTTTGATTATAAAAACAAAAAAATCTATTTATATTCTGCCGCTGCAGATCCAAATAATTCTAAGCTTGAAATTCCCTATTATGCCTATGGCATATACATTAATAATGCAAATTATATTTCAATTCAAAATATTGAGATTAACAAAACTTCCAATATCTCTGTTTATGCTCATAGCTCATCTTATATAACATTAAATAATCTCACTGTAAATTATTCCGGACAGGATGGAATTAAGTTTGATGGAGCTAACAGCGGATGCAAATTGACTAAAAATGTGATAAATCACGTTAATAATAACGGTGTGGTACTTTGGGAATCATCGAATGTTACTTTTACCAATAACACCATTAAAAATTGCGGCCTAACTCTCGGCAGAGGTAAAAGTGATAACGGTCAATATCTGGGATTTCAATATTCCAGCAAAACAGGCAACGCAACAATTTCAAATAACGTTATAGATAGCATTGGCTTTAATGGCATTGATTTTACATCAGGAAATGTTTTAATCAAAAACAATTTGGTATCAAATTTTTGTTTGATAAAAGGTGACGGAGGAGGGATATATACTTGGAACGGTAACGGAAATAATAATGGCAATATAGTTATATCACATAATATTGTTACAGGTGGCGATAATGACTCCCCGCTAACGAATATCAGCAGGGCCCATGTACAGGGTATTTATCTTGATGATTGTTCTTTAAATATCCATGTAACTAATAATACGATTCTTAATTGCGTTGCCAGCGGCATATATCTCCACGGTACAATAAACGTTTTAGTGGATAGCAACACTTGTTACAATAACAACTTACAATATTATTCGGTTAATAGTGACAAGTGCGACTCCAAGAATAATATAATAAGCAATAACACTTTCTTTAGCAAGCTAAAGAGTCAGCCCGTGGCTATTTTGGCAACAAAAAATGATATGTCAACTATAGGTCGCTTTTCAAAAAACACCTATGTTTCACCGGACAAAGAACGCATGATTGTAGTAACGCCTACTACCGCGCAAATGCCCTCAACATCCAGGATGTCTTTATCAAAATGGCGGGATACTTACAGTCATGACGACTCATCAACAGATTTAAACGCGGGAATATCTTTTGGAGATAGCGATGTTGAGTTAAGATGTAACAAATCCAGCGTTTCGAAGAAAATTACCTTAACACACCTATATAAGGATTTAAAAGGTAAACCGGTGAGTCAACAGATCACCCTGGCGCCGTATTCTTCTGTAATACTTCTTAAACGAAATTAAGTTAAATAAACAATGGGCTGTTTTAAATAAGCAGCCCATTGTTTTAGGTAAAATATACCTGAAACTTAAGTGGTCGCTGAATTTCGTTTTATGAACCCCTTCCTTTAAAATGCAATTATAGTCAATGGCGCAAACAAGCAATTCTTTTACAATGGCTTATCACCTAGTTTACGAAAAATATCGAAGATCATTAATTTTGACCTCTGTTTTTTATTTCTTTATATAAAGCTATTACCTTATTGGAAACTGCGCTGGCACTAAAGTTATCCTCTATATATTTACGAATGATACCATTATCAAACTTGTTCAAATTATGACTCATAGTTAATAATGCATCTTTCACAGCATCAAGATTATTTTCTGCAAGTATACCTACTTCATCAACTACAAAATCCTCAGGCCCACCACACCGTGTAGCTACCACGGGCTTCCCCATTGCCATAGCTTCAATTAAAACAACTCCAAAGGTTTCAACTCTACTGGCCAAAACAAAACTACTACAAAGCCGCATTTGTTCTTTAACTGCTTGTTGTGATAATGCCCCAAGCATAGTAATTTGATCCTGCAACTGGTACTTTTCTATTTGGCTAATCAGCAGCGGTTTCATGGGCCCTTCGCCTCCTATTGTTAACTTAACCTGCATGTTACCCTTAAAGGCTTCGTAAAATGCGTCTATCAATCGATCGAGCCCCTTCTTTTTTTCCAAAAAGCAAACGGTCAAAAAATGAATCTTTTGGCCTTGGGGCTCCGAATGAATCTGTGGTTTAAAAAAATCAATATCAATAAAATTCGGAATAACCCTGATATGGTCGGCATTTATAGAAAACCTTTCAACAATAAGATTTTTAAAAGGCTCACTTACCGCTACAACGCAGTAAGCTTTGTTATAATACTTTTTTAAATTTTCAATTTCTTCAACTGAAAAATTCCCCAACTTAACACTTGATGCGTGCTCGTTAATAAAGTAAGGTACGTTATACTTTTTGTTTATCAGGTAAGCGAGTTTACCTGCTGCAAATGCAGATTGAACATGAATAAAGTCTGGCAGGCCATACTGGCTTACATATTTCTGAAAAAGGCGAAACGAAGCATTAATCCAAATTTCTGTTCCTAATTTATATTGTGTAGGAACTATATTCCATGCATGACATCTGTAAACCAATAAATTTTTTTCCTGGTAAGCCTTTGTCTGGAAAAAGTTCTTCAGGTTTTTAAAAGCCTTTAGCTTTTTCAAACTTCTCAATTCATAAAACAAAACGTGAATTTCTACATCATCTCTAACACATAGTTGAGCTTGTTGCTGAAAAAAAATGCCCCGGTTAGGCTCGTCCTGGGTAGGATAAAATGAAGGTAAAATAAGAACACGCATATTAAAAAATCAAATATTAAAGTTCGATTTAAGCTTCGTAAAGCAACATTAAACTATATTGTTTATATAACAATCTGTGGCATTTTCATCATGCACTATTTTTGCAGGATTACCTATAACAATACTATTAGGCGGCACATCAAAATTCACATAAGCATTAGGGGCTATCAAAACATTATCTCCAATTTGTATATTCCCTACTACTACACAGTTTGGCCCCAGCCAAACTTTATTACCAATTTTGGGGACGCCTTTCATCTTCCCTCTATTGGTTTGCCCAATAGTTATTCCATGAGATATATAGCAATTATCTCCCATAACGGTACCGCCATTCAGAACTATTGATCCAAAATGTTTAATTATTAACCCTTTTCCAATTTTAGCCGACAACGGAATTTGAAACCCAAGCATGTAAAAATAATACCGGTAAAAAAATCTGCTGAAAAAGCCAATTACGTTATACTTTTTATAATGCGCCGTTAACCTATAAAAAAGAGTAACCCGAAAGCCAATCTCTTGTGTAAAACATTTGAAAAAATATTTTGAACCAGTTTTACCAGTATATCTAAATATATCCGCCTTAATACAGGTGACCAATTGTTCATTCATGACTATTGTTACTTATTGTTGCTTTTAACTTACGGCAGACAGCCCAAACCTTAACATTAAGAACGGCGACTCCGTTCACTAATCAAATTCTTACCTTAACGACCTATAACATTCTTTAAAGCAAGTTTTAGCCGCTTTAAGAAGAATTGCCTTTTAGTAATTAAATTGTATGCAAGCCTCACTTTTAAAGATTCTAAAACAGCGACAGACGTTGACGATGCCCCCCCTATTGTAAAATTGGAGATGATTTTATCGATATAATAAAAATTAACTTTTTTGGCATCATATTTAAGTATCAGATCTAAATCGGCCGAATATTTATATTTTGTATTATATGCACCGTATTTAGTATACAAATCTTTTGTAATGAAAGTAGCCGGGTGCAGGATCATGTAAGTATTAAGAAAAAGGTGAGATCTGCGTTCGAGTAAATATTCTTTGTTGTTAAGCCATGAACGCATTATTCCAACATAAATGCCGCTGCCAGAAACCTTCCATGCATTACAAATATCCAAAAACATATTGCTTTCATACCAATCATCACTATTTATAATCCCTATTATGTCCCCTTTTGCAATTTCAATACCCTTATTCATGGCATCATAAATACCATTGTCAGGTTCGGAGATAATTGTAAATTTAATATTACTATCACTCAGAGCGTTTTTACAAATTTCCACGGTATTATCTGCAGATGCGCCGTCAACTATAATATATTCAATATTTGAATAGTTTTGCTGCTTTACAGATTCAATAGTACGCCTTACTGTGGCTGCGCTATTATAGGTTACTGTTATAATCGATATTAGGGGTTGTATCATGACGCTGCTGAATTAAAGCTATCTTTTTTTTATTGTTCTGCTGCAGCATTTGATATTTGAATATAAACACAACGAGCAAAAATAGGGGAATATAGAACGTAGGTTGTATTAATGCACTGGACGTGATAGACGTTATAAAATTTAGTACAATAAGTATAAATATGATCTTTGAGATTTCGGGTATAAATGAATTTTTTGAAAACTTTAATAATATCCGGATAAAAATCATTACGTATAAAAAGGCACCCACAAACCCCAATGTTAAAAACAACATTGACCACGCTATATCAGCTGTGTAAACTTTGGTAATTCTGCCTGTTGAGGGGTCTGATAACCCAAAATGAAATGGGAGGTGATCCACTTGCGGAGCCCTTTCATCAACCAATCCAATACCAAATAACCATCCTACAGGTTCTGAACTTATATAATCTATTCTTTCTGCTAAATGTTGTATCCGGTAAGTAAAAGTGTTATCCTGAAGAATAGTATGCCCTGATGAAATAGTTTCTAAAGCAGATAAATCTTCTATTCCCTCGTTAATTCTTTTTTGCACTACGCTGATGGAAAGAACTGCAAAACCAAGGATAACAATACCTAAAATATAAAATATTTTCCGGTCGAGCCTATTATAAATAACGGTGAACAAACCGATAGAAAAAAACCACGCAAACAAATATCCCCTATCTAACGGGCCAACAATGGTAGCTCCAAAAACAGCAATAAAGGCCCATTTTAACCACTTAAATTTTTCGAAGGGATTCCAAAACATGGCAATTAACATTGCAAAGTTTAAAAGCATAGGTACGTTATAGAAACGCACATAACTCAGTTTTTCGTCCTCCAGCTCTTTTGGACCTTGCAAAATGGAATGCCCGGTTACAATTTGTAACACAAATAGTATCGACTGGAAAAAGGTTATAACTACTAACGTCTTTATTAGTTTATGAATTACTTGAAGAGGCACTTCGGTAAACATTAAAAAGCTTAACAGAAAAAAATATAAGCGCCCCCCTTTAAATATATCTGCGAAGGTATAATCCATCACAAACAAGCCATATATAAGGTTCAATATAACCAGGCCAATAAATACCATAATCCATTTGGCAAACGAAGTTTGCATGATGGGATGTTTAAGCCAAACTCTTCCCCTCGTCAAAAACAGGCCAACAAAAATGAATAAGGCACTATCTAAAGTTGCACCAGAAAAAGACCCGGCAGTTAAAATACTTAAGGGAACTATTTGAAATCCATCAAGAAATAGAAAGAAAAATATTATTAACGACGCAAAATATTTTCTTCTTAAATATAAAAATATACTGATTGCCGCTAAAAGAAGACTGATCATAATTTACTAACTGTTTATCACCCTTATATTACATACATAGGTAAAGTGATGAGTATTTACAAATTTAAATTTTAGTTGCCATTTTTAAATTCTTAACAAAGAGCGCCAGGTAATTCAACAACATTATAATTCATTATATTTTAACGCCTCCAAAAAATCTTCTCCAAACCTGCGAATATTTTGTGTATAATCAATAGAAAGTCGTTCCGGGCTTTTTACCAGGTAGCTTTCTATTAATGAGGCTAATTCAGTCGCGTTATGAGGATCAAAAAAAGAACAATTTTTGCTTATCTGTTCCTGATGAACCTTAAGGTTACTCAAAATAATATTCTGACTCAAAGCTTTAGCATCTTCAACTACCGTACTCCATCCCTCAAAAAGTGAAGGTTGAATAATAGCTACTGATTCATCCATTAACTTTAACTGTTCTTCCCTTTCAATAAATCCTAAAAATACAATATACCTATTTAAATCATTTGTTTTAATGAATTCATCAAGTGTATTGAAAAATTCCGGGTTTCTCTTATCACGGGTACTACCGGTAAAAGCTACCTGGAAATCAAGATTCTTACTTTTAAGCAATGCAATTGCTTCCAATATTACCTTATGGTTTTTATGAGCCCAAAATTGATTGGTCACCATAAAAAATTTATTTTTAATACCAAATTTGCTTTTTAAGCTATCTATCGAAAGGCTTTTAAACTCCGGTAAAATACAGGCAAATCTAACCAAAGCAATGGTACATACGTAGCCGGGATAAAAGAGCTTAAAGTCATTCATAGCATCCATACTACTAAAAACAACTACGCCCTTTTTGTTTTCAGCAATAAACTGATGCCATTTGGAGCGGGTGGCTATACTTTCTTCAGAGAAAAGTTCGGGTAAATATTTTTCCTGGAAATCAGGGATCCAAAAAAATGAACGCCTGCCATAATTCAAATATTTAAAATATGTATATACTAAGTCTGGCTTTTCCTTAAAAAGAAACGATCTTCCAAATAATTTGATACTAATAAAACTTAACGTGCTTATTATAAAGGGCGGCGGGTAATTTTTTACTTTTAAAAACTTCAGATAGGGATAACCTATCTTTTTGACGTCCTCAATAGGAGATATATTGTTATAATAGATGTATAATTCTGGCTTAAGTGCATCTTCCAGCAAATTCAATGAGCTAATGATATTTAATGTATACATCACTCCGCCGGCCCATCCCTTATAATCATAAAAAAACGTTAATCCTACTTTTAACCTTTTCATATTGTTTTGGCCCATATAATATATTCTGCTATGCCATCCTCAATAGCAACTGTGGGTAAATAACCTAAGGATTTTAGTAAGGTAACATCGGCCCTCCAGTAAAGCGGGTCTCCGGCCTTAACAATTCCATTAAATTTCACTTGCTTCGTTTCGGCAAAATGCTGTTTAAAAATATCAACTATTTGTTTCACGGTTATTTCAACGCCGTTGGCTATATTGATAACATCAGCTTCAAATTTATTTGCTTGTAAACAACATTCTATTGCAATCAAAAGATCTTTTATATTTATAAAATCTCTCGATTCGTTACCAGTTCCAAATAATTCAATTACATCCGAAGTGCTAAATTTCTTATTCAGATCCCATAACAGCTGCTTGGTTAACCCAACGCCATAGGCAGAAAATATTCTCAAAGAGCAATTCTGAATTCCATAGTAATCATAAAACTCTTTACAAATGGTTTCCGCCTGTACTTTGTGAATTCCGTAGGGTGATATAGGGCTTGGTACAAAATTTTCCATCACCGGCAAGGTGGGTGGGTTACCATAAATGGCCGCGCTTGATAGATTAATGAATTTACACTTGGGCTGATAAAGCCTTATTGCATCAAGCATTTTAAATACATTATATGTATTTAAATTATAATCTCTTAACGGATGAACAATTGAATCCGGTACACTTGCCGCACCCGAACAATTAATGCAAATATCAAAAGTGTGTTCTGAAAATATTGAATGAAAATCAGAGTTGGTAACATCAATTACCATATAGTTGGTTTTGTTATAATCAACCACTACATCGCACTCATATACCTCATACAACTTGTTTGATAAATACAATGCCAAACTGGCACCTATAAAGCCCTTTGATCCTATTATTAATACTTTCATTTTGCCAATGTTTTTACAACTTTTGCAGGGTTCCCTGCCACCACACACCAGGCCGGTACATCTTTAGTAACAACACTGCCTGCGGCCACAATAGCTCCTTCGCCAATAGTAACGCCTTTGAGAATTATGCAATTCATCCCAATCCATGAATTTGAGCATATTTTTATGGGCTTTGAATTTACCACGTCCCAGTTTTTATCGGTAAGTAACGGCATACCACTTTTGAAATTTGCAAGTTGCAATTTCAAGTCTTGTTCTCTATCCAAATAGTTAATAGAATGAGAATCATGATCGCTGATATAGCACCCCCAGGAGATGAAGACATTATCCTCAATCGTAACTTTAGTTTTACAACTAATATTACTTGCCCCTATCCAATTGTTATTTCCAACAACAATTTCAGCAATATCAGATTCCAATAATATTGAACAGCCTATTATGGTATCATTACCAATTTTGACTACTTTTCTGTTTTTTGCAGGTTGTGTAGAATTTGCAAGTCTAAAAGTATCAAATAAAAAAGAATTACCAATTTCAATAAAAGTACTTATGTACCGCTTGTAAGATTCCGCTTTACGTTTCTTAATTGAATTAATTATTTTGGTAATCATACTTATCCTTACTTATCAATCTTTCTGCTGGTCTTTTAAATATCTAATTATTTTTGCTGGGTTTCCACCAACTACAACATAAGGTGGTACGTCCTTAGTAACTGTAGCCCCGGCCGCTACTATGGCTCCTTCGCCAATTGTAACACCTTTTAGAATAATAGAATTAAAATTAATCCAAACGTAATCTTCAATAATAACAGGAGCCGTTTTTATTGACCCTTTAATTTCCGCATGCCCGGATTTTATCAAATTCAAATAACCTTCAGCCCTTTCAAGATGATCAATCTCATGAGCGTTGGTATCCATTATATTTACATTATGTGAAATTAAAACGTTATTGCCAATTTGAATATGTTCCCCAGATCGTATTTTGCTAGACTCACCGATGTAAACATTTTCACCAATCGTTATTCGTCCTCCATATTTAAACACACACAATTCTCCCCTAATGTAAGTTCCATTTCCAATTGTGATATTACCAGGATTATTAGAAAAATTCTCAACTATCGCTTCTTTGAGAAAAACCGCCTCGTTACTTATGGTATTAGCTTTACATGCTAAAATGTTATCTTTTTCGTTAGCGGATTTAATTAGAATATGAATTTTTGTAATCCTTATTAAAGCAACTGCAATTTTCTTTAACATATCATTTATTCCAAATACCTGAAGCTGTAGAGGTTATAATTTTTTGATATTGAATATACACTAAGATACTTACCACAGCAGTTACAATTATTGTAGCTAACGGAACACTCATAATCCCTAAATGGCACACCTTAACGAAAAATATCGCTAAAGGTATATTTACAATCATACTTACACTTGCAAAATATAGCTGTAACCTTACTTTGCCAACACCATTTAAAAAACTACTAAATATGTTTCCCCAAGTTGTAATAATATAATACAAGCTAAGCATTAAGGACAAACTCAAAGGGACAGCCACCTTACCATGAGTCCAAAGTCTGTACACCGGTTTTGAAAATATCAATTGGATGACAGTCCCGACTACTAAAAGCAACCATACCAGCATAAGTTTTCGCATGGTTTTTTTGATCCAAAGTAAATCTTTCTCAACATATGCTTTAGCTACCATTGACCAAAAAGGACTTAAAACGATGCCTATACATATACTGCCAATACTTAAATACTTGTATGCAATATTATAGGTGGTTACATCAGCAGGTTGAAAAAGTTGAGATATAATAAAATTATCAGATGCATAAATAACAAGTGCAGCAATTTGGATAACGAAAAAGCTTAAGCCGAGGTTTAACAGGCTTTTTGCATATTTAAACTTTACAAAATATAATGAGGGCCTAACAATTTTGTATTTATTTAGATATAAGATAATGCTTATACCCAAAAATACAACAACAGGTACAATGGAATAAATTAATGCTACAGAAGACAGTGAATTATGGTGAGTAATTTTAAGTATATACAAACCAATTAATATACAAACCTGCGCCAGGGTATTGGTAAAATCGGTCATTGCCGATTGTTGAAACGATAAAAGGACGGTATTAATTAAGCGCAATACAAATTGAAAAAACAACAAACTAATTGCATAAAAAACAGCAAGATCCAAATCATTGTGAAATTCTGGCGGCGCATTAAACACCTTGGTCCAATTAACAAATCTGTTAACTATCAAAAATACAATTAACAATGAACCAAATATTACGCTTAGGGCAGCATATGTAGTAGAAACATATACTTTGGCGTCTTCATAGTTTTTAGTGGACAATGCGGTTATTAAACGATTACGCAGCCCGTTCCCAAACCCCAAATCAAATAATGAAAACCAACTCAATATGGCAGTTAAAGTTAGCCAAATTCCATATTGTGTATTATTTAAAAAACTTAATACGAGTGGTACAGTCAAAAAGCTAACAAATATGTTAATTCCTTTTATAAAAAAAGATAACGAAGCATTCTGCACAAACACCTTACTTTTTTCACTTTGCAGAGAAAACCGTTTTGCTAATGAACCAGGAACTATTTTTAAGAGAATATTCAATTTTTTGTAATTAGTAAAATTTCAAAATAAAAACATTGTACTATTTACCGTAATTACCATAGCCGTAACCATAGCCGTAACCGTAGCCATAACCATAGTATCCACCTTTTTTCTGATCAATGTCATTCATAACCAAGTAGGTGTGCTTAAATTTCCCAGATGAAATTAAATCATTTAATATGTGAAGCTGAGATTTATAAGTATAGTTTTGTCTGGCTACATATAAATTCAAATCGGTATACTTCTCTATCAATTGAGCATCTGATACCAGCCCAACAGGTGCGCTATCTATGATGATATAATCGAAATTCTTTCTCAAAGTATCGAGCAATGTAACTAACCGATCTTTCATCAATAACTCCGCTGGATTTGGAGGGATAGGGCCGGATGGCACTATAAAAACATTTTCGAGGAAAGCTACAGGTTTTATAATTTCAGAAACGTCCATCGTTTCTGAAATTGCAAAGTTTGTGAAGCCCATATTATGATCGATACCTACGTTTGCAGATAACTTAGGCTTCCGAAGATCCAACTCCATCACAACCACTTTTTTACCACTTAAAGCTAAAACCGCTGCCAGGTTTAATGTAATGAAGGATTTCCCCTCGCCACTCATACTGGAGGTAATTAAAATTGTGTTACACTTATTGCTATTTACTATAAACTGAAGATTAGTTCTTAACGCCCTGAACTGTTCGGTAACCATGGAGCGCATCCCTTTTTCAGACGACCAAATATGCTCGTCTTTATTATTTCCAATTTCTCCTAATATCGCAACCTTAGTATTTTTAACTATATCTTCTTTACTTAATATTTTGATGTTGAGCAAAGACCTAAAATAAAGATATAAACAAGGTAATAGAATGCCAAAAACCACACCTCCTAATATGAAGAGATTACCTTTAGGTTTGTAAGGTACAAAATCGCTTTTCGCCGGATCTATTATCCTGGCCGTTGAGATTGTAGAAGTTCTTGAAATTGCAGTTTCTTCTCTTTTTTGAAGCAGAAGTAGATATAACTCTTCTTTTAAATTTTGCTGACGCGAATAATCTAAAAATATCCGTTGTTTCTGAGGCACCGTTTTTACTTCGGCGTTCAAAGAAGAATTCTGAGACTTTAAGGTATTAATACTAACCTGCAAGTTATTTTTGTAAGAGGCAAACGTTTTTAACAAATTTTGTCTTGTTACATCAATTTCAGAATCAAGATTTTTGATTACCGGATTATCATCTTTATAAGACAGGTTTAACTGGGACCTTTGCGCCAATAACTGATTATAGTAACTTATTGCATTGGTATAGGATTGATCCTGTGTTGCCAACGTGCTTGGTATGATCTTGTTATTTGCCGGATTATTTAAAAAAGCCGAAACATCATTTAATAGCTGCAGCTGTAATATTTGATCATTTAGTTTTTTGTAATACTCAGAAACGTTTCCAACTAAAGTTTTCCCTTGTTCATCAGCATTCGCAATATTATTATCGCGCTTAAACTCTGTAAATTTAGCTTCAACCCCCTCCAATTCACTGGAAACAATTTTTAACCGGTTATCAATAAACGCTATTGTACTATCGGCTGTTTGCTGCTTAATTTGCAGGTTTGATTTTAGGTAAACATCCATTAGCTTTTGCAAAATAACCTCCCCTTTTTTGGGATTGGCATATTCAAAAGTTAAAGCCAGTGTGGTGCTTTTTTTGTCTGTTAAATCAACAGAAAAGCGCCCAGCTAAGTCCTGTACTTTATTATCAACAGACTGAATTGCTATTTTATAACCTTTTGGATTTATATAACCCGCCTTTTTTGTAAAAACCAGAGCGTATTGTTTACATTGAACAAGCTGTCCAAATTTTACCGTTTTATCTAAATCTTCTCTACTGCTTGTTATATGAATTAAATCGTCATTTAAAGTAACAAGAAACAGGTTTGATAATAACGAATCAGTTTTTGCAATTACCTTTACTTCAAAAGGAGCTTCATCGTACAACTCGATAGATTTAATGCTTTCGCGGCTATAAATTGTGGTATTTAAATTTAAATCCTTTACAACGTTGGTCATCAACATTTTTGAGTTGAGGATATCCATTTCATTGTAAGCATTATTAGGCGCACCTAACAGATCGGCGAAGTCCATGCCACCTTTTCCTAATGATTTCCCACCGGATGATCCGGCTTGATCATCAATAGTAATTTTACTATTGATTTTATAGGTTGGCGTAGAATATTTGCCGTAAAAAAAAGCCAATACCCCACAAGCAATAATACTAATGACAAATAAATACCAGTAACTTAAAACCTGACTAATACTTTTTTTGAAATCGAATCCTTCTTCGGTATCTGTTAATGCCTTGAAATCTTCGTTTGGAAATTCCATATTTTAAACTGTTAATTGTAAATTAAATTCGCTCTAAAACCATTAGAAAATGATTAAAGCAAGACTGCTTTGATTAGAAGTTTATTCTTGAAATGATGACAATAACTACTGTAATTATTGAACTTATAATAGCGTAGGTTTTTGCCTGAGAAGCGTCATTAGCAGCAGCCTTTCCCTTGCCGGGTTCTACATAGATAATATCGTTTTGCTTCAAATAAAATGCAGGCCCACTCATTGTATTACTTTTTCTTAAATCTACCCGGTAAGGTGTTTTTGTTCCATCAGGATTTTCCCTGATTAACAAAACATTTTCCCTTTTTCCAAAAATAGAAAGGTCACCTGCCATGGCTATTGCATCAAGAATAGTAACCTTTTCATTTGGCACTACATATTGCCCTGGTTTAAGCACTTCACCAGTAACACTAATTTTAAAATTGGCGTAACGAACAATTACAGTAGGATTTTTGTAATACTTTAAGGCCTGGTTGTATACCGAGTCCCTGGCTTCCTTTGTAGTTAAGCCCTGTAGTTTCATACGGCCTAAAATAGGTATTTCAACGAACCCGTCACTATTCACCAGGTATCCGGATAATGGCTGCTGAGTTATTAAACTTGATGAGGCAACTGCCGAGGCACTTACACCGGGAACATTGCCTAAATTGATTGGAGCTGTAGCTTGAGGATCAACTGTTTGAACAAGAATAGTTAAAATATCGTCAACTTTAATTAAGGGTTCCGAATATTCTGCTTTAGCTATTGTTTTTAATTGACCGGAATCCGGGATGTCTTGAAAATACCTAACGTTTTTTGTAGACGAACAAGATAAAAGGTTTAAGGAAATAAATAAAACAAATAGAACTATAGATGAATATACGAGGACATATCTTCTCATAATTTATTTAGGTATATGTAAATTTTAAAACAATGCAATATATATACTTTTTTTTATAATCCAATTAACAAATTATTAATTTTTTCATAAACAAGCCTTTAACATAACTTTTTATTAACTAAAAGCGCATTTTAATATCATAATCAAAATTTTACGCCTGTCCCATGGTGCCTCCAAAATTCATTGGAAAGCCCGAAGGGTCCTGCTGGATCTTAATACGGCCATTTAAGGTTTCAAATTTTTCGATATTATCTTCTAATGCAGACAATAAACGTTTGGCATGCTCAGGCGTTAAAATTATCCTCGACTTCACTTTCGCCTTAGGTACCCCGGGCATCACCCGGATAAAGTCGAGCACAAACTCCGAGCTTGAATGGGTAATTATTGCCAAATTTGAATAGATGCCTTCTGCAATTTCTTCAGAAAGCTCAATATTGAGCTGATTTTCGTTTTGTTCTTCCATCCTACTAAAGTATAAAAAGACATTCTTTTATCGAAGTCGTTTTTACTGTAATTATCTCCATTATCAAAGTTTTGCTAAATATTAAGCATACCTGATAAGTTCCATCTTAAACATAAATTGAAATCAATTGTTTTAGCAAATTTATTTTTGACACAAAAAAAGCCCCCCATTTTACTGGAGGGCTTATAATAAAATTAAAAGTATGCTAATTATGCTTCTACTTCTTCAGCTTTTGAAGCCATTAAGCGGTCAAATTCTTCTTGTGAACCTACGCGGATATTTTCGTACTCGCGTAAACCTGTACCAGAAGGAATCAGGTGACCTACAATAACGTTCTCTTTCAAGCCAAGCATTAAGTCTTTCTTACCTGCTATCGCGGCTTCGTTCAGTACTTTGGTAGTTTCCTGGAACGATGCAGCAGAGATGAATGATTTGGTACCTAATGAGGCCCTGGTGATACCTTGCAGTATCGGGCTTGATGTTGCAGCGATAGCATCGCGAACTTCAACCAATTTTAAATCTTTACGTTTTAAAATAGAGTTCTCATCACGTAACCTTCTCAATGAAACTATCTGACCTGATTTCAATGTAGCTGAGTCACCTGGCTCAACAACAACCTTCTTGTCAAATATTTCATCATTCTCGGTCATGAAA
Organism: Mucilaginibacter sp. P1_A3; assembly: GCF_056406855.1. NCBI lineage: Bacteria > Pseudomonadati > Bacteroidota > Sphingobacteriia > Sphingobacteriales > Sphingobacteriaceae > Mucilaginibacter > Mucilaginibacter sp. P1_A3. Next base: position 329,651 of record NZ_JBFTZJ010000004.1, read on the forward strand.
TCCCAGCTGTCAACAGCTTCGCGTTCAAGGAAACGGGTATCGCCTGCATCCTCAATAGCTACTTTCTGCATCATCTGGTGTACAATCACCTCGAAGTGTTTATCATTGATCTTCACACCCTGCAAACGGTAAACTTCCTGTATACCATTCACCAGGTATTCCTGTACTGCAGCCGGGCCTTTAATAGCCAGGATATCAGCAGGTGATATTGAGCCATCTGATAAAGGCATACCAGCTTTCACAAAGTCGTTATCCTGTACAAGGATGTGTTTTGACAATGGAACAAGGTATTTCTTGATCTGGCCATCTTTTGATTCAATGGTCATTTCGCGATTACCACGTTTAATACCGCCTAAAGTTACCACACCATCAATCTCGGTTACTACAGCCGGGTTCGATGGGTTACGTGCTTCAAATAACTCAGTTACACGTGGCAAACCACCGGTGATATCCCGGGTTTTACCAGTTGAACGAGGAATCTTGGCAATAACCTGTCCGGTTTGTAGTTTTTCGCCTTCTTCAACGGCAATGTGAGCACCTACCGGGATGTTATATCCTTTAATGATGTTGCCTTTATTATCAGCAATTTGAATTACAGGATTCTTAGTTTTATCTCTTGTATCGATAATTACTTTTTCACGGTGACCTGTTTGCTCATCAGATTCTTCACGGAAAGTGATACCTTCTAATACGGCATCAAATGTTGTGATACCTGCAAACTCTGATATGATAACCGCATTGTACGGATCCCATGAACAGATACGGTCGCCTTTAGTTACTTTGCTACCATCCTGGATGTACAGGTATGAACCGTAAGGAATGTTGTTGGTAACAATTACCTTGTTACTTCCTTCTTCAACTATACGGAACTCACCAGAACGACCCAATACTACATCAACTACAACTTCGTCAGTCTTGTATTGAACAGTACGCACGTTTTCAAATTCAATGATACCATCAAACCTTGCGTTGATCTGTGATTCAGCAGCAATGTTTGAGGCGGTACCACCCACGTGGAATGTACGTAATGTTAACTGTGTACCCGGCTCACCGATAGACTGTGCAGCAATTACACCCACAGCTTCACCTTTTTGCACGCGTTTACCGCTTGCAAGGTTACGGCCATAGCATAAAGCACACACACCGCGTTTGCTTTCGCATGTTAATACTGAACGTATTTCGATGCCTTCTAAAGGAGAGTTCTCTATTTTCTTACCAATTTCTTCAGTAATATCCTGACCTGCTGATACCAACAATTCGTTAGTGATAGGGTCATGAACATCATGTAAAGTTGTACGACCTAAGATACGGTCATATAATGGCTCAACAATATCTTCGTTGTCTTTTAAAGCTGTCGTGTAGATACCTCTTAAAGTACCGCAATCAACCATACCAACAATCATATCCTGGGCAACATCATGCAACCTACGGGTTAAGTAACCAGCATCAGCTGTTTTCAACGCCGTATCCGCCAAACCTTTACGCGCACCGTGGGTTGAAATGAAGTACTCTAATACCGACAAACCTTCTTTAAAGTTTGAAAGAATAGGGTTTTCAATAATTTCACCACCTGAACCTGATTTTTGAGGCTTAGCCATCAAACCACGCATACCTGCAAGCTGACGAATCTGCTCTTTAGAACCACGCGCACCTGAGTCAAGCATCATATACACCGAGTTAAAGCCCTGGTTATCGTTGCTCAGGATGTCCATTACATTCGCTGTTAAGCGATTGTTGATACGTGTCCAGATATCGATAATTTGGTTATAACGCTCGTTGTTGGTAATGAAACCCATGTTATAGTTACCCATAACCTCTTCAACTTGTTTAGAAGCTGTTTCGATCAGTGTAACTTTTTCTGCAGGGATATTGATATCCTTAAGGTTAAACGATAAACCACCCTGGAATGCCATTTTGAAACCTAGCTCCTTAATATCATCAAGGAACTGGGCCGCACGTGCCATACCGGTAATTTTCACTACTTCACCAATAATATCACGCAGTGATTTTTTGGTTAGCAATTCATTTATATAACCTACTTCAACAGGTACATGCTGATTAAACAACACGCGACCTACAGTAGTATCAATAATTTTGCTTACAATCTTTCCGTCACGATCTTTAATAAAGGCTTTAACCTTGATAAAGGCATGCAGGTCAATTTTTCTTTCGTTATAAGCTATAATTACTTCTTCGGCAGAGTAAAAAGTTAAACCCTGGCCTTTTACTATACGTCCTTCATCAGTTTTACGGCCTTTGGTTATGTAGTACAAACCAAGCACCATGTCCTGAGATGGTACTGTAATAGGCGTACCGTTAGCAGGGTTCAAAATGTTGTGTGATGCAAGCATCAATACCTGGGCTTCCAAAATTGCCGCGTTACCAAGTGGTACGTGAACGGCCATCTGGTCACCGTCAAAATCCGCGTTGAATGCTGTACAGGTTAATGGGTGCAATTGGATCGCTTTACCTTCAACCAGTTTTGGCTGGAACGACTGGATACCCAATCTGTGCAGCGTAGGCGCACGGTTTAGTAATACAGGGTGTCCTTTCAATACGTTTTCCAAAATATCCCAAACTAATGGGTCTTTACGGTCAACAATTTTTTTGGCAGATTTTACTGTTTTAACCACACCACGCTCAATCATTTTGCGGATGATAAATGGTTTAAACAGCTCGGCAGCCATATCTTTTGGTAAACCGCACTCGTGTAATTTAAGGTTTGGCCCTACAACAATTACCGAACGGGCAGAATAATCCACACGTTTACCTAATAAGTTTTGACGGAAACGGCCTTGTTTACCTTTCAGGATATCTGAAAGTGATTTCAATGCACGGTTACCTTCAGTTTTAACCGCGTTAACTTTACGTGAGTTGTCAAATAACGAATCTACAGCTTCCTGTAACATACGTTTTTCGTTACGTAAAATAACTTCCGGTGCTTTAATCTCGATCAAACGTTTTAAACGGTTGTTACGGATAATTACACGGCGGTAAAGGTCATTCAAATCTGAAGTAGCGAAACGACCACCTTCTAAAGGTACTAACGGACGCAACTCAGGCGGGATAACCGGAACGATCTTAACAATCATCCACTCAGGGTTATTTTCAATCCTGGTTTTTGCATCACGGAAAGCCTCAACAACCTGTAAACGCTTTAATGCTTCGTTTTTACGTTGTTGTGAAGTTTCGTTTGCTGCCTGGTGGCGTAAGCTAAATGAAAGCTCATCCAAATCAAGGCGTTTTAATAATTCCTCTAAAGCCTCAGCACCCATCTTGGCCACAAATTTCTGAGGATCTTTGTCGTCAAGGTATTGGTTCTCTTTTGGAAGGGTATCTAATACGTCAAGGTATTCTTCTTCAGTAAGGAAATCCATTTTGTTGATTCCATCTGATTCTTTAATACCTGCCTGTATTACTACATAACGTTCGTAGTAAATGATCAGATCAAGTCTTTTTGTTGGTAAGCCCAATAAGTAACCAATTTTGTTTGGTAACGAACGGAAGTACCAGATATGAGCAACAGGAACTACAAGGTTAATGTGGCCCATACGCTCACGACGTACTTTCTTTTCGGTTACTTCAACACCGCAACGATCACAAACGATACCCTTGTAACGGATACGTTTGTATTTACCGCAATGGCACTCATAATCTTTAACCGGACCAAAAATACGCTCGCAGAATAAACCATCACGCTCAGGCTTATAGGTCCTGTAGTTGATGGTTTCTGGTTTTAAAACCTCACCGCTTGAACGCTCAAGGATGGACTCCGGAGAGGCCAGGCTGATAGTAATCGTGGTGAAATTACTTTTGATTTTATTATCCTTTTTGTAAGACATAGTCTCCTTGTTTTTTTAAAGTTGAGGTGAAAGGTAAAAGGTGAAAGGCAAAAGGGTACGACGTTACGTCTTAAACCTTTCACCTTTAGCCTTTAAGCTTTAACCTTATTCTAATGTGATATCTAAACCTAAACCTCTTAATTCATGAACCAATACGTTGAATGATTCAGGAACTGATGGAGTTGGCAGGTTTTCACCTTTAACAATAGCCTCGTAAGTTTTGGCACGGCCGATAACATCATCCGATTTAACGGTTAATATTTCCTGCAGTATGTTTGCTGCACCGAATGCCTCGAGTGCCCAAACCTCCATCTCACCAAAACGCTGACCACCAAACTGGGCTTTACCACCCAATGGCTGTTGTGTAATTAATGAGTATGGCCCAATTGAACGTGCGTGCATCTTATCATCAACCATGTGACCTAATTTCAGCATGTATATAATACCTACTGTGGTCTGCTGATCAAAACGATCGCCTGTTAAGCCATTGTATAAATAGGTACGGCCAGATTCTGGTAAGTTTGCTTTTTTAACCCACTCTTCCACTTCAGTATGGCTCGCACCATCAAAAATCGGAGTAGCGAATTTAATGCCCAACTCTTTACCTGCCCAACCTAATACGGTTTCATATATCTGCCCTAAGTTCATACGTGAAGGTACACCCAGTGGGTTCAACACAATATCAACTGGCGTTCCATCTTCAAGGAAAGGCATATCTTCGTCACGTACAATACGCGCAACAATACCTTTATTACCGTGACGACCAGCCATCTTATCACCCACCTTAAGCTTACGCTTTTTGGCGATGTAAACTTTAGCCATTTGAACAATACCTGATGGCAGTTCATCACCCACACTGATAGCGAATTTATCACGACGGTAAGCACCCAGCTCTTCATTAACCTTGATGTTGTAGTTATGAAGTAAGGTTTTTATCTGGTCGTTTTTATCATCATCAGTTGTCCATTTAGTTGGGTTGATATTTTCATAGCTAAGCTCTACTAAAATTTTCTGGGTAAATTTAACACCCTTAGGTACATGCAGCTCTTTGTAAACGTTGTAAACACCTTGTGATGTTTTACCGTTCACGATCTCAAATAACTTTTCAATCAAAGTATTCTTAAGATCTTTTACAGCTTTATCATGTTTGTTATCCAGTTTCTCTAACTGTGCTTTTTCTTCGGCTTTCGACGTTTTTTTAGCACGGCTAAATAATTTGGTATCAATAACAACACCAGCAATTGATGGTGGAGTTTTTAAAGATGCATCCTTAACATCACCTGCTTTATCACCAAAAATGGCGCGTAACAGTTTTTCTTCCGGTGATGGGTCTGATTCGCCTTTCGGAGTGATCTTACCAATCAGAATATCGCCTTCCTTAACTTCGGCACCTACACGGATAATACCGTCTTCGTCCAAATCTTTAGTGGCTTCTTCTGATACGTTAGGGATATCTGGTGTTAATTCTTCTTCACCACGTTTGGTATCACGTACTTCCAATTCAAACTCTTCAACGTGAAGTGAAGTGAATATATCCTGTGATACAACGCGCTCAGATATTACTATCGCATCCTCAAAGTTATAACCTTGCCAAGGCATGAATGCCACTTTAAGGTTACGGCCTAAGGCAAGTTCACCTGCTTGTGTAGCATAACCTTCGCAAAGCACTTCTCCTTTTGATACCCTTTGGCCTTTTTTAACAATTGGCTTAAGGTTCATGGTAGTACTCTGGTTGGTTTTCTTGAACTTGGTTAAACGGTAGCTTCTTGAATCGCCATCAAATGATATCAGGCGGTCAAGATCATTACGGTCATATTTAATACGGATCTCGTTCGCGTCTACATATTCAACCACACCATCGCCTTCGGCATTGATCAGTGTACGTGAATCTTTAGCAACACGACCTTCCAGTCCGGTACCAACAATCGGCGCTTCAGGGCGTAACAAAGGTACAGCCTGGCGTTGCATGTTTGATCCCATCAATGCACGGTTAGCATCATCATGTTCCAGGAACGGAATTAATGAAGCCGCGATTGAGGTGATCTGGTTTGGAGCAATATCCATTAAGTCGAGTTTCTCCGGATCAATGATCGGGAAATCACCCTCAAAACGTGCTTTTACTTTCGGAAGCGCGAATACTCCGTTATCATCATAATGCGCGTTAGCCTGGCCAATAGTTTTACCGTCTTCATCCTCTGCAGATAAATAGATAACCGGCTCATTAACCTGTACTTTACCTTCAACCACACGCTTGTATGGTGTTTCAATAAAGCCTAAGTTGTTGATCTTGGCATGTACGCAAAGTGAAGAGATCAAACCAATGTTTGGTCCTTCGGGAGTTTCAATAGTACACAACCTACCGTAGTGGGTATAGTGAACGTCACGAACCTCGAAACCTGCACGCTCACGTGACAGACCACCGGGCCCAAGGGCTGACAGACGACGCTTGTGCGTGATCTCTGCCAGTGGATTGGTTTGGTCCATGAACTGTGATAACTGGTTTGTTCCGAAGAACGAGTTGATCACAGATGATAATGTACGTGCGTTAATTAGGTCTGTTGGAGTAAACACCTCGTTGTCACGGATGTTCATACGCTCACGAATAGTACGTGCCATACGGGCTAAACCTACACCAAACTGAGCATATAACTGCTCACCTACTGTACGAACGCGACGGTTTGACAAGTGATCAATATCATCCACCTCAGCTTTAGAGTTGATCAACTTGATCAGGTACTTAACAATGGCAATGATATCCTGCTTGGTTAAAACCTTAGTTTCATCTGAGGTATTTAACTTAAGCTTACGGTTGATGCGGTAACGGCCCACATCGCCCAGATCATATCTCTTATCCGAGAAGAACAAACGATCGATGATACCACGAGCAGTTTCCTCATCAGGTGGTTCAGCGTTACGTAATTGACGGTAGATATGCTCAACCGCTTCCTTCTCAGAGTTTGAAGTATCTTTTTGTAATGTATTATATATGATAGTATAATCACCGCTGGTTGAAGCATCTTCCTTATTAAGGATAATGGTTTTAACCCCAGCATCAATGATCATATCAATATGGTCATCTTCCAGTACGGTTTCACGCTCAAGAATGATCTCATTACGGTCGATAGATACTACTTCACCTGTATCTTCATCCACAAAATCTTCAACCCATTTTTTAAGCACCCTTGCAGCAAGCTTACGGCCAATGAATTTCTTCAAACCAGATTTGCTTACTTTTACTTCGTCGGCAAGTTCAAATAACTCTAATATATCTTTATCAGAATCATAACCAATTGCACGAAGTAACGTGGTAACCGGGAATTTCTTTTTACGGTCAATATAAGCATACATCACGTTGTTAACGTCAGTTGCAAACTCAATCCATGAACCTTTGAAAGGTATTACACGGGCAGAGTATAATTTTGTACCGTTGGTGTGGCGGCTTTGGCCAAAGAATACACCTGGTGAACGGTGTAATTGAGATACAATTACACGCTCGGCGCCATTAATAACAAACGTACCTTTAGGAGTCATGTAAGGGATAGTTCCCAGATACACGTCCTGTACAATTGTTTCAAAATCCTCGTGCTCCTCATCATTACATGACAGGCGAAGCTTGGCTTTTAATGGTACACTATAAGTTAATCCGCGCTCGATACACTCTTGTATATCATAACGTGGCGGATCAATAAAGTAATCCAGAAACTCTAAAACGAAGATGTTTCTTGAATCTGAGATAGGAAAATTTTCAGCAAACACTTTAAACAAACCTTCTTTATAGCGGTTGTCTGAGGTGGTTTCCAATTGAAAAAATTCCTGGAAAGATTGTAACTGAACATCCAGGAAATCGGGGTAATCAAGTACCTTTCTACTGGTTGCAAAGTTTACTCTTTGATTAATTTTGTTTGCCAAGGTGTTTAATTTTTAGTTTATTAATAAACTTTTGTAGATGTAAGATTTGAGATGTGAGATTTGAGACGGGAATGATGTTTTAAAGACTTTAGCGTTACTAATAAACGGTAAAGCCTCATATCTCAAATCTCATATCTATTATCTTCTCAATCCAAACCTTTATAAACAGCAATAGACCCCGACCAAAATAGGTCGGAGTCTCATGCTATATTTTATTGGGTTAACTTATTTAACCTCAACTACTGCTCCAGCTTCTTCTAATTGTTTTTTCAAAGATTCAGCTTCTTCTTTAGTTACGCCAGTTTTAACTTCTTTTGGTGCACCGTCAACAAGATCTTTAGCTTCTTTCAAACCTAAGCCAGTTAAGTCTTTTACTAATTTAACAACTGCTAATTTAGCGCCGCCTGCTTCTTTCAGGATAACGTCAAATGCAGTTTGTACTGCTTCAGCAGCAGGGGCATCATCGCCACCAGCAGGAGCAGCAGCAACAGCAACAGCTGCAGCAGCAGGCTCAATACCATACTCATCTTTTAAGATCTGAGCTAATTCGTTTACTTCCTTTACTGTTAAGTTTACCAACTGTTCAGCAAACGCTTTTAAATCCGCCATTTTATTTAAATTTTACTTTTAATGCTTTTTGTTTATTATTATCGAACTTTAATAAGGTGTTCGTTAACCTCTTTCCTGTAATGTTTTTACTACGCCTGCAAGTATATTTCCGCCTGATTGTAATGCTGAAATAACGTTCTTTGCCGGTGATTGCAGTAAACCAATAATTTCGCCTATCAGTTGTTCCTTTGATTTTAGTTTGATCAAAGTATCTATCTGGTTATCACCGATAAATATTGCTGAATCAATATAAGCTGCCTTTAAAATCGGTTTTTCATTTCCTTTTCTTAATTGTTTAATCAACTTTGCCGGAGCAGTTGCTGATTTTGAAAAAAGGATTGATGATGAACCTTTTAATACTTCAAATATTGGGCTGTAATCGCCACCCGCAGCTTCCATAGCTTTTTTAATCAAGCTATTTTTCGCTACTTTCATCGTAATATCGCTTTCGAAACATTTACGACGGATGTTGTTGATCTTTGCAACTGATAAGTTAGAGGTATCAGTAATATAGAAATTACCGTACTCCTTCATTTGCTCAGTAAGGGCAAGAACAAGGTCGTGTTTTTCTTCTTTATTCATGATTAGATCCCCGCTACTGATTTAGTTTCAACTGTTATTCCCGGAGACATGGTTGAAGAGATATGAATGCTCTTGAAATATGTTCCTTTTGCTGCTGATGGTTTTAATTTTGAGATAACCTGCAATACTTCTAATGCATTCTCATAAATTTTATCTGCAGGGAATGATGCTTTTCCTATTGAGGTATGGATGATACCTGTTTTATCAACTTTGAAGTCAATTTTACCACCTTTAACCTCAGTTACAGCTTTTCCAACTTCTGGAGTTACTGTTCCTGATTTAGGGTTTGGCATAAGGTTACGCGGGCCTAATATTCTACCCAAACGACCTACCTTAGCCATAACACTTGGCATAGTGATGATAATATCAACGTCAGTCCATCCGCCTTCAATCTTGGCAATATAATCATCCAAACCTACGAAATCCGCACCTGCATCTTTAGCTTCTTGTTCCTTATCAGGAGTACAAAGCACCAATACACGTACAGTTTTGCCGGTTCCATGAGGTAATGTTGCAATACCACGTACCATTTGATTGGCTTTACGAGGGTCAACACCTAAACGAACGTCTATATCAACTGAAGAGTCAAATTTAGTAAGGGTTAATTCTTTAACTAAATTTGCTGCTGCTTCTAATGTATACGATTTGTTTGCCTCAATTTTGGAGAGTGCCGCTTTTTGATTTTTTGTTAATCTAGCCACTTCTTAAACTGATTTTGTATAAATTATTTAATTTTTGATCTGAGATCTGAGATTTAAAAAAATCCTAAATCCGAAATCAATTTAATTCCAGGGAGCCGTACCTGATACGGTTATTCCCATACTACGGGCAGTACCTGCCACCATTTTCATGGCTGATTCTACAGTAAATGCATTCAGATCTACCATTTTATCTTTGGCTATAGTTTCAACCTGCTCCCAATTTACATTGGCAACTTTTTTACGGTTGGGTTCAGCCGAACCACTTTTTAAACCGGTTGCTTCCAATAACTGGATTGCAACAGGAGGGGTTTTAATAATAAATTCGAAAGATTTGTCAACATAAACAGTAATCAAAACAGGCAACACCTTTCCAGCTTTATCCTGGGTACGTGCATTAAATTGCTTGCAAAACTCCATGATGTTCACACCTTTTGCACCCAATGCAGGGCCAATCGGAGGTGATGGGTTTGCGGCGCCGCCTTTAACTTGCAGCTTTACCATTGCACCGATCTCTTTTGCCATTTTAATTTACTTTAATTATAACTCAATGTTAGTAAGTGGAAGCTAAGTAACATTTAAGGTTTTTATTGGTATTAAGTAGTTAGTATCAAGTATCAAGACCTTTACTACTTTTAACCTATTTCTTTATTGGTATCTATTCATTCTATCAGCTTTGCAAGTCATCTTGCTACTTGATACTAACTACTTGATACTATTCTTTTTCTACTTGCATGTAATTCAATTCAAGCGGCGTACGGCGCCCGAATATCTTTACCATAACTTTTAATTTCTTCTTCTCTTCGTTAACCTCTTCAATCACCCCGCTAAATCCGTTGAAAGGTCCGTCCATTACTTTTACGCTTTCGCCAATGTAATATGGAACATTCATGGTTTCACCCTGGGCGCTCATTTCATCAACCTTACCTAAAATACGGTTAACTTCGGCTTGGCGTAATGGAATAGCATTACCGGCTTTATCGCCCAAAAATCCTATTACACTATTAATATTTTTGATGATGTGTTCAGTCTCGCCATCAAGTACGGCTTCCATCAATACATATCCAGGAAAATAGTTACGCTCTTTGGCTATCTTTTTTCCATCGCGCATTTGATAGTATTTCTCTGTAGGTATTAATACCTGTGGTACTAAATGCGTAATGCCCAAACGACTAATTTCGGCATCTATATATTGTTTAACCTTTTTTTCTTTACCACTTATGGCCCTCACCACATACCATTTCAATTGATCACTCATCTCTATCTCCTAAATATTATGTTAGTGAACTATAAAAAGCCGTAGTTAAACGTTGTAAAATCTGGTCCATACCAAAGATAAGCATAGCGATAATCATTGCAGCAACCAGTACCAATACGGCACTGCTTTGCAACTCGCGCCACGTTGGCCAGGTCACCTTCTCAGTTAACTCGATGTATGATTCTTTAATATATTCAGTTACGTTAGCCATCTTTACTACTTTGCTTATGCACGGGAACAAGGATTCGAACCCTGATCAAAGGTTTTGGAGACCTCTATTCTACCGTTGAACTATTCCCGTGTATATTTTTAATAAGAAAACATAAGCTTACCTTGTGGGTAAAACTTATGTTTCCAATTAACCTTTTTGAAACTCTTATTTCAAAATTTCAGTTACCTGACCAGCACCTACTGTTCTGCCACCTTCACGGATAGCGAAACGTAAGCCTTTTTCCATTGCGATAGCGTTGATCAACTTTACAGTGATTGTAACGTTATCACCTGGCATAACCATTTCTACACCTTCGCCTAATGAAATTTCACCAGTTACGTCAGTAGTACGGAAATAGAATTGCGGGCGGTATTTATTGAAGAATGGAGTGTGACGGCCACCTTCTGCTTTTGATAATACGTAAACTTCAGCTTTGAAATCTGTGTGCGGAGTTACTGAACCTGGTTTGCAAATAACCATACCACGACGGATATCAGTTTTTTCAATACCACGTAACAATAAACCTACGTTGTCACCAGCTTCACCTCTATCAAGGATCTTACGGAACATCTCAACACCAGTTACAGTTGATTTCAAGTTTTCAGCACCCATACCAAGGATGTCAACTTGCTCACCTGAGTTGATAACACCACGCTCAATACGACCGGTAGCAACAGTACCACGACCAGTGATTGAGAATACGTCTTCAACCGGCATTAAGAAAGGAAGCTCAGTTAAACGTGGAGGGATAGGGATCTGTGAATCTACAGCATCCATCAACTCCATAATTTTTCCAACCCATTTAGGATCGCCGTTAAGACCACCTAAAGCCGAACCTTGAATTACAGCGATATCGTCTCCAGGATATTCGTAGAATGATAATAATTCACGGATTTCCATTTCAACTAACTCTAACAATTCAGGATCGTCAACCATGTCAACTTTATTCATGAATACAACCAATGAAGGCACACCAACCTGGCGGGCTAAAAGGATGTGTTCACGAGTTTGAGGCATTGGACCGTCAGTAGCGGCTACAACGATGATAGCACCATCCATCTGAGCAGCACCAGTAACCATGTTTTTCACATAATCCGCGTGACCTGGACAGTCAACGTGAGCGTAGTGACGGTTAGCAGTTGAGTACTCAACGTGAGCTGTATTAATAGTAATACMACGCTCTTTTTCTTCAGGAGCTGAATCGATTGAATCGAATGAACGAGCTTCTGAGAAACCTGCATCAGATAATACTTTCGTAATAGCTGCGGTAAGGGTTGTTTTACCGTGGTCAACGTGACCGATTGTACCGATGTTTAAGTGCGGTTTACTGCGGTCAAACTTTTCTTTTGCCATGATTTATAATTATTTTGTAGGTTAATTTATACTTAAAATTGTTATTCTTTATTCTCTTTATGCTATTGAGCCAACAATGGGATTTGAACCCATGACCTCTTCCTTACCAAGGAAGTGCTCTACCACTGAGCTACGTCGGCTATTGTTTAGTTTGCAGTTGTCAGCAATCTGGTGAAGTAGCTTTTAACTGCTTACTGCGCCCGGCTAACTGCCTGCTTTAACTGAGCGGAAGACGAGGTTCGAACTCGCGACCTATAGCTTGGAAGGCTATCGCTCTACCAACTGAGCTACTTCCGCTTGTTTAGTTTCCAGTTTATAATTTCAGTTGGCAGTATGCCAGGCTGATAATTCAAATCGGTAACCTTTTTAATCAAGTTAGCAGTTCACAATCATCTGAAAGCTTTAATTGCTATCTGAAAATTGTAAACTGCCGACTTAAAAAAGTGGGGGGAGAAGGATTCGAACCTTCGTAGCCGAAGCAGCGGATTTACAGTCCGCCCCATTTGACCGCTCTGGTATCCCCCCGTTAGTTGATTCCGGATTCGCAATGTTCAAAGTTGAAGCTAAACATTACTCTTCCGAAAAAAACTGAGCCTCCTATCGGGATCGAACCAATGACCTACTGATTACAAGTCAGTCGCTCTACCAGCTGAGCTAAGGAGGCTTATATTTTTTTTGCATTTCAATTTCTGAAACCTTTATGGCTCCATTTATCGAGCGGCAAAACTAACAACCTTTTTTATATTTTAAAGAACTATTTTCAGAAATATTTGCAGTCGTTAGCACCTCTCTGAAAGGGATTGCAAATCTACAAAAATTTACTTCGCTGCAAAATTTTTTATTAAAAAAAATCGACGGGCTTTAAACCCGTCGATTTTAGCCTCAAAAAGGCCTTTTTTATATTAAAATCCCTCTTCTGCCTCGGTCAAAATTACCTTTTTAGCGGCTGCGTCGGCAATTGCTTTCTTCTGTTTATGCTTTTCAATCTGCTTGCGAAGGCTTTCAACCGCTAAATCCGTTGCCTCTTCAAAAGTTTTGCATTTTTCCTTTGCAAAAATCTGGTTGCCCGGCAGCAATAGTTTAATCTCGGCAATTTTATTTGCCTCATCTTCCACATTCTCAAGCTTTAAGTAAACCTCGCCACTAATAATATGATCATAAAAAGTATCGAGTTTGTCTACCTTTTTCTGAATAAAATCTAATAATTTTCTGTCTGCGGTAAAATGAATTGATTGCACTGTAATTTTCATGTTTCCTCCTTAATTACGCCTTTGGATGGGCTAGTTTGTAAATAGACTTTAATCGTTCAACTGAATTGTGTGTATAAATCTGGGTCGCGCTAAGGTTAGCGTGGCCCAAAAGTTCTTTAATGGAGTTTAAGTCTGCCCCATTGTTTAATAAACTTGTTGCAAATGTGTGCCGTAGTACGTGAGGGCTCTTTTTATTCTGGGTTGATATATTGGAGAGGTATTTTTGCACTATCAGGTAAATTAGTTTGGGGTATGCATCAGCACCCTTACTTGTAACGATTAACATTACCGAATTGTTATGAAAATTTTGATTTTTCTTTAACTCCGAGTACCGTCCAAGTAAAATCCGTAGCTCGGTATTGATAGGAATGATGCGCTCTTTATTGCGTTTGCCCAGCACTTTTAAGGTACCTTCATAATCGTTAATATCACTGTCTTTCAGGCCCAAAAGCTCGGCCAGCCGCATGCCGGTGCCAAACAGCATTTCAACTACCAGTTTGTTGCGTAAACCTTCAAAATCGCCGTCGGTAACAATATCGTTATCCAGTATATGCGTAAGGCTTGCACTTTCAACAACAACCGGTAAATGCTTTGGTATTTTTTGCGAACGGATCTTCGATGCCGGATTTTGCGTAATTATCCCCTCCTGCAGTAAAAATTTAAAATATTTGCGCAGGGTAGCCATTTTCCGATTTACAGAGCGGGGCGTGAGCTTTTGGTCAATCAGCTCAACCATCCAGTTACGGATGTCGTGATAGCTAATCTGGTCGGGATGGGTAATGATGGATCCAGGCACAACAATGGCATTACCAGGGTTGTTAAGGAAGAGCATGAACTGATCCAGGTCTGATTGATAGGCTGATACCGTATGGGGAGAGTATCGCTTTTCGAACTTAATATATTGGATAAAACGCTCTAAAAACATAAAAACTATTTGAACATCCAGAGATTGAATGTACAAATAGTTTTAATATAGTGTTAAGAAATCCGAAAAAAATTCTTTTTAGGGAATTAAACAGTTTCTAAGTTCATATTTTGCTTGTAGATGGCATGTTTAACAACATGACGACGGGTTACAGATTTTTTTTCAAAAGCCTGACGACTACGTAGTTCTCTTAAAACTCCAGTTTTCTCAAATTTCTTTTTGAAGCGTTTCAATGCTTTGTCTAATGATTCGCCGTCTTTTACGTTAATAATGATCATAATTTCCTAAATACCTCCTTTCAAGGAGGGCCAAAGATAGAGACAAATATTTGAAAATCAAAGAGAGAAGTTGAATTTGTTTATTGGGTTGATTAGGTGAGTGGTTTTGTTTGAACTTTGATGGCGGGATCAGGGGGCATGTTGAGCTTTATGCCTTAGCGAAAGGGAAACACAAGGTTTAAAAAAATGCGTCATTGCGAGGTACGAAGCAATCCCCGACTTACAGAGTTAAGGGGTTTCTACATATCTCGTCCTGATCAATGTTTAGTACATACTGACCTACACCTCGTTTGGACGTCATTTGATGCTTTGCAGGCCGCTGTACTTGCCCCGGTTTATAAAACAATGATAGTAATAAAGTAAACAGCAAATAATACCTTTTCATTTCTTAAATATAAATCAGGAAATATTATTTAGGTAGATGGCTTCAAAAATTCAACACCATTTTCGTCCAATAAAAGGCCTGCGATAAGCAAGATATTAATAGACTATATTTTTTTATTTTTAATAGCACGCCATTGCGAAATCATCGCATAATTGGACCATATGAGCTTCTGCCTGCCTGGTGTTGAAAACAAGGGTTGAGTTGGTTTAGCGTTAATAGAATAATCATTATCTAATTCCTTTTGCAATATAATACCTATTTTAAATGCGATGGCCACACTTTCTTTTTTAGGGATTTCGATTATTATGTCTCTTTTAATATACTGATGAGGAGACAACGATAAAATTACGTTCGAATTTTTATAACAACTATGCTGAGCGAAGACTTTTAAATTTGGATTATCTGTTCTGTAAATATCCCACCAGGAACCTGACATGCTAAAGTATCTCAAAGTTGTTTCCGAGGCATTGGTGAATGTTACGGGCACCTTCAGGTAATTGTATTTCGCGCTTGTGTAAGGCACTCCGTACATAAACTCTATTTTGCTTTCATCAACGGACAAAATGTAATCCTCTCTATTCGAGGGTATTACCGGAAAATATTGGATTTTTGCGCGATAGTCAATCGAATCCATCGGTTTTAACGTCCTGGAGATTTTAAGAAACGAGGCTGCCTGCTGGCAAAAGCCAGGTTCAGCAAATGAAAGCGTGATAAGGATTATAATCAGGTGCTTTTTCAATATCTAAATTTAGATACCTCAGCGTTAGTTTCAACAACTAATATGTTATTTAATGTTAAATGCCGAATATCGAAGCAATCACTCCAATACCAGGCATTTATATAAACTATTCAATCTTGATACTTGATACTAACTACTTGATACTATCTCAATACTTCCCTGCTTATTACAATCTTCTGTATCTCGCTTGTCCCCTCTCCTATGGTGCAAAGCTTGGCATCACGATAGTATTTCTCCACCGGGAAATCCTTGGTGTAGCCGTAGCCCCCGAAGATCTGCACTGCCTCTGTAGCTACACGCACTGCGGTTTCTGATGCAAAGTATTTGGCCATAGCCGATTGTTTGGTTACCGGCTGGTGACGATTTTTGAGGTCGGCAGCCTGCATGATCAAGAGTTCTGATGCCTCTATCTCGGTTGCCATATCAGCCAGCTTAAAAGCTATGCCCTGGAAGTTACTGATAGATTGGCCAAACTGCTTACGCTCTTTAGAGTATGACACTGCAGCCTCAAAGGCTCCCTTAGCTATCCCCAATGATAATGCAGCTATAGAAATTCGACCGCCATCCAGCACCTTCATCGCCTGTTTAAAGCCTTCGCCTTCTACACCCAGCAGGTTCTCTTTGGGTACGCGGCAGTTATCAAAGATCAATTCAGTAGTTTCTGAAGCACGCATGCCCAGTTTGTTTTCTTTTTTACCATGGGTAAAGCCAGGAGTTCCCTTTTCAATAACCAGTGCCGAGATGCCGTGCGAATCGCCTTTTGCCCCGGTGCGCACCATGACTACGGCAACATTGCCCGATTTACCATGCGTAATCCAGTTTTTTGAACCGTTAACTATATAATGATCGCCATCCAATACCGCAGTGGTGTTCATCCCCAAAGCATCAGATCCGGTGTTGGCTTCCGTTAATCCCCAGGCACCAAGCCACTCAGCTGTAGCCAGTTTGGGCAGCCATTTCATTTTTTGCTCCTCGTTGCCAAAAGCCAGGATATGACCGGTACATAGCGAGTTATGAGCTGCAACCGATAAACCAATTGAGCCGCAAACTTTGGCTATCTCCACAATAACGGTAACATATTCAAAATAACCAAAGCCCGAGCCACCGTATTGTTCGGGCACAAATACACCCATCATACCCAACTCGCCCAATTTCTTAAAAAGTTCAACAGGAAAAACCTGGGCTTCATCCCATTCCATTACATGAGGTTTAATATTCCGCTCGGCAAAATCCCTTGCCATTTGACCTACCATGTGCTGATTTTCGTTCATAGAAAAGTCGAATCCGCCTATTGTCGGACCGTCTGTAAGTAAAGTTTCCATACTAATTTATATAACTGGTTATACAAATTAACGATTTAATTATCAGCTTGGTTTCACCAAAAATGCACCTGAATAGAAGTACAAAATGGTATCTGGTATGAAAAACAGGTTTAGTTTGAATAGGGTTATTTTTGGGTAAGAAAAGGAGTGAAAAATATTTTTAAAAAAATTGCTGATCGCAGGTTAATTGCCACTTAGGGCATAGTCTTGATACTGATATTAACTACTTGATACTGCTACTGGCGTTGCCTGCGGCCGGGCTCTATGCTCATACTACACAGGCCTTATCCACATGGGCCGGTATCCGCGCCGATCCCTAACGCAAAAAATCAAGTCAAACCGGATTTTGTCGAACTATTGAGATTTTCTGAATTAAGTTCTATTAATTCTTTAATTCCGAAAATTCTGGTTCAGACAGAATCATCTGAACATCAAAAATCTTGCTACTTGATACTGCAAAGCTAATACTCAGCTAATACCACCAGCGTATCGCTGATAGATGCTATCCTTTCGCGGCCTTTTAAAAAGCCAAGCTCAACCACAAAGGAGAAACCGGCTACTATGCCGCCCATTTCTGCAATGAGTTCACTGGCGGCAGTTACTGTGCCGCCGGTAGCCAGCAGATCATCATGAATCAGGACATGCTGCCCGGGTTCAAAGGCATCTGTATGGCATTCTATTATCGCATCGCCATACTCCAATTTGTATGCTTTCTGTTTTATAGTAAATGGCAGCTTGCCCGCTTTGCGGATAGGCACAAACGGGATACCCAATTTGGTGGCCAGCGTAAGTCCAAATAAAAATCCCCTGCTTTCTATACCTGCTATAACATCAATCCGGGTACCCTTCAATTGTTCCACAAAGGCATTGATAATATTATCGCACAAAATGGGATCTTTTAATATCGGAGTAATATCCTTAAAAACTATCCCTGGCTTAGGGAAATCAGGAATATCGCGTATGGCTTTCTTTATTTGCTCGGTAATCATTTAAAAACTAAATAAGGCCCAATTTTACGCAAAATTCCGTCATCCAGTATGGCAATATTTTTCATATCGTCAATTGATTCATAATCGCCGTGCTGGGTATGATATTCCAAAATGGCATTCATCTGCTTAAAGCTCAAATAAGGGAAACGTTGTAATTGGTTAAAGGTGGCCGTATTTACGTTAAGTTTTCTAACGTTTTTCCCATCTACAGCTATACCATCCTTAATTTCGGCAAATTTAATATCATCGATACCAAACACCTCTTTCAATTGTTCCTTTTTGTAAAAGCCACCTAAACGCTCCCGGTATCTTATAATACGCCTGGCGAATGCTGGCCCTACCCCCCTGATCATAATGAGCCTTGCAGAATCGGCGCCATTAACTTCTATAACCTCGCCGGGAGCAGCTTTCTTTGTGTAATGATCATTTGCCGGTAAGTTGATATAAGGTTCCAGGCGTATATAGTCAGTATCAGTAATAGAGTAGATTTTTTTAACATCTGCTTTTGAGTAAAACCTGCCGCCTTTAGCCTCATAGTTTTTTATGACGTTTGCCTGATGCGCTGTTAGCCCCAGTTTTTCCCAATCGGCCACCGGTAAATTATTAGGATTAAAGGCAAACAGGTTGATTTTTACGTGTCTATCAGTTTTTTTAGCCAGATCGTCATCCAATTCTATACCTTTAGCTTTGGCAAGTATCGCAGCCGCTTTATTAAAATCATTAAAATTTATTGTATTATCTTTGCGGTTTGCCTGATAAATATATGGAGCTGCCAAAACCAATGCAGTTAAAATAATTAACACTACCATTCCGTTCCATTCTTTTTTAGTTATGGATAGGTAAGTTTTAATATGCGTCTTCATCATTATGAACTATCAGGCCTTAAAGTAAATGAAATTTCAGAATATTATTTATTAATAAAATACATTGTTATTTAAAAATGAAAGTAATAACCACCGAAGAGTTTGCCAAAGCCACTAAACTTGATAAGCTGAAAATGCCTGGCCTGGCCGCTTTGTTGATGGAAATCATGAAAATTAACCAGGTAAACGATTTGTTTGCCCAGGCACAGCCCAAACAAGGCATCGAATTTATTGATGCAATTTTGGCCGGTTGCGGTATTGACATTGAATTTGATGAACGCGACTTGAGGCACATACCCAAAACAGGCAGTTTTATTGCTATTGCCAACCATCCCTATGGTGGTATTGAGGGCCTGGTACTTTTAAAACTGTTATTAACAGTAAGGCCTGATGCCAAACTGATGGCCAACTTCCTGCTAAAAAAGATCCCTAACCTTACCGACTTTTTTATTGCTGTAAATCCATTTGAAAACGTAGAGCACTCTTCAAGCATCAGCGGTTTAAAAAACACGCTCGAGCTTTTGAATAACGGTACGCCAATAGGTATTTTTCCGGCCGGCGAAGTATCAACCTTTAAAGTGGAGCAACAGCAGGTGACTGATCGTCTTTGGCACCCGGTGGTTGGTAAAATAATAGCCAAGGCTAAAGTACCTGTTGTACCTATTTATTTCCATGGCAATAATGGCTTACTATTTAATTTATTAAGTCTTATCCACCCTGCCCTGCGTACGGCTAAGCTGCCTTCTGAGTTATTTAACAAGCATGGGCATACCATTAAGTTGCGTATTGGTAAACCCATTAACGTGCTGGAGATTCCTGATTATAATAACAGCGCTAAGCTGCTTAACTTTTTACGCGCCCGCACTTATGCTTTAGGTACAGGTTTAGAGGAAGAAAAAAAGATATTCAACCCGCGCAACCTGTTTAAGATAAAAAGACTGCCAACCGATATTGTTCCCGAAATTGATGCGGTAACACTTGAAAAGGAAATTGCCCCCCTGAGGGAGAATTATAAGGTATGGACCGAAAAAAACTATGAGGTATTTATAGTACCTACATCGGTTATCCCAAATGTAATACGCGAGATTGGGCGCCTGCGCGAAGTAACTTTCAGGGAGATTGGAGAAGGCACCAACAAAAGTATCGATCTTGATGAATACGATATTTATTATAACCACCTTTTCATCTGGGATTTTGAGGCTAAAATGATTGTAGGCGCCTACCGTATTGGTTTGGGCGATGAGATATTTTATAGCGTAGGTAAAAAGGGCTTTTACATTACCGAGCTTTTTAAACTTAAAACCCAGTTTACCCCCGTATTGCGTAAAAGTTTAGAGCTTGGCCGGTCATGGATCCGCAAGGAATACCAAACCAAGCCGCTGCCGCTATTCCTGCTATGGAAAGGCATTCTTAAATTTTTGATAGATAACCCAAGATACAGGTACTTGATTGGGCCGGTAAGTATCAGCAACTCGTTTTCAAAATTCTCCAAATCTCTCATAGTTGATTATATAAACCGGAATCACTTTGATCATGAACTGGCACAATATGTAAAGCCGCGTAAAAAGTTCAAGGTTGATTTTTCAAGTATTGATACCGATTTATTAATGGCTGGCGAGGATAGCTTTAAAGGCCTGGATAACCTGATATCAGAAGTAGAAACACGCAATATGAAAGTACCTGTATTGCTGCGCCAATACATCGCCCTTAACGCGAAAATTATCAGCTTTAATATCGATCCTAAATTTGCCGATTGCCTGGATGGTTTCCTGGTGCTTGATCTGGAGCAGGTACCACAGGATATTTTAGATAAACTGGGTAAAAATTTATAGAATAGCATTTTAAATATCCCCCCATAACAAAAATACTCCATCGGCCTGCCCGGTGGAGTATTTTTGTTTTTATACCTATCTACACTGTCACAATATTATCTCCCGAATTAACTTATATTGTTTGATCATTTCAAAATCCCCAAAAGATCATGCAGGAAAACAAACCCAATACTCAAAATGGCAGCCATTTAAAACAGGTACTTGGCCTGCCCACCGGCATTTTGCTGGTAGCGGGCATCATGATCGGTTCGGGCGTGTTTAAAAAAATTGTGCCCATGTCGCAAACGCTGGGCAGCGAGCCTTATATTTTAATGGCCTGGGTAATAGCGGGCATTATTACCATATTTGGCGCGTTTACCTATGCAGGCCTTGCCTCCATGACCACCCAAACAGGTGGAGTTTATGAGTACTTGCGCCTTATTTATGGAGACTTTGTTGCCTTTTTGTTCGGGTGGACAATCTTCAGCATAGTTGGTAGTGGCGCCATCGCGGCTTTATCATTTGTATTTGCACAGTCTGTCAATACGCTTATTCCGTTACCCAACCCACTTAATACATTTAAAGATGTCGGCATCTCGCAATCCATATATCCATTTGCCGATTCGGGAATTAAAATACTGGCCGTACTTACCATTATGTTGCTAACCTGGGTAAACTACAGGGGCGTAAATAAGGCAGGGATCTTAAACAATATTGTAACGGCAGCCAAAATACTGGGCATCTTACTGCTTATCGTTTCGGGGTTAATGTACAGCAATCACTCTGTCGCAAGCCAGGCGACAACATCTACTGTAACTCATCCGCAGGGCGCAGCCTTATTTAGTGGCTTATTTGGCGCCATGCTTAGCGCGCTATGGGCTTATGATGGTTGGGCTAATATTACTTTTGTTACCGGCGAAATCAAAAACCCTAAACGCAATATACCATTGGCTATTATCGGCGGCGTAGGCATCGCCATGACGCTGTATGTATTGCTTAACTATACCTATATGAAAGTATTGCCGGTATCACAATTGGCCGTGCTGGGTGCCGATAAGATAGCGGCTGCCGAAGTTGCCCGCATATTAATGGGTAAAGCCGGTGCTGTAATTATAGCTATACTTATTATGGTATGTACCTTTGGCGCACTTAACGGCTGCATTATATCGTATCCAAGAGTTTATTTTAGGATGGCGCAGGAGAGCGTTTTCTTTAAAAAGGCAGCTGTAGTTCATCCATCATTCAGCACCCCGCATATCGCGCTGCTTTATTCGGCTGTGTGGAGCGTGATACTTGTTTGCAGCGGCACTTTCGATCAAATTACTAACCTGGTTATATTTGCATCGTACGCGTTTTTCGGCTTAACTACGCTGGGACTGATACGGATGAAGATGAAAGGCATTGTAACAGCCAAAGTTATTGGCTACCCTGTAATTCCCATCATCATTATTTTATTCTGCGTTATCCTGGTGATAAATACCATTGTTACCCAAACCCAGGCATCCATTATCGGCCTGTTTTTAATTTTAAGCGGAATTCCGTTTTACTTATATTTTAAGAATAAGTATAAACAGGCCATTACTGATTGACCATACAAACTAAAAAAGTCCCTGCCGGATAAACCTGCAGGGACTTACTATTATGGTGTGTTTAGTAATGTTAGAAAGCGTAACGTATACCAAACTGCATTTGCCAGCGTGAAGCAAATAAATCAACAGAATATGGTAATCCTGGATCTGCAAAGGTATATTTTGGATAGCTTGTTGCTGCATTACCAAAACTTGGTGTGCCGTTTTTAGCTGGAGCTAAACCAATGCTTGAAGTTGAGTTGAAAGTATTAGCTGAGAAGTAATACTGACCCCATTTTTTGTTCAGCAAGTTAGTAAGGTTAACAATATCATAAGTGAAAGTGATCACTTGTTTGTGTTTACCGCTACCGAATTTAAAGTCTTGAGCAAAACGGAAATCAAGTTGATTATTCCATGGCGTAAACCCTCCATTACGTTGAGTAAAGTTACCACGACGTGATGATAAGTAGCTGCTTTTATCAATAAAGGCATCAAATGCAGCTGCTTGTTGTGCAGCAGTTTGTCCACCTACTATATCAGTAAAGAAGTTAGCTGTTTCGCCTTGTTTAGGAATGTAAGCTAAACTAACTTGTTGGCCTGTTCCGTCAATTGAACTTGGATAAAAACCATAAGTATATGGGTTACCAGATTGCGCGCTAAAGAAGAAGCTAAAGTTTGCAGTGTAGTTTTTGGCAGCATCCCAGTCATGACGGATGTTTACGTTTGAAACGATGCGGTGACGGATATCAAAGTTTGAGTTGGCTAAACCTGGATTATTAGGATTTAAAGCCTGGTTTAACTGCCAGTTTGATTCCATTGAGTTACGGATACCATTGGTAACATCTTTTGAATGGCCATAAGTATAGGCAACGTTACCACTTAAACCAAAAGGGAATGTTTTACCTACCTGCGCTGTTAAGCTATAACGGTAGCCAAGGCTTGTGTTTGATAACTCATAAGCATTAGTATATGATGAGTTAACTTTTTGATTTACAAATATTGGCTGTTGGTGTTGGGTATCGTAAGAATAATAAGTTACACTATCCTTAGTATTTACCTGCTGGAATTTCAAATCATGAACGGTTTTAGTATAAATACCTTCCAAAGTAAATTTCCATTGGTCATCAGTTGTATAATCAAACGCTAAACTGCTTCTCCAAACCTGTGGCATTTTAAATTTATTGTCAATTAAATCTACCTGGGTTGGGCCTGTAGCTGCAGTATTGAAACCTTGCTGATTAACATAGTTTAAACCTCCTGTTGGAGATGTTTGAACTGGGTTAGTACCAACTTTTTGAGCAGATTTATTATCATAAGCGCCATAAGTAGCACCGTTGTTGTAAAACGCATAACCAAACCATGCAAAAGGTACACGGCCGGTGAATAAACCGCTACCACCACGTACAATTAAGCTTTGATCGCCATTTACATCATAATTGAATGATAAACGTGGGTTAAACTCAACATTGTTCAAATAATTTTGTTTGATGTCGCGTGGCTTAGTGTAGGTAAATGTATTGCCGTAGTTAGGATCAACAGGAGCATTTGTTGTTTTGCTGCTCAATGGCTGTTTGTTAGGTACGCCTGCATAATCCAAACGTAAAGCTGCAGTTAATTTGAAATTATCAGTAAGCTGTATCTCGTCCTGACCGTATAAGCTTAACAAGTTAACGTTAAATTTAGCTGATGGGTGAGCTATTATATAATCACGAGTGTTATCAGTATAGTTAAAGTTAGCACGTACACGTGAAGGTGAGTTTGCTATAAAATTCTCGATACTGCTGTAAGCAACACGACCATTCCATGCGTTTACAAAGTTGTAAGTGATGTTATAAAACTCGTTGTGTGTACCAAACGTAAATGTGTGTCTACCTTTTGTTAAAGTAAAGTTGTCGGTAAACTCAGTAGTTTTTTGGTGCATATCAAATATAGCAGCCTCACGGTCGGTACCCATAAATATGGTAGTACCCGGGGTACGGCCTGTTATTTCAATTTGCGGCAAAGAAGGATCTGAAGTAGGATCACGGTAATCATGTACGTTTGAGTAACCAATAACTAAACTGTTACTCGCGCTATTTGAAAACCTTGATTTTAACTCAGCAACCGTTGATGTTGAGTTGTTATGAGATACATAATCAATACCACCAAAACGGAAGTTTTGTTGATCACGCTCTAAGTTTGTAGCTGTTGAGCTGATGGTATTGTTACGGATGGTTAACTGGTTATTATCGTTTATATTCCAATCTAACCTGTTAAAGAATTTATTTGAGTGCGAATAGATTGAAGTATTTGAATAAGTACCCGGATCAATACCATTTGGATTGGCCGCACTGGTTGTAAATGTTTTAAACGCGGCAACAAGTTTATTAGCATCCTGTAAGCTAAGGATCTGGCTTGAGCCACTTGCATCTGCACCACGGATAACAGGATCCTGACGACGGGCAATCTCCTCGTTGGTGAAGAAGAATAATTTATTCTTAATGATTGGGAAACCTAAACGGATACCGGTTTGGTAATCATGAAATGTAGAAGGTATTTTTGAACCATCGCCACCTGCAGCGGCAGATGCGTTATTGGGGCCTACTAAGAAAGCACCACGACCGTAACCATAAATTGAACCCGAAAAATCATTTGTACCGCTACGGGTTACAGCATTTATACTACCACCCAATACGTTACCAATTTTAATATCGTAAGGTGCAACCAATACCTGTACGTCTTGTATAGCATCTAATGATACCGGGCTTGTACGTGTACTGCTACCAACCTGACCAGAAGCGTTGTTTTGACCGCCTAATGATGGGCTAAAACCAATCGCATCATTATTGATGGCACCATCCAGTGTTACGTTATTGTAACGGTAGTTGGTTCCCTGGAAAGAGTTGTTGTTACTTTGAGGTGTTAACCTTGTCAAATCCTGTAAGCTGCGGTTGATAGTTGGCAGGTTTTTGATTTGATTTTGGTTGATGCGGGTACTTGCACCTGTTTTTGTACCACCGGCAGTACCTTTAATCTTCACTTCAGATAAAGTTGTAGTTTCATCGGCAAGCGCGAAGTTATAGGTAGCTGTACCTAAACTTAAAGTGATATCTGATCTTTCATCTTTTTTAAATCCGACAAAAGTAGCAGTGATGGTATAAGGACCACCCGGGTTAACGTTGGCAATTGTGTAACGACCATCGGAGTTGGTTTGCGAACCGTAACGTGTACCGGTACTTGTATTAAGTACGGTAATAGTTACACCTGGCAAGGTTACACCTTTTTGATCGGTAACTTTTCCACTAACTAAAGAGGTGGTAATCTGCGCATTAGCGACATTAGCAACCCCGATGATCAGCAGTGATAAAAGGATAAAGTAGAGCTTTTTCATTTGTGTTTATTTTGAACACAAAAGTCAGCCCCTAATGTTAACTTAAGATTAACACTGTATTATTATATTAACATCTGTTTAATGTAATAAGCTATTAGCTATAAATGTAAGCAATTTCTTTATTTTAATTTAAAAAGAAAGGGGGCGTTGCAAACGCTCCCCTCTCTTTTATTATATTATTTTGAATTATTTTACTGCACCTGGTGTAGTGTAAGGCAATACTTGCGGGTTAAAATTAGCCCAACCAGCACTCCAATCAGTTGTTCCAAATGCGCCTTTGTAAGCAACTTTCTCAAAGAAGGCATCAGCAACTTTTGCATCAGTATATAATGCACCGGTTAATGCTGCAGATGTAGCAGTTTGGATAAAGTTTGGTACACCTGCTCTTGCTGCAGGAGCTAAATCTGCTGCAAATTTATACGGATCTGTATAAACCGAAGAAGCATAAGCATCAACAGTAAATATATTGTTTAAAGTGATTTTAGGTGTAATCAATGCTAGAGTTGTTGCATTAGATGCTTTTATCTGGTTATTTTTAACATTGCTGCCTATAATAAGGTTATTAGCAAATACTGATTTACCTGCAATATAGTTGGCAGAAGCATTCTCAGTACCACCAGCCGGTAATGCATCATCATAAAAAATACCTTCTGTGTAACCTGCAATAACTGAATTTAATATGCTGATTGCTGAATTACGACGGATTTGAGCACCATGTTGAAAGTTTGCGTTTATAGAAGTAAAAGTTGCAGATTCTTTAGGACCTAATATGGTCATATTTGAAAATACTGCATTTGTTTGTGGGGTAACATTAGTACCTGAACTTAGGTTATCAGATTCAAATCCGTTTGATCCAGAAACGTCGGCAGTTGCAGCTAAACGCTGTGCTAAACCAAATTGTATTTTACCTGAAAAACCATTGTCTGTATCAAAATCATCATCCCAGCTATCAATTGCAAGTAAGTGTTTTGCATTTACAGTACCACCAAACCACTCATAAGCATCATCTCCTGAACGGTAAACCTCTACATACTCAATTGTAGTACCAGAGCCAACGCTACCTAATGACAAACCATTTAATTCGTTATCAGGGCCTAATGGAATACCTGCGTACTCAATACGTACATACTTTAATACACCTGAGTTATCAGCTGCATCAGTACCACCATGCTTGGCTTTATCTGTAGCATCAGATATACCTTCAATAGCCACTGAAGTACCAAGGTTATTAGGTGCTTTACCTAATAAAACTAATCCACCCCAGTCACCCTGTGAACGGCCGCCTGCGGCAATGTTTGAAGTAAATACAATTGGTTTATCCACTGTTCCTGTGGCGTTTATTTTTGAGCCACGTGTAATAATTAATGCACCCTTTGTTGCTTTGTCGCCTTTAATTATTGTTCCTGGCTCTATAGTCAGCGTAACATTGTTGGTAACGTAAACATTGCCTTTCAAAAGGTAAATTTTACTGGCCGTCCATGTGGTATTAGCAGTAACATCGGCACTAACTTCAACAACATTGCTGGTTACGGGAGGATTAACAGCCCCATCATCAGGGCTGCTTTTTGAACAACCTGATATAAGTACACTTAGGCTTAACGCAGCCATTAATAAGATTTTTTTCATTTTCGTTTTTTATTATTTATTGTTAATTGGGTAATTAATTGGGTGTGATAAATTAATTTTCAAATAGTTTTTAATAGATAACAGGGTTTAAGTTTATTTTAGAATGTATAGTTAAAAGCAAATGAATAATTGCTTCCTGATTTAAAGCGGCTCAGGGTTTGATCTGCATTCGCTTCATATTTTTTGCTCGTGTTATTGTCATAGTATAAAGTGCTTTGCTGGTTTAAAATATCGCCCGCATTAAACTTTATCTCACCTTTACCTTTTAAAACTTTAACACCCAATTGCAAATCAATTACGTCTCTCGGAGCTTCCCAAACGCTTGGGAAGGCCGCGCCGGCTGCTATAGAAAGCCTTCTGCCAACTTTGTTGTACAAAGCATTAAAGTTTAATTTATTGTTCAGGAAGCTATGCTGTAAACCTGCATTGATTACGTAAGGCGCTTGCCCTACAAGCGGACGCTTGGCTTCAAGAAAGTTTATACTTCCATCAGATGGGTTAAATACTTCTGATTTGATTATAGCGACATTGGCGTAAGCTGTAGTATTTTTGAAAAAATTGCCGGAAGCAATAAAATCTAATGATTTCCGCACTTCAAACTCAGCCCCATAAACAGTAGCTTTATCTGTATTAAAATAAGTGATAATACGTTGTGAACCTGCATCCTGGTTATATGTTTCAATCGCGTCCTTGAATCTTTTGTAGAAAACGGAAACTGAGATTATCTGACCGGCTGATGGATAAAACTCAAAACGAAGATCGGCATTATTGATAAGGGCTCTTTTAAGATTAGGATTACCTTGCAGCGATGCCAATAATTCATAATCATTAATGGCTGATGTAGCTAACTCCCTGAATTCCGGGCGGGCCAATGTGCGGTAATAGGATGCTCTTAAGTTAATTTTTTCTGTTAAGCTATAGGTGAAATTAGCTGATGGAAGTACGTCAACATAATTTTGTTTTACTTTATTTAAATTGTCTTTTGATGTCAGATCCAGTTTAAACTGCTCAACCCTGGCTCCCCAAACTACCCTGAAATTTTCACCTATCTTATTATCCAGCATTGCATAGCCGGCATTTGTAAGTGAATTTGCCGAATAAGAATCAGGCTTAGGATTAATCTCATCAATTTTGTAAATATTATTGTTGATAAGGTCTTTGCCAAAAAGGGTACTTAAAGGTCTTTCTCTCACTTCCGGATCATCATTTCTTAACAAGACGCCTATAAACCTGATGTCGAAATTCCTGTCGCGATAAAAAGAGTTTAACCCGGTTTTTAATGTTGCCGTTTTATTAAACATTTTTATTGGCTGCGAATAATTAACGGCTGCAGAATATGCGTTTTCATTCAACTTTGAATATTGCCTTGCATTGTCTTTTCCTAATGTTGATAAATTGGCTCCAAAGCCAACGTCCGGATTATTTCTATCTGCAATAAGCCTTGTGTAACTAACTTTACGCTGATCTGGCTGATCATTCAATACATTACTATAACTTAATGACCAGTTAATTTTAGCATTATTGTCTCCTATAGGATGATTACCTTCAATAGTAGATTTTAGTAAAGATTTTTGCAATAAGTCAAAGGCAAAAAACTTTACATCACTTGATGTTGCAGCGTTTGTACCTGTCCTGGATAAGAACTGGTCGTCATATATCCTGTTGTAGGTATTTTTAAAGGTTATTTTATTCTTGCCAAAAGTGTAACCAAAATTAGCTAACGCGCCTATATTGGTCGAGAACTTGTAAATATTATCCTTGTAATCGTAATCATAATAATCACGCACTACATCGTTGTAAATATTTTGCGAATTACGGTATGTTAATGAAATAATAGCACCAAACCTGTTTCCGCTTTTTTCAAAGTTTTTTACCCTGCCAATAGTAAACTGGTAGTTTTGAGTAGGCAAGGCTTTATTATTATAGATATTCCAATCCTGTGGTAATTTTTTAAGGGCCGATATATTCTGTTCTGTTGTAAGGCCATTTATTATCCTGGTGGATGAAGGAAAACCAGCAGCTAAACTTTTGTCGCCATTATCAAATCCCAAGTAATCAGTAGCGTTCCTTGTTCCACTTTTAAAATCCTTAAAAGTAGACGCGGTATTGTAACCGCCGCCAATTCCCAGTGTAACAAAATTCTGATCAGGAAGGTCTTTAGTGGTGATTTGAATCGCACCACCTGTAAAATCAGCAGGCAAATCAGGAGTTCCGGTTTTACTGATGACGATATTTTCTACAAGATTAGAAGGTACAATATCGAATGAGAATGCTTTTCTGTTAGGCTCTGTACTGGGTAGTTGAGCTCCATCCAGCAGTGCTGTATTATATCGGTCACTTAATCCTCTGATAACAACAAACTTGTTATCCTGTATGGTTGCTCCGCTTACCCTTTTTAACACATCGGCCGTACTCCTGTCTGGTGATTTCCTGATAGTTTCCGATGATATACCATCCGATATAGATGCGCTGTTTTTTTGAACCGCATATAACGAGGCAACAGAAGCCTGGCGAAAGGTGGCCTTTACAACAACCTCTTTAAGCGCCTGGGTAGTGGCTTCCTGCAAGGCCACATCAAGATTAGTTACAACTCCGGCTTTCACCTCAACATCGGATATCGATTTGCTTTGATAACCTATATACCGTACAATGATAATGTACTTACCGGGCTGAAGCGCTGCTAATATATAGTGGCCGTCAACATTGGTAGATGCACCGTTAGTTGAGCCTTGGATGCCAATAGATGCACCAATAAGAGTTTCGCTTGTTTTTTGGTCTATTACTTTACCGGCAATTTTGCCAGTTCCCTGCGCAAATAGTAAACTGGTATAAAAAGTAAATATTAACGAAAGGATGAGTAATTTTTTCACGTGCTAATTTTAATCAGCTGCAAAACTACCCGGGGCGTATTAATTTCATGTTAACTCAAAATTATCAAATCGAATATCTTAGATATTAAATTTATATTGAATTTAGATTGCAGATAAATGAAGATTAGATGAAGATTTAAGTTAAATGCATCCACTGTTTGGTTTCAATTATATCTTTGCAGCACAATTTTAATATGGCTAATCACAAAAAAGCTGAATTTTCCTTAATAGATCAGGATATATCAATGATAGCGAAAGCGCTTTCTCATCCTGCAAGGATAGCTATATTACGTATTTTGGCGCAACACCCTCATCTTACCTGTGGCGAGATAGTTGAAATATTGCCTCTCGCGCAGCCAACAGTATCTCATCACTTAAAGGAATTATTAGACGCACATCTCATTACATTTACCATTGATGGCAAAAAATCATTATATGATGTAAACCAGCAACGTTGGAATGAATATACCGAAGCGTTTGAAGATATGCTTAATGCAATCAATAATCCGGTTAGCTAAGTCGCAACAAAAGAGCATTAGCAAAATTACAAATTACACCTCCACAGCATATTTGAGCGATAATTTCCTCATATCTAACAAATACTACTTCTCAGTGATGTTATGTTAATCATTTATTAACCCGGGGCTAATATCAGGCGCATACATTTGGCATTTTAAATCCATCCTGCGGTATAATATGAACACAGCCACTGTAAGCAAAAAGATTTTATCTTTATTTATAGCGGTGTTATACCTCTTTTTTTCATGCGTTTATGTTACAAGGTGTGCAAAAGACCACAATACAAGCAACAAACAAGCATATTCCATTTTAAATAAAAGCGGCGCCAAAATTTACCACAGTACAATTTCCCATTACGATGGTAATAAATCGGTCCCTTTTGTTCTTTTATCGCGGCCAAGAGTAATTTCCGGTAAAAACCTTATCCTTTTTGCCACACCCTTTCTTAGATTTGCTCAAACGCGCTTATTTTTTGCCCAAAACCAGTCTATTACAAAAAACTTCTTCCGGAATTTTAAGACTATTTATTCAGACAATATCTTTTCCCTCATCCGTACCTGGAAAATTTGAAAATTTAGAAAACTTTCATTTATTGATTGTAGAAACCTTCAGCAGGGACCTAGCATGTTTTTTTAGTGACAATTGCTCATAAAGCCCCCTTCATTAACCATTTATTTTAATCGCGACGAATTTGCGTTATAAGTTCATTTGTCGCAGCACCAATTTTCATTAACATCGTTGAATAATTATGCCTTTTATTGATTCTAAATTTTCAAACACTGATAACGAACTTGCCAACTTTGCCAAAGCTTTAGCACTACCTGTACGGGTGGCAATCATCCGCCTTATAATAACCAATGGCAATTCAATAACGAAAGAAAATTTCCACACTATTCCATTTAACCATGAAACAATTAACAAGCATATTGCTGAATTAAAAACCCTGGGAATAATAAAAGTTGCCGGGCATAAAGGCAATATCAGGTATTGCGTTGATGAAGGTTTGTTTAACCAAATGGCAAGCAGGTTTGCATCACTATTTCGCGGAGTAAATAGTTTAGCGCCTGATTTACAAGATTAGTCGTCTTTTAAAATCCTCATGAGGATGAGGATTTTCGCTTTAATCTAATACTTAATAGAAAGCTTTTTAAGTACCAGGTGAAGCAGGTATATGGGGCCGATGAGCAAAAATTTAATATCATCAAGGAAAGACGGTTTCTTCCCTTCAATTTTGTGCCCTATAAATTGCCCAACCCATGATACCAGGAAAATGATCAAACTCACCTGCCACAGTGCAGGGCCACCTGTTTTGTGCCAATGCTCTATCCCAATGATAGCGTAACTAAAGCCAAACAATATAAATAGCATCAGGTACGATAACATGGGTGATAGCTTAAGATAATAGTAAATGCTAAAAGCTATTAAAAACGATGCCCAGTTAAACACCCCATTGTAGGCCCCTAAAAAGCTAAGATTAGGGAACGGAATAGACCATACTAATCCAAGCAGGCTAAATACAATAAGCGGGATACAAATAAAATGAATCAACTCATTTGTTGAGTTTTGGTGACTCTCGGCATATTTGGCAAAATAAACATCAACCGCACGGGTGCCATCAGCATCCGTTGTTTTCCCCGGCATGTCACTTTTTTTGTTGTTTGATGTTTTACTTGAAGCCATTTTACTGTAAATATAAAACCCTTCCGGCTAATAGCCGAAAGGGTTTGCATTAATTTTTTTTCGCTAATTATTTTGCGAAGGCTACAGACCTGGTTTCCCTGATCACGGTAACCTTTATCTGGCCCGGATAGGTCATTTCTGTTTGAATACGGTTTGATATATCGGCAGCCAATACTTCTGATTGAGCATCGCTAATCTTTTCGCTTTCAACCACAACCCGCAATTCACGGCCAGCCTGTATCGCAAAAGTTTTCTCCACACCAGGATATGACATAGCCAGCTCTTCCAGTTCTTTCAAGCGTTTAATGTAGCTTTCAACAACCTCGCGGCGGGCACCCGGACGGGCACCTGAGATAGCATCACAAGCCTGAATTATCGGCGATAACATCGAGGTCATTTCGATCTCATCATGGTGAGCACCAATCGCGTTACAAACCTCTGGATGCTCTTTATATTTTTCGGCTAATTGCATACCCAAAATAGCGTGTGGCAGTTCGGGGTTATCATCAGGCACTTTACCAATATCATGTAATAAGCCGGCACGTTTTGCCATCTTCACGTTAAGTCCCAATTCGGCAGCCATAGTAGCGCAGAAGTTGGCTACCTCGCGTGAGTGCTGTAACAGATTTTGCCCGTAAGATGAGCGGTAACGCATACGGCCAACCATACGGATCAGCTCGGGGTGTAAACCATGAATACCCAGGTCAATTACGGTACGCTCGCCTATTTCTACAATTTCTTCTTCAATTTGCTTCTTAGTTTTAGCAACCACCTCCTCAATACGGGCAGGGTGAATACGGCCGTCGGTTACCAAACGGTGCATGGCAAGCCTTGCAATTTCGCGCCTTACAGGGTCAAATCCCGAAAGAATGATCGCCTCAGGGGTATCATCAACAATGATTTCAATCCCGGTTGCAGCCTCTAAAGCCCGTATGTTGCGACCTTCGCGACCGATGATACGGCCTTTGATCTCATCATTCTCTATATTAAAAATAGAAACTGTGTTCTCAATAGCACTCTCGGTAGCAGTACGCTGGATAGTTTGGATAACTATCTTTTTAGCCTCTTTGGTAGCGGTAAGTTTAGCCTCGTCAACAATATCCTTAATCTGGATCATGGCTTTTGAGCGGGCTTCTTCACGTAAAGTATCAACCAATTGGTTCTTGGCATCATCGGCAGATAAACCTGCGATGGTTTCCAATTGCTGTACGTGTGAGTTTTTCAAAACTTCAACTTCCTCTTGTTTTTTAACAACAATTTCGGTTTGTTTCTCCAGGTTTTTGCGCGTATTATCCAGCTCATTCTCCTTGCGGTTCATGTTCTCCAGGCGCTGGTTTAATGATTGCTCCTTTTGTTTAACACCATTTTCACGTTGATTAATGTTGTTGTTTTTGTTGGTTACTTCCTGCTCATGCTCAGCTTTCATTTGTAAAAACTTCTCTTTGGCTTCCAGTAACTTATTTTTCTTCAGGATCTCGGCATTGTTTTCGGCATCTTTCAAAATCTTTTTCACTTTATTTTGTGCCGATGTCTCCTGGTCTTTAAAAAGCTTCCGTAAGAGGAAGCGGCCAATACCGATACCAGCAAAGGTACCGAGTAAAAGCCCGATTATTCCGTATAGTAATATGTCCATTTTAGGTTTTATTGGTATGTATGTATATAAAAAAACCGCAACTAATTTTCGAGTATCATGTATTTAAAAACTTCATTTCGGATATTGGAATCATGGGTTACGTTAGTACATATAGTAACGCATGCCTCTTTGATCCGCTCATATTGAAGCGTTAAGTTTTTAATAGTGAAACCCAAAATTTAACTGCGGTTAAATCTTAAATGTGCTCTGTATATATTTAAAGAACGTTTATTACTTCGAAAAAAATTCGTCCAGCATGTGGTCCAACTTGTAAACCCTTTCAGCAACGTCAGTATCCTCAACGTTAACCTTCTTCTCGGCTTTTAATGATGATGTTGCGTAATGCAGCACACACATCGAAAGCAGATCCTGCTTATCCCTCACCGCATAATTTTCCTGATATTCTTTTATCCGGTCGTTAATTAGTTTGGCCGCTCTGCGTATTATCTCTTCTTCTTCCATGTTCACCTTTAAGGGGTAAACTCTGTCAGCAATATTTATTTTTATTGAGATTTCTCCCATTGAGCTTTTCACTTTTTGTACTATTTTTTCAATAATACAATACACTTATCTATTTCTTGCACAAAGTCGTTAATTTTTTGCTTAATGTCAACACTTTTTTCATTTGTTTCTGAAAATGATTTTGCAAGTTTCAATACACGAAGCTTTTCTTCCAGGTCTTTCGTCTTATTTTTGCTTGCATCAAGTGCAACAGTAAGGGCCTCACTCTCCAGTTTCAACAAATCATTTTCCTCCTGCAGAGCAGCGCAGAGCTCAATTAACCTTTCGGTTTTCTCAACTATCTTATTTAACTGTTCTGCTACTGAAGGCATTTTTAATTATTGATTTACTAAATTTCGGAATTATTCAATTTATTTACCGACTTAATAAAAAAGCGAAAAATCACTAATTCACTAACTCAATAATTCAATAATTACTTCCTAATCTCCGCTCCTGCTTCTTTTCCTAAATTATAAATTAATTTCTGCATTATGGAATCAATGGCTTTATCGGTAAGCGTTTTTTCGCTGTCCTGTATAATAAAGCTTAGCGCATATGATTTTTTACCCGCCGGCAATTTATCGCCCTGGTAAACATCAAATACACTAACTTCCTGCAATAGCTTGCGTTCTGTTCGCTGCGCTATTTGTTTAAGCTGGCCAAATGAAACAGCTTTATCAACCAACATAGACAAGTCACGACGAACGGCCGGGAATTTAGAAACCTCCTGGTAAACTATTACGTTTTTACGTACCGCTGCCAATACCATATCGAAGTTAAAGTCAGCATAAAATACTTCTTTGTCTACGTCTACCTTTTTCAGCGCGTTTGCGCCTGCGGTACCAAACTTCACCAGCTGCTTTCCATTTAACATGTATTGCAGCCCGAAAGCCAGTTTACTGCAGGTAGCATCTTCAACAACAAAATCGGTAATGCTTAACCTTTTCAAAATACCGTCAACAATAGCTTTCAGGTTGTAAAATGAAACGGGCTTTTGCTTTTGATTCCATTGCTCGGCCACATCTGCACCCGTAATGAAAATAGAAAAACGCTGAACCTCGCTGTATTTATCATCCTTCACGCTGTACACTTTACCAAATTCGTAAAACTTCAAATCGGCACTGCGGCGGTTTTGATTATAAGCAATGGCTTCCAAACCAGAATACAGTAGGGTTTGGCGCATTACGTCCAGATCGCTGCTTAAGGGGTTCAAAATCTTTACAGCAACATCCAGATTATCTGAATAGGCAGACTTTGTTAACGAATTAGATAAGATCTCGTTAAAGCCATTAGCTGTCAATAAATCCGAAATCTGGTTTTGAACGGTATCCTTCTCCGCCTTTTGCGAAGTGTTCAACGAAGCCCTGATCTGTGTAGGTATATGAATATTGTTGTAGCCATAAATCCGCAGGAGCTCTTCAACAATATCAACCTCCCTGGTTACATCAACACGATATGGGGGCACTTGTAACGACAGCGAATCCGCAGTTTCATTCACTATCCTGATATCAAGCGCCTCGATGATCGCCTTGATCTCGCCATGTGTAATTTCCTGGCCAATTAGCCTATCAATATTTTTATAAGTAACATCGAAAGCAAAAGGTGCAACCGGAGCAGGATAATGATCAGAAATTTGTGACGATACCTTACCACCTGCAACCTGCTGTATTAACAACGCCGCACGCTTCAAAGCAAAAACAGTCATATCCGGATCTGTACCACGCTCAAACCTAAATGATGCGTCGGTTTTTAAACCATGGCGTTTAGATGTTTTACGTACCGATACCGAATTGAAATAAGCACTCTCCAGGAATATATTTTTAGTAGTCGATTTAACCCCGGATTGCGCGCCGCCAAAAACACCGGCAATACACATTGGCTCTTCGGCATTACCAATCATCAAATCGTTCTCTGATAATTTGCGATCAACGTCGTCCAGCGTTTTAAAAACAGTTCCTTCGGCGTAGTTTTTAACCAGTACCTTATCCCCTTTTATCTCATCGGCATCAAAAGCATGCAATGGCTGCCCAAGTTCATGCAGCACATAGTTGGTAACATCCACAATATTATTGATAGAACGGATGCCGATAACAGCCAGCCTCTCTTTTAACCATTTTGGCGATTCCTTAACCTCAACACCACTAATTGTTAAACCAGAATACCGCGGACTTGCCTGCTCGTTCTCCACCACAACCTCAATAGTCCGGCTGGTATTATCAACCTTAAACTCGCTCACATCAGGTTTTTTTATGCCGATCTTTAAAAACGCGGCAATATCACGGGCTGTACCTAAATGCGATGTCGCATCCGCACGGTTAGGCGTTAAGCCTATTTCGTACATAAAGTCGTCATGTAGCTTGAAGTAGTTTTTTGCTAATGTGCCAACTACAGCATCAGCATCAAGCACCATGATACCGGCATGATCGGTTCCCAGGCCTATCTCATCCTCGGCGCAGATCATTCCTTCAGATACCTCACCGCGGATCTTTGATTTATTGATCTTGAATGGTTCACCTGCAGTTGGGTATACAGTAGTGCCCACAGTAGCTACAACCACTTTTTGCCCGGCAGCCACATTAGCAGCTCCGCAAACAATTTGGAGGTCTTCAGGGCCACCTACATCAACTTTGGTGATCCGTAGCCTGTCAGCATTGGGGTGTTGAACACACTCTTTTACAAAACCTATCACCAGGCCTTCTAATCCGCCGGGGATGGGTTGCACTTTTTCCAGGCTTTCTACCTCCAAACCGGTACCGGTAAGGATGATTGAAATTTCCTGGGGATTTTTATCGGTATCAATAAATTCTTTAAGCCAGTTATACGATATCTTCATTATTCAGAAATGATAATCGGCAAAGATACAATTTAGGGTGAATAGTGATGTGCTGATATGCAGATTTCAGATGTGCAGATGAAGTTTTAGCACATTACGCAAATGAAGATTAACTTTATTGATTTATCCGTTTTTCAAATTCCTCTTTTGAAATTATTCCTACTCTGCTCATTGCCATTGAATAATAAGGTTCAAGATTCTTACTATTACCTTGTTGGCCCAATAATTCCAGGGTTTTAACAACATCTGGATCAGCCTTAAATAAGTGAATTCTTTTCAAAGCCGAAAACTTAACACTGATATCACTATCGTAAAGTAAGGTCCATTTTATGAGCGGGTAATATTGCGGATCGGCAGAGTCACCATAGAAAATAACTTTTCCCATTCTCTTTTCAGGTTTCATTAACGAAATTTCCTTAATGAGCTCTTTCTGCTTTTCATCAGCCGCAAAACCATCCGGAAGTTCAAAAGATCCATCCTGGTTTCCTTTGAAAAATTTATTTATCAGATTGAATTTCATTTTTTGGAGTAAATTTTTAGCTAATATCGAATCAAACCATCTGCACATTTGCAATCTGAAATCTGCACATCCGCCCTCACATCAAATCGGCATCGGCCAAACTGGTAAAGCCATTGTCGGTGATAATGAGGTGATCAAAGATGCTGATATCAAGCACCCTGCCGGCTGCAATCAATTTTTTGGTGAGTGTAAGATCTTCCTGGCTGGGCTTTAAATTGCCCGATGGATGGTTATGTACCAATATAATACCACTGGCCTGGTGCTGTAAGGCGGCGTGAAAAATAATTTTAGGATCACATATCGTGGCAGCTAAGCCCCCCTTGCTGATGAGTTCTCGGCCTAACACTTTTTGCGAGCGGCCCAGTAAGATGATCCAGAACTCTTCGTGATTCAGATCCACCAGGTGCCGGCGCATGATATTATAAGCATCGCGGCTACTGCCAATGGTATCTACCGCTTTAGTTTCGCTGTCGTTACGCCTGCGGCCGATCTCCAATGCGGCAATAATGGATATGGCTTTGGCCTCTCCTATTCCTTTAAATTTAGATAATTCGCTAATGGAGGCTTTGCCCAGCTTATTCAAATCATTCTCGTAATGGTGCAGGATGCGCTTGCTGAGCTCAACAGCAGTTTCGTTTCGGCTGCCCGAGCCTATGAGGATGGCAATCAGTTCGGCATCGGTTAAGGCCCGTCTACCCTGTCCGCTCAGTTTTTCGCGCGGGCGATCTTCTTCGGCCCATGATTTTATACCGATCTTGTTATCGTAGTTTTCCACGGCATTAAAGTATGAAAAACCTTGCAAACAAAAAAAGGGATGATACCAATGGTAAAATCCCTTTTAATATTTTTAGAAGCTAATGTTAGCTTAAAGTATTTACAAATTTAGTAAGCTTCGATTTATTGTTTGAAGCTTTGTTTTTGTGAATAACGTTCTTTTTAGCTAAACGGTCCAGCATAGAGATCACTTTAGTTAATAGAGCGCTTGCATCAGCTTTGCTGGTAGTGCCTCTTAATTTTTTAATAGCGTTCCTGGTTGTTTTAGCCTGGTACCTGTTGCGCAGACGCTTCGCAGCGTTTGATCTGATTCTTTTTAAAGATGATTTATGATTTGCCATCGTATAGCTTTGTTATTCTTTTTCTACTTATTTTAAGGACTGCAAATATAGGGCGATAAATTTAAATATGCAAGTTGTTTTTAATTTTAGTTTTTAAGTTAAATTCAGTTGCTTAGCTCGTTTTGGGAACTATTAAACCCATCGGGTTAAATTATTGAAAACAAATTTAACCTAATGCTGCTTTTTTCAATAGTCAACCAACGCAACATGACAAGCAACAGCACAACCAGGTTCAGTAATCGGGTGGATGATTATGTGAAGTACAGGCCCCACTATCCCAAAACAATTGTTGAATTTTTGGAGGATAATTATGCTCTGACCAGAGATAAACTAATTGCGGATATCGGGGCAGGCACGGGGATATCCACAGCACTATTCCTTACTGCCGGCTATAAAGTAATAGCCGTTGAGCCCAACCTGGAGATGAGGAAAAAATCAATAGAACTGTTGAATCTTTTTCCCGGATTTAAAGCGATAAATGGCACTGCCGAAAATACATGCCTCGAATCGGGCAGTTTGGATGCGGTTATAGCCGGGCAGGCGTTCCATTGGTTTGATGCTGTAAAAACACGGACTGAGTTTAAAAGAATATTAAAGCCTGGTGGTTTTATAGCCCTGATATGGAATGAACGAAAAACAGCATCGGATTTTGAAAAAGAGTATGATCAACTCATTATAAAACATGGTAAGGATTATGTTAAAGTTGACCATCGTAATATTGATAAGGAACATATCGGTGCTTTTTTTGCTCCCGAACCAGTTAAACTGGAAGTATTTCAAAACAAGCAGATATTTGATTTTGATGGATTGGCCGGTCGGTTACTTTCTTCGTCGTATATGCCCGCAAAAGATGAAACAGGGTATGAATCAATGATGACCCACTTAAAAAATCTTTTTAATAAACACCAACAAAATGATATGATCACCATTAATTATGATACCAAGCTTTATGTAGGAAAATTATAGTTCCTCTGCCCTAAAACTCAAAACTTAAACCCATATTTACTTCATGAAGCGGAGTATCGTTTTAGGTTTATCAGGCATCGGTTTAATTATACTCTGCTCGTCATGGGGTTTCTTTGCCCATTATCGCATCAACCGCATGGCCGTTTACACCCTCCCCAAGGGCATGGCGCCTTTTTACAAGGCCAACATCAACTACATTGTTGAGCATGCCGTAAGCGCCGATAAACGCCGTTACGTTGATTCTACAGAAGCCCCCAGACATTTTTTTGATGCCGACCACTATGGCAAACACCCATGGGCGGCGATGCCCCAGAAATGGACCGATGCGGCAGCCAAATATTCGGCAGATACATTGGATAAGTATGGCACCGTTCCATGGACCATACAATACCAGTATTATTAACTGGTGCGGGCGTTTAAGGCTCATGATACCACCGCCATTCTCAACACATCAGCCAACCTTGGTCATTACATTGCCGATGCTCATGTGCCGCTGCATCTTACCCAAAACTATAACGGCCAGTTAAGCGCTCAAACCGGCATACATGCTTTATGGGAAAGCCGTATACCCGAGCTTTGCGGAGATAAGTATAATTTAAAGGTTGGGAAGGCGCATTACATTGAAAATCCACTGGCCGAGGCCTTCAGGATCTGCCGCACATCCTTTAAAAGTGTGGATACCGTATTGCGTTTTGAAAGAATTTTGACCAGAAGTTTCCCGGCTGATAAGAAATACAGCATGGTACTGCATGGCAAAAAAGAGATCAAAGATTATTCGCCAGCCTATACCCTGGCCTATCAAAAAATATTGAAAGGCATGGTTGAACGGCGAATGCGGGCGTCAATCCTCTCGGTTGGTAGTTTTTGGTATTCGGCATGGGTTGATGCCGGGCAGCCCGATCTCCCTTCGGTTACCATCAGTATTAAAACACCACCCCGTTTACCAACAGCGGCAAAAGAGTAGGTTTTTTTTAATAAAGTTTAATATTATGCTGTTTGCCTTTTACGTTTAACAGTACGGCTTTTTACAGCTGCATAAATTGGCGGAATAATAGATATCAGGATGATGGCTACGCCAACCAGTGAGAAATTCTTTTCAAAAAACGGAACCTTGCCCAACCATAATCCCGCAAACAAGAAAACAACTATCCATGAAGCCCCGCCAACAATGTTATACAAGCTGTACTTTAAAAACGGCATCCGGCCAACACCCGCCACAAATGGAGCAATGGTACGGATGATAGGCATAAACCGGCTAAAAATAACAGCCTTTGCACCATGCTTATCAAAAAAGGCCTTAGTTTTTAAGTAGTAATCCAGCTTTAATATCTTATTGTGTTCCTTAAATACTTTTGGGCCCAAAAAGTTGCCCAACAAATAATTCACCGTATTGCCGGCAAACGCGGCTACAATCAATATAATAGTCAATAAATAAATATCCAGGCCCGATTTTTCGCCGGCTATAAGGGCGCCTGCTGCAAACAACAATGAGTCGCCGGGTAAAAAAGGAGTAACAACAAAACCGGTTTCCGCAAAAATGATGGCAAACAATATCAGGTACGTCCAACCCTGGTATGCACTGGTTATTTGTACCAGGTGCTTATCAATATGCAGTATAAAATCGATGATACTTTTTATTACTTCCACTTTTTTAAATTTTGCCCAAAAATAGAAATATAAAAAGAATTGCCACTATTGGGTAGCTTTTATCAATAAATTATTAGTTAAAACCGCTGCGCCAAAGGCAACAGAATCTGTACGCCCCACAATACCCTGGGTGTAAATAGTATACGCACGACCATCCAAAAGCGTCACATTTTTTAGCGTATATTCTACTTTTGATGGGGTGCTATGCACGTTTATGGTAAAATTATAATTACCTGTAGGTATACTGATATATGGCGAAATGGTATTAAACGACCGATTGCTAAATGCCAGTGTGTCATTAGCCCGCAAATCAAGCGTTGGCGATGTGGGTGATGTGTGTACAAACCTCACTTTAGCCCTTCCAATTGGTGGCAGGGTTGCGGTATCTAATGATAGTAAAGAATTTTTAATGGTACTATCTTTCAGGAAACCTGTCAAAAAAAGCGTGTATTTGGCGTTGGCTCTTAATACCGTATCAATTTGAAAAGGAATATTTAATGCCGCCGCCGTAGCTGTTCTGAATTGTAATGGAGGGGTAATGGTTGACAAAAAAAAGTAACCAGAATTAGTGGGATAAGTATAAGTGACTCCATTA
This sequence comes from Mucilaginibacter sp. P1_A3, assembly GCF_056406855.1. Lineage (NCBI taxonomy): Bacteria > Pseudomonadati > Bacteroidota > Sphingobacteriia > Sphingobacteriales > Sphingobacteriaceae > Mucilaginibacter > Mucilaginibacter sp. P1_A3. The sequence continues at coordinate 372,118 of NZ_JBFTZJ010000004.1, forward strand.
CCCTGCTTTAAAGAGTTTTGATATAAATTTAATGGCTGCACATCTGAGCTTAAATTGATGATCTGTATCTGCGTGTTTGAGTTCGATATGTTAGTTGATTTACCGCACGATGCTATAAAAGGAAGCAACATAATTACTACGGCAAACGTAAATAATGAAACCAATAAACCGCTTTTATTTTGATTAACCATTAATGTACTTTTATTTGTTTGTTATAAAGCCGGTACCAAAGCTTGCTGCATTTTTTATACTGCCATAGCCATAATAGGTATATATGCCCCCCGCTGTAAGCGTAACCGTATCCCGTACTACCGGGGTTAACGGCACCGATGACTGATAAATAGCCAAATCAACTATGCCTGCCTTAACCAATACGTAAGGAGTAGTTGTTTTATAACTTACGCCGGTAAATTTCACCTCGTTTAATGTACCCTCAAATTTCAAATTAAGCGCGACAGCATCGGGTGAGGCATTTACAAACCGCACTTTTGCCAAACCACTGGTATCAGCAACCAATACATCGGCAGTTTTAAATATATCATTTTCGGTTGTGCCCGATACGTACAATGAGTAAACCGAATCTTTACTAAAATTAAGCGATTTACTAAACGACGGCACCGAACTACCACCAATCTTAACCGAGTAATTTTGCGCTCCGGCCAAAACAGCAACATAACCCAATGTTCCGCCGGGGTAATAGGTGGTGGTATTATTAATGCGGGTGCCGTTCAAATAAAAATTAATATTATTGTTTGATGCGTTTATCAGATTAACCCGGGTGGCGGTTGTTGCGGTGGGTGCATCGCTATTTTTTTTACAGGATGCCCAACATGCCACAGCCACAATCATAAACAAAGCTTTTATCCTGGTATCCATATTAATTATAAGCTATATAACTGTTTACCGTAATTTTTGTTATCACCGGCGAACAAAAAAGTCCGGTTTTTAAAGCCGGACTCGATTTTGGATTTATAATTTAAGTTAACACTTAAGCATAACTATTGAGCATAACCGGCATAACCAGCATCAGCACATCTTCATTTTCATCACCACCCTGTGGCAGCAATAAGCCCGCACGATTAGGTGTTGACATCTCCAAAGATACTTCTTCGCAACTTAAATTCTTCAACATTTCTATTAAAAAACGTGCATTGAAGCCAATTTCCATGTCTTCGCCCTCATACTGGCAGCTTAAACGCTCGTGCGCTTCGTTAGCAAAGTCAATATCTTCTGATGATATGTTCAGCTCGCTGCCGTTAATTTTAAGCCTTACCTGGTGGGTTGTTTTGTTGGCATAAATAGCCACACGGTTTAACGATCCCAGGAAAGTAAGCCTGTCTATTATTAATTTATTAGGGTTATTTTGTGGAATAACAGCCTCATAATCAGGGTAACGCTCGTCAATTAAACGGCAAACCAGGTTGATATTACCAAACTTAAAGAATGCGCTGGTTGAATTATACTCCACAGATACATTTACATCATCACTTGGTAACGATGATTTAAGCAGCGTTAATGCCTTTTTAGGTAATATGAATGATGTTGCACTTGCAGCCTTAGCATCCTTACGACGGTAACGTACCAGCTTATGCGCATCAGTAGCCACAAATGTTAGATGTTGCTGGCTTAACTGGCAAAAAACGCCTGTCATGGCAGGGCGCAATTCATCATTACTTACAGCGAAAATGGTTTTATTAATCGCCTCGGCTAAAACCGATGCAGGTAAGTTTACTGATGATGCATTTTCAACAACAGGTATTTTCGGAAAATCTTCACCATTCTCGCCGCTCAGCTTGTATTTACCGTCGCCGGCATTTATTTCAATGGCGAAGGTAGTATCATCAACAGAGAAAGCTACAGGCTGCTCTGGTAATGATTTTAGGGTCTCTAACAAAATACGCGATGGTATAGCTATTCGGCCATTCTCTTTTGCTTCAACAGTTAAGGAGGTGGTCATGCTGGTTTGCAGATCGGTAGCAGAAATGGTTAAGTTTCCTTCCTTTATCTCAAACAAAAAGTTTTCCAATATAGGCAATACGGTGCTGTTACTTAACGCGCCGCTTACCGCTTGCAGTTGTTTGAGTAAGGTTGTGGTAGAAACAATAAATCTCATATGGGTCTAATTAATCTATCAAAAATATAAAATTTAATGGGCATACTTTCGCTTGCGGATATAATGTTGAAAAATAGCACATATTAACACTAAAGCAAGTGGGCCTGCTGTATTTACCAGTTGCCAGTACAATTTTTCGTTACGGATACGTGCCCTGTTCAGCAGGCGAATCTTTATCTCTTTGGTACGCAGCGCAATAAGGCCAGAATCGTCGGTCATATAATCGGCAATATTGAGCAGCAAATTTCTATTGCCGTAGGTTTGTTGTGTATAACGGTCATATCCCAACGGAAAAGGCGAGCCATCCCCTCCTACCTGGTTCTTTAAAATATCGCCATCGCTTATCACTACCATCTTTGTGGGCTTGCTTTCTGGCAGTATACTCACCTGCTCCTTTAAACTATCAGGTAATGGGCGATTGCGCCAGTTTGATATAAATTTACCTTCCAAAAGCACACCAACAGTTTTTGGTGTACTTTGAAAATCCTTAGGATTTGGTTCCTGCTCCAGCGCCTGTAAGGACAGCACATGGGGCGCACTCATCTTTTTATTATAAGGAGATGATGTTAACAGGATTGTTTTCTTAATGTCTTTGGTTTCGAGCAGATCAATTGTGCTTACAAATTCACTGTGAATAGCATCCAGGTTTTTTACTATGGGATGCTTTGAAACCGGCATAAACAAGGGGTTAAATAACCAGGGCAGCATCTGGATCTGTGCCTGCCCACCAACATTACCGGTACTTACCGGTATTGGCGAACAGTTCATATCTGCTATAAGGTCATAATTGATCCGTACCCCGTACCTGAAAAGCTGATCATCAAGATTCAATTGTTTTGCAAAGGCCAGTTGCTCGCCGCCATGCCCGCGCAGGCTATCCAGTTCGGCACTTACCTGGTCAATAGTCCATAGTACACGGCCACCACGCATAATATATTGGTCGAGCTTAAACTTCTCCAGTTCGGTAAATCTCCTGTCGGGTTTAGGGATCACCAGTAGCTTGATGTTTTGTAATGCTTTAAATGGAATAGTTGCCAGGTTTAGCCTGCCAACCTCAAACCCATCTGATAAAGCTTTCATAGCATCATTCAATTGCAGATCGGTTAATTCATGATGCCCTTCGGTAAAACCAATTTGTTGCTTGCCACCGCTTACCGCTTTTTTTATAGCCGATGAAAAGGCGTATTCTAAATTCTGAATAGAATTATTTAATTGTTCTTCTTCTGATGAACCTATCCGGGTTTGTATTAAATTTACTACTACTTCCTTGTCGCCCGTTTTTACAACAGCTTCCGGGAATATCAATTTTTCAGATACGCCGTCATCAGTTTTAAAACTTAGCTTTTGTCCCACCACACCTTTTGCTCCTAAATCCTCGTAGGTTTGTTTTTGCTGATCGGGAGATAAGTTTTTGATAGATGCAATTAGGTCCACAAATTCAAATTGCAGGCGATGATGACTATAGGCGCTTAAATCACTAAGCATATCCTTTGTGGCATTTTGCAGGCGTTTCATCCCGCCAGGCAAACCATTGCCCTGCAGGTAAACAGTAACCTTTACCGGCTTCGGCAGGCCATCCATGATCTGCCTGCTTACTGATGATATGGTAAAACGCTTCTCGGTAGTAAAATCAATCCGGGTAAAGGCATATTGCGATAGTACACCCAGGGCAATAAACACCGCTAACAGACCGATCATGATTGTACCGCGCAATTCTTTTTGCCGCTGCTTTATAAGCACAAATAAGGTGAGCCAGGTAAATATCCCCGCTAACAGGATAAAATAAACCAGGTCGCGGGTATCAAGTACACCGCGGCTTACAGACTGGTAATGCTGCGTTATGCCCAAACTCTGCAAACCAAGCTCCTGCAGTGATAATAGCTGACTTAAAGAATCAAAACCGCTATAGAAAAAGAAACACAGGAAAACAGCTACAGTAAAAGCTATGATTTGATTTTTGGTGATAGATGAGGCAAACAGACCAATAGCAGCAAATGCCGCGCCTAATAAAAACAAGCCGATGTATGATCCTATAACTGCTCCACTATCAATATTACCCTGCGGAGTGCCCAGTGTACTTACCGAAAAATAATAGACCAATGTAGGCAGCAGCGCAAAAAGTACAATAAGCAGGCAGGCAAAGTATTTGCCCAGCACTATTTCCCAATCTTTTAAGGGGCGTGTAAACAGCAACTCGAAAGTACCCTCCTTACGTTCCTCAGCTAAGGACCTCATGGTAATAGCCGGTATCAGGAACATGAACAGGTATGGAGCGGTACTGAAAAGGCTTTCGAGCCCGGCATAGCCATAATCCAGGATGCTGGAATCTGGAAACACCCACAGGAATAAACCCAGCACCAATAAAAATACGCCAATGGTTACATAGGCTACCAGCGAACTGAGGTATGATATTATTTCTTTTTTTAAGATGCTAAGCACTGCCGTATATTTATGCTGAAACGCCGAAATTACAACAATAATACACTAAAGCAAAGGTGTACTTTTGAATTATAAAACTTAAAAATCGCCATAACAAAAAAGTCCCGCTAAATAATACCGGGACCTCATGCAAGGATATTTACTTTATTTTTTTTAATAAAACTTAATATCCCCAATTACTAAAATCATTTACAGCAACCAAACTAACAACAAAAAGAGTTGCCGCCGCTACACAACCCACTACCAATGCTATTGTAGCGCCGGGTTTCTTTTTTCGCTCCTCAAAATTTACATGATCTGAATCCCAATTTACAACCTTACCCTGCTCATCAAAGGTGAATTTTACGTATTTGTTAAAGGGTGTAAATTTATCAGTAGTTACCGTATTATGATTTAAACTGCCGTAAACGGTATTATATGTTCCATCGATTCCCACTTTTGTTTGTGAATGATAAAGGTTGGATGAAGTATCACAATTGTAAAGCCATTCGGTAAGATGGTTTGCTTCTCGTTTTTCGTCGGGAACGCCAAATTGTTTCATAACATCATCTTTGGTGTGGTAGCTTACCATAACCTGTTTATGGGAATGGATTTGTTTACTGCAGCTGCATAATGACATCAAACCATTAATGCTTGCTAATACAATTAATAATGTTTTCATGATATTTTATTTTTAGGTTATTTAAAGGCCTGGCAACATTTTCCAGGCTTTAAACTTATCATCAAAACCGGGATTATTAGCTATAAAATGAAATAGCAGATTGTAATAGTAGATAAATGTAGTGATAATTACATCTGATTACAATGATCTGTATTACAGGATATTAATTATTTTCATAAATTATTTAGTGGGCTGACTTTCCCTTTCTCAAAGTGGTCTTTGACGCCTTTAGTTTTACTAAAATATCATCAGGAAGGTGCTGGTATCAACCTAACCGTTTTTATCGCAATAAAAAATCATCGCAATAAAAAAAGCCCCGGAAAATGCCCGGAGCCCTGGTATTTAGGTTTAATGAAATTACAACCCCAAACTAAATGCAGCGCTTAATGCAAGCCTGCCATAATTGCCCTGGTAATAATTTAAGCTCGCGCTCTCGAAACGATTTTCGTAGCCTAAACTTAAATCTAAGCCTGCTTTACCCGATGAGCCAAAGCGAAAAGAATACCCCAGGTTAGGCGAAACCAGTAACGCAACCGTTTTATCGGTATAATACTCATGGGGTGAGTTTACATTTAGTGATGCCCCGATATTACCCTCAAAGTATAGCTTGTTGGCTACATAAACCCTTGCACCTATTTCTAACGGAACAAAGGCAGCGGCCGAATAACTAACATGCGTACCACCACCATTGCCAGGATTAATGTAAGAGTAGAACCTTGTTTGGGGAATAAAAAAGCTGTACCCTGATGTAAGCGTAAGGCTTAGTGGAATAGATTTAACAGGTAATTCATACTTTACTAAAAATCCGCTGGCGTAGGTATAGTTGTCGGCGGCAGCGCCTAATGCTCCTCCATATATAAAACCAGCGCTAACGCGTGGCTGTGTGTTGTAGTTTGTTTGCGCATGGGCATCAACTGCAAAGCCAGTTAAAATTGCCATTGCAAGCAATAATTTCTTCATATAAGTGATAAGGTTATTCATGGTTAAGGCTTTTAAAATCTTTACGTTAACAAGTTTACAAATGCAACAAACCGGGTAAAATAATATGTGCCTTGTAAATATTTAATAAAAAACCCCGGTATGTAATACCAGGGTTCATCAATACTTTTTTAATTTGGTTACAAACCAAGGCTAAAAGCCACATGGCAAGCAATCTGGTTGTAATTACCATAACCACCCGCAGTGTAGGAGTTACCCATGCCATCGTTATATAAAATAATACTTTTGTTGCTTTCCAAACGGGTTTCATAGGCCAGGCTAAGATCTAAACCAAATTTTTGAGACGAGCCAAACCTGAAACCATACCCTATGCTTGGCGAAAGAACCAATGCAACAGTTTTGCTGGTATAATCGCTGTGGTTGGAGTTAAGGTTAAAGGAAGCGCCGGCTGCACCTTCAAAAAACAGTTTACCGGCGTATACACGGGCACCCAGCATAACGGGAGCAAATGATGCCAGTGAACCGCTGCTATAATTACCTTCATTGCTATTGTAGCCAAAATAGTAACCATCTTTTGATACAAAAAAAGTATAAGCTGCCGAAGCGGTGATACTTACCGGGCTTGATGCTATAGGAAATTCAAGCTTTACATCTACACTGCCCGCTGCGGGATAATCGCCGGAGTGTGATCCTATTGTGCCACCGGCTCCAAAACCAGCGCTTAATCTGGGTGTACGGTCTGCATCGCCTCCAAAAGATTGGGCGTTGGCGCTAACTACAGCGCATAATAAAACAACTAATGCAAGTAAGTTTTTTTTCATATGATTATAATAAGGTTAAGTGGCGCAAACTTAGCTGATTAAATTCATTTATCAATTGGTAAGACTAATAAAAATACCTTCAAGCGTACTTTTATTATTTTTACCCAGCAAGCCTTTCAGGGTATCATCGGCTACTATTTTTCCCTTGTTAATAATGATCACTTTATCGCATACAGCTTCAACTTCCTGCATGATATGGGTAGATAGGATAATGGTTTTGGTTTTACCCAGATCGGTAATTAACTGGCGAATGCCGATAAGCTGATTAGGATCCAGGCCGGATGTGGGTTCATCCAGTATCAGCACATCGGGATTGTGCAGAATTGCCTGGGCAAGCCCCACACGCTGGCGATAGCCTTTAGATAGCTGCCCTATTTTTTTATGCTGCTCGGGCCCCAGGCCGGTTTGCTCAATAACTTCGGCTATGCGTTTTTCGGGCTCCTGCATTTTATGGATGCCTGCAATAAACGCCATCGACTCTTTTACATACATATCCAGGTAAAGCGGGTTACTCTCTGGCAGGTAGCCAATATGCCTGCGTACATCAAGCGACTGGCTCACTACATCAAACCCACATACAGATGCCGTACCCGATGTTTGTGGTATAAAGCAGGTAAGTATCTTCATGGTGGTTGATTTACCCGCGCCATTTGGCCCCAGGAAACCCAGCACGCCGGGCCCGGCAGTAAAACTAATACCATCAACTGCTTTTTGATCGCCGTAAACTTTTGTCAATGCTTCTACCCGGATACTCATGCCGTAAAATTAGAAGAGTATTTCGGATTTCGGAATTTCGATTTCGGATTTATTTTAGATTGGGGGTGTCCGTCCGTCCGCAGGTGTCCGTTACCGCGGGACAGTGGCAATTAACAACTACCTCAATATAGTTACCGGCCCCGACAGCTTTTGGTTATCCTTTTGGGTGTCTATAATGTAATAATAGGTGCCGGCTGGTAGTTGCTTACCGTTCATTCTTCCATCCCAGGGGTATTGGTACCCTTTAGATTGATAAACAGCCGCGCCATAGCGATTGTAGATACTTACCGTGCAATTAGGATAAGATAGTAATGCTGCAATATTCCAGGTATCGTTACTTCCATCGCCGTTTGGGGTAAAGGCATTAGGTACAATTATTTTTACGGGTATTAATACAGAAACGGTTATGCTATTGGATGTAACCGATGGGTTAACAATACATTTGCCTTCAATAAGAATACCACAGGTAACCACATCGCCATCTGATAAGGTGTTAGAAGTAAAAGTGTCACTGTTGGTGCCTGCTATTTGCCCATTCACCATCCAGGTATATGCCGGTACAATCGGAACATTGGCAGACGCCGTTGCCTTAAAGGTGATAGGTGTACCTATATCAACCGTTGTTGCCGATGATGTGATAACCAACTCTGTAGTAACATTAGGATCGGCACTGAGCGAACCCGGGTTTGATACCGGCGATGAAACCGGCGTACATTGATCATTATTGGTAACTATACAGGTAATCACGTCGCCGGTTTTTAAGGTGGTACTGGTGTAAACCGCACTGTTATCGCCGCTGTTATTACCGTTCAGCCTCCATTGATAAGTTGGGTTATTGCCGCCGTTTGTGGGCGTTGCGGTATAGGCTAGCAATAGCCCATCGCAACTACTATAAAAATCGGGGCTGATTTTTACCGATGGCGTTATCAGAGGGTTTACCGTTAACGTTTGCGAAACCGGTAAAGCTTCATTATATAAATTACTCCCACCTTGCGAAACAGTGATAGTAGCACTACCAGGGCCCGCAATATGAATATCCCCTACTTGTGAAACGGTAGCAACAGCAGGATTACTACTAATATAGGTAAGTGGAATAGTTGAATTTGAGCTTACAGCACCAGCAAAAAAATCAGCATCACATACCTTTTTAATGGCTATAGCCGGAAACACGATAACCTGGTCCTGAGTTATAGTATAGGGCACCGATACAGGGGCGGCATCACTATAATTCTCGTTACCTTGCTGGTTTGCTGTAATAATTGTAATTCCCGGTGCAATTACATGAATCTGTCCGTCTGCCCCTAAATAAGCAACCGCTGGATTACTGCTGGTATAAGTTATTGGGGTTTCGTTATTGGTACTGGTAGCCTCGGGATGTAAAATATTATCAGCATCAATTTTAATTTTTACCGGAGGGGGGAAGGTAATTACCGATGGTTTTTGCACAATGCTCAGTGCTACCTCAATATTTACAACAGTACTACTGCTACCATCACCATTATAGGCTGTTACAATGTAGTCTGTTGCCGGCGAAAGTTGGGTGGAACTGCCGGAAACGACTCCAGTTCTGCCGTCGAAACTAAGACCGGCCGGCAAGGCTTTATCAATGGCATATCCCCATATGCTTATCTTTCTAAATGCATGATTTCCATAATCAGCAACATATACATATCCGGCATTGTCAATACCTATACCTATAGGATCTGAAAAAGTTGCTTCGGTACCAATACCGTTATTGAACCCGATGTTTCCATTTCCGGCTAGGGTAGTAACCACCCCCGTCGGCGTTATTTTTCTGATACGCTGATTGAAGTAACCATCAGCAACGTATAGATTACCAATTTTATCAATAACTATACCGGTTGGAAACTCAAATACAGCAGCTTTGCCAACCCCATCAGCAAAGCCCGGCGAACCTTTGCCAGCAAAAGTAGTAACCAAACCGGCTGGGGTAATCTTTCTTATTTTACAATTTCCACCATCAGCAACATATAAGTTGCCGGCTGCATCTACGGCAATATCATACATCTCACTAAATGATGCAGCCTTCCCTTGGCCATCTTTTGGCCCGAAAAATCCCGTACCGGCCAACGTTGTGACAAGCCCCGACTGATCAATTTTACGAATACTAAAATTATACTGATCTACCACATAAACAATTCCATTGGCATCAACAGTAATTCCACACGGGGTATAAAAAGCAGCAGCCACACCTCTGCCGTCCAAAAAGCCAGGAATACGGTGCCCGGCGACCGTAGTTACGGATCCCTCCGGGGTAATTTTTCTTATCGCATTATTATAATTATCACAAACATAAACATTGTTCGAAACGTCAACAGCTATTCTCCATGGATTATTAAATCCAACATCCGTGCCTACCCCATCCACAAAACCAGCGCCGTTAACGCCAGCAACAGGTACTAATTTACCTGCCGGGGTAATTTTCCAAATTCTACTATCTCCTACTAAATAAATATTGCCAAGTGCATCGACAGCCACATCCTTGGTGACGTTAAGAGGAGTTATTGATATGGAGCCGTTATTGGAACCAGATCCCCCCCTTTCGGCCAGGGTACTTACCAGACCATAAGCTACTGCAGGGACTGCGCCGCCTGTATTTGCAGGTGCCAAAGGCGTTATGGGCTTGTTAATTACATAAACATGCGGAGTTGTATACTTTATTGACGGCGCCTGGGCATATATGTACTGTGTATTAAATATMAATAAAACAACCAGTAATACAGCTGAAAACCAAGCAGAAATAAACGACCGCATAAATAACCTAACCATGTGATAAAGTGCGCCAAAAGTAGGTTATTTTCACAACAAACCGATATTATTTGTGGCGATGTTATTGCCGCCCCTACCGCTCAAACACAACCGAATCTGCACTTGCACCCAGGCCGGTTAAAATAACGTTAATGGCTTCCACCATTGGGTCGGGACCGCAGATGTAGAAGTGTTTGGTAAAATCGCTTACTTCAGCTTTTAAAAAGGCTTCGTTGATGCGGCGGGTATCGTGAATGCTATCCTTTTGGGCGCTTATTAAAAACAGCGCATCGGGGCCAAGCATGCTTTTGAGTTCATCGGCCAAAATAATATCCTCATCTGTTTTGTTACTGAAAAATAACTTGTTGCCTGTAAGCTTCCCCTCTTTATTTAAATGCCTTAAAATGGCTATAAAGGGGGTAATACCAGCACCGCCGGCAATAAAGTAACCCGGGCCCTTGTATTCTATAGCACCCCAGGCATCACGCAGGATCAATTCATCACCAACAGCTAATTTGCTCAACTGGTTGGTTACGCCTTCGTCGCTATCGGGGTATATTTTTATGGTGAACTCGAGGTATGGGTCATCAGTAAGGCAGGTAAAGGTGAAGGGGTTCTTTTTATCCTTCCAGCCATCCTGATTTATGGATAGCTCTGTTGCCTGCCCCGGTGTAAAGGTAAAACCAGCGGGCTTTTCCAGCCGGAATTGTTTAACATTATGGGTTACGTACCGGGTTGAGATAATCTTTACAATGGTTTCCATAGGGCTTATCAGTTATTTAAAGCTAACTAATAAAAGTGTGTTTTTATCAATTAGTTTTAACTCTTTTAATGGATTGGAGATTGATCATGCAGGTGTCCGTCCGTCTGGAGGTGTTGGACACCTGCGGACGGACTGACACCCTTTGTTGGATTTGGGATTTCGGAGTTGGGATTTGGGATTTGATCATTTTAGTTTGGCAAACATGCAGGTGTCCGTCCGTTCAGTAGTGCTTGGACACCTGCGGACGGACGGACAGGTTTGTGAGATTTGGGAGTTGGAAATTGGGAGTTTGGTAAAGAAACATCGATGCCGTTAATGAGACTATCTTTATTAACTTCACCCTACCCTTACCGCAAATGAAATTAAAGTTTAAAATAAGCCAATCAACTAACCTCCATCCTCAAATTATAACCGGCAAAATAGTATCGCTGTTGGATGATGGTAAATACAGGGTTAACCACGTAACCGATAGCAGCGTTGAATTTGATGAAAACCCCTGGAAATTGATGTGGAATTTTGAGGCAGCGAAACGATTAGATGGTGGCAAATTTGAAATCAGCATGTTAAACAACGAGGCATTGATAACCTTTACCTGGTACAAAAACTTAATGGCAACAGTGTTGATACTGACTGCCCTATCAATCACCTTAATACACGAGGGTGAATACTATGCCCCATTGTTTTTTGTTGCATTTTATATTATTGCCATATCTATAAACATAGTTACACTACGAAGTATAGCAAGAGAAATGCTAAATAAAATAATTGAATAGTCTGCCTTATTTTTTTTTGCTGATGTAATTTTTAAAAACCGCGTTTTTTAAAAATACTTATCCAATAGCCTATATATATATTAGTATATATATATGTGACCTTGACTGTGTACGGATGCACCCTGCCTGTAGAATATGTTGGTTTGTTTGGGTGTCCGTCCGCAAAGGGGAGTGAGACAGTTTCGGACACCTTGCGGACAGGGTTGAGTTCCTTTCCATCTGTTTGTCTGCCTGTCCGTCCGTCCGGGGAAGCCCATGTAACCGGACACTTTGTGGACACCTGGCTTTGTATAAAACATACAACACCCTTTCAAATATACAGAAATTTCTTTAAAATAAAGAATAAAATCAATTTAAAAATATGACATTGCCCAAAATATTTCATGGATGACTTTTATATTTCCCGATATTGAATATCTTAGGCTGAAGCTTAATAATATGAAAAAAACGATCCCGAAATGGGTACTGATTGTTTATAATTTAATATTTAGTTACGTACTGGTATCAGCGATATTGCAACTCATCATATTTGTGTTAACATCACGCTTTACAATTCCTAGACAACGGGTTATCGGCCTTAATCCGATAGGTATAACCTTAACATTTGTGTTTATAATACTACTGCTGCTTTGCTTTAAAATGTTCAGCATTATATTACCACGCATATTTAAGCGCCTTCAAAAAATCAGTGTATCATAAGCTGATATTTTGGGCTGTAATTTATATAGATAGCGGTGTCCGCAAAGCGTCCGCAAAACATGGTCACCTGGAACCGGACGGACGGACACTTTGGGTCGATAACCGCAGCTGAGTTCTTTCTGTAGAGACGCATAATTGCGTCTCCCGCAGGACATTCATAATTTTCAAGGATGATTTGCATGCCGGAGACGCAATTATGCGTCTCTACAGGAGGCAATGACATATTGAGCTAAACCCCCAAAACACACCTTTCGCCTTTTACCTTTTACCTTTCCGCCTAAATTGTATCTTTGCAGCTATTATGAGCAAATCAACCGACGAACTTTTTAAAAATGTTATATCGCACGCCAAAGAATATGGCTTTGTTTTCCCTTCCAGCGAGATCTATGATGGTTTAAGCGCTGTTTATGATTACGGCCAGAATGGCGCCGAATTAAAGAACAACATTAAAACCTACTGGTGGAAAGCCATGGTGCAAATGCATGATAACATTGTTGGTATTGATAGTGCCATATTTATGCACCCCAAAATTTGGAAAGCCAGCGGCCACGTTGATGGTTTCAGCGACCCGATGATCGATAACAAGGATTCAAAAAAACGTTACCGTGCCGATCAGCTTTTGGAAGATAAGATTGACCGCTACGATAAAGATGGCAAGACTGATAAAGCCGAAGCTTTACAGCACGATATGGATGAGGCCCTTAAAAATGAGGATCTGCCCCGTTTAAAAGAACTTATTATTGAGCATGACATTGCCTGCCCCGTAAGCGGTACCCGCAACTGGACAGATGTACGCCAGTTTAACCTGATGTTTAGCACCCAAATGGGCGCTGTAGCTGATGATGCGGATGTGGTTTACCTTCGCCCGGAGACTGCTCAGGGTATCTTTGTAAACTACCTTAACGTGCAAAAATCGGGCAGGATGAAAATCCCTTTCGGTATTGCGCAAATAGGTAAGGCTTTCCGTAACGAGGTTATTGCCCGCCAGTTCATTATCCGCATGCGCGAGTTTGAACAAATGGAGATGCAATACTTTGTACGCCCTGGCACGCAAAAAGAATGGTTTAACCAATGGAAAGAAGCCCGTTTAAAATGGCACCTTGCCCTGGGTACCGATGCTGCCAAATACCGCTACCACGAACACGTAAAACTGGCCCACTATGCCGATGCTGCTTTTGATATTGAGTTTAACTTTCCGTTTGGCTTTAAAGAAGTAGAAGGAATACATAGCCGTACAGATTTCGACCTGAGCCAGCACCAGAAATTCTCGGGTAAAAAGCTGCAATATTTTGATCCAGAGGTTGATCCTGAAACGGGCAAACCTTATGGTAACTATATCCCCTACGTAATTGAAACCTCTATAGGTTTAGACAGGATGTTCCTGTTAACCATGATCAGCGCGTTTGAGGAGGAAGACCTGAGCACCGAAGAGAAACAGGATAGCCGTACCGTACTGCGCCTGCACCCTTGCCTTGCACCGGTTAAAGCTGCTATTTTCCCACTAACCAAAAAAGATGGTTTGCCAGAGAAAGCCCGCGAAATTATGGATAGGCTGAAGATTGATTTCAACATACAGTATGAAGAGAAAGATGCTATTGGTAAACGTTACCGTCGCCAGGATGCTATTGGTACACCTTTCTGTATCACGGTTGATCACCAGACTTTGGAAGACGATACCGTAACCATCCGTTATCGCGATACCATGGCCCAGGAGCGTGTAGCATCTGCCGATCTGGATAAGATCATTGGCGACCAGGTGAGCTGGAGAAACCTATTGAAGTAAAAAAGCTATTACAATATAACGGCCCGCCCCACCAGCGGGTCTTTTTTATATTAAGTTTTTGTTAACAACTCCATCAACAGTAAATGATTATGTAATTTTGACTACAATCATTACTATCATGAAACAAAAGCTACTCATTTGCTTAGCAATATTAGCAACCTCATTAACTACCTACGCCCAAACGCCGGGTAAAATAGCCCAAACCGGGCAGGTATTATTACCCAACGGCTGGAAACTTAGCCCCGCAGGCACCTCTTTACCCCTTGGCGATCTGCCTTTAAACATCCAGCTATCCACATCTGGCAAGCTGCTGGCGGTTACCAATAACGGCCAAAGCACGCAGTCGGTTCAACTTATCGATCCAAAGAACGAAAAGCTATTGGACGAAAAGGTAGTACGCAAATCATGGTATGGTCTCACTTTTAGTCACGATGAAAAGAAACTGTACGCATCAGGTGGTAATGATAACTGGATCTACGTTTTCAATATAAACAATAATAAGCTTGGCACACCGGATACCATTAAGCTGGCGGCCCAGTCATGGCCTAACAATAAGGTATGCCCAACCGGGATGGCTATTAATAAAAGTGATACCCGCCTGTATACCGTTACAAAAGAGGACAGCACTTTATACATTGTAGACCCGGCAGCAAAGAAAATTGTAAAACAGGTAAAACTCCCGGCCGAAGCCTATAGCTGCCTGTTATCTCCCGACGAAAAAACGCTTTACATTTCTTTATGGGGCGGCGATGAACTAGGCTTTTACAACATTGCAACCCAAACCCTTAGTACCATAAAAACCGAAAGCCACCCTAACGAACTGCTTTTGAACAAAAAGGGCAATTACCTGTATGTGGCCAATGCGAATGATAATTCTGTTTCGGTAGTAAATACCGCCAGTCATAAAATAATAGAAACCATAGCAGCAGCCTTATACCCTACCCGCCTAACCGGCTCCACAACCAACGGACTGGCTTTATCAACCGATCAAAAAACGCTGTACATTGCCAATGCCGATAATAATTGCCTGGCAGTATTTGACGTTACTAAACCCGGCAGCAGCCGCAGTATGGGCTTTATCCCGGTAGGCTGGTACCCTACCAATGTAAAAGTGCTGGGCAAAAAAATACTGGTTGCCAATGGCAAGGGTTTTACATCAATGCCGAACCCTAAAGGCCCTCAACCCATCCTTAAAACCGACAATAGCGGTTACAAGCAGGGAGCAACAAACAGCCGTGAGCAATATATCGGCGGGCTGTTTAAAGGTGCGTTATCATTAATCAACACACCCGGAGCAGAGCAGCTTAAGGCCTATACCAAACAGGTTTATGCCAACACGCCCTTCAGTAATAAAATTGCTAAAACAGCTCACGGCGAGCAGGGTAACCCTATCCCGAGGCGTATGGGCGAAAAATCGCCTATTAAATATGTGTTCTATATCATCAAAGAAAACCGCACTTACGACCAGGTTTTAGGCGATATGCCACAAGGTAACGGCGATACTTCATTGTGCATTTTCGGTAAAAAAACTACGCCAAACCACCATGCTATAGCCAATGAGTTTGTTTTACTGGATAACTTTTATGTAGATGCCGAAGTAAGTGCCGATGGCCATAACTGGAGCATGGCAGCCTACGCTACCGATTTTGTGGAGAAAACCTGGCCAACCAGCTATGGCAGTCGCGGTGGTAATTATGATTTTGAAGGAACCCGCAAGGCAGCCTACCCGCGTGACGGCTTTATATGGGATTATTGTAAACGTGCCGGTATAAGCTATCGCACTTATGGTGAGTTTGTGAGTGACGGCAACTCCGGCAAAGCGAACTTAAAATCGCTGGAAGGGCACTATTGTAAACAAGCTCCCGGCTTTGACCTCAACGTGAAGGACGTGAAACGGGTTGCTATCTGGGCCCATGATTTCGACTCCCTGTTAACTATAAATGCTGTACCAAGGTTTAACAGTGTACGCATCTCCAATGACCATACCAGCGGACAAAGGAAGGGTGCCATATCACCTACAGCCGCCGTCGGCGATAATGATTTGGCTATAGGCCAGTTCATCGAGCACCTTTCAAAAAGCCCAATCTGGAAAGAATCGGTAGTGTTTATTTTAGAAGATGATGCCCAGAATGGTCCCGACCATATTGATGCACACCGTTCGCCGGTATTTGTTGCAGGGCCTTATGTAAAGCGTAATGCGGTTATCCATGGTATGTATTCCACATCGGGCGTATTGCGCACCATCGAGCTGATATTAGGCCTCCCGCCGATGAGCCAGTATGATGCCGCCGCTATGCCATTGTATGATTGCTTTACCAGCAAACCCGATCTTACACCTTACATAGCTAAACAAGCCCAGGTTGACCTGGAGCAACGCAACATGGCGGTAAACGAAAGCAGTAAACGATCTGAACTGTTTAATTTCGCTAAAGAAGACGCTGCACCTGATATCGACCTTAACGAAGTAATATGGAAATTTGTTAAAGGCGAAACTGCTGTAATGCCTGCACCAAAACGCAGCGCTTTTGTAATTTTAGAGCAGAAAAAAGAACAGGATGACGATTGATTTTGTCTGAACCGGAATTACTATTGTCTGAACTGAATTTGTCAAATTAAGGAATTTATATGCTTCTTTAATTTAGGGAATATGTGCTTTTGAGATAAAAATTCGTGAAATTCACATAATTCCATAAATTCGGTTCAGCATAACCATAATTTCTATGACTACCATTGAAAATGAATACCTGATAGCCCAAATTGATGCTAAAGGCGCACAGCTAAGCTCATTAATTGACAAGGCAACCGGAACTGAACATATGTGGCAGGCCGATGAATCCATCTGGCCATGGCATGCGCCAAATTTATTCCCGGTTGTGGGTGGTTTAATTAATAACGAGCTTGTGGTTGATGGGCAAAAATATCCCATGAGCAGGCACGGCTTTGCGCGGCAGTCGGAATTTGTTTTACTGAATGCAGATGATGTTTCGGCCAGTTTTTCGTTGCCTTACTGCGATAAAACATTGCAGGTTTACCCCTACAAGTTTGACTACCAGGTATTATACACCCTTATTGATAACTCCCTCAGAATTACCTACAAAGTGATCAACCTGGATAAGAAAACCATCTACTTTTCGGTAGGTGCGCATCCGGCCTTTAATATCCCCTTTAACAAGGGCGAAAATTATGAGGATTACTACATAGAGTTTGAAACGGACGAACACCTGGAAACGGAGCTTTTATCGGGCGATGGTTTTTTCACCGGCGAAAGTCATCCGGTGCCTACTCCGGGCAATAAACTGCATTTAACCCGTCACCTTTTTGATGCCGACGCGCTGGTACTAAAAAAACTATCGTCAAGAATGGTAACCATTAAAAGCAACAAACACGATCAAACCCTATCGGTTGAGTTCCCTCATTTTGCTTACCTGGGCATCTGGGCCAAACCCGGCGCCGATTTTGTGTGTATTGAACCATGGCTGGGCTGTGCCGATACACAAGGTGAGCAAAAAGACATCAGCAAAAAAGAATTGATCCAAAAGTTACATGCAGGCCATGTGTTTGAAGCGCCGTTTTTTATAAGCCTTTAACGGGCGGACAGGTAACGGACACCTACGGACGGACGGACACCCAATAACAACGAGTGCCTCGTATGACAAGTTATAAAACTGAAGTCGTCCTGAACTTGTTTCAGGATCCCACAGGACAGGTGGACTGCTTGAAGTACACCTAGCATGTGGGGTGCTGAAACAAGTTCAGCCTGACGTATTTCTCTTGTCATCCTGAGGAACGAAGGATCTACTCTCCACCATGCTTCTTCGCCCTGTACAGTTTGCAAATAGATCCTTCGTTCCTCAGGATGACAAACCTTTTTAACGCCACTTCCCCTTCAGAGGCCACCAGATTTTACCACTCAGCATGACATGGGGCATAAAAGAAATCTCCCTAAACTGCTTTCTGTACCGATAGCTTCTTTACCTCATCTTTGGTTTTAGCAAACCAAATTTTGCTTGCTTTACGTTCCATGGCGCTAAGCTGCGGCACTTCGTTCAGGATATCGTTAAAAACCTGGTGAGCATCATCATCGCGGCCCTGCCTCACCAAAAACATACCATACTCATAACGTGGCCCAAAGTACGAATAGCGACCCTTCATGGCTTTAAACTCAGCCTCGGCTAACTCAACCTGCCCGGTATTTTCCAAAGCTATAGCATAACCTATATGCGCTTTTGAACGGGCGAACTGGGGCAACTTATACAGTTTTTTGGCAATAGGAATAATCTCTTCGTATCTGCCCTGGTTGGAGTAAGCCATAATAAGCTGGGCCATTACGTGTTCGTTCTCGGCAAATGCCCCTGTAAGACTGGTTTCATACAGGTCCACAGCTTTATCGGTAAAACCAGCCTCAAGGTAGGCATCAGCCAGCTTTACTTTATTGGCAAAGGTATCTGTAAAGCGAAGGTCCTCTTCCAGCTTTTTGAGTTTAGCCCCCGGATTGAGTACAGCGCCTACATTAAGCTTTGGTACCCGCAAAGCAGAGCGATTGGTTAATATTTCGGAATAAATATAAATAAGGCTGCCAATAACAGGTAAAAATATGATGATCCACAGCCACTTTTGCTGTGTACCCCTGCGCAGGCAATGGATAGCGCAAATAGCTTCCAAAATAAGTGGGATATAATACAAACCGCCGCCGCCGAAAAGCATATTCATATTGTAAAAAGATATAGGATTATATATGTAATCCAAAAATAATAAAATACCGCTTTTGATGGTATTTTATTATTTCAAAAATCAATCTTTTACAACCTGGTTTAAGATAGGATGATCAAGCGCAACAATTTGGGTATGGCCGTTTTTCAATTCATCAAAAACCACTATCTCATTCAATCCTTTTTTTAACCAGCCGGCTGGTATGTACAAGGTTTGCTGCGGACCAACGTTCCAATATTTGCCAATATTACGCCCATTTAAAAACACGAAGCCTTTACCAAATTTGCTTAGGTCTAAATAGGTATCGCCGGTTTTGGTTAGCATGAACCTGCCCTTATATAAAGCAGGTTCCAGTTCATAAATATCTTTATTGTTAGCGTATTTAAACCCGGCAGTTGACTCAAACGGAAACTTATACATTTTCCAACCTAACAATTCCTCACCGTTCAGCGTTACCGTTTCTGTTATTCCCTGGCGATTATCAGTTAAGTAAGGGCCGTAATTGATGCGGCCATTGTTTTCAACCAGTATATCAAGCACATCACCTTTCTTAGCAGCATTTAGTTGTAATGAATCTAAACGAAGATGCCTGTCTAAAACCCCAATACGTTTGTTGTTTAAATAAACAGTTGCATAATCACGCATTTCTTTAACCTTTAGCAAACCTTCGGCAGCACTTTTAAGCGTCGTTCGGTATAAAACAAAACCATAACCTTGGTTTAAATCCTCAAAACAAAGTGGCTTTTCGTTTATCACAGGTTTACCTAAATTGGCGAATAACGGCGTTCTATCCCATAGGGCTATGTTTGGGATAGCGATAGTTTTACTACTCGCAGGCACAGGTGGCAATGTTACACCTGCGGGTAAATGCTTTTGTATCACCTCCCTAAACTTGTAGAACTTAGCCGTAGGATTACCTGATTCATCAAGTGGCGCGTCATAATCATAA
This sequence comes from Mucilaginibacter sp. P1_A3, assembly GCF_056406855.1. Classification (NCBI taxonomy): domain Bacteria; kingdom Pseudomonadati; phylum Bacteroidota; class Sphingobacteriia; order Sphingobacteriales; family Sphingobacteriaceae; genus Mucilaginibacter; species Mucilaginibacter sp. P1_A3. The sequence continues at coordinate 392,293 of NZ_JBFTZJ010000004.1, forward strand.
CTTGATGTTTGCGGCGAGTATGGATCCTTTTTGCTCATGTTTGCCCCATTCATAAAAGCCCTTGTAGTACCACCATGAAACATGTACATGTTGATAGAGATCCCTGCCGCTAAAACTTCATCCAGCTTTTTAGCATCCTCATCTGCCTTTGTGGTAGCATGCGGCGTGCCCCAACTATCAAACCAACCCGGGTACCACTCGGCAATGTAATATGGGCCTTTGCCATCATGATATTTATTAATGAGCGCTTTTACCTCTTTAGGGTTATCCAGCCCATTTACCGCAGGTAAGTAACCCGGCAAATAACCGGCAGGCAATTGCGATGGACCATCGCAGGTAAACAATACACCATCAAACCCCGCCTCGCGGAATATTTTGCGGTTAATATCCAGGTATTCTTTATCGTTGCTGTATGAGCCATATTCGTTCTCAATCTGCACCATTAAAATATTACCGCCATTGGTTACCAGGTACGGACTAAGCTGCTTACCTACCTGCATCACATAGTTTTTGTAGGCCTGCAAAAATTTAGGATCCTTACCACGCACCTTCAAATCCTTATCCTTGAGCAACCACCAGGGGTAGCCGCCAAACTCCCACTCGGCGCAGGCGTACGGGCTTGGGCGCATCACTACCCAAAGACCTTCTTCTTTAGCTATTTTAACAAACTCGGCTATATCATTATTACCCGTAAAATCATAGGTACCCTGTACAGGCTCATGCGCGTTCCAAAAAACGTAGGTGCCAATGGTATTTAAGCCCATCGCTTTAGCCATCTTCATGCGCGAGCGCCAGTACTCGCGGGGCACACGGTAGCAATGCATCTCGCCCGAAATTAACTGCAGGGGGTTTCCATCCAGCATAAAGGCAGAATCGCCCAGGGCAAAGGTATGTTTAGCTGTTTGGGCGTTTAATGATGTAAAAGCTGCCATCAGCATAAGGCAGGCAATAATAATTCGTTTCATTTTTATTGATTGATGTATAAGCAAAAAGCCACCAGGGTTTAGCGTTCCTGGTGGCTTCGAATATTAAAATAACCCTATCTGACCTTTATCGTCAATATCAATATCGTCGGGATTGGTGATCTCGAAATCCACTTTCTTTGGTGGGGATTGCGCCGGCTTAGCAGGCGGTTCTACCGGTTCAGCTTTAGGTTTCACTGATTCAGCTTCCTGCGAATCGGCAGGTTCAATTTCATCAACTGTAGTAGTTGTTTCCTCCTCAGTATTCACAGTTTCATCTGATTCTGCCTCCGTTACCTCTTCCTCAGGCTCCTCAACAACATCCTCGGTAACAATAAGCTCAACAGATTTTATAGGTAATTGCGACAGGCGATTACCCATAGCCTTCATGCCTTTTACATCTATTAAATCGGCAAGATTTACTTCAATTGTTTCGGGGGTTTGTTCTTTGCCTCTCAGCTGCACTATTTGAACCAGCTGGTTTGCTTTAGCAATATATACCAGTTTTGAGCCAGGTTCATCACTGATGATGCTGATCTGTTTACCGATAGCGATATTCTCGAAAATGAAACGCTTTACCATATAGTTTTTCGATTTTCCATCCAGGTGGATAACCGAATAAACCTTTTTAGGATCATACTTTTCAATCAGGATCATTTTATCATCAAAATGATTATTTAAATCAAAATTGGTGAGTTCATAAACACCGTTACTCAGTACGTTCAGGATGCGGTCGTCGCCATCAAATTCGCCCAGGTATTTACCACGGCTATCGGCATTCAGTCTTTTCAGGATGTCATCATACCAGATCTTTCTTCCGGCCAGGGTAGATACGCCCTTGCTTTTCAGCATTATCTTTTTAACCGGGTATTTGGTGATGATATTACCCATCGATCCACGGCCTTTAATGGCTATCATGGCAAAATCCTCATCAAACTGAAGCTTCTTCAATTTAGAATGCGGCTTAAGCTGCACATTTACTATTTCGGCCTCACCATTGGAGTTAGCTGTAAAATACAACACCCTGGTTCCCTTGGTGCCTTTGGTAAGATCATACTCCTTATCGCGGGTTACCCCCACTACCGAGAATCGTTTGATATAGGCGATACCGCTTTCGCCATCCTTGTAAATCATGTTATAAACGGTACGCTCGTCGTTCTTTTTAAATACGGCTACGTGGATAATATCCTTACCTACAAAAACCTTATCCTGTACTTTAGTGATCAGGCACCTACCGTCTGATCGAAAAACGATGATCTCATCAATATCAGAGCAATCGCCAACATACTCCACCTGCTCATCCTTTTTAAGGCCCGAGCCAACAAAGCCATCCACCCTGTTCACGTACAATTTGATGTTGGCCAATGCTACCTGGGCAGCTTCTACCTTATCAAACGTGCGCAATTCGGTTTTACGATGCCTGTCCTTACCATACTTTTCCTTCAGTTTATTAAACCAGGCAATGGTGTAATCGGTAAGGTGTTTAAGGTGATGTTTTACTTCTTTAATTTCGTTTTCAAGCGTCTTCATCTGCTCATCCGCTTTTTTAACATCAAAACGGGTGATGCTGCTCATCGGCTTATCAATCAGCTTCTTATAATCTTCGGGCAAAATCACCCTGTAAAACAGCGGAAAGAAGGGTTCAAACAAACGGTTAAGTACTTCCAGTACCGTTTCAAAATTACCGGAGGTTTCGTACTCGGGATTTTTATACATCCCTTCCTGGATAAATATTTTTAATAACGAACTAAAAAATATCTTCTCCATCAATTCTTTAAGCCTGATATCCAGCTCCTGCTTAAGCAATTCTTTGGTAAAAAATGTGCTCTCGGTAAGCATATCATTCACGCTCATAAAGCGCGGTTTATCAGACTGAATTACGCAGGTATTGGGTGATATGGAAACCTCGCAATCGGTAAAGGCATAAAGCGCATCGATAGTTACATCGGGAGAGATGCCCGGCGCCAGGTGGATAATGATCTCCACATTTTGCGCCGTATTATCTTCAATTTTTTTAATCTTGATCTTACCCTTATCATTGGCCGATATCACACTATCAATCAAGCCTCCGGTTGTGGTAGTAAAAGGTATTTCGGTAATGGCCAGCGTTTTTTTATCACGCTCCATAATTTTAGCCCTTACCCTTACCTTACCGCCGCGTTGTCCCTCATTATAAGCCGAAGCATCGGCCATACCCCCGGTAGGGAAATCGGGTAATAAATTAGGTCGCTCGCCTTTTAATACAGCTATTGATGCATCAATCAGCTCAATAAAATTATGCGGCAATATTTTAGTAGCCAAACCTACGGCAATACCCTCGGCCCCTTGGGCCAGTAGTAAAGGGAATTTTACAGGCAGCGTTATAGGCTCTTTGTTACGGCCATCATAGCTGGCCTGCCAAACGGTGGTATCGGCATTAAAAACAACATCCAAAGCAAATTTGGATAAACGGGCCTCGATATAACGGGGTGCCGCTGCCGAGTCGCCAGTTACAGGGTCGCCCCAGTTTCCCTGGCAATCAATCAGCAGGTTCTTCTGGCCTATCTGTACCATGGCATCCCCAATGGATGCATCACCATGCGGGTGGTATTTCATGGTATTACCAATTACGTTGGCTGCCTTATTAAAACGCCCATCGTCCATTTCTTTTAGGGAATGCAGGATACGGCGTTGTACGGGCTTTAAACCATCGTTGATGTGCGGTACCGCACGATCAAGAATTACGTAGGAGGCATAATCAAGAAACCAGTTTTCGTATAAACCGTCGAGTGAGGTAACGTTATGTAATGTTTCGTTATTATCGGCTGGTATCTCGTTTTGATTCAGATCTTCACTCATTATATGCTAAAAAACTTTTGGATGGGTAAAGATAAAAATTAATGTGCAGATTTCAGATTACAGTTGTGCAGATGATTGTCTGAACCTGGATTTGTCTGATTAAGGGATTACCTGGATGACCGCGGTAAGTTGAAAAATCAAAATCTCAAAAATCCGCTTCATTCCGGTTCAGAAAATAATTTAAAATCTGCACATCTGTAATCTGCACATCGAAATCCCCCCTATCCCAGCTTTACAAAATGATTTAAACGCAGCTGCAGGTATTGCGCCTTTATCAGTAAAGTTTTGGTATTGATAAAGGGATCGACATCATTTGCGCGGCTCATTAAATCGCCTTTATATACCTGGTTAAAATCAAAATAGCTTAAGTTAAACTGCCATTTTTCTTTCAAAAAATTAATGATCTGCTCATCCTTTTCCAGTAACAACTCGTAGTTAACCACAAGGTAATCATCAACAGACAGTTTTTTAAGCGTTCTTAATATTTCTTCATTATAATTTATCCACACCCTTAAATAGGTTTCGGCATGTTCTGCATAAAATTTTGCTACCCTACGTTTACGCCTCAGGTATACCCACACTTGCCTTGAAAAATAATTGCGGGCCAGGTATTTTTTATCAATAACAGCAAAATCCCGTTTAAGCAACGAATTGATCACCGCGTTATAATCGCGCATAATAACCAGGTATTTGGCCTCGGGCAGTAGTTTGTTATAAGTATCCAGGAACAGGCAGGTACGCGGGTCTTTCCAGCCCCATTGCTCATACAGTTGTTGTTTTATTTTAATAATAGTTTCCAGTTTGCCCAACTGATATGCCGAAAGTTCGATCTTTTTAGCATCAACCAGGCCAGATACATCGAGGCTGTTGTTATCTAATATATCTTTATGAAGCCTTAAAAACTCTATATCCTCAAAATGCCCATCTACATTGCCAGTACCGCTCCCCAAAAGGCGTTCGCCTATTTCCAGGCCGCAACGGTTAAGCCAGTTAGTTATTAACGAGGTACCGGAGCGGTGCATACCGGCTATTATTAATGTTTGATGTTGCATGAGTGTTAGTTTAATTGTGATTTAACCGGGGGCTGTTTAACAAAAAATATGGATTTTTGGCGCGATAAAAAGTGTTGATATTCTATGAAGGCGAAGAGCCTGTCTGTACATCTGGCAATATCATAAGTATGGGTATTGATATATAGGTCGGGGGCCTGCGGCACCTCGAAGGGATCATTTACCCCTGTTAAATTACAAACCCGCTGAGGATCGTTCTGGGGTAGTTGCGCCCTATGGTATAGCCCTTTGGTATCGCGAAGCTTTAAAACGCTCATCGGGCAATCTACATGCACTACTTTAACATCGTCATATGCATTAACCAAACCCTGGCGCATGGCTTCATAAGGCGTTATGGCGCTAATGATGGGAACAATACCTAGCACGCTGAATTTACTTGCTATAAAACCCAGCCGCCTGATGTTTTCAAAGCGATCGTCTTTTGAATATTTCAGATCAGGAAAAAGTTCCTGTCTGTATTCGTCGGCATCAATTACCTCTGTTAAAATTTGGGCCCGGCCAAGCCATTCTTTAACCTTTATAGCAAGGGTTGTTTTTCCGGCGCCGGATAGTCCACAAAGTAGTATGATCATAAAAATTAATTTTTAGTTGGGCAAGCGTTAAGCAGGTTGAATGTTAAACTTTTAATTAATTACCAGCTTAACGGCAAGTTTTCAGCTTAAATTGTAGCTAATAAAACGTGTATCGACAGAGAGTAGTTTTGTATCGACGAACGTACCATAAGTGCAGATGATGATTTCTGAGTAACCGGCGATTGATACAATAAAAATAAATTTATATTTATTCTACTAAATACATAGACATAATAGAATTAATTATATATTTGTGGCAGATAGTTTGCAAATGGGGTTCATTTAACAACTATAACGCAGGGCGCTGATTTGGCAGCAAAGCGGGATGGTTCGATTCCATCCCCTGCATCTTCTCTTCTCATATTTATGTTTTATAATTGGTTAAATTAGAGTTCCTGCCCATCAGGAGCTCTTTTTTTATTTGCAGTTAACCTTTTGGAAACATTAAAATAACTTATTAAAATAATTTAAAAAGTTCTTTTATTTGAAAATTAGTTTTATTATGTTTGTACCAGTAATGCACAACTTGTTATTAAATGGAATTAATTTTAGCCTTATGTCGGTGAGGTTAAAACGGTTTTGTTAATTGGTTTGATAGAATCCTCGCTTCGGCGGGGGTTTTTTGTATTGTGATCTTTTTAATTCAACATATATATAACAAAGGTTCTTTAAAAAATTATGGCTCGATTAAATTTATTGGAAGAAACCCGGTACGAGAAGCTGCCGGTAACCGTTTATGGCAACCAGCAGGAAGCATCAATTGCGGTAGCATCAAGGATAGCAAAGCTGATCCGCGACAAGCAAAGCAAAGGCGAAAAAGCGGTGCTGGGTTTGGCTACCGGGGTAACCCCCGTGCGCGTGTATGCCGAACTGGTGCGCTTGCACCAGCAGGAAGGTTTATCATTCAAGGATGTCATCACCTTTAACCTGGATGAGTACTATCCCATGAAGCCCAATGCCGCCCAAAGCTATGTTACTTTCATGTACGAGAATTTATTTAGCCATGTGGATATTGAGCCCGCCAATGTGCATATTCCCGATGGTACGCTGAATAAAGATGCCGTGGCCGCTTTCTGCCTGGCTTATGAGCACCAGATTGAGGAACTGGGTGGCCTGGACCTCCAGATCCTGGGGATTGGCCGTACCGGCCACATCGGTTTTAACGAGCCGGGCTCTGCCCCCAACTCGGGCACCCGTTTGGTTACCCTGGATGACCTGACCCGGAATGATGCTTCCCGTGATTTTGGCGGCAAGGCCAATGTGCCTACCAAAGCCATCACCATGGGCATTGGTACCATTTTTAAAGCCCGCGAGATCATCCTGATGGCCTGGAGCGCCAAGAAAGCGCCCATCATCAAAAAAGCCGTGGAAGGCGAAATCTCGGGCGAAGTACCGGCTACCTACCTGCAGCTCTCTGATCATGTGGAGTTTGTATTGGACGAGGCCGCTGCTTCGGAACTTACCCGTTTTGATACCCCATGGCTGGTGAAAGATTGTTCCTGGGATGATAAAGTTCTGAGGAAAAAAGCGGTGATCTGGCTGGCCGATACCATCGGCAAACCGGTATTGAAACTCACCGAAGAGGATTACAATAACCATGGCATGGCACAGCTTGCCGTGGAGCAGGGACCCGTTTACAACATCAACATTGATATTTTTAACCAGATCCAGCATACCATTACCGGCTGGCCGGGTGGCAAACCGGATGCGGATGATTCCCAGCGCCCGGAAAGGGCCTTGCCGGCCAAGAAACGCTCGGTCATCTTTTCCCCGCATCCCGATGATGATGTGATCTCCATGGGGGGTACCTTTATCCGCCTGGTGGACCAGGGGCATGATGTGCATGTGGCTTACCAGACATCGGGCAATACCGCCGTTTGGGATGATGATGTACTGCGTTACATGGAATTCGCTATCGACTTTACCCATAGCATTGGCGAGGATAACGGTCATCTGACTTCCTTATACGAAGAGATGCGCGCCTTTTTCCCGCAGAAACAGCCTAACCAGATCGATACCCGCGAGATCCGGGATGTGAAAGGCTTTATCCGCAAAACAGAGGCCATCTCGGGTGCCCGTTATGCGGGTTTAAGTGATGACCATATTCATTTTATGGCCCTGCCTTTTTATGAAACGGGCAAAACCAAGAAAAACACGGTTGGCGAGGAAGATATTCAGTTAACCATCGACCTGCTTCAAAAGATAAAACCGCAGCAGATCTTTGCTGCCGGTGATTTTGCCGATCCGAATGGTACGCACCTGGTGTGTTTCAACATTATCCTGGCCGCCCTTAACCGCCTGAAAGCAACCGAGGACTGGGTAAAGGATTGCTGGCTGTGGATGTATCGCGGGGCATGGCACGAGTTTGAGACCCACGAGATTGAAATGTCGGTGCCTTTATCACCCGAGGAGGTGATCCGCAAGCGGAACGCCATCTTCAAACACCAGTCGCAAAAGGACCGCCCGGTGTTCCCGGGTGATGATGCACGCGAGTTTTGGGTGAGGGCTGAAGACAGAACACGCGATACCGCCCAGCGTTATGACCGTTTAGGTTTAGCTGAATATGAAGCGATGGAAGCGTTTGTAAGATACCGATTCTAATATTAGTCTATGGACTTTGAAGGCGGTGGGCGTAAAAACTCATCGCCTTTTTTATTTTAACGTTATATGCTAATAATTTATACCCGCAGACTTGAACAATCTGCAAAGAAACATGTAATTCAGGAAAAAGTTTAAAGGTTTGGAAAACCGCGATTGAGTCTGTAACTTGGAAAAAAGCATTGATGTTTTAAAGTGGACGCCATCGTCAGAACATTCACTTAGAAGCTGTCTAAAAATGAATGAATAACCACGACCGTCATTGGCACGAAGCAATGACGTGTCTTCAAAAAAACTTTTTGTCATCCTGAACGTAGTGAAGGATCTGTTATTCGCCATGCTTCTTCGCCCTGTAAAGTCTGCGAATAGATCCTTCACTCCGTTCAGGATGACAAATTTTCCAAACGTCATTTCACCTTTAGTGTTCTCCGGATTTTATGCCTCAGGGATGTGTAGAGCTTCTTACAAGCAAAATTCCAAGCATTTGATTATCAGCACAAACAATGTTCCACCCTATATTTTTAACAAAGCTTAAAGCATTCACTATCAACACAAATAGTGTTCGACCCGATCCACATGTTCCACCCGTTCCGGTGCAACACCCCAGCTATCAATACAGTGCAGATTTTACAACCCTATCTTCTCATTCACCAGCTCGATAATCTCTGTTTCTAAAGCAATAGCTTTCCGCTCAATCTCATTACCCCGGTAAATAACATCTACCACAAAATCCTTATCCTTATAACCCGAAGCGTTGATTTTCACATTCATAAAAGCGCCTAAAACCGCCGTGCGGGCACAAAGTGCTGCAACGCCGGCATCGGTTACAGAATTGGGGTTGCCAATCTTCACCATCGCCATAATTACTTCCATACTATCCAGCGCGGTCTGCATTACCTTAAAGGGAATTTCAATAGCATATTTGGTGGCATCCTGTATAGCTTGATTTCTGGCAGATTTTTCGTCATCTGTTGATTTTGGCAAACCAAAAGATTCCATGATCTTATTAAATGCAGTTGTATCCAGATCAACTAAACGCAATAGTTCATTTTTGTACAGCTGCGCTTTCTCCGCCCAATCGCTAAATTCCTGCCAACGGCTATCCCACCCCTTTTTATGCGAACTGAGGTTGGCAACCATGCCAGCCAATGAAGCACCCAAAGAACCTATATATGCAGAAATAGAGCCACCACCTGGAGCAGGGCTTTCGCTGGCCGTTTCGTCGGCAAAATCGGTAAGGCTCATGCTAATCAGTTTACTATCGGCCTTATCTTTCAACAGGTATTCTATAATTCGCTCTTCGGGTTTAAAAGGCGAAAGCTCATCCAATCCCATCGATTTCACCGCGATCTTGATCAGCTCCTTTTCACTTACCCCAACAGAACGCTGTTGCTTGCGAAGGAAATACTTACCGGCTTCCAGCATGGCTTTTAGTGGTATCAACCCCACCAGTTCGCTGCCTGTAACACGAATACCGCGTTCATTGGCTTTTATACAAACCTCATCAAAGGCTTTATGTACCGGGGTAATTTCAATATTGGTAAGATTCATGGAAATCTGGGCCACGCCGTATTCCTCAATATACCAGCCAATGGCCTTTACTGCCTTCAGTGAACCGGGGATGGATTTGGGTTTACCATTTTCATCCGGTATAATTTTACCTGTAGTGGCGTCACCCTCCCGCAATACACGCCCGGCCTCCCGTACATCAAAGGCAATGGCATTTGCCCTGCGGGTTGAGGTGGTATTGAGGTTTACATTGTAAGCTACCAGGAAATCACGGGTTCCTATTACCGTAGCACCACGCCTTACATCATTCTCCGCCGGACCAAAATCAGGCGCCCATCCCGGTAGTTTTATCTTCTTAAAAAAGCCTTCGTATTCCCCGGCCCTTATTACAGACAGGTTGCTACGGGTTTTATCTGGCTGCGCGTTCTCATATAAATAAACGGGGATCTGCAATTCTTCACCCACCCGCTTAGCCAGCTGACGGGCGTACCCGGCAGTCTCTTCCATACTGATATTGCTAATGGGTATCAGCGGACACACATCCGTTGCCCCCATTCTTGGATGCTCGCCCTTTTGCTTACTCATATCAATTAGTTCACCGGCTTTCTTTATGGCGAGGAATGCAGCCTCAATCACGCTTGATGGCTCACCAACAAAAGTTACCACAGTGCGGTTTGTCGCCTTACCGGGGTCAACATTCAATAGCCTTACTCCCTCCACCGATTCCACCTCATCGGTGATCTGTTTAATGATATCAAAGTTTACTCCTTCGCTAAAATTGGGTACGCATTCTATTAGTTGGTTCATTAGTTCAACGTTTATTAGTTCATTGGTATTAACATTTCAAGTTTCCCTCGTGTGAAGGGAATCGCACCATCCCCGCTTTTTATTTCTTTATGATCCGGCAATCCATACCTTTTCAGGTTTCAATTTCCCCTGGTGGTATAATATCTCCCGGTAATCATCACATGGGTACGCCTGCATATCGGCAAGCTTACCTTTTGATAACATGCCCCGGTCGTTTAGTTTTAAGACCTGCGCGGCTCTGCCCGTTAATCCTGCAAAAACCTCGGCGGCGCATAGCTTTTCTGAAACGGCCATTACAGCAGCTTGCAATAGCAAATCGCCCATTGGTGCCGATCCTGGGTTCCAATCACTGGCAATTGCCAGGCAGGCACCTGCATCAAGCAATTTACGGGCAGGAGCATATGGCATACCCAACCCCATCGAGGCACCGGGTAAAGTTACAGCTACGGTATCAGAACCGGCCAATAATTTTATCTCATAATCACCGCTTGCTTCTAAATGATCTGCAGATGATGCACGTGCTTTAACGGCCACATCGCTGCCACCGGTTGTAAACTGATCAGCATGTATAGTTACCTCGAAACCCATTTGCTTGGCCTTAGCCAGGTAGTTGAGTGCATCGCTTGTGTTAAAAGCGCTTTGTTCAATAAAAATATCAACCCTGTTGGCAAGTCCCTTTTGTTTGATAACAGGGAGCAGATCATGCAGTACATGGTTAAGATACGCTTGTTGATCGCCATCAAAATCTTTAGGTAACATATGTGCCGCCAAACAGGTTGATACCAGGCTGGCCTGCGTCATATCTGCCGCGGCCTTTATAGCCCGCAACTGTTTTAATTCCGCATCGATGTTTAAACCATACCCACTTTTAATCTCAATAGTGGTAACCCCCTCGGCCACATGGCGTTGTACCCGTTTTATTAACAGACCAGTTAGCGTGGCCACATCAGCCGCGCGGGTTTGTGTTACTGAATCCCAGATGCCACCACCCGATTGCGCTATCTCCAGGTAGGTTTTACCTTCCATTCGCATAGCATAATCTTTAGCCCTGCTGCCAGCAAAACATAAATGCGTGTGGCAGTCAACAAAACCAGGAAGTAAAACATGGTCACCTGCAATTTCTTCAATTTGTGCCGATGGATAGTTTAATCGCAGTTTATTGAAATCATCAACAGCAATTATCAGCCCGTCCTCAACCAATACACCTCCCCCGGGAATGATGTGCAATTGTTCATCCCTGAGTGCACCTTTAAGTGGCAATCCTGTTAAAGGAAGTATTTGAGTAAAAGGACCTATTAGTTTTTTCATTTATTAACCTTTTCCTACCGTCATTGCGAGGTATATAACTATGATGTATTTACAAAAACCTTTTTGTCATCCTGAACATAGTGAAGGATCTATTATGCGCTATACTCCTTCGCCCTGTAATTCTGCGAATAGATCCTTCACTACGTTCAGGATGACAAACCTTTTAAAACGTCATTTCTCCTTCAGAGCCCGTGGGTTTTATGCCTACCTATGACGTGTTTTTAATAATTGCTTTAAGCCTTCGGCCTTAAGCTTTCAGCTCACCTACCACACCTTCAATCCAAACTTTTCTGCCCACTCCTCCGCCTTATCGTAACCGGCATCGGCATGGCGGAAAATGCCCATTGCCGGATCGTTGTACAAAACCCGTTTAAGGCAGCTGGCTGCGCGCTCCGTACCATCGGCCAATACAACCATGCCGGCATGTTGGGAGTAGCCCATCCCCACCCCACCACCGTGGTGGAACGAGATCCATGTGGCACCACCGGAGGCATTGGCCATCAGGTTAAGTAAGGGCCAATCAGATACCGCATCCGACCCATCCTTCATAGACTCGGTTTCGCGGTTGGGTGATGCTACCGAGCCGCAATCCAAATGGTCGCGGCCAATTACTATCGGGCCTTTTACTTTACCGCTTGCCACCAGGTCATTAAATATCAGCCCTGCCTTTTCCCGTTCGCCCATGCCTAACCAACAAATGCGGGCGGGCAAGCCCTGGAAAGAAATTTTTTCCTGCGCTTTTTTGAGCCAGGTAAGCAATGGCTTATTTTCTGGGAATGCTTCCATGAGCGCCCTATCAGTTGTATAAATATCTTCCGGATCGCCGGATAAAGCTACCCACCTAAACGGGCCTTTGCCCTCACAAAACAGCGGGCGAATATATGCCGGCGTAAAGCCGGGAAAATTAAAAGCATCCAGCTCGCCGCCTTGTTTGGCAAACTCGCGCAGGTTGTTTCCATAATCAAAAGTTACCGCTCCCTTCTTTTGCAAATCAAGCATCAGCCCCACATGCCTCGCCATACTTTTTAGCGACAGGCGCTTGTATTCAACAGCATCACTTTTCCGTAAAACGGCGGCTTCATTTAATGACAGGCCGTTAGGTATATACCCATTTAGCGGATCATGTGCCGACGTCTGATCAGTTAAAATATCCGGGATAATATTGTCTTTTAATAATCTTTCCAGCAGATCACCGGCGTCACTTACTAATCCAACAGAAAGTATTTCCTTTTTGTCGATGGCCTCTTTTACCCAGGCTATAGCCTCATCATAAGAATGGGTCATACGATCAATGTATTGGGTATCTACCCGTTTTTGGATTCGGGTTGCATCAACATCGGCACCCAAAAATATGCCCCCCGCCATAGTCGTGGCCAATGGCTGAGCGCCGCCCATGCCGCCTAAACCCGCGCTTACGATGAGCTTACCGGTAAGATCGCCATTAAAATGCTGATTACCGCACTCTACAAATGTTTCATAGGTGCCTTGTAAAATACCTTGCGTACCTATATAAATCCAGCTGCCGGCCGTCATTTGGCCATACATCATCAAACCTTTTGCGCGCAGCTCATTAAAATGCTCCCAGTTGGCCCATGCAGGGACCAGGTTACTATTGGCTATTAAAACACGTGGCGCTTCGGGGTGACTGCGGACAATCCCCACCGGCTTGCCCGATTGTACCAGCAGTGAGTGATACTCATCCAACTCCAACAACAACTCAATAATTTTCCTGAGGGATTCCGGGTTGCGCGCTGCCTGCCCAATGCCGCCGTAAACTACCAGCTCGTCGGGATTTTCGGCTACCTGGCCATCAAGGTTATTGAGCAGCATCCTTAACGGCGCTTCGGTTTGCCAGCTTTTGGCATGCAGCTGCATGCCGCGCGGCGACTTATACACCGGATGGCTGGCGTAGGTTTTAATAAATTCCGAACTCGTCATGGCTGAGATTTATATGGTTATTGATGGCCGCATCATTGGCAGTTGCCAAAAATGAACCATCGGTAATAATTTGATGTAACTGGCTGATATCATCCGCAAAAACACGGTCGTCCTGTATAAAAGGAACGTGCTGCCTCACATAACTGTGCAGGGCTTCAATAACAGGGGTTGATAGTAGCGGCCTGCGGAAATCCATCGCCTGTGATGCATAGAGCAGCTCAATGGCCTGGATATATTCTATATTATCAATCACCATGTGTAGTTTACGCCCACTGATGGAACCCATGGAAACGTGATCCTCCTGCCCAAGCGAAGTAGGCACACTATCGGCACTCGCCGGAAAACACAGCGTTTTATTTTCGGTAACCAACGCTGCCGTGGTGTATTGCGGTATCATGAGGCCTGAGTTTAGCCCGGCATTATGCGTAAGCAGTTTAGGCAATCCATAACGGCCTTCGCTCATGAGGTAACACCGGCGATCGGCAATATTGCCCAGCTCGGCAGCGGCAACAGTGGCATAATCAAGTGGCAGGGCTAATGGCTGTCCGTGGAAATTACCTCCGCTGATGGTATCATCGGCGCTAAAAATAACAGGGTTATCAGTAACTGAATTTAATTCGGTCTCGGTAAGCTGTTTAAGGTGAAGCCATGCATTGCGCGATGCGCCATGCACCTGTGGCATACAGCGCAATGAATAAGGATCCTGCACCCTATCGCAATTAAAATGTGATGTATTGATCCCTGATCCATTTAACAAAGTAAACAGCCGTTTGGCTACCATTTGGGTCCCCGCGAATGGCCTGAGCGCGTGAATGCGTGCATCAAATGGTCTTGTGGACCCCATCAATCCTTCTAATGACATGGCGCCTATCAGGTCGGCACGGTTCAAAGCATCATCAAGTCTTTGCACCGCCTTTATGGCAAAGGCTAATATAAATTGTGTTCCGTTAATTAAAGCGAGGCCTTCTTTTGGGCCCAATACCAAAGGCAACTGATTGTGTTTTTTTAAGGCCTCACGGGCAGGTTTTCTTTCGCCCCGATCATATATTTCGCCCAGGCCAATTAATGGTAAAAACAAATGCGACAATGGAGCCAAATCGCCCGATGCACCTACCGATCCTTTTTCGGGAACGATTGGGATGATATCATTATTTATATGCCAGATGATGCGGTACAAGGTTTCGGGAGCAACGCCCGAAAAGCCCTGGGCCAGGGCATGTACTTTAGTGATCAGCATCAGCTTGGCAATTTCCTGCGGGATGGGTTTACCCACACCTACGCTATGGCTCTTGAGGATATTGCTTTGCAGCAGGCTGGTATCAGCCTCAGATATATGAGTATCGCAAAGCGGACCGAAACCTGTATTAATTCCGTAAACTGGTATTTGCGCATGAACAATTTTTGCAACCTCGCCCCACGATGCACGGATAGCCTGATCAGTATCAGCATTAATAACACCTTTGGTTTTGCCCGCTGCTATATCCAGGCAAACCCCGATGGTTAAATGATCGCTTCCATAATTGAACGTACTATTCATGATCGGCGGGTTTTAGTTCGGTTACTAATTTTTCGCTAATAAGTTCGGATAGATTAACCGAGCGAAATGTTTTTTCGAGCGCGGTTATTCCAGGTAATAATTGTTGTGAGGAAGGATCGCTATCGATAAGTTCGGTCATCGCCTTAGAAATGGCATCCCACATGGGCAGGATCTGTACTAATAACTTACGACCGCTATCGGTTAAAGTTACCAATTGCCTGCGGCCATCATCGGCACAGGTGGCACTGGTAACCAACCCGCGATTTTTTAAATTGGTAATCAACTGGCTTGCCGCCGGATGCGAAACTTCAATCTGCTCGCTTAGCTCCTTTATAGATAGCGCATCATTCCTGGATAGCAAATAAAATACCGGGAACCAGCTGGCATCAAAATCAATTCCTTCATTTTGGTAAGCCCGGTTAATTTCGGCTAAAAAAGCTTCGCTCAATCGCCTTAACCGACTGCCCAAAACCAGGTAACCTAAACTTTGATATAAATTCATAGTGCAATTTATATAAGTGCTTATATAAATGCAAGCTTTGAGAGAAAGAAATTTTTGGCGGATTAAAAAGATCAATAAAAACACTGGTAAACAGATGTTTTTACCTTATACATATTGTATAATAATTACCTAAATTTATACAACCAAAACCTATGCTATTATGGATAAGATACCAGCCCCCGAACCGCTGTCAGAAAACAAGCTTGAGGTTGCCATAATTAAACCGTTTGATAGCATCGCTCTCGCTTTTTCGGGCGGTGGCTTTCGTGCGGCTTCATTCTCATTAGGCGTTTTATCATACCTTGATAAAATAAAGTTTGATGATACAACAGATGAACTTTTTGGCCACAGCCTCTTACAAAGGGTTACCTATATGTCGTCGGCATCCGGCGGTACAATAGCAACCGCGTTGTATGCTTTATATAACAGTAAGGGCAAAAGCTTCGGCGATTACTATAGTAAACTTTTAACGGCACTAAGCGGCGATGAGTTACTAAAAAACGCCATGGAAATGCTGGCCGACAAAAAGTACTGGAAAACAAGAGAGCTTAAAAGTCGCAATATCATTAATGCGTTTTCGTTGGCTTATGATAAACATTTATTTGACTGCGCAAACCTCGAATCGCTTTTTCATGACGAATCACCTGGCAAACATTTACAGGAGGTTTGTTTTAACGCTACCGAGTTTTTTACGGGCCAATCTTTTCGGCAGGATATAAAACTGGTACCCGATAACGGTAAAGATCCCTATTTTACTTATGGTAATATGGTTATATACCTCGATAAAAAAACTGCGGGTAAAATTAAACTGGGCGATATACTGGCGGCATCATCCTGTTTTCCGGCGGGTTTTGAGCCTATAGTTTTCCCTAATGATTTCACATACCCTGGTTTGTACCCATTAGAACTTAAAAATGCCCTTACTATGCTGCCGCAAACGGGCGATAAACAGGAAAAGGAATTTATAAACAAAAAACATTTCGGGTTGATGGATGGCGGTATTACCGACAACCAGGGCCTGCAAAGCATGATGTATGCCGATGGCAGAAGAACCAGGCACGAAACCGATCTGCGGCATTTTGACCTGCTGATGGTTAATGACGTTGGCAGTCATTTTATTGAACCTTATGAAATGCCCGAGGTGAAAAAAGGCTGGGAATTATCCCTAAGAGGATTGGTGTTTATAGCCGCAGCAGTTATTGTCATTTTATCGGCAGGCATCTGGTATGGAATAAAGCAACACTGCGCCTTATTAACCATTGTTTGTTCTGCACTTATCACCCTGCCTTTAATCTTTTTTGTATTGAGTTTATATTTAAGAAGCCAGCTATTGGGTGCCGCAAATTCTACATTGATATTAAACTTTAAAAAGAACTTTACCGAAAGGATAATTTCGTTGCTGGTTGGTTACTTTACAAAAACACCGTTAAGCATTATTAAGCAATTGATAAGCGCCAGGGCAGAATCCGTGCTAATGCTTAACCTGAGCATATTTTTAAAGCGGATAAGACAGCTGCTTTACAATAAATTTTATTTTTCGCCGCAATGGAAAAACCGGGGTAAGGGCAACCATATCTATGATCTTTCTTTTTCAAACAACATTAACCGCAAAGCCGATGATGGTTATAAATCACCGGTGCCACCTGTGCTTGACCCAAGCCAGGATATCCAGATTGTAGCCCAGGTAGCCTTTAACACAGGCACAACGCTATGGTTTGATAAACAATCGACTGAGCAAGTGCATAGCGAGGCTTGTATAATAGCCTGCGGCCAGTTTACCACCTGTTATAATCTGCTGTTATATATTACAAGACTACTGGCTATAAAACCAGAAGAAGCCCCTTTTGACCCTAAATACCGTAACCGCTTAATAAAATTAGAACAACAGATGCTGGCAGATTACTCGGCCTTTAAAACCAATCCCTTTTTCTATTACAACCAATCAGGAGTGGATTTTAAGATCCCGGGCTTTAAAACGGTCTCTATGCAGGAAATTCCTTTTCCTGAAAACTGGAAACCTTAATCATATTGAACCATGAACATAGCTATACAGATAATTACTTAAGCCGGTAAATAAAATTTATGATACTTTAGCGCTGCGCTAATTAGTGCTTTACTATATAGTATGATTTTAGAGGTAGAAGAGGAATTTATTGTTGGCGAGGATACATTTTTTGATAGTGTAAGTCCGGATTCATCACATGGGGTTGTTTTTGAAGATAACCTTACAACGGGATATTTTTACGCGATTGGGAAATTACCAGGTCAGGAAATTTTGGACGCAGTGCACATTTATGACGTGGATAACGTGACCGACAAGGGCCAACCATGCAACATTAAAATTGTATGGACTGACGATTGGCAGCTTGCATCCTTATTGATCAATAACTACTGCCATGCCATATTTGATTTTAAAAACAAGGTAGGCTATTCACGCAATGCATTCCCGCCCAGCAACGGCAAGTGGAAAAATCAAAACGACAGGATTAAATTAACCGATGATTTGTTAGAAGAGCTTTTGAGCGGTAAATAGCTATTTCATTTATTTTTTTCCCCATGAGAACTCTAATAAAAGCTCACCGTGAGCGGGATTAATGGGCACAAATTAAAGTATTGTAAATAACTATATTTTCAAATTAAACAATGATGCAAATAATAGAACAAAATATCCCACTTGAAACCTACTTGCAACTAAGACGCGACAGCGGCTTGTCCACAAAATCGGCTGAGGCTGCTACCATCGCCTTAGCCCACACTTTATATGCTGTAGTGGTAAAAAATGACCAAGAGGCTTACATTGGCATGGGCAGGGTTATTGGCGATGGCGGCTGTTTTTGCCAGGTGGTAGATATTTGTGTTCTACCACAACACCAAGGTAAAGGCATAGGCAAAAAAATAATGGAGAAGATCAAATCATACGTAGATGAAAAGCTGCCAGCAACCTGCTATGTGAGTTTATTAGCAGATGGACAAGCCGATAAATTATATGCACAGTTTGGGTTTCAGGAAACTATGCCGCTGTCAAAGGGCATGTACATAAAAAAGTAAATATCCGCTACTCCCTCGCCCGCTTCAATTCCCGCAGCATCATCCCGTAATCCATCCGCCTCACCATGGCATTTATAGTTGCAGCAATCCTGTTAGCGCGTGTGGCATCAGTTTTAGCGCTATCTATCCATTTAATAAAGTAGCCGCGGTGGCTTTCGGCAAGACTGTTAAAAAAAACTTCGCCCTCAGGTTCAAATTCAAAACA
Source organism: Mucilaginibacter sp. P1_A3 (assembly GCF_056406855.1). Classification (NCBI taxonomy): domain Bacteria; kingdom Pseudomonadati; phylum Bacteroidota; class Sphingobacteriia; order Sphingobacteriales; family Sphingobacteriaceae; genus Mucilaginibacter; species Mucilaginibacter sp. P1_A3. Next base: position 411,187 of record NZ_JBFTZJ010000004.1, read on the forward strand.
TTCCAGCAGATCGGAGGGGATGGTAAACTTAAAGTCGTCATCGGGCTGTAATTGTACCCTGAGCATGGCGCCGCGGCTTTTATGCAGGGCTTTGCAAATTTCGCGCTTTAACGACATGATAAAATTACCCTCGCCCATGGGCATCAGGGCCATGCCCCGCACATCCAGGTTATCCAATTTGCCCATTACGCGGAAAGATTTCTTGTTTCCGGGTTTCATTTCCTGGGCAATATCAACCGGAATTTCGATATATGTCCACCCGGTTTTTTCACCTTGTTCAGCAAATTGTAAAATAATGGTATTAAAATCAATCATTGCGGTGGTTTATTATCCTAACGTTGCTAAATATTTAATAAATAATACCAATTGTTAAATGTTTGTTAAATCGTATAAATTGGTTGATTTGTCTGTAACGAATGGAATAATGCTGCTGTCTTATAGATATAAATTAAGAAATAAATAACCTCAAAAACAACAACAATATGAAAACCTTAAAATCAATACTCGCAGCTTTAGCTTTAATAATAGTATGTGGTGTTGCAAAAGCAAATGTAACAACAGAAGGTGATAACTTAACCCGCAATTTTGCTATAAATACATATGTAGATGCCATGACCCGCGGCAAAGTTCAGGGCTTTGGCGACGTGGTTGACCAATCGGCCAAATTCAATTTATTACGTGGTAAAAACGTATTAAGCTTTACTAAAGGCGAAATGATTGAATCTATAAAAGCCAATAAAAATACCGAACAAAATTGCACAACCAGCACAACAATTATGGAAAGTAACAGCGATATGGCCGTAGTAAAAGTTGATATGCAGTTTGATGGTTTTGTACGCACCAATTATGTAACCGTTGCTAATACCGGCAAAGGCTGGAAAATCACCAACGTTTACAGTGTATTTAAATAAGATAGTTTTAGTTTAGTGTTTAAAATGTAAGTAAGTATAGGCCCCGCCAGGCGGGGCCTTTTTTATTAGACACGAATTGATTCGAATTGATTCGAATGTCACGAACTGAAGCGGGGCGGGATTGAGCGATTCCCCTCTTGAGAGGGGTGGAGGGGTGTGTTCTACCACGCCACGAATAAACATTGTTTACCAATCGCTTTTATAACACACCCCTGCTTACGCTCTGCCTTACGCGCCCCCTCTCGAGAGGGGATTTTTTTTAAGACCCTACTTTACCAGCGGCTTCAATACCGATTCCCATTTATCATACCCTTGGGGGTTCAGATGCAGGTAATCGCCTTTAAATAAGCTGGAATCTGGCGTAGTGGTGCCGGGATTGTAAATTGCCGTTACCAGGTCAACATAATGACTTTTAGGTTTGCCTTTCAGGTAAGCTTTTATTAACTCATCAGCCTTATATACTTCCGCATAATTCTTAGCACGTACCGGACTTGGCTTTATCGACATAAAATAAACTTCGGCTCCGGGCAATTTAGCATGGATCATATCCCATAGCTTGGCAAACTCGTCGGCTACAAACTGCGCGGATTTGCCTGCTGCGATATCATTTTCGCCGGCGTAAATAAATATTTTACGGGGATGGTATGGAAAAAGGATGTAGGGTGTATAATAATCAACCAATTGCCAAAGTTCGCAACCACCTACACCACGCTTAATAATGGGCTTATCTGCAAAACGCTGCTCCAGATCGCTCCACAGCCGAACGGATGAACTGCCGATAAACAAAATACCATCCTTTTTTGGGAAGTTAACGCTATCCTGGTGTTTAAATGCCCGAATCTCGCTATCAAACGGAAAGCCTTGTTGTGCAAATACATTTGCCGCAAAAGCACATCCAATTAAAAATAAAAACAATTTCAATTTCATAGTTTATGAGATCAGTCTTTCTTCAAAAAACAAAAATGGCAACTGGTTTTCAACGCCTTTAATTACCCAAACCGGGCTATCCGCCGCGTATAATATAATTTTGATAGGCTTCTTCTGCTTTTTCTCTACCTCGGCCAAAACCTGCAGACATGAACCACAGGATGTTACCGGCTTACTCAACATAAACTCATCTGTTTGGGCCGTTACTGCCATGCTCTCAACCGGATCATCGGGATGATTGGCACCCCAATAAAATAGTGCAACCCGTTCGGCACATAAACCAGATGGATAAGCTACATTTTCCTGGTTGCTGCCATAAATAATACGGCCGCTTTGCAGACGTAACGCCGCCCCTACCCTAAACTTTGAATATGGTGAATGTGAATTTTTTAACGCTTTAGCTGCCTCAAGGCACAGCTCGTAGTCTGGTTTATCCAATTGCTCTATAGAATCGTATTCGTCAAAAGCTATTTTTATTTCGTGGTTGGTCATAAATGCTTCCCCTTAAAAAAAGAAGGGGAAACAAGATAAGAACTTTTTACGAAATTGAAGAATCTCGTGGAATTTGTGAGCAATATTCTCACGTCGTTTTGAAAAAAAAAATTTTGTCATCCTGAACGATAGTGAAGGATCTATTCTCCACCATGCTTCTTCGCCCTGCACAGTCTGCGAATAGATCCTTCGTTCCTCAGGATGACAAATCTTTTAAATCGTCAATTCTCTTTCAAAGTCCAAAGATTTCAAAACTTCAATGACGCATTTATAATTAACTACACCGCAACCGGTAAAGCTATTCCATCTGCCTCTTCGGCAATCAGCGGATTAATGCTTTCGTCGTCTTTTTCAACCCTCAGGTTGTTCACAATGTGCATCTGGCGGGCGGGGGTATTTTTACCCATGAAATACTCCAGCAAACCTTTAATATTTGCGTCTTTAAGAATCACCGGATCCAGGCGGATATCTTTGCCTATAAATAAACCAAACTCATCTGGCGAGATCTCACCCAAACCTTTAAATCGGGTAATCTCGGGCTTGTTGCCTAATTTGGCTATCGCGTTACGGCGTTCTTCATCGCTGTAGCAATAAATGGTTTCCTTTTTATTACGAACCCTAAACAATGGCGTTTGCAGGATAAATACGTGACCTGCCTTCACCAAATCCGGAAAGAACTGTAAAAAGAAAGTCATCAGCAACAAGCGGATGTGCATACCATCCACATCGGCATCGGTAGCAATCACAATATTGTTGTAGCGCAGCGCATCCAGGCCATCTTCAATATTGAGGGCGTGTTGCAGCAGGTTAAATTCTTCGTTCTCGTAAACTACTTTTTTGGTTAGCCCGTAGCAGTTAAGTGGTTTTCCCTTTAAGCTAAATACAGCCTGGGTCATTACATCGCGCGATTTGGTGATAGATCCACTTGCCGAATCTCCCTCGGTAATGAACAGCGTAGTATCCTGGCGGCGTTCGTGGGTATCTTCAAAATGCAGTTTGCAATCGCGCAGTTTGCGGTTATGCAGTGATGCTTTTTTTGCGCGCTCGTTAGCCAGTTTTTTAATGCCAGCAATATCTTTTCGCTCACGCTCAGACTGCAGGATCCTTTTCAGCAAGGCATCAGCCGCGGCGGGGTTTTTATGCAGGTAATTATCCAGTTCCTTTTTAAGGAAATCATTAATAAACCCACGCACAGATGGCCCTTCCGGACCAATATTTTGCGAACCTAATTTGGTTTTTGTTTGCGATTCAAACACCGGCTCCTGCACTTTAATGGCGATGGCGGCAACTATGGATGCACGGATATCCGACGCATCAAACTCTTTTTTATAAAACTCGCGGATAGTTTTCACCACAGCCTCACGGAAAGCCGCCTGGTGCGTACCTCCCTGTGTTGTATTTTGGCCGTTAACAAACGAATAGTATTCCTCACCGTATTGCTGACCATGGGTCATGGCTATTTCAATATCCTCGCCTTTAAGGTGGATGATGGGATAACGCAGTGTTTCAACATCGGTATTTTTAGTTAACAGATCATAAAGTCCACGCTCTGAAAAATATTTTTGACCGTTAAAATTAAGTGTTAAGCCCGAATTAAGGAACACATAATTCCAGATCATGCTATCTACAAACTCAGGTATAAAGCGGTAGTTCCTGAAAATGGTATCATCGGGAATAAAATTAATGGCGGTACCATTGCGCTGGGTGGTTTCTTTTTCAGCTTCATCCCTAATCAGTTCGCCTTTGGCAAATTCGGCCAATTTGGTACGGCCATCACGGTATGATTGTACAATGAAATTGTTTGATAACGCGTTCACCGCCTTAGTACCCACACCGTTCAATCCTACAGATTTTTGGAAGGCCTTACTATCATATTTACCGCCGGTATTTATTTTGGATACGCAATCAATCACTTTACCTAAAGGAATCCCCCGGCCGTAATCACGTACAGATACTTTATGATCGCTCATATTTACCTCAATAGTACGGCCCGATCCCATTACAAACTCATCTATGGAGTTATCAATAATTTCTTTAAGCAACACATATACACCATCGTCATAAGCCGAGCCATCGCCCAATTTACCTATGTACATACCGGGGCGTAAACGGATGTGTTCTTTCCAATCGAGGGAGCGGATACTATCTTCGCTATAATTAACTGGTTCTGCCATTTATTGAGTAGAATTTTTAAAAAAGGCACAAATATGCGCCGGGTGCAAAAATATAGTTTAGGGTTTGAATTGAGCGTTCAAAACTGTCAACTTATTAACATTATGTTACCGGGGTTTAAACTGGAGACTATTACTGGCTTTATCAATGTTCTTGAAAAATTCAGGGTCTTTTTCGTTAGTAAAACATACGGCCATAATAGTGCCTGTATGGTTGCGCTGCAGCGTTATAAGCAGGGCGTACTTGTAATGCTTTGTTTCGGGCAGATCAAGCAGGTTAAGCAGGTATGATTTACCGGCATCGGCCCGGTAACGGGCAAGTACATTGGCAGGTATGGCGCGTATAAAATTATCCATCTCGCCGGTAAAGGCCGCGGCTTGCGCCTTCCCCATTTTAAGGTATGACGAATCCGGGTTTTCCTGCTCGTGGTTACGCTCATAACTGAGCCAGTTTTGCTTTAATGATTTTACCTGGAACCAGATCTCAAACTCCTGACCGGGAATTTCCATAGCATAATCAAAAGAAAAATCTTCATTATTTACTGCTGGGATTTCTTTAAAACCTTTAGGAAAAGTAAACGTAACATTAGCCTGCGCCAAAAGTTGCGAAAACTCATTAAACTGCTTGCTTCCCTTAACCTGGCTAATGGTTTGCGCCGGCACGGGCTTTCTTTTAGGTTTGGCCAAATACCGCGGCTGTTTTACCTGTGCCATTGCATTGGTAAGGCACAGTAAAAGCATTGCCTGAAGTATGGTGCATTTAAATTGCTTCACAATAGTTTTTCATTAGCGGCCGAAACCAGGGACGTTTCTGTATGTAATTTTATAAAAATAGAAGCACAAATCAAAATTAATTAAAATTTAAAAACTCAAACAACTAAGTTAATATCAGGCATTTGCACCCACCAAAATCTTTAACAAATCCATTATCATCATTTTTATTTGATGAATATAAACATCGCCATAAAAATACTGCAACTAATTGGCTTTATAAATTTTGTTACTAATTTAGACTCGATACAAAATCAAAAAAAGTATCGGTTGCTATTTCATGAAATACCAGGACATTCCACTTATTAATAATGAGGCTATACATAATTTTGAACTAATTATTGACGGCAAACGATCCTTTATTGATTATAAACAAAAAGGTGATAAGATTTACCTGATCCATACCGAAGTACCCGAAGAAATGGAAGGCATGGGTGTTGCAGCAGCTATTGTTGAAAAGGCATTTAACTATATAGAGAGCAACCACCTTAAATTGGTGCCTCTTTGTGTTTATGTATTGGCTTTTTTAAAACGGCATCCCGAGTGGAACCGATTACTGGCAGTGCACGATTAAGCTATATATCTTTTATTTATTTCCGGTTGATTGCTAAGTATGATGCATTACTTTAGCATAAAATATACATATGGTCGCAAAACTGTTTCGGAACCTGGTTGATTTTTCTCCAAAATTGAGTTTACGCCTTTGGCAATTATTTTACGAATTTATAGCCCGCAGGTTTAAAAAACTGACCAACTGGAAGTACATGAACTACGGCTTTGCAGATACCCAGGGTAAAGTAACCGATGATTTCAATTTACTAAGCGAAAACCTTTATCACCATTTACTTGGCAAGGCCCAGCTCGCCGGTAAAAATATGCTTGAAGTTGGTTGCGGGCGTGGTGGTGGTTGCGAGCTCATGCTGGCCTATCAGCCTAAAACAATTACCGGGCTTGATTTTTCTGAAAACGTGATTAGCTTTTGCAAGCAAACCTATCAGCAGGCAAATTTAAATTTCGTGGCTGGCAATGCCGAAAGCCTCCCGTTTGACGATAACAGTTTTGATATTATTGTTAACCTGGAATCATCACACTGCTATGGTAACCGTGGTGATTTTTTTAAAGAAGTAACACGCACCCTTAAACCCGGAGGTTTTTTTTTATATGCTGATTTCATGGGCCGCGTACACTATCCAAAACGGCCGGCGCAGTTAACAGAATGCGGCTTACAGGTTATAACCGAACAGGATATTACACCCAATGTGCTACAAGCTATGGAATTAAGTGCACCCTACAAAGAGGCAATGATAAAAAAAATTGTACTTAAACCCTTTCGTAAACCCATCAATGATTTTGTGGGCGTTCCCGGCTCAAACATTTACAATAAGTTTAACAGCGGCGAAACCATTTATTTTTCGATGCTGTGTGGGAAAGGGGAGTGAATGGTTAATTGGGGTTAATTGGGTGAGTGGTTAATTGGGTGAGTGGTTGAAAAATCCGCAATACCTTCAGCCTGAATCTTGTTCCCAATAATACGCAACCAGTTTTACAAATTACACCAATAGGTCCATTTAATAACCAACTGCCTGTTTTTAATGGTGTAGGGCGATGGTATTGAATTATCGCCATAAACAATAAACAAATCTGAGGCCGGCTTGTACCGCCATTGCAGCCTTATATTAGTGTTCATGTTTTTAACCTGCCCGTTGTATTGTACATAGGTAGTAAAGTAAAGCGTATTACTTAAGGTGATATCTGCCTTCGGACCAATCAGCCAAAAATCGGCGTTGCCATAAGGCTGTGGCAACCTCAGGTTGATGTATGAGCTGTTTACCGCCAGGTTTACATAAGGCTGAAACCGATAGCCCAGTTGGCCCGTAATACTTGTACGGTTACCATTTAAATAATATCCACCATGCAAGGCATCAATTAAATAAGTGAATAAAGCCTGCGGCTTGGATACAAACTGCACATCAAGCGTTTTCCAATGATGTTCTGAACCTATGGGAAGGGGCGTTTTACCCGTGTTTGTAGGATCAAAAGGCACCAGCAATTTTATATAAGTATCAATACCCGATACCGAAAAAGTATTCCTGTTGCGCAAGGTCATCAAATAGGTTAGATTGCTTTCATTATCTGTACGCTTAAAGCTTTCGTTAAAATAGTAATTGCTGGTTAATTGTATCCCATGACTTAGCACATCACCACTTTTTGGAAAAAAGTTATGCAATATCAGCGGACTAATTTTATTATACCCAACACGCGGCACGTAGCCAACCCCTGCCGTGTAGTTTTTACCAACGTACTCATCCTGTAAATAAAGCGTCCAGTATTTACTTAAGTATTGCAGGTGAGCGGCCCCTACTATATCATGGCCCTTTACGCCGGGCGTAAATGATTTTAACCCAAGCAGCTTACCCGTCCACAAATTACTTGGAGATGCCAGGTTGTACTCCATGCCTACATTACGATTATAGGCAGTTCCGGGAGTTGCTGTACCCGTTGCATCTTTATTGATGAACATAAACGCTATGTTTGATCGTCCAAACATCCTGCGTTGCAGGGTAAGCACACCATAGTTTTGCGCGGGCTGTGATGCGTCACTCGCTTCGCCGGTTTGTATATCCATTAACCCTACACGCCAGTCTCTGTCAATTTTACCCGTGAGTCTTGTTCCAAACCTTATGGGTGCATTTAACCCGATGCGCCGTGAAAAGAACGGACGAATATCGGCATAGCCGAAATTGCCAAACAGGTCGCCGTTCTCTAAAAAAAACTGGCGCTTCTCCGGAAAGAACAACTCATACCGGTTCAGGTTAATTACCTGCTGATCTACATCAACCTGCGAAAAATCAGGGTTTACAGTCAGATCCAGGTTTAAAGATGATGTCAGTCCAATCTTGGCGTCACCACCAAAATCCTTTCGCCAATCTGTTTTGGTTTTAGCGGTATAGTCTTTAGCTACCCCACCAAGCGCATAAGGAATAATAGAGATATTTGTGCCCGCATCTGGTGGCAATTCGTCCCAAACTAATGAGCCGGTATATGCCAGTGATGCAGTAGGAAATTGCCTTGGCACCGGCGCCCAGCTCGATTTTTCGGTAGTTACCAAATCGTTTCTGCTAAAGTTGATGCCCCATAGGCCCACTCCTTTTTTATAGCGAATGCTTTTAAATGGTATAGCGGCTTCAAATACCCACCTATCCGGATAGTTTTTCACTACCGAGGTCCATTTGTTGTCCCAGCTCAGGTCAACCTTACCACCTTCATACATGGTGCCGTCCCATTGCGCTCCTGCGGCATTGGCTCCAAAGCTGAAGCCATCTGTACGGGCATCAAAAGGATCAAGAAAGAAAATGAAATTATCGTTTTTAACAAAATTAAAATCGCGTTTGAGCGACTCAACCATGTATTGGCCCGGCCCCGCGGTGTAACATACGGCAATAATGTATAGGTTATTGTTATCAAAGGTCATGCGTACCTCGGTATGCACTTTTGCCAGGCTGGTATCCATGGGTGTAACCATAAAAAAATTACTGGCAGAGTCAGCCTTAAGCCAAGCGTCATCCACAATGCCATCAATAGTTATGGCCGATGCAGCCCGGCGGATGTGGTATTGATACCCATCATTCTTTTTTTGGGCCGATGAAGAAAAATACAAAAAACATAAAACCAGCAGCAATAAGAATTTTAATAGTGATACCGGTTTTAAGGAATTCAATTTTTAATACTTTAAATTATAAAAGGTTTAATCAAACCTCAGCCCGCATATTATTGCGGGCTGAGGTAAATATTTGTTCGGAAAGATAATGATTACATGTTAATCACTAAAGCTTTACCCGCATATTTAACTACTTTATCGGCCTTAGCTGTTACCTCGACATCAGATCCGTGTGCACCTTTCACCATCACGATATTGAAGGTGCGGCTTTTCAGCATGCCCGGGAAATGACCTTTGGTATCTGATATCGTAAGCTTACGGGTTTTATCATTCCAGTTGAAGGTGAAGGTTGAAAACTGACCTTTTTCGTAGTTATAATTATCGTTCTCATCCTCGTAAAACTTAAATGTTCCATCAGCTCCGGGATATATTCTTAGTTCGATATTATTGGCAGGTTTCTCGGTAGCATATTCCATATGTGGCCCCATAGGTATAATAGAGCCCGCTTTTACATATAAAGGCAAAATTTCAATTGGGGCAGCGGCGCTAATGGTTTGTCCGCCATCCAATACTTCGCCATTCCAGAAATTGTACCATTTGGTGCCTGCCGGCAAATAAACCTGGCGGGCTTTGGCTTTTTTGTCCGCATCGGCCGATGTGTATAGCTGCTCTGTAACCGGGTTCACCATAAATGCATTACCAAACATGTATTGATCTGGGATGCTATAAACTTTGTCATCGTTCCTGAAATCGAAAGTCAGGGCACGCATCATGGTATAGTTTTCGGTAGTTGTGCGGCCAGCCAATGAGTAAATATATGGCATCAGGCGGTAACGCAGTTTATCAAAATTAAGCAGTATGGCTTTGGTATTGGCATCCCAGTTTGAGCTAAACAAAGCACGTTCGCCTTTGCCGTGGATCCGGAAGATAGGGCTAAAAGCACCAAACTGGAACCAACGGGTAAACAACTCGCGCTTATCCGGTTCCGACCAATCGGCAGCTTTCCAATGAAAGTGGTAACCGCCGATATCAGATGTCCAGTAAGCCAGGCCCGATGCACAGGCATTTATACCCTGTGGTACCTGGTTCTTAAAATCCTTAAATGTACATTCAATATCGCCCGACCATAAAGTTGACGCATTACGCTGCTCGCCGGCGAAAGATTGCCTTACCAAAAAGAACGCGCGCTTGTTAGGGATATCCCTGCGCCAGCCTTCATAAACGCCCTTGGTATGTTGTAAAGAGTAAGTGTTAAAATAATCAATCCCCTTACCAATGCTGAAGTTGCTCTGGCGGCGTGCATCCTGCAAAGCTCCGTTGTCCGGCTCGCACTGGTCAATCCACCAGGCATCAAAACCATAGCGCTTTACCAGGCTATCGCGCGCCTGATCCCAGTAAAGCTCGCGGGCTTTTGGATTATGGGCATCGTAATAAGTATCAAAAGTGTGGGTAACCACATTATCCCAGGTAATATCTGTTAATCCACCCATTTTTTCCAATGCATCATAGTTTGGCGTACCTTTGCCAAATACCGGCCATATTGATATCATGGCATGAATATTTGCCTGGTGCAATTCATCAACCATTTGTTGCGGATGCGGGTAACGCTCGGGTTTCATCACGTGCGAACCAATTGGCAAGGGATCCCAATAATACCAGTCCTGCACAATTACATCAACCGGAATATGGTTGTTGCGGTAATTGTCTTTTACGCCAATGATCTCTTTCTCGCTCATATACCTATCCTGGGATTGGAAAAGACCGAAAGCCCATTTACCAAACATCGGGGCACGACCGCTTGCCGTACGATAAAGATCAATGATATGATCAAAAGTTGGTCCGTAAAAAAAGAGGTAATCAACTTGCTTACCGCTTTCAGATACATACTTAAATTTAGTATTGTTTGCTTCGCCACCGTAAAAATTAGATGCTGAATAATTATCCCAAAGTAAGCCATACCCTTTGGTTGATAGTAATACCGGGATAGCACCCGTAAGATATTTTATAAGCAACTCCTGGTTGCGGCCCTTGTAATTGATGGATAAAGAATCAAGCGGGTGACAGCCTAAACCGTATAACGCCTCGTTTTGTGGCGAAGTAAATTGCGTGCTTACATTATAGGTGCTGATACCGGCGATAGTTGCCGGGGTTATGGTTTTATTTTCGGTATCCTCACCGGTAATAAGTTCCCCTTTTAAAGTGGTATAGGTAATGGCATTGGTACCTTTATCTACCTTTATCTTTAATTTCGCCGTTGTAATAACTACCTCAGTTTTGGTTTCGGCAACCTGGTAAGCAGTTGGCGTTTTCCAACTGTTAACTACCACCAGCGATGGCCTGGTTTCAAAGGCGTCAAAAATGGTATACTTTACCTCAATAATGTCGGCCCTGCGTACAAGTACTTTCATCAAGCCTTTATCTAAGGAAAAAGTAACACCATCGGCCCCTTTTTTAAATGATTTAATGGTAGCATTTGCAGGGAGAGTTGCTATACCTCCTGCCAATAAAAACATCATCGCAATCGATTGTTTTATTCTTTTATTTAAGGCGGGTAATTGTTTAAACATACTGAACAGCAATAATTTGGTTTATAATAAGTGTAAGATTAACACCAGTTTTGAAAATGTGAATATAGTCACTTTTTTTTATTGGAGAAAAATATTTGTGTTGACGGATTTGGAAATTAAATACCCCTTTCGTTGCTCCTGAGCATATCGAAGAATCATTAACCAAATATCCATCCCGACAAATAGATACTTCAATCAGCATGAAAAAAAGAAAGAAATATAAGAAGCTGTTTAAATTTGATTTATTAATGTTTTTATGCTTCTAATGAAGCACTTAACCACCCGTCATTGCGAGGCACGAAGCAATCCCCGCCTTACAGAGTAGCTTTACAAATCCGATCTGCACAGTTTGGGATTGCTTCGTACCTCGCAAATGACGACCTTTTTCTCTATTTTTAAACGGCTTCTTACGATTACCGTTTTTGCAAACACCAGGTGGTCATGCACCGCAGGTTTTGCACATTGGTAGTTTTTATAGGTTCATAAAGCGTACCATTCAATTCACGTGTATAGTGCAACAGGGTATCCTCATTTACCAGGAAACGTTCGGAGCCATCGGGCAATAAGTAGCGCCTGTTACCTCTTGATACTACTAATTCTTCTATACCGATATCAGATGCCAGCCTTGCAAACAGGTAGCCACCCGGCTTTAACACCCGCCATAACGAGCGTACCATACTTTCAAAGTGTTGCTCATCATGTGCAAAGTGCAGTACGGCGCTGCATATAACCAGGTCGAAAAAATCATCGCCGTAAGGTAAAGCCTCCACCCCTGCAACAGTAAAATTATCTATAGAATTTTGGGGAGATAATAAAGCTGATAACTGTTTTATGGCATCAATAGCTGCCTCACTTTGATCAACCCCATGTACTTCATATCCGTTCTGCAAAAAATACACCAGGTTGCGTCCGCCACCACATCCGGCATCGAGGATGGTTTTGCAGTTATCAAACCGCCCCTTTAATAACTGATCGAACAGATAAATATCAATATTGCCAAATGCTTGCTGGAAGTTGTTTTGCATGGTCGAAAATTAGCGTTTTTTAATAAATCTCCGGGTGTTTTGTTGGTTAAAACCAGTGGCAATAAATGAAAATTAAATAGTACTATCCAAAACCAGCCACATTTACCTAACTTTAAATATGGCAACAGATATGTCTATCTTCATGCAATTTCTGCGCAGTATGCTGCTCCCCTTACCTGGAGTTACCGAGAAGATGTGTTTTGATGATCCTGCATTTTATGTAAATAATAAGATTTTCACCAATGTGAAACTAAAGAATGAACTGCTTGCCTTACACACCGTTGAACGTGAAAAGTGGATGGCAGTTGATCCGCATACATTTTTCATTACCGATCATTACCTTAACTACAAATACATGCTGATACGCCTTGAAACGGTATCGCCCGATGATCTTAAAACTTTGTTAATTACCGCCTACCTGGCACGCGCTACCAAAAAACTAATAAAAGAGTATGAGGCGTTAAGAACTAATGAGCGTAATTAAGCGGCCCTATCTAACTTGTTAGTAAAACGCGATACGGGTTTAAAAGTTAAAACAGCTACTTTTGTCTATCCAAGCCATTATATGACAAAACTATACCTCTCCCTTTTTCTTGTACTTACCCTCATTATAAATGCAAGCGCTCAAACCAAAAAAAACGCCCAAAAAGATAGTGTTACACACCTCGGCACGGTAACCGTACATGGTTATTTGAGCGAGCAACCTGTATTAAGTGTGCCCGCTTCAGTAAGTGTGCTTGGTTCGGCCCAGTTAAAGTTACAGCCCGATAATTCTTTCGTATCTGCTTTAAACACGGTGCCTGGTATAAGAGCAGAGGAGCGTTCGCCGGGCAGTTATCGTTTATCAATCAGGGGGAGTTTATTGCGGTCGCCTTTTGGGGTGAGGGATGTAAAAATCTATTTCGACGAGATCCCGCTTACAGATGCGGGAGGAAACTCTTATTTGAACGCTATTGATATTGGCAGCATAGGCAGTATCGAAATATTAAAAGGCCCCGATGGCAGCTTGTTTGGCGCAAACTCTGGCGGGGTGGTTTTATTAAGCCCTATAAACCGGTATAGTGATTCCAGCTATTTATCAGCAGGAGTAAATACGGGGAGCTATGGTTTGTTTCATGAAAAGGTAACGTTGCAAGTACACTCGGGTACCAATTTGTTTAACATCAACCAAAGTTTCCAAACCTATCATGGATACAGGCAAAACAGCGATACCCATCGTAATTATATCCAGCTTGCAGATAAATGGAACTATAGTGATAAGAACGAATTGCGGATTTTAGGCATCTACTCCAATCTTGCCTATGAAACACCCGGCGGATTAAACCTGGCTCAGTATACAGCCAATCCCCGCCAGGCCCGTTTGCCCACACCTGCTTTCCCGGGAGCCATTCAGCAAAAAACAGGCATCAGTACCAAAATGTACCTGGGCGGCCTTACCAATGAATATCATTTTACCAACCATATCAGAAACGTGATCTCGGTGTTTGGCAACCACGTAGATTTTGCCAACCCTGCCATTACCAATTTTGAGCAGCGAAGCGAAAACACCTACGGCCTGCGTACCTATTTTGAACTGGCAGGCGCACCCAAAGAAAACTTTAACTGGAAAGTAAACCTGGGGCTGGAGTGGCAGCAAACCAACTCCCGTATCAGCAATTACGGCAACAGAAAAGGTGCGAAAGATACTACTCAAACCAGCGATGACATCCACTCAAACCAGCATTTTATTTTTAGCCGTTACGCTGCTGATATTTTTAAACGCCTGCATGTAGAAGCCGCGCTGAGCTTAAATTGGTATGGTTACGATTTCAGGAACATTTACCCACTTAACCAAAGCGGTTTTACCAACCGTGATTTTACTCCGCAACTAATGCCCAGACTGGCTTTAAGCTACCAGGTTACCAATAACTTTATTTGGCGAACATCGGTAAGCCGCGGGTACTCCACACCTACCACGGCAGAAGTAAGGCCGACCGATAACATCATCAACACCGCCCTGCAAGCACAAACAGGATGGAATTATGAAACAGGTTTTAGACTGCGTAATACTGATGAAACCATGTTGCTGGATGCCTCGGTATTTTACTACCGGTTAAACAATGCCATTGTACGCCGTTTAAATGCTAATGAAACAGAACACTATATCAACACCGGTGGCACCAACCAGCCCGGTTTTGAACTGGCATTTACAGACTGGTTGATTGCGCAGAACAATACCCATTTTATCCGTGGCCTGCAGTTCAATGAATCGTACACATACAGTAAATTCACGTTCAGGGATTATAATGATGCCACTACAAACGCCAGTTATGCGGGTAACCGTTTAACCGGGGTGCCAAGGCATGTTTTTGTATCTGGATTTCAAGTTAAGTTCCCTGCAGATCTTTCCTTATTCGCACAACATAACTATACCTCAAAGATCCCGCTAAATGATGCCAACACCGTTTATGCAGGGCATTATAACCTGCTGCAGGCAAAAATTAGCTGGCAACCAACTTTCGGCCGTAACAACCATTTAGAGCTTTTTGCCGGTGCCGATAATATCCTGAATGAAAAATACAGTTTGGGTAATGACTTGAATGCTATTGGTAACCGGTATTATAATGCTTCGCCTTTGCGAAATTATAATGTGGGGATGAATATAAGACTGTAAGCCCATTTTCTGGGATACCCCAGCTATGATTTTATTTCCGCCGTTTGTGTTCTCACAAGCGGCTTTTTTTGCCTGTACCAGGATTAACGGGGTTAGTCAGACTTTTTGAGACTGACATCATGATAAATCCGAAATCGAAAATCCCAAATCCGAAATCTAAATAATTCCCATTCTATTTGAATCGAGCTTAATAAGCACAAACAGGAGAATGGTAAAGCTTAACAGTGATGAGCCTCCATAACTGATAAACGGCAGCGGGATACCTATCACAGGAACCACACCAATGGTCATACCGATATTGATCACGACGTGGAAGAACAACACTGATGCCACCCCGTAAGCATAGATTCGCGAAAATGGCGATCGCTGTCGCTCGGCAATAAAAATTACACGCAGGATTAAAAACAGGAACAGCCCTATTACCACAACAGAACCGGCAAAGCCCCACTCCTCACCTACGGTACAAAAAATAAAGTCGGTGCTTTGCTCTGGTACAAACGCATACTTGGTTTGTGTGCCATGCAGATACCCCTTACCCCATAATTTGCCCGAGCCAATAGCTATTTTTGATTGATTTACATTGTAGCCCTTACCCCGTAAATCAGTAGTAATACCCAACAGGATATTGATACGCTCGGTTTGGTGAGGTTTTAAAACGTGGCTATAAATAAATTTAACGCAAAAAATAAACGATATGGAAATGGCCAATCCTATCAGCATGGTAGTGATAAGCTTGCGGTTGCGTCTAAATAAAAAGATCACCAGCGCCGTAAATGCTACCAGCCCAATAATTATACTTATTGGATTAAACAAAAGTGCTACCACAAAAAGGGTGATCAGCAAACCCGAAACAGCCAGGAAATAAGGGGATAAACCTTCGCGGTATAATACAAATATAAGGGAGCAAAATACCAGCGTTGAACCCGTATCCGGTTGCAGCATAATCAACACCATCGGCACACCAATAATTGCGGCTGCAGCCATAAATGATTTTGGTTCGGTAACGCGAATATTAGGCCCACTCAGGTAACGGGCCAATAATAAACAGGTAGAAAACTTGGCAAACTCCGAGGGCTGCAGCCTGAAACCACCACCCATATTTATCCAAGCCTGGTTGCCGCCCACATTTCTGCCTATTATTAAAACCAGGATAAGCAACAGCACCGTTATAGCGTAAAAAGCCGGAGAAAGCGCACTAAAAAAACGGCTCTCCAACAATAAAATAATCATACCCACCACTACAGCTACTATAATATAGATGAACTGCTTGCCATAGTTAGTAGCCCCGTCAATAATGCTTGGGTGCCTTTCATCAAACACAGCCGCGTGAATATTAAACCAGCCAATGGTGCAAAGTACCAGGTACAGAAACACCGTAACCCAATCAACATTAAAAAAGAAACTGCGCTGGTTATTATTGTTATTCATATTATTTGCCAGTCCTCCCTGCGGCTAAAAAATTAACCCACACACCACGCTTATTATTGTTTGCCAGTTTATTCCGGGCTGCTTTTTTTATAGAATCGGCCTTAAATTTTTTAATCGAATCGGCTCTTGCGGTTCGGATACTATCACGCCGACGCTCTTTCTTAAGGTCGAGCTCATAAAGGCCAAGATCAGGCAGTCGATTGGCATTTGCAAAATAATCAACCGTAATTCCCGATTCGCGCGGAGTGATCTTTCCTTTTAAATATTTTTCCACCATAAAGCTGGCAATTGGCGCGGCCCAGTGTGCACCCTCGCCAGAATTCTCAACCACTACGGCTATAGCAATTTTAGGATTCTCGCGCGGGGCAAAAGCTACAAATACAGAGTTAGCCTCGCCACGCGGGTTTTGCGCGGTACCTGTCTTACCACACATAATAATATCGGGAATTTTTGATCTCCGGGCTGTACCACCCTCAACCACGGCTTGCATTCCATTAATAACAGGTTCAAAATATTGCGAATCGATACCAACATAATTCCTTTTGGTATACTCCGCTTTAATTACGTTTTCGGTGCCGATGGCTTTAATTAAATGTGGCTTGTAAAAAAAACCATGATTGGCAATGGTACATTCCAGGTTAGCCATTTGTAAAGGCGTTGCCAATAACTCCCCCTGGCCTATAGCTAAAGAAATGATGGTACTGGCGCGCCAGGCACCTTTTTTATAAACGTTATCATAGTGTAATGGAGTTGGAACGTTTCCGCGGCTTTCGGCCGGCATATCCAGGTCGAGCCGGGTGCCTAAACCGAATTTCATTACGTTGGCCCTCCATTTGGTAAATTCGGCTTCGGTATACTTTGTTCCGTTACGTTCCAAAATACGTTGAAATACCATCGAAAAATAACCATTACAGGATTCGGCTACTGCTTTGCCCATATTAACCGAACCATGGGCTTCGCCGTTGTTACAAGGTACCAATCGGTTACCAGCTCTATAGTGACCTGTACAATAGTAGGTTTCTGAAGGTGAAATAATATTTTCCTGCAACGCTATCAAAGCACTTAATGGCTTAAATGAGGAACCCGGCGGATATTGGGCCTGTATGGGTCTGATGAAAAAGGGCTTATACGGATCATTGTACATTTTGGCCGCATTGTTGCCACGCTCGCGCCCCACCATCAAATTAGGATCGTAAGTCGGGCTGCTTACATAGGCTAGGATCTCGCCGGTTGAAGGTTCAATGGCTACAATACTACCCAGTTTGTTCGTCATTAGTTTCTCGCCCAGTTTTTGCAGGTCAATATCTAACGATGAGGTAAGCCGCTCGCCTGTACGGGCAACGGTATCAAAAGCGCCATTGGCAAATGAGCCTTTTTGCGCCCCGCGCGAATCAACCATCATGCTTTTAACACCACGCTGGCCGCGAAGCACATTTTCATAAGCTTTCTCGACACCTGTTTTACCAATATAATCACCCAGGCGGTAATACCCCCCCGAGAGTTTAATATCCCGGTCATACACCTCGCCAATAAAACCTAAAAATTGTGCAGCTACAGAATCCGGGTAGGTACGCACCGTACGGGGTAATATGTAAAAGCCAACAAAATCTCCCATTTTCTCCTGCAGCGAAGCAAACAGCTCGGCTGGTACCTGCTTTTCAAAAGGAGAATCTTTATTGGGTGAATATTTAACGGCCTTGATCCATCGTTTATCAAAACCGGCTTTATCAATACCTACCATTCTACAAAACTCAAGGGTATCAAAAGGTTTTACCTCTTTTGGGTTAACCATGATATCGTAGATCGGCTCATTTTGAACAAGTACTTTACCGTTCCTGTCCAGTATAGGTCCACGGGCCGGGTATACAATAAAATTGCGGATAACATTTTTAGTGGCATAAAGAGCGTAGCGGTCGTCAACTATCTGAATATAGTAAAGCCTTGCAAGCAGCGTAAAAATTATAGCAATAAAAATACCTGTTACAACGTAGCGACGTTCAAAAAATTTATTCATTTACGTTCTTTCCTTTTGAAAAATAGAAGGCCAGAAATCAATATTAAAAACACAGTAGATATTGAACTCAAAACAACACGGCTTAGTGTGTACTGCACTGCAGAAATACTAAATACTTCAAGGTTTAGCAGGAAAAAATGGTGGGATAAGGTAAGTATTAGCGCATAAGTGAAAAACCACCTTAAGCCCATAATGCTCAGCGTAGGTTCGGGCTCATTATCAAAACCTTCTTTTTGCACGGTTATGTTTATAAAGAGTATACGCACCAGAGCAAGTACTACACATGCCGCCGCATGCAGCCCCGGAGTATCGTAAAATGCATCTACAGTAAGTCCCAGTAGGAATGACAATGCAAACAGCAGCACATTTGGAATCTCAAACGGCAGCAGCAAAATAAACAGGATATAGAAGTAAGGTGTAACAAGATTATAAAAGGCAATGTTTTTAAGCAGGAATACCTGCATAAAAACCAAAACCAAAAAGCGGATAGTATTGATGATAATAGTACGGCCCATTATTTACTTTGTACGGCCTCCAACCCCGTTTGTTCCTGTGCAAATTTGTTAACTACCACATATACGTATTGCAGTTTCGCAAAATCAACCGATAAGCCAATCTCAACGTTAAGCAATAAACCACCTTCCTTTGCATGAAGGTTTGTTATTTTACCAAACGGAATCCCGGTAGGGAAAAGAGAATAGCCGGATGTAACTACCGGTTCGCCCAGTTTTGGCCTTGCATCGTTTTGCAGGCTCAGCAACCCTCTATGCCGGTCGAGATTACTTACCCAGGTAAACGAACCTACGGCTTTATCGTCTGCCAGCATGGCGCTAAACTGGCTTTTGGAATGCAGCAGCGATTTAACAATAGCAAAATGATCTGTAACGTCGGCCACCATCCCTACAACACCTGCCCCGCAAATTACACCCATATCTTTTGCAATCCCGTCTTTGCGGCCCCTGTTTATGGTAATATAATTATTTGATTGATTGGTTGAATTATTGATAACCCTGGCCACAAGGTAAGTGTATTGTTGCTTGTAAACGGTATCAACCACTTTATGCTTTTCAACTGTATCAACATAAAATGAGGTTTTAAGCATTCCCCTCAATTTGGCATTTTCACGTGCCAGGCTATCATTTTGCTCTTTTAAAGATAAATATCCTTTAAACTCACTTACCTGCGCAAATAAGCTACCGGTAACCTGGTTTTGCGAATTAATAAAAGTAGCTTTTTGAAAAGAGTTGTATTTAATGTAGATAAGCAGCGAGCTTACTTCAAAAATCAGGAATAAAAAAAACGCGTTATACTTAGTGATAAATATCAAGAGGTTACGCATTGCTTTATAATTAGTGAATTAGTGAATGACTGAATTATTGAATTGAAAAAGAAGCAATTAAAAATCGCTAATTCACTAATTCAATAATTCAGTCATTATCAACTATTGCATTAAAAATTTAAAATTACCTATGTTTTTAAGGGCGGTTCCGGTTCCGCGTACTACGGCGCGCAGCGGATCTTCGGCTACGTGAACCGGCAGCTTTGTTTTGGCTGCCACACGTTTATCAAGTCCGCGCAATAGGGCACCACCACCGGTTAAATAAATACCGGTTTGATAAATATCCGCCGAAAGTTCGGGCGGGGTAATTTCCAATGCTTTTAATATCGCTTCCTCGATCTTTGAAATCGATTTATCAAGACAATGCGCAATTTCGGTATATGATACCATGATCTGCTTTGGTACCCCGGTCATTAAATCGCGACCCTGTACAGCAAAATCAGCCGGTGGATCTGCAAGTTCAGGCAATGCGGCGCCAACTTCAATCTTGATTTTCTCGGCAGTACGATCACCAATCATGATGTTATGCTGACGGCGAATATATTGAACGATATCAGAGTCGAAGTTATCACCCGCTACGCGGATAGACTGATCGCAAACAATACCTGATAAAGCGATAACCGCGATCTCGGTAGTACCACCACCAATATCGATGATCATGTTACCCATTGGCTCTTCCACATCAATACCAATACCTACCGCGGCAGCCATTGGCTCATGAATAAGATAAACCTCCTTGGCGCCGGCAATCTCGGCCGAATCGCGCACAGCACGTTTCTCAACCTCGGTAATACCCGATGGAATACAGATTACCATACGTAATGAAGGGAAGAACCAGCCTTTACCCTGGTTAATCATTTTGATCATCCCGCGTATCATATGCTCGGCGGCGTTAAAGTCGGCTATTACACCATCTTTAAGCGGGCGAACGGTACGGATATTATCATGTGTTTTACCTTCCATTTGCATGGCCTGCCGACCAATGGCGATAACTTTATTAGTAGTCCTGTCGAATGCAACGATAGACGGTTCATCAACAACAACTTTGTCATTATGTATAATGAGGGTATTTGCGGTACCTAAATCAATAGCAATTTCTTGTGTAAAAAAGTTAAATAAACCCATCTAATGTTTCCTTGAAATAATCTGCAAAGTTAATAATATAAGGGCACGAATTTCACGAATCCTTGCGTTGCCTACACAATTTTCACGAATTAATGCAGGTTGGTTATAATAACTCAAAAATTCCCTTATTCGTATCCCCACCCCTTTTATTTGTTACTTTTTACCCCTGCAGTTCGTGTAAATATCCTCTTGTGAAAATACGTTTTAATTAATGTAATTCTTGCCTTATTAATTCGTGAAATTCGAAATAATTAGTGCAATTCGTGTTTATCAAATTAATGTTTGAAATGACGTACTCCTGTGGTAACCATCGAGATGTTTTTTTCATCGCACATGGCTATTGATAGCTTGTCGTTTATTGATCCTCCCGGTTGCAATACCGCCGTGATCCCTGCCTCTGCAGCCAGTTCCACACAATCAGGGAACGGGAAAAATGCATCAGATGCCATTACAGCACCATTCAAATCAAAACCAAAGCTGTGCGCTTTAATAACCGCCTGCCTTAATGAATCAACCCGTGATGTTTGACCAACACCGCTTGACATCAGCTGGTTATTTTTAGCAAACACAATAGTGTTTGATTTGGTATGCTTTACCACTTTGTTGGCAAAGTACAGGTCTTTCATTTCCTGCTCGGTTGGTTTCCTGTTAGTAACCGGGTTCATTTGAGCCGGGCCTTCAATAACAGCATCCTTATCCTGCTCAATAACACCGTTCAGTAAAGTTTTAAATTGCTTGGCAGGTAGCTCAACAGGCTGACGAACCAGGATGATCCGGTTCTTTTTCTCCTGTAGTATTTGTACCGCCTCATCTGTATAAGCCGGGGCAATCAGTACTTCGTAAAATATCTTGCTGATCTCGGTAGCTGTAGCCGCATCAATCTCATCATTAGCAATAATAACACCACCAAAAGCCGAAACCGGGTCACATGCCAAAGCATCTATCCAGGCTTCCTTAATAAATGAGCGGGAAGCAATACCGCAGGCATTGGTATGTTTTAATATAGCGATGGTTGGCTCGCCAGTGAACTCGTCGATCAAAGCAACCGCGGCGTCAACATCTACCAGGTTGTTGTATGATAATTCTTTACCATGCAGCTTATTGAACATGGCATCAAGGTTACCATAGAAAACACCTTTTTGATGCGGATTTTCGCCATAACGTAAAGTCTGGCTTTTTTGAATGCTCTGTTTAAAAACAGGCAAAGGCTCTTCCTGGTTAAAATACTGAAAAATGGCAGTATCATAATGTGAAGTAATATTGAATGCTTTATGGGCAAATGATTTGCGCTGATCAATAGTAGTAATGCCATCCTGTGTTTTCAGAATATCTTCAAGCGTACCGTAGTCATCTTTTGATGCAACGATCACTACATCTTTAAAATTTTTGGCACCTGCCCTGATCAGGGAAATACCACCGATATCAATCTTTTCGATCACATCTTCAGCACCCGCGCCAGATTGTACGGTTTCTTCAAAAGGATACAGGTCAACAATCACCAGGTCAATTTCCGGGATCTCAAATTCGGCCAGTTGCTGTTGGTCGCTATCAAAGCTTCTGCGCGCCAGAATACCACCAAACACCTTAGGATGCAAGGTTTTAACACGACCGCCTAATATAGATGGATATGAAGTAAGATCTTCAACAGGTATTACATTAACGCCTAAATTGCGTATAAAAGTTTCGGTACCACCGGTTGAATATATATTAACACCAAGGCGATTTAACTCGTGGATTATAGGCTCTAAATTATCTTTGTAGTAAACAGAAATTAAAGCATTTTTTATTTGAACAGACTGGCTCATTTACAGTGATTTTTTGAGCCGCAAAGGTAGTGATATTTTTTGTTAGTCGAGAAGTCAGAAAAGACCGAAAGTCAGAAAAGATCGAAAGTTTTTTTCTCCTGATTTTTTGAAGCAATCTTTTGATAGTCAACATTAAGTACTGGCTAATTTTTGAGCTTTACGATCGCATAAATTTCAATGAAATCTTGCAGCAATTCCTTTTATCCAATTCAAACTTTCCGACTCCCGGACTTTCCAACTTTCGGACTTTTCACAATAATTAACTAACTTCACCGCCCGAAATAGTACATAAATGAAATTATTAGAAGGAAAAACCGCACTTATCACCGGTGCATCAAAAGGAATAGGCCGTAAAATAGCCGAAAAGTTTGCCGAGCACGGCGCCAACGTAGCTTTTACCTATTTATCATCTGTAGAAAAAGGCCAGGCGCTTGAGCAGGAATTGCAAAGTTTTGGCACACAGGTAAAGGGCTACCGCTCTGATGCTTCCAAATTTGATGAAGCCGAAAAGTTGATCTCAGACATTATAGCCGATTTTGGCACCCTCCATATTGTAGTAAACAACGCCGGTATTACCAAAGACGGTTTACTGATGCGTATGACCGAAGAGGCCTGGGATGATGTTTTAAACGTGAACCTGAAATCTATCTTCAACGTTACCAAAGCAGCCTCCAAAATCATGATGAAGAACCGCAATGGTGTGTTCATCAACATGAGCTCGGTTGTAGGTGTACAGGGTAATGCAGGCCAAGCCAATTATGCAGCTTCAAAAGCGGGCATTATCGGTTTCTCCAAATCAATGGCTAAAGAATTAGGCTCACGTAACATACGCACCAATGTGGTTGCGCCGGGTTTCATTAAAACCGAAATGACCGAAGTACTGGATCCTAAGGTTGTTGAAGGCTGGGCAGCAGCAATCCCGCTTAAACGCGCCGGCGAAGCTGAAGATGTGGCCAACGCATGTGTTTTCCTGGCATCAGATATGGCAACTTACATCACCGGGCAGGTTATCCCTGTTGATGGTGGAATGTTGTAGTAATTAAGTTAAAAACAAACCCTTTTGTCATCCTGAGCGATAGCGAAGGATCTGTTGCGAACTGTGCATATCAGATTTGCATACCCGATAATAGATGCTTCACGATGTTCAGCATGACAAAGTATATTTTAGTAAGGCAAGCTTTTAGCTTGCCTTACTTGTTTAATACCCCCTACCTTAAAACTAATTCCAATCATTTCACAATAATTTCGCATTTTGCAGGTGAACGTAAAACGTATTGCGTAATACGTAAACTTATATGCAATTTTCACTAACATGGGGTTCGGTTTCAGGATGGTGGGTGCCTGCCTGTTTGGTATTGGGGGCACTGTACGCATGGTTACTTTACCGGCAACCGGTTAACCTCGGCAAATATTTCAGATACGGACTTTCGGTTACCCGGGCAGTGGTGGTATTTTTTATCGCGATGCTGCTGGTTTCACCATTGGTCAAGTCGACAAAATACGATCCGCAGAAACCATTGGTATTAGTTGCGCAGGATAATTCTTCATCCATCAACACATTTAAAGCTCCCGGCTTCAATTCTGATAAATTCATTGCCGATCTGGCTAAATTGAAACAGGAACTTGGTGACAAATACGATGTACAGGAATTTAATTTTGATAAAGACCTGAACAATGGCCTCTCCAATAAATTCAATGGTAAACAAACCGATATTGCCAATGCCCTGCGCCAGCTGAATAACAAATTTGTAAATCAAAACATAGGCGCTTTAGTTTTGGCTACCGATGGCGTATATAACCAGGGAGACGATCCGCAATACGAGGCCAAAAACATCAAGACCAGCATCTATACCATTGCACTGGGCGATACCACCGCCAAACGCGATTTGTTGATAGACAATGTAAACTATAACAAAACCGCTTTTTTAGGCAACGATTTTGAAGTGGAGGTTTTAACGGCAGCCTATCAAAGCAAAGGCGAAAACATGCGCCTAACCGTTAATGAAGATGGCAAACAGGTTTTCGCTCAAACCATTCCAGTAACCGGTGCTGATTTTAAATGGCTTGTCCCCATAAAATTAACTGCAGATAAGAAGGGGCTAAGAAAATTTACCATCAGCATAGCCCCCGTTAAAAACGAGCTATCTACCCAAAACAATACCGAAATTATTTACATAGATGTGCTGGATGCACGGCAAAAGGTACTGGCGCTTTACCAAAGTGCTCACCCGGATATCACTGTTATTAAACAAGCTATAGAAACCAACAAAAACTTTGAAGTAAAAACTGTGCTGCTACCAGATATGGCGGGCGTTAAACTGGCAGATTATAGTTTAATAATCCTTTACCAGGTAAACGCAGGTAATATTGAACCGGTAAAAAACTTCATCGCCAAAAGCAAAATACCTGTTTGGTACATCATAGGTTCGCAAAGTAACCTGCCGGCTTTTAATGCCGAACAAAATGTAGTAAAAATAAGCGCGGGCCGAAGCGAAACGCAAGAAGTTTATGCCCTGCCCGAAGCAGGTTTCACAGCCTTTACCCTATCCGATTCGTCCCGTAAAAAGATTGCCACACTACCGCCGCTACTGGCGCCCTTCGGCAGCTACGGAACATCAACAGGAACAAATATTTTGCTGCGACAAAAAATTGGCGCTGTTACTACCACCTATCCATTACTTGCATTTGGAGATGAAGCAGGCAGACGCACAGCTGTGCTAAGCGGTGAAGGCATCTGGCGCTGGCAATTAGCCGAATATCAAAACTATGGCAACCGTAATGCTACAGATGAACTGTTGAGCCAAACCGTACAATACTTAACCGCCAACGCCAACCGCCAGCGCTTTAGGGTTTACCCTGCACGTACTATATTTGATGAAGGGGAAAATGTAATCCTTAACGCCGAACTTTATAATGATGCCCTCGAACTCATCAACACCCCCGATGTTAAAATCGACCTGAAAAGCGGAGGCGGCAAAAACTATAGCTTCCTGTTTAGTCGCAGCGGGCAAAGCTACCAACTGGATGCTGGCACCCTACCCGTTGGCGAATACACTTACAATGCATCAACCCAAAACGGCAAAAACCTATTTAAGGCCAGCGGACAGCTAACTGTAAAGGCCCTTAACCTGGAAACCCGCCAAAGCGCCGCGAATCACCAACTGCTTAACACGCTTGCTAAACAAAGTGGAGGCCAAATGCTGCAGCCGTCGCAAATAAACCAACTTGCAGACCTAATCCGCAAGAATGACAATATCAAAACCGTTGTGTATGAAGACAAACATTACGCCGACATTATTGATGTAAAATGGCTGTTTGTACTAATACTTCTATTACTATGTGCGGAGTGGTTTTTAAGGAAGCGTGAAGGAGAGGTTTAAGTTAGAATCAAGAGGTTAGAGTCAGGAATCAAGAAAAAAGAAGCTTAATAGTGCTAAACATAGCAATTCAAAAGCAGAGGCCTTGTGCGATTCCCTCCCAACGGGAGGGTGCAGGGAGGGGTTTCTTAAAGCGGCATAAAACAGCACTACCATGGCTAAGAAGATCATTCCATACAACTCAATTTTAAAAGCCCTTGCTCGCAAGCTTCGTAAAAACATGACCGACGGCGAGTTATTATTATGGAATGAATTAAAAAATGATAAACTATTAGGATTCGATTTCGATCGCCAACGCTTTATCGACAATTATATAATTGACTTTTACTGTAAGGATTTAATGCTGGCTATTGAAATTGACGGCATGTCGCACAATAATGAAGAGGCATTTGCCAAAGATGAAATAAGACAGCAAAAATTAGAAAGCTTTGGAATACAGTTTTTACGTTTTACAGAATCCGAAATGAAAAACGATATGCTTAATGTATTAAGAACTCTTGAGAGTAAAGTAATTGAAATTATCAGGAGTGATCTTTCTATTAAATTACCTAAGGATTTTAACCTGGATTTATTAAAATAATAACGCTTGCTTTAATGTCGCAGAAACCCCTCCCTGCACCCTCCCGTTGGGAGGGAATCGCACGAGGCCTCTGCTTTTATTAATTTCATCACACTTTTGACCCGGGTTTATTAAAGCAGTAGCGCTTGCTCTAATGTCGCAGAAACCCCTCCCTGCACCCTCCCGTTGGGAGGGAATCGCTCTTGGGCCTCTGCTCCTCATATTTTATCACAAAAAAATAGCGACAGGTTTAAACCCATCGCTATTAAATATCTTGACTCTAATTTCTTGATTCTACTTATCCGTTTTCTCCGGTACTACCAGGTAAACATCCTCATTATCTTTTTTCATGAGATATTTTTCCCGGGCGAATTTTTCCAGTTGCTGCGGATTCGAGCTAAGCTCGTTTAGTTCTTTAGTTACCTGGTCGGTTTCTGCTTTATAAAAATCTCGTTCCTGCTTTAGTTTAGTTACCTGGTGGCGATACTCATACTGCGAGAACAGATCGTTCTTATCAAAAAATATCATCCACACTAAAAAAGCCAACGTAACCAAAAAGAATTTATTCTTAAAAAGGCTTATGAGGCGTTGCATTGATATGAGCTCTATGATTTTCATTTAAAGCTATTTATTTTTTCTGAAGGAAACAAATTTTTTAAGCTCAGTAGCGGGCAGCTGAACAAATTATTGGTTGATTGGGCTATTTAAGTCTAAAAAACTAACAACTTAACCTAATCAACCAATAACTCAATAACTTACCTCCTGCCCGAAGAACGGCTTGCACCACTCATACCGCTGCCACCTGAGCGACTTCCGCCACCGGCCGGCCTGCCGCCGCCACCTGATGGTTTACGTCCGCTTCCGCCCCGGCCGCTGTCGCGTTTAAAGCTGCCCGATCCTTTTTTGGATTGACCAGCCATTAAGGTTGCTGTCATGGCTACAGGGCTCATAGGGTATGGATGCTCTTCTTCAACAGGAATTTCTTTAGCTATAAGTTTATGAATATCCCTTAAAAACAGGATCTCTTCTTCATCGCAAAAAGATAGTGCTATGCCATTTGCACCCGCGCGGCCGGTACGGCCAATACGATGCACATAAGTTTCTGGAATGTTTGGTAACTCGTAGTTAATAACGTGGGTAAGCTCGTCAATATCAATACCGCGGGCGGCAATATCTGTAGCTATTAGTACACGTGTAGTACGGTTTTTAAAGTTGGTTAACGCCCGCTGACGCGCGTTTTGTGATTTGTTACCGTGAATAGCTTCGGCGGTTATACCAACCCGCACAAGATCTTTTACCACTTTATCGGCACCATGTTTGGTACGGGTAAAAACCAACGCGGTTTTAATTTCTTTGTCTTTTAATATATGGACCAACAATGATTTTTTGTCGTTTTTCTGTACGTAAAATAATGACTGTTGTATGGTATCGGCAGTTGATGAAACCGGTGTAACCTCAACCTTTTCCGGATTAGTTAATATAGTATTAGCCAAAGACTGGATCTCATTAGGCATTGTAGCCGAGAAAAACAGCGTTTGTCTTTTTGAAGGAACTTTGGCAATGATCTTTTTTACATCATTTACAAAACCCATATCCAACATACGGTCGGCTTCATCCAATATCAGCATTTTAACGTGCTCAAGGTGTACAAAGCGTTGGTTCATTAAATCCAACAAACGGCCCGGAGTT
This sequence comes from Mucilaginibacter sp. P1_A3, assembly GCF_056406855.1. Taxonomy (NCBI): domain Bacteria; kingdom Pseudomonadati; phylum Bacteroidota; class Sphingobacteriia; order Sphingobacteriales; family Sphingobacteriaceae; genus Mucilaginibacter; species Mucilaginibacter sp. P1_A3. The sequence continues at coordinate 439,698 of NZ_JBFTZJ010000004.1, forward strand.
GCTATCAATATATCAACACCACGACGTAAGGCATCAACCTGTGGATTTTGTGATACACCACCAAATATAACCAGGTTTTTCAGTCCGGTATTTTTACCGTAAGCAGTAAAGCTTTCGGCAATTTGTATGGCCAGCTCACGGGTTGGTGTTAAAACCAAAGCCTTGATGGTTTTTTGCTCTTTATGAGCCATCCTATCCTCGTACAACAACTGTAAGGTAGGTAGTGCAAATGCAGCCGTTTTACCGGTACCTGTTTGCGCGCATCCCAACAGGTCGCGATGGTTTAGTACAATAGGAATAGCTTGCGCTTGTATTGGAGTTGGGGTTGTATATCCCTCAGTTTTTAAGGCCTTGAGGAGAGGCTCAATCAATTTTAAATTTTCGAATGACATGATTCTTTAAATGTGCAGATGTGCAAATTTCAGATGTGCAGATGTGCTGGTACTATTATAGATTGCTAATGTCCTCATGTTTTAATTAAGGCATTAAATTTCTGCAAAGATACAGTTTTAATCTTAGATAATATTAGGTGCACAAATATGCGGATTCAGGAAGCTGTTTGCGTATGTCACCTCAGCTTCCAGATGTGCAAAGGGGGATAGATACTTAAACCGTAACCGGTTTCTCGTCCGAAGCCTGTTTCTTCTCATCTCGCTCACGCAGATAAGCGTTTAACAGTAATATGCCTACACCAATCATGATGGCTACATCGGCTATGTTAAATATGCCGGTTTCAAAAATGCCAAAATTCATGTGTACAAAATCGGTTACGCTTCCGTAAACAGCCCTGTCATACAGGTTGCCCATACCACCAGCCAAAATGGTTATAATACCAACCTGGTTGAGCAGGTGCAGATTAGGTTTAATTAATACATAAAGCAAACCCCAAACAAGTGCTATCGCTGGTAAAAGGTTGAGAATTATAAAGCGCCATGGATTTTGCAGAGAAGTACCCAGGCTTAAAAACGCGCCGGTATTTTCAACCCTGGTAATGGTTAAAAAATCCTTTATAACGGTGATCACGATAGAAAAATGGATATGATCCCTAACATATATTTTTGTAACCCTGTCAAAACCAATAACGAAAGCTAAAAGCAACAATAAACCCAATCCGCGCGAAATCCTTTTCTTATTCATCAAAATTCAATTACTGGTATTAGTATATAACGTAACAGGAGTTACTTTAATTATCAACCGAAAATACTGTGGTTGATATATAGGTTTAAATAAAAAAGAGCCATCTGTTTTATGCAGATGGCTCTTTAATAAGGTTAAATTATTTTTTGTAGAATTTAAAATCTTTACCAATGAATTTTGCATTGCTGCCTAATTCTTCTTCAATACGAAGCAATTGGTTGTATTTAGCGATCCTGTCTGAACGTGAAGCCGAACCGGTTTTGATCTGACCGCAATTTAATGCTACAGCTAAATCAGCAATGGTTGCATCTTCAGTTTCGCCAGAACGGTGACTCATTACAGAGGTATAGCCATTAGTTTGCGCCAAAGTTACCGCGTTAATGGTTTCGGTTAACGAACCAATCTGGTTTACCTTAACCAATATAGAGTTTGCTGTATCTTCGTTAATACCGCGTTGTAAACGTTTGGTGTTGGTAACAAATAAATCATCACCTACCAGCTGCACAGTTTTACCAAGCTTTTCGGTTAAAATTTTCCAGCCATCCCAATCATCCTCAGCCATACCATCTTCTATCGAAATAACAGGGTATTTAGCTACAAGCTCTGCAAGATAATCAGCTTGCTGAGCGCTGGTGCGGATAGCACCTTTTTCGCCTTCAAACTTAGTGTAATCGTATTTGCCATCTTTGTAAAACTCAGAAGCAGCACAGTCAAACGCGATGAAAATATCTTCGCCAGCTTTGTAACCAGCTTTTTCAATAGCTTTTAAAATAGTTTCAACACCATCTTCGGTGCTGTCAAAAGTTGGAGCAAAACCACCTTCATCACCAACAGCTGTAGATAAGCCACGATCGTGAAGGATCTTTTTCAGGTTGTGGAATACTTCGGTACCCCAACGTAATGCTTCAGAAAAAGATGGCGCGCCAACCGGCATGATCATAAATTCCTGGAAAGCGATAGGAGCATCAGAGTGTGAACCACCGTTAACGATATTCATCATCGGGATAGGCAATGTGTTTGCATTTACACCACCAATGTAGCGGTATAAAGGCTGGCGGCTTTCCTGTGCTGCTGCTTTTGCAACTGCTAAAGAAACACCTAATATAGCGTTAGCGCCAATTTTACCTTTGTTTTCGGTGCCATCAATCTCAATCATTAACGCATCAATGGTGTTTTGGTCAAAAACATCAATACCTTTTAATTCCGGAGCTAAAATGTCATTTACGTTGGCAACGGCCTTTAACACGCCTTTACCCATGTATTTTGTTTTATCGTCATCGCGAAGTTCAACAGCCTCGTGTATACCGGTTGATGCACCTGAAGGTACCGCGGCGCGACCGAATGCACCATTCTCAGTTAATACTTCTACTTCGATAGTAGGGTTACCGCGCGAATCTAAAATCTGGCGGGCGTGTACGTCAATTATTAAGCTCATTTCTTTATTGTCAGATATTTGTAATTTGTAAACCGGCGGCTAAGTTAATAGCAAAAACAAGAAATCACAATGGAAATTTCGTATTTGTTATAATTCTTAATCTGTTGTTGTAGGAACATGCTCTTGCTCAACCGCATTTTTGCGACCAATGCGATACATTAACATTAACATAATATTATTTTTACCGCTACTTTGCGTAAGCGTGTAATTGTGCTGGTTTATCCAACCTGCCTGTACTATCCATTTTTTATCAAACTGATAACCTAATGCTGCTGATACACGATTACGTTCAAAATTGGGGGCTTTGTTATTAAAAAACACCTCATCAAAAACAGATATAAACAGCGTTTTGGCTACAATTTTGGTATTATTTAAAGGGATAAACAGGTTTAACCTGTACCTGAATCGGTTTCTGAAATCACCATTTACCCAGCGTTGCTCTACACGGTAACGATGCTCGAATTTAAAGCGATAAAGAAATTGGTTAACGGTCATTTGCTCCCATAACCGAAACTCGTTTGTAGTAGGGCCTTTACCTAAATCTGTATAGTCATAAGTATGGTAAGTACCGGTACCTAATAATGCGGTAAAATTTCTGTCCAGATCATAACTTACACCCGCCTTAGCTTCGTAATACTGGAATTGGGTAAATGCACCATTAGTACGCGTTTGCAGTTCCGAATATCCACCCCATTTATGGCTGCTATCGCCAGGTAAAACTACGGTGGCAATACCCCAGGTACCCAGTTTGGAATCCTGCGCCTTAACAGTAATTGAACACACCGTTAATAAAACAAACACTAAAACAATATTAATAAACACTTTATACATCATTACAGGAGTTTAATTCTGCAAATGTATTTCCTTAATGTTATCTCAATGTTAAATACAGGAGTGTTAATGTTAAATTAATGTTAAGTTTTTGCGATAATAGGCCTTAAAAATCGTCATTACGAGGTACGAAGCATTCTCTAAGCTGTACAGGGGGGGCATAAGGTCGATCTGACTACGGGGAGATTGCTTCGTACCTCGCAATGACGCGAAAATATGCTCTTCATTAGAAGCATGAAAACATTAATGAATCAAATTTCAGACAGCCTCTTAGATAGAAACACCAGAAGACTTCCTGATTCCTATTACTCCCATTTAAACGTCTTCACTGCAACCGCGTAAGTAATTACAAACCAAACGAGCAGTATCAAAAGCTGATGAGTTACATCGCCTAAACCTGCACCTTCAAAGGCTACTTTGCGCATGGCGTTGTTGAGATGCGTTAACGGCAGCACGTTACTGATTGCCTGCAGCCATTTGGGGAATGCCGTTACCGAAAAGAAAGTTCCCGATAATAAAAACTGGGGCATGGTGATGATATTGGAAAGCGGCGGAACCGTACTTTCGTTTTTGGCAATGCCCGATATAATAAACCCAAACCCCATAAATATGATAAGCCCTAAGGTGGAGAGCACCAGCATATTCAATACCGTAATTACGCCATGTATCAGCGTGAAACCAAACAGGTAATGGCCTACCAGGATAATAAACAACGCGCCTAATAACGAGAAGGTGATACGGGCCAAAGCCTCGCCCAAAACTATGCTGGAGCGTTTTACCGGCGTAGCAAAAAAACGCTTGATCACCAGCGTTAAACGCAGGCTTAAAAACACAAAGGCTGTACCAAAAACACCACTGCTTAAGATAGAGAAGCCCAACTGACCGGGTAAAATAAAATCGATGTATTTGTATTCACGACCCGATACGGTGGTTTCTTTGATCTCGGCAACAGGCGGGGTAGCACCAAGGCTTCTGCTATTAATATTATAGTAAATATTGCTCAGAACCGACCGCAAAATATTACCCTTTTCGGCAGATGCTTTGGTATACTGTACATTTATGGTATAGATGGGTTGCGCATTGTTTTTATGAATATCAACCACGGCATCAATAATGCCCTTTGCCAGGTTGCCCTTCATATCCTCCGCTGTTTGATCCTGTATCAAATGAACAACCTTTATGTTTTTAAGCGCCTGGTAAACCGGGCTTAAGGTATCGCTGGTTTTAGCCACGCCCACATCAACCTTAACACCACCGCCACCAATATTGGCAAAAACAATAATGAAAATTAAAGGAAAAGCCAATGTAAACACCACCGCCGAAGGACTGCGCAGTATCGACCGGAAACTTGCTTTGGCAATAGCAAGGGTTGCTTTTGTATTGCTGTATTTTGGATTTTGGTTCATTGGTTCAATTGTTCATTAGTTCATTGGTCTTTTTTGGCGAAGTATCGCCAGGTCATTTGGTTGCAGCGTAATCCATCCATAGTTTTTTGGCTCCTAAACTGCCAACTTAAAACTGCAAACTTGCTCCCCCTTCAGGGGGCCGGGGCTACCCTTCTCTCCACTCCTTACCCGTAAGTTTTATAAATACATCTTCCAGGTTGGCCAACTTTACTTGCTTCTTGCGTTCGAAACCGGATGCGACCAACTGATCAATAAAATGATCGGGCGTATCAATACCAATAATGCGGCCGCCATCAACAAAAGCCACACGATCACACAATACTTCAGCTTCATCCATATAATGCGTGGTGATTACAACAGTAGTCCCCTGGTCGCGAATCTCGCGGATCAGATCCCAAAGATTGCGGCGGGCCTGCGGGTCAAGGCCCGTAGTTGGCTCATCCAAAAAAATGATCCTTGGATTATTAATAAGCGTAGTGGCTATGGAGAACCTTTGTTTTTGCCCGCCTGAGAGGTCTTTGTATTTTGCTTTGGCTTTATCGGTAAGTGCTACCTTGCTCAACATCTCCATCGGGCTTTTATCAATCCCATACAAACCAGAGAACAGGTCGATCAACTCCGACAGGTTAAGATTTGGATAATAGCCTGCGGCTTGTAGTTGTACCCCGATGCGTTGTTTAATGCTGTCTTTATCAGTTTCAATATTGAAACCATCAACGGTGATCTCGCCCGATGTTTTTTCGCGAAGGGTTTCTATTACTTCGAGAGTGGTGGTTTTTCCGGCGCCGTTAGGCCCAAGCAGGCCAAATATCTCGCCCTCATATACTTCAAAACTAATACCCTTTACGGCTGCAAAATCGCCGTAATTTTTTACCAGGTTTTTTACAGTGATAATAGGTTGTTTTGCCATAGCGTAAAAATGCATCAGAATAATGAAATAACCATGAATTATTTTTAAGCCTCACCCGGCTCCTATCCGTTGGATAAGAGCCGGGTGAGGCTACATTTTTATGATTTTGGTTACGGGTTCATCGTGCCTTAAGCTTCCGGTTTCACCCTGTTCCAGGTTAATTATTTCCTTTTTTAATTCTTGATTTAAGCCCCTTTTATGGGTTGAGGCTTATTTTACCAGGTGACCAATGGAGTGAATGATGGATTCGGCATGTTGGGCTGCCTTCATTACCAAATGGATTATCTGTATTGCAAGTAAAGTTTTCATGATGGTTGCGATTTGTTGATTCAAAATTGCACACAGAAAGCCCTTTACGAAATAGTTATTAGGCGAAGTTGACCAAAGTTCCGGTAAACGGCGGAAAAATACCGATGAATGTATGGTGAAAATGGAGCGGCATCGGTAAAAGTCGCGGGCAGACATTAAATATTAATTAATTTACTTAAAACAATCCCAAACAACGGTAGCATCAATACGATATAGTCATATAAGTTTATTTCACATAACCCCGATTATAAGTATTACTTATACCTTTAGCCTCCTTATTATTATAAAATATGAAAAAAACCTTATTACTATTTCTATCCATTTTAGCGTTCAACATCGCTAATGCCCAATTTAAACTCATTGCCGAAGGACCGGTATTTAAAGAACCTGAAGAAGGGTTTGCCAAGATTTTACAAATGAAAAGCGGAGGCACCATATTTTTCCGGTTAACCGAAAAAGACGGTATCGATTTAAGAGTTTACGACTCTCAACACCACGAAATATCTGCTACAAATTTTAAACCCACCTACATTAAATTAAAAAAGGCCGAGATAGAAAACATTTTTGAAATTAATGGGAACGCTATTTTGATGATAAGCGAGGTTGATTCAAAAACCCCCACTTTATATCGCCTTATTTTGGATGGGAAAACGGGAGCAGTATTAAGCGAGGATAATATTGAGCAATTAAACAAACTCACATTTGGCGACAAATTTGCGACCAGCTGGGGTGGTATTTCAAGGCCATCGTTCTTTATAAAAAAAGACCCATATAGTGACAATTATGCTGTAGCACGTTTTAACTCTTTAGAATCGGATAGAAGCAAGCGGATTGAAATAATTAGTTATGATGCTAACAATAAGGAAACAAACAGAGTATTTTACGCATCGCCCGAGGGGAAATATAAATATATAGCATACCGGGATATGGTAGTTTTGGGCGACAAAAAAATATGCGTATTTGCCTATGGCTACAACAAATCCAACAATTCTGAAAGCGAATTATTGATGGCTAATCTTGATAAAGGATCGTCGGACGTTAATTTTACAAAACTAAACTTTCCGGAGGGGCTCGACGCCTTTGACTGTGCGGCTAAGTTTAACCCTTCTACTAACTCTTTATTATTATTATCAATGGCTGAGGAAAAAAAGAAAAAATCTGATGGCTACATTCCTATTTTAACATTTATCAACCCATACGAAAAAAAGATAAACCGTTCTGATATTATATCACCATCAAAAAGGATTGATCAATATTCAAAGAAAGGGTTCAGGGGCTTGCCGCAAAATCTTTACATAAATGATGACGGCACATTTACCGTTGTATCTGAAGAATTAACTGTGGAATACGGTGGTAAGTATGGAACAGTTCCCATAAGCCTGTTAGGAGACATGGCTATTGTTAACTACAGTAAAACAGGCGAACCAATGACCGATTACCTGATCAGAAAAAGTCAAACTTTAAATCAGGTTTATCTTGGCCTGTTATACCTGGCATCAAGGGAGGGTACAGCTCAATCATTAAAGAAAGGCACACAGTTTAAATCATTTGCCTATTTAGATGGAAAAACCAAAAGCTACATATTATTTAATGATTCGGAAAAAAATAATGATAAACAAGAAAAAGGCAAGCTTGAGGATATGGAAAGAGTGAGCAACTGCGATGGCTTTTATTACCAGCTTACCGGGCCAGATGCTATATTGAAAAGAGACTACGTATTTGGCAATCCCGAAAAAAAGAGGGATCATGAATTAGGCCTTTTTGCGATATCACAATATGACAGACAAAACAATATTTATGTAACTCTACAACTTTCAAAAGAAAGCGGTAAAAAAGGGGTAAAACTGGTTTGGTTGCAACCTTAGCGCTTAACTTTCAATAAAAACAAAGCGGCGATGAAATCAAGTTTCATCGCCGCTTTGTTTCAGATAATCCCCTCATCTAAAATCTATCAATCTATTTCCCCCTCCATCAAAGAATATACTTCCTGCATGTAAATGCCTTCATCCATGGCGGCGTGAAAATCTTCCCACTCATCGGTGCTGAAGGTAAACTGTACATCGTTTACTGGTTTACACATTACCATACGCTCCTGTGGAAATGTATAATTTACAAAATTGAGCTCCATCGAAAATCCCTGATTTGTACAGACTGTTCTCGCGAGAAGCTTAGAATAAGGTTACTATTCTATATATATAGATACACAGGCACTCAGAGCCGCGGCTTATCACCGATGCACCAACGAGATTTAAGAATCTCCCGTTTCTTATAGTTAGATAAGATACTTTTTAGTACGAAATGGATTCTTAAATTTCCCCCCGTATAAAAAGCTCGTCTGACATTAGTTGGCTAAACTCAAATCGCAGAAATCAATTACTGTCATTCAAATTTTTTGATATTGCGGTAATTGATGCCATGGCTTAACCGGCCTGTCAGTCGGGAAGCCATATTTTTCACGATAAGCTTTTCGCTCAGCTGTAAAATGCCACCAGCGTTTACTATCGTCCCGGTGCTGAATATAGTGGGTTAACAAACGGTATGAATCTTCCACGCACGGATCGGCCCATGCGCCGCAATGTTTTTCAAAAGCATTAAACAGTTCAACGGGATCTTTATCTTCCAATTGTTGTAACGAATAATAACCCTGATCAATCAGCTCGGTAGCGAAATTGATCCCCAATGATGGGATGCTTTGAAATTCAATCAGTGCAGCAATCTCTTTTGCCCGTTGGGCCGGGGCTCTTAATACGGAAGCAATTTCATCAGGTGCATATCCGCCCAACTCACTTATTTTTATCTTTTGCACTTTTAGTAAAGCCTTTTCAGGGGCACTTAGCTTCAGATCGATATTCTTTTTCATAGCTCAACAAATAGCTAATTTATATAAAATCAAAAGGCACAACAATAAATTATTAATTAAAAATAAACCGAACTAAATCGTCTATTACTTTCGTATAAAGTACTTTAACTATTTAACTGAGTTTGAAATTCACACAACATATCGATACTGGTAATCCTCATCCGTCGAAGCTTTTGCCGATGCTTTTCTTTTTGTTTTTGTTTATACCGGCATTTGCAACATCGAATCCCGAGGTCGACAGCATCAAAAACTCGCTTTCTCCTGCCGCGCTCCATCAAAAAACTCCGGATACTGCCACCATAAATACGTTGAACAAACTGGCGGCGAATTATTTCAAATCCAATCCTGATAGTGCTTTCTATTACGGTCAAAAAGGCATCGAGCTATCCCGAAAAATCAAATACAGGGCCGGCATAGCCAATGGGTTGCTTGAAACCGGCCACGTAAATTATTTTAAAGGTAAATCGGCACAAGCCAAACAAAACTTTGACGAAGCCATTGCCCTATTCAAAAGCCTGAATGATAATAAGGGACTAAGCAAGTGCTATATTTCATACGGACGCATGTACAACCTGCTTGCCGAATATAAATTGGCTTTGAACTATTTAGATATGGCGCGTTTGATATGCCTCAGAGATAATGATGAAGCTACATTAACGGATTGCTATAAAAACATTGGTATTACTTATTTTAGTAAGGGACAACTTTCAAATGCGCTTGATTTTTACTACAAGGGCCTTTTTATTGCCCTGAAAAACAGCTACACTACCACATCGGCAGAGATTTATAATGATATAGGTGTAGTATTGCAAGGCATGGAGGTATATCCAAATGCGCTTGAAAATTATAAGAAAGCCGCCCAGGTGTTTGAAACCACCAATAACAAACAAGCTATGGGTACCATAAATGAAAACATTGGTGAGGTATTGCTTGCACAAGGTAAATACGATGAGGCGATTACTTATTTACTAAAATCGATAAATATTGCTAAAAAACAGGATGATAAAGATGGCCTGAGTTCTGTTTATACCGACCTTGGGCTGTGCTATGCCAACAAAAACCAAATGAAACTGGCAATAGCCTATCTTGACACTTCATTACAAATAGCCACCAAATTTAAAATTGTATACAACCAGGCTTATGCCTTAAATGGTTATGCAACTGTATATAATTTGATGAAGGACTATAAAAACGCCTATAAATATGCCATCCACGGTGAAATATATGCCATTAAATTAGGCAACATATCGGTACGCTCAAACGCGGCATTGCAGCTAAATAAGGCAATGGCAGGTTTGGGTAAGTTTAAAGATGCCAACCGCTTGCTGAATGAATACATTGACTTGAAAAATCAAGTCAATGATAATGAGAGCATTCAAAAACTCACCTCCTATAATTACGAACTTGGATTTGCCGAAAAAAAGCGGCAACTAACCCAACAGCAACACGAACGCGACCTGATATATCAGCAAAAAATAAAAAGCCAACGCCTTATAAATGCTATATTCCTCATTATCATCCTGGCAATGATAGTTACCGTTGGCATTTATTACCGGCAAAAACGCAAACAGCAAAAGATAAACGCCCTGCTTGAAGATAGAAATCATGAAATATTGCAACAAAAAACCAATATTGATGATCAGGCTGAGAAGCTAAATGACCTGAACGTTTTAAAGGACCGCCTTATCTCTATTTTAGCGCATGATCTGCGCGCACCGTTAAGTACTTTACGGGGACTGTTTGATCTGTTACAGGACGATAGCATCAGCCACCATGAGTTACTGGAGATGATACCCAATGTATTGAAAAAACTGGAATACACATCCGACTTTTTAGATACCTTATTGTTCTGGATTAATAGTCAGATGGAGAACTTTGATGCTTCGGTAAAAAACTTTTCAATAAAGGAGTTGGTTAGTTTTGAAATTGACAGCTATCTGGAACAGGCCGCGTTAAAAGGCATTAAACTGGTAGATAGCATCCCTAATGATCTATCGGCCCTGGCCGACCCCAACTCTATCCGCATTGTTATACGTAACCTGATCACCAATGCCTTAAAGTTCTCGCGAGAGCATGATACCATAGAGATAACCGCCTGGCAGGATAACGACCAGCAAATCACTATAAAAGTAAAAGATACCGGGGTCGGCATGTCTGCAGATCAGCGCGAAAAACTTTTTAAGGGTAAGGTGAATAGTAAAGTTGGCACCAAAAATGAGTCAGGCACTGGCATGGGCATGCTATTTTGTAAAGACCTGGTTGAACGCTGCCATGGTAAAATATGGGTAACCAGCGAGCCGGGGGTTGGTACTGAATTTATGTTTACAGTGCCTGTAATGGTTGTTGCTAATGCAGTAGCCGTTTAGATAAAGCAACAAAAAAAGCCTTTCAAGTTTAAAACTCAAAAGGCTTTTAAAATCATTTTCAAATCCTCAGATTTTCAAATCTTCAAATTATAAAACTTATTTCATCAATTTTATAAAGTCATCAAACAGATACCTTGAATCATGCGGACCAGGAGATGACTCGGGGTGATATTGTACCGAGAATGCTTTTTTATCTTTTACACGAATGCCTTCTATCGACTGATCATTAAGGTTCACGTGGGTGATCTCTACCTTATCAGATGCGCGCACAGCTTCCGGCACTACTCCAAAACCATGGTTTTGTGAAGTCACTTCGCAATGGTTAATGATGATATTTTTTACCGGGTGATTTAAGCCGCGGTGACCATTAAACATTTTTTTGGTCGGAATATCATTGGCTAAAGCCAGCAACTGGTGGCCTAAGCAAATCCCAAACATTGGCTTATCAGCCGCCAAAATTTCTTTTACGGTATCTATAGCGTAAGGCATAGCCGATGGATCACCGGGGCCGTTTGATATAAAGTAACCGGTTGGTGCAAAATCTTTTTCCATTTCGGCAAAAGAGGTTTTTGCAGGGAATACCTTGGCATATACATCACGATCATCAAAATTGCGCAAGATGTTCTTTTTAACACCCAGGTCAAGCACAGCAACGCGGTAAGCAGCGTTCTCATCGCCAAAAGTATAAGTTTCGGTAGTTGATACCTGCGATGAAAGCTCCAGTCCATCCATTGAAGGCACTTCGGCAAGCCTGGCTTTCAGTTCTTCAATATCCAGTATTTCAGATGAGATAATCGCATTCATAGCACCCTTATCACGAATGTGACGAACTATCTGGCGGGTATCCACATCAGAGATACCTACAATATTTTGCGTCTGAAAATAATCCTGAATAGATTCATTGGCCTGTTTGCGGCTGTAAGCGATATTGTAATTTTTACAAACCAAGCCCGAGATCTGGATATTTCCAGATTCAACTTCGTTATCGGCAATGCCATAATTACCAATATGAGCATTGGTTGCAACCATTATTTGCCCAAAGTATGATGGGTCGGTAAAAATTTCCTGGTAGCCGGTCATACCTGTGTTAAAACAGATCTCGCCGGTTGTAGTGCCAATCTTTCCGGCGGCTTTACCGTGAAAAACGGTTCCGTCGGCCAATAAAAGTACAGCCGGTAATTTGGTGAAGTAAGTCATTTAGCAAAAAAATTGAATGGATTATTAAATCGGATCGCCTGGTTCAAAGCCCCGTGAAAACTGATAGAAATATTGAAGTAAGGAACTTCCGGATTCACGGTGCAAAAGTAGGAATTTATTTCGAATTTAAAAGACAAATTTATAAAACACGAATTTCACGAATTAGAAAACCGGATTTTCACGAATTTATGCAGCATTTTTTTACTGGCAGGATTATGAAACCCATCCTAAATCTCTTTTTGAAAGTTGATATTTCTTATTCATTTCATATATCCAGTTAGCCCGATTCGATTAAATTCGTGAAATTCGTGCCTTTCAATACCTTTGTGCTTTCTTTAATACAATTAACAATGTCCGTAAACAAAGAAGTTAAAAGAATCACCACGCATATACTGCAGGAGATGAAAAACCGTGGCGAAAAGATTGCCATGCTAACCGCCTATGATTATTCCATGGCGGCCATTGTTGATGATGCCGGTATGGATATTATTTTGGTGGGCGACTCGGCCTCCAACGTAATGGCCGGTCATGAAACTACATTGCCTATAACGCTCGATCAGATGATATACCACGCCTCTTCGGTGGTTCGCGCTGCAAAACGTGCGTTGGTGGTGGTCGATCTGCCTTTTGGTTCATACCAGGGTAACTCAAAAGAAGCGCTGAACTCCTCTATCCGTATCATGAAGGAATCAGGTGCACATGGTGTTAAAATGGAAGGTGGCGTAGAAATTGCAGAATCCGTTAGCCGCATACTTACAGCAGGCATACCGGTTATGGGTCACCTGGGTTTAACACCACAGTCTATTTATAAATTTGGCACCTATACTGTACGTGCAAAAGAAGAAGTAGAAGCCCAAAAATTAAGGGAAGATGCCTTAAAATTACAGGAGTTAGGTTGTTTTGCCATAGTACTGGAGAAAATCCCGGCCAAACTTGCCCAGGAAGTAAGTGAAAGCGTACAGATCCCGATCATAGGTATCGGTGCCGGCCAGTGCGACGGACAGGTTTTAGTGGTGCACGATATGCTGGGTATCAATAACGACTTTAAACCTCGTTTTTTACGCCAGTACGCCAATTTATATGAGCAAATGAACGGGGCCTTTAAAAGCTACATCAGCGATGTAAAATCAAAGAGCTTCCCTAATGATAAGGAGCAATACTAAATAGATGTGCAAATTTCAGATATGCAAATGATTTGAAGATTTGAAAATGAACCGATTAAATAGTTAATAGTTAGCAGATTATTGTTCATAGTCATTTGCAGCTACCATGTACTATTAACCATCAACCATGAACTAAATAAAAATGGCTCGCCCAGAATTTAATTATACAAGTTACGATATTACCGATGCGGATATTCTTTATGAGGATAACCACCTTATTGCCATAAACAAGCGTGCCGGCGATATTGTGCAGGTTGATGATACCGGCGATGAATCGCTTGATGACAAGGTAAAGAAATACATCGCCAAAAAATACAGCAAACCTAATGGCGCTTTCCTGGGTGTGGTACACCGGCTTGACAGGCCCGTAAGCGGCGTTATCCTGTTTGCCAAAACAAGCAAGGCCCTGGAGCGAATCAATAAAATGTTCAAGGGGCGCGAAATGCACAAAACTTATTTTGCCGTAGTACGCAAAAAACCATACCCCGAAGCAGGTACTTTGGTGCACTGGCTGGTTAAAAATCCGCAGAAAAATGTAACTAAAGCGCACGACAAAGAAGTACAAGGCAGCTTACGGGCCGAACTGAGTTACAAATTGGTTGGCGAGCTTAATGGCTATTACTTAATTGAGGTTGACCCTATAACCGGCCGTCCTCACCAGATCAGGGTACAACTATCCACTTTGGGTACCCCTATTGTGGGCGACAATAAGTATGGTTATCCGCGTGGCAGCCTGCGTAAAAGCATCTGCCTGCATGCACGAAGGCTAACCTTTATTCACCCTGTAAAAAATGAGCCGGTTGAAATTATAGCGCCTGTTCCACATGATGGCTTTTGGGAAAAGTTTGAGGGAATGATGGATTAATTTCCTATCCTATAAAAGCTTGATTTAGTATATTATCAAAAATTTTTAATCATTAATAAGCCTGGATCAATACTTCAGTAGGAATTTTCAGGTTATCATGTAAAAGCCTGATCATTTCTAATGACAGTTTTCTCTTTTTATTTAAAATTTCGCTTGCTCTACTTTTAAGCCCTATCACTTTTGCAAGGTCGTTTTGGTTATATCCCATTTGTTCCATTCTGAATTTTATGGCTTCAATAGGATCTGGAAAATCGATTGGAAAATGCTCATCCTCGTACCTTTCAATTAAAATCCCTAAAACTTCAAGCTCGTCACCATCTTCAGAACCTTTTCGCGCATCAAATATCAATTCAAGCCTTTCTAAAGCCCGTTGATAATCGTTTTCATTTTTAATAGGTTTTATAGTCATGATGATTAGATTTTTGTAGCGTCTATTTTATCATATTCAGAATGGGTTCCAATAAACCTAACCCAAACCATTTGATAGTTGTAGCTTATTTTCACAATTAAACGATAGTTATTTCCTTTAATATTAAATACAACCCTGTTATCCTGTAAAATGCTTGCACTCGGATATTCTTTCTTAATATCGTTTGGGTGTTGCCATTCACTGCTACTTGTTTCCTGGAACCAAGCCTTCAATTGTTGCTGACAGTCTGGATGTATCTCCCAAAAGTCTCTAAGTATTTTCTTTGCTATAACTCTCAAAGCATTTTCTTTAAACAAACATAATGAAAAGTTCCCGAATTGGGAATTTATTATTCAATTGCTGAATTGAAACATCCTTACAACCCTCTCACCTCTTCCCATATCCGTTCATCCACTAAAACACCTTCGCTTAAATTCTTGATGCGGGTTTTAATGGTGTTTTCTCCCGGGTAGGATATTGATCCGCCTTCGTGCTCAGGAGCGCTGGTTTTAGTATAGGTTATAATCTCTTCGATAAGTGCAGTTGTTTGCGCATCGCTATTAGGTTTTATACATATAAAAACCTGCGATACGCCGGATTCTGCACCGCTTTCAGTAATTTTAGCTGTAGAATTGCCCCCGCTTAAAACCGTAGCCAAAAGATCAAGCACCAATGACAAGCCTGATCCTTTCCAGAAACCAACCGGCAACAATCTTTTAGACTGCAGAATGGCAGTGGCATCGGTACTTAAATTACCTTCACTATCATAACCGCCGGGTAAAGGCAGTTCTTCATCATTTGATTTGTATTGCTGTAGTTTACCTACAGCGTATTGTGATATAGCCATATCCAGCACCACGTGACCATCTTTACGCGGCACGGCTATAACCAATGGATTATTCCCTAAACGTGGATCAAGCCCTCCCCAGGGCGGCAGGTTTGCTATGGTATTGGTAAAACAGAGCCCGATGTAACCTGCTTCGGCAGCCTGCCAGCCGTAGGTACCGCCACGCATCCAGTGGTTGGTATTTTTTATAGCTACACAGCTTATCCCATTCAAATCAGCCAGCGCAATTGCTCTGTCCATACAAAAAATGGCGTTCAGGATGCCCGGCCCGTAGTTACCGTTCCATTGTTCCATCGCGCCAAAACCACCATCTTTGCTTGGCTCCATTGCTGGCTTTACCAAACCATCCTTCACATGCCGTACAAAAACCGGGAACCGGTTAAGTCCATGGGTATATACGCCATCTCTGCTGTTACCTGCAAAAATATCGGCACATGCTTCAGCCTTGGCTTCTGTAAAATCAAGACTTTGCAAAACACGTTTAAATTCGGCTTTGAGTTGAGGGAAGGGAATACGCATAGCATTAACGTCAAAATTCAAATGTAAAAAATCCATCCTTATTATAGCAGGACAATCAATTTTTGATGCCGATTCTGTAGTCAAGAATTTGCGCTATAGCAATAACCAGGTCTGTAGGCAATTTTCAGGTTTTCAAGCCCTTTCTTACGCCCGTTATTGGGTTAGGTAATAATTTTTCTTTAAAACAGTTATAAATACATCCTGATAGCCAACTAATAAACAGGATTTTTTACTTTTGCGGGTACACTTTACATGAAAAATAAACTCCCATTAATATTTATACTTGGTTTAGTTACGCTTAGCCTGTTCAGTAATTCCTGCAAAAAGGATAATAATAGCAATATACCACACCTGTTAACAACCGGTGTTTGGCAACTGGCCTCTGTACAGGTTTATCATTACTTAGGCAATGCACAGGTAGGCGACCCGGATACATTAAATACCGACTGTTTAAAATCACAGTTTTTCACCTTTAAAACAGACAATACCTGTTCTTATACAAATTTTGACTGCCTTGATCAAACCACAAACAGCACCTGGACACTGACGCCTAACAGGCTATATTTTGCATCGGATATGGTTTGTAAGATTAATGTAGCAGGTGGTGGCTTTAGTACAAGTACCCCATTTAAAAACACGCAGATATTTAACCTTGGCACCTACTCGCTGGTATTGCAAACCGGTGATGTTGAACCCAATTATTCGGCAACGAAAAAGCGGCAGGTAGTACGATATGGATTTATAAGGCAAAATGCGACAACAATTACCAATTAAAACACGTAATAAATATATATTTGAAATATAATTGAACGATTTATTACTTAATTACCGGTAGCATACAGATTACCGGTAGCTTCATAACCTTTTGAAAAGCATAAACTTTAATGAAGAAACGAATTGCCATTTTTGCTTCAGGTTCGGGATCAAACGCCCAAAAATTAATGGAGCATTTTAAACGCAATGCCGAAGCCGAAGTTGTACTGATACTCACCAACAACCCACAAGCTTACGTATTACAACGTGCCGACAATTTTGAAGTGCCATCGCACATATTTACCCGTCATGAATTTTTTGAGACAGATGATGTAATTCGCCTGCTTAAAAACCTCCAGGTTGACCTCATTGTACTGGCCGGTTTTTTATGGCTGATACCGGGATCCTTACTAAAGGCCTTCCCCAATAAAATCATCAACCTGCACCCTTCCCTGTTGCCTAAGTATGGTGGCAAAGGCATGTATGGCGATCATGTACACAAAGCTATCTTAGACGCCAAAGAAGAAGAAAGCGGCATTACCATCCATTTTGTGAACGAGAATTTTGATGAAGGAGAAGTTATCCACCAGTCGAAATTCAAAATAGAGGCCGGTGATAACCTGGAAATGATAAAATTCAAGGGGCAGCAACTGGAACACCTACATTTCCCTAAAGTAGTTGAAGCGCTGTTGAAAAAGATGAAAAGTTAACACGATTTTAGGATTTGGCAGGATTGACAAGATTTTTTCCTTTCGCTGCAATTCCGATTTTTGTCTTAATACTTGATACTAACTACTTGATACCCCTACTTCAAATACTCCTTTGGTATAGGGTTATCTTTCCGTTCGCCATCAAAAAACCAGGCCAGGATCCAGAAACGGGTACCATCATTAAATAGTTCGATGCTGTTGATGCCGCGCTCAATCACAGGTCCGTTTTTGATATTGCGCGATTCATAAGTACTGAAAACATGGTATATACTGCCAAACTTTTCCACCTTCCGGGAAATCTCCCTTTCATCAAAGCCATCACGTGAAAGTGAGCCATCCGAGAGGCGGTGATATTCTTTAAGCGTCATATAATTAAAACGCTGTTTTCCCTGCTTATCAATATAGCCCGAACCTACCCGCGCATCGGCAATATGCAGCAGGCTATCGCGCTCATAGCTTACCTTCTCCCCTTTCTTCACGGTTACTACATCGTAATAGGCTTTCATGATACCGTCAAGCGTGCTCACGTTATCACCGTATTTGGTAATTACCTGGGCACGGGATGGTTGGTAAACCAAGGTTAAACCCACGAGACATATTAACGTCAGGAATTTTTTCTTAATCGTTAACACTTTATACTTGGATGAGGTAGGCTGAGTCATAATTGTAAGTTTTAATAAATCACTCTAATTTATTAAAACTTACCTTATTTGTTGATACTTAGCTCAATACATGGTAAAAATTAAACCGGGTGATACTTATCTGTTCTTCAATACCCTTACTATCCCGTTTACCTGAATTTTACTCATTTAGCATGTATTTATCAACGCCATCGGCAGGCTTCCAGGTACTGGCAGGTTCAAAATATTGCCATAAAAGCGCCGATACCTTTTTTATAAGCAAACCAGCCTCATTGGTAGTACCCCAGCTTTGATCGGTATTGTGGTTGGTAATAATGGAGAATACATAATCGCCATGCGGAGCGTTCACCAGTACGGTTTCGGATCTTGATTCATCAACCGCGCCTTGTTTTGATATGGTATGCACATACGGCGGAATCTGTGAAAGCGCTTTCTCATCCCAATAAATCCGGCCCATGTTGCGGACCATACGTTCGCTGGCCGCCGGGCTTACCGCTTCTCCCCGTCCTATCATGGTAAACAAACGGCACATTTCATAAGGAGTACTTACTCCCCAGCCATAAACCTTGCGGATAGCCTCGCGACCGGCTACCCTTGAATTTACCCGCATCACTTTAAAACCATTTTGTTGCAGCCAGCTATTAATATAATCGCCGCCAACCAGCTTTTGCAGCCACAGGCTGGCAGTATTATCACTCATGGTAATCATCAGCATGGCCACCTTGCTTAACTGTACGGTATCTTTATCTTTAAACGAGCCCAAAATATCCTCGCCGGCGTACAAAAGCGAATCGCGGTAAATAAGCTTCTGATTATACTTCAATTCGCCCTTTTCTATTTTATCCATCAAGCCACATTGAATGCTCACCTTGATCATACTGGCTGTAGGGAACAGCGTATCGGCATTTATGGCAACTGTTTTACCCGTCTTAAGGTTTTGCACATAGATACCTGCCTGCCCGTGAAAACCGCTAATGGCATTTTGCAATTGGGCGGTAAGCTTTTTATCGGTTTGAGCGAAGGAAGAAAGAGTGAGAAATGTAAAAAGAGTAAAGAGTTTAAATTTCATAAGGAATGATACGTTGAAACACTAAGTTATTAAAATGGGCTTTAAATAATTAGATTTGTTTTCTTAAAACGTTATTGCGGGTTTGAGGAGATGACATAATAAAAAAGATTTGTCATCCTGAACGCAGTGAAGGATCTATTCGCAGACATTGCAGGGCGAAGAAGCATAGCGCCTAGTAGGTCCTTCACTGCGTTCAGGATGACAAAAAGTTTTTTTTAAAACAAGTCATAGGAAAATACAAAGCAATAACGTTTTAAGAAGTTCACAACATATATGAAATACCTGCGCTGGCTTCTGTTTCCCTTCTCACTAATTTATAACCTGGTAGTTACCATTCGTAACTGGTGTTATGATGCAGGGGTATTTAAAACCACAACTTTTAATAAACCAATATTAGCTGTAGGCAACCTGGATGTGGGCGGTGCAGGCAAAAGCCCGATGACGGAGTACCTGATTCGCCTGTTTAAGGATAAGTATAAACTGGCCACACTCAGCAGGGGTTATGGCCGTAAAACCAAAGGCTTTTTAATTGCTGATGACACAACCGGTGCATCATCAGTTGGCGATGAGCCTGCCCAATTTAAAAATAAATTCCCCGGCGTTACGGTTGCCGTTTGCGAAAAGCGGGTGGAAGGCATTAAGCAGCTTGCTTATAAACATAACGTTATTATTTTGGATGATGCTTACCAGCACAGGGCAGTTAAACCCGGTTTTAGCATTTTACTGTTTGATTATAGCCGCGTATTTGAGCCCCATTTTTTATTACCGGCCGGCAATATGCGTGAACCCTTCAGCGGTCGCGAAAGGGCGAATATCCTCATCATCAGTAAATGCCCGGCAACGTTATCTGCTGAGGACCAGGCCAGGATTAGCAAACGTATAAAGCCGTTCCCACATCAGTCTTTATTCTTTACGTCAATAAGCTATCTGCCCCTGCGCAATATGGAAGGCTCTACTATTTATCATACTATTGATGAGCATACAACCGTATTCCTGCTTACTGGCATTGCCAATCCTGCACCATTATTATCGCACTTAAAAAAGTTCACTCCGCTCATCATTCACCATAATTATCCCGATCATCACCAGTTTACCTTAAAAAATATCAGTAAACTTGCCGATGATTTTTCTGGCTGCCCATCACAAAAAAAAATAATCATCACAACAGAAAAGGATGCGCAGCGTTTAGGGGAACAGGAATTGCAATCGGCCATAAAAAAACTCCCTGTTTTGGTGTTGCCAATAGGCATCAATTTTTTAAATAAAAGCCAGCAGCAGTTTGATAATTTAGTAACTGAATATGTTAGACAATATTGAAAGCACCGCCCGGTATATTAAAAACCGTATTGGCGATTTTGAACCCGAAGTGGGTATTATTTTAGGCACAGGACTGGGCGGCCTGGTTAAAGAGATAGTTGTTGAAAAACAATTAATGTATTCTAATATACCCGATTTCCCCATTTCTACCCTAGAATTTCACTCTGGTAAATTAATATTTGGCACCCTTGGCGGTGTAAAGGTTGTTGCCATGCAGGGCCGCTTACATTATTACGAGGGGTATAGCATGCAACAGATCACCTTCCCCGTTAGGGTAATGAAATACCTGGGGATTAAAACTCTGTATGTATCAAACGCCAGCGGATCACTAAACCCAGATTTTAAAAAAGGCGACCTGATGGTTATTGCCGATCATATTAACCTGCAGCCGCAAAATCCACTTGTGGGGCGCAATTATGAAGAGCTTGGCCCGCGTTTTCCGGATATGAGCCAGCCATACCAGCGCGTACTTATTGATAAAGCTTTAAGTATTGCCGTTGCAAACAATATTACCTGCCACAAGGGAGTTTATGTTGCTGTAACCGGCCCTAATTTAGAAACCAAGGCAGAGTACACTTACTTAAGGATTATAGGTGGCGACGCCGTTGGGATGAGCACGGTACCGGAAGTTATTGTTGCAAACCACATGGGCCTGCCGGTATTTGCCATATCTGTATTAACAGACGAAGGCTTTACCGATGTACTGGAACCTGTATCTCTTGAGGATATCATAAAAATTGCCGAGGATGCCGAACCCAAACTGACCATGATCTTAAAAAATCTGATAGCAGGTAATTAATGCGTAAAGAGCTCAAATATATTTTATTGTTACTGTTGTGCCTCAATGTGCACACTGTTTTTGCGCAATACGGCCAAATAAACCGTGCAAAACCACTATCAACAAGGGATACATTAAGAACGGAAAAAAAAGTTAGCGACGACCAACTGCTGGATAGTTTGCGTAAAAAAGAAGACAATAAAAAAGACTCTGTTGTTTTTAGCGCCAAATTTATCCGGGTAACTATGGAACGGTTCCTGAGCGATAGTACACAAACCTTCGCCCTGGATACAGGTTTGTATAATTTTGAAAACTATAGTCCCCTGATGGATCCGCGCAACCCGCGTATTAGTTTGGGCTATACGGGCCTGTCGCAAAGGAGTTTGCTATTTGAGCCCAGTAAAACTATTGGCTTTGATGCCGGTCAGCATGCGCTTGATGTTTATGCTTTACGACCGCAGGATATAAAATATTACAATGCCCGGGTAGCTTACTCCAACCTCACCCTGTTCAACGGTTTCGGCAGTTCGGCCGAGCAGGTCTTCAAGATAATTCATACCCAAAACATTAAGCCTAACTGGAATGTGGGCTTTAACCTTAATTTTAACGGATCAAGGGGGTTCTATAGCTACAGCAATGTTCTGCAGCAAAACGTGAGCGACGTTAACGCAGCATTATTTACCTGGTACCAATCGAAAAGCAAGCGGTACAACCTGTTGGCTAATGTGATATACAACAACTTAAAATCACCAGAAACAGGCGCTATCCTCAACGACTCTGTTTTTACCAGCTCCGGCAACACCCTTTTTTATAAAAATTCCGCAGCCGTACGCCTGCCCAACAGCTATGAAAACTGGACTGATAAAAGCCTTTACATTAAACAGTTTTATTATTTAGGGCGGATTGACAGCTTAAATAAAGGGAATGCCAATTCTAAAATATTGCCAACACAACGCGTTGCTCATACGTTTCTTGTACAAAACAACACCTACAATTACCTGCAAACCAACCAGCCCGATACCTATAATGTATTCCCCGATTATTATTACAGCAATAACAGGTCAAGAGATTCATTGGTGGTTACGCATATTCAAAATGAATTTTCGTACAGTTTTTACCTGAGGAGCAAATCGGTAAAGTTTGTAAAGAATGAGCTGAAGCTTGATCTGGGCCTGATACATGACCTTTATCATTACGCGCAATATGTAAGCGATACTACCTTAAACCAATATGGTTACCAATACATTCACCAGAATAAGGTTCAAAATAATACCTTCCAGGATATCACCCTTAAAGCAAAACTAAGTTACCGTTTTAGCGATAGAATTGGCCTGGAGGGCGATCTGCGACAAATAGTACAGGGACGCGATTTTGGCGATTATTACTATGGCGCAAAGCTTACCCTTGCCGGTGGAGCCAAAGCAGGCAAAATTATTTTAGAAGCTTACTCGCAAAACAGCACGCCTCCGTTAATATACACCAACTGGGTATCAAATCACTACATTTTTCACAACAGTTTTGATAATCAAAAAACTACAAGCGCCTCATTTAACTATGTGAACAATCCACTACAGTTAGATATTAAGGCCGAGTATTTTTTGATAGCCAACTACCTGTATTTTACAGCACAGCCAGGCGGCATTGATGCCCACCCGGCCCAGTTAAGCAATGATATAAACCTGCTTAAAATCAGTATTGGTAAAAACTTAAGCTACCATAGCCTGCATTTTGATAATTATGTGGTTTATCAAAAAACCGACTATCAATCAACCTTGCGCACTCCAGAGGTTTACACTTATAGCAACCTGTATTTCAACAAAACATTTTTCGGGGTGCTGAAATCAAATTTTGGTGTGAGTGTTCGTTATAATAGCCCGTATGTTGCGCCATCATATGCAGTAGGTATTGGCCAGTTTTATAACGGACCAGATATTACCTTTTCCTCGTATCCTGTTGCATCTGTGTATTTTAAAGCCACCCTGCAACGTACCAACCTGTTCCTGATGTATGATTATGCCAACCAAGGTATTCAAAGCAAAGGATATTATACTGTTAACCGATACCCGCAACAAGATCGCCTGTTAAAATTTGGCGTAAGCTGGACGTTTTATAATTAGGGGTTCCGGGTTCGGGTTGCCGGTTGCGAGGTTTGCGTTGCCAGTTGCGAGGTTCGTGGAGAAAGAATTTGTCATGAATTAAAAGCTTGCTGGGCGTATCCCTGCGGGCCGGGCTAACCGCTCATACTACACAGGCCTTATCCGCTGGCTAGCGGACGGTATCCGCTAATACCCCTTACGCATTTGTCTGAATCAGAATTTTCAGAATTTTCAGAATTTTAACTAACTTGATTGGCCTCTCAAAAAAAGGCAAAAGGCAAAAGGCAAAAGGCAAAAGGCAAAAGGCAAAAGGCAAAAGGCAAAAGGCAAAAGGTAAAAACTCGATCCCCGCACCCCGATCCCCGCACCTCGCAACCGGCACCTGACTACGTTTTCTGTTTCTTCTTTTTAGCGGCAGGGAATAATACGTTGTTGAGTATTAGCCTGTAGCCTGCCGAATTTGGGTGTAGTTTAAGATCGGTTGGCGGGTCGCCAACGGCATGTTGGTAATCTTCGGGATCGTGTCCACCGTAGAAAGTCCATTGGCCTTTTCCAAATTCGCCATGAATATAGCGGGCCTCGTTGGATGTTTTCATTTCGCCCATGATAGTTACGCCCGGCTTAAGCATGCTTTTGTTAAAGGCAGTGGTAAGCCCCATAAAGCCTTTAATCACTTTATCATGATCCTGGGTAAGCATACTTGGCACCACATCCCACTTGGCCGAAAAATCAAACAAGGTAAAAAAATCACGCTGACGCTCAACCTGCCGGGTAGTAGTTACATCAATATTGCTGAACTGATGCGACATCGGATTCAAATCAAGCGTAAAATTCTGAAAGGCGAAGGTTTGGGTAAAATCAAGTTTTGATTGCGCATCCGGATCGGCAGCGTCACCATCAAACATGCGCTCACAAATATCTGTATTAGCCGATGCCAGGGCAATATCAAAAGTATCGGTACCCGAGCACATGGCAAATAAAAAGCCTCCGCCCGCGCAAAAATCACGGATATTTTTGGCTACCGCCAGTTTCATTTGCGATACCTTTTTAAAGCCGAGTTTGTGCGCCAATGCCTCCTGCCCTTTTACATCATCATTATACCACTGCGCAAATCTGAATGCACCATAAAACTTACTGTACTGCCCGGTAAAATCTTCGTGGTGCAGGTGAAGCCAATCGTATTTAGGCAGATCGCCTTTTATTACCTCCTCATCATAAACCACATCATACGGAATCTCGGCATATTTTAATACCAGCGTAACGGCATCATCCCAGGGCAGCTTATTTTTAGGCGAGTACACTGCCATTTTGGGAGCCTTCTCCAGTTTTACCAAATCCATATTTACAGATGGATCGCTTACTTCGGTAACAATCTCGTTTACTTTAGCATCAGCCAGCACCTGGTAGCTTACCCCGCGGATCTTGCACTCCTGCTCTATCTTCTCATCGTACTTGAGCATAAAACTCCCGCCGCGGTAATTGAGCAGCCAGTCAACTTCCTCGCCATTTTTCAAAGCCAAAAAAGCGATACCATATGATTTCAGGTGATCTTTTTGCTCCTCATCCATGGGGATTAGGATAGATGCAGCCCGGGATATTATTGGAGCTAAAAGCAAAAGGCAGAAAGCTAAAAGCCGGAAAGAAGATAAAAAACGTTTCTTATATAATTGATTATTCACTATCCGGTAGTATTTGTTTGGGTGTCGATTTATCAAATGTAACGAATAAACGGTTAATGTATTACCATGCAAGGTCTGTCTTTTTATCTTACAACTATTGTATAAAAAGCTTTAAGCCTTATGCTTTTGGCTTTATGCTTTTTTATTACCTTTGCCAACTGTTTTTAAAAAAACAAAGAAATGAGCAAAGCAATAATCAAAACTGAAAAAGGTGATATGACCGTAGAGTTTTACGATCAGGATGCCCCAAATACCGTAGCTAACTTTAAAAAATTAGCAAAATCAAAGTTTTATGATAACGTAACCTTTCACCGCGTTATCCCTAATTTCATGGTTCAAGGTGGCGATCCAACCGGCACTGGTGCTGGTGGCGCAGGCTACAAAATTGATTGCGAACTTACAGGCGAAAACCAATACCATGATCGTGGTGTGCTTTCAATGGCTCATGCAGGTCGTAACACTGGCAGTTCACAGTTCTTCATCTGCCATAGCCGTGCAAATACAGCTCACTTAGATCGTAACCACACTGTGTTTGGTAAAGTGATTGAGAATGTTGACGTAGTTGATGCTATCCGCCAGGGCGATAAAATTTTAACAATCGAAGTAATAGAAGAATAGCGAATAGTGAACGGTTGATTGAGTTGATCAGGTTAAATTTCCAAAACAACTTCGCTCAATCAACCACTCACCTAATCAACCAAAACAAATGAATTTACAAGGAATTGTAGCCGTATCGGGTAAACCGGGCTTGTGGAGAGCTTTAGCACAAAATAAAACCGGTTATGTACTGGAGAGCCTTGATGCTCAAAAAACTAAACTGGTAGCCAACCTTTCAACAGCCAAATTAGCTGCACTGAGCGAGATCACCATTTTTGGTGTTGATGATGATATCAGGCTTACGGATGTATTTGAGCAAATGAAAGCTGCTTCAAATGTTCCGGATGCTAAGGCTGATGGTAAAAAGCTAAGAACTTTCTTTTATGAAGTAGCACCACAGCACGACGAAGAAAAAGTATATGCCTCTGATATGAAAAAGATCATATCATGGTTCCAGTTATTAAAGGATTTACCACTTTTTAACGAAGTTGATCCAACCCAGGCACCTGCAGTCGAAGCTCCGGTTGCAGAAGAACCGGTTGCAGAAACCGTAGAAGCAGAGCCTGCACCAGCCGAAGCCCCCAAAGCAAAAGCTAAAAAGACTACAAAAAAAGCCGAGTAATCGGCTTTTTGCTTTTTGCAAAAAAACCCTTTTTGTCATCCTGAACGCAGTGAAGGATCTATTATTCGCCATGCTTTTCCGCCCTGTAAAGTCTGCAATTAGATCCTTCACTGCGTTCAGGGAAACAACATTTTAAAATGTTGTTTCCCTTTAATTTAACATCTTGCAATGATGGTCAGTGGGATGTCATGGTGAGCCTGTCGAACCATAGCGGGCAAAGGCCTCTCCGCGCGAGTCTTCGACAGGCTCAGACTGACAGGCCATTTGAGGTTTATGTTTCTTATCAACGTCACTTCCCCTTTAAAGTCTCAAAAAATTTCAACTTGCTATAACGGAGTGTTCCCTCCCCTACGCATCCACAGCATCATACACTATAACCTTTTCCCAAAGGTGACTGCAGTTTTTAATAAATTCGAGGTGTATGGGGTGAGTTTGATACGTAGCCTGCCCTGCAAGATCGCTGAAAAACATCAACTCAGATACTGCCCAGCTGTTATCAACTACATCGCGTTTTTCGGTACTGGCTACAACGCCTACGCGCAGCTTCCGCACGGTTTCAATCTTTGAAAGGGTTTTAACGCCGGCTACCAGCTTATCACGATCTTCAATCGAAGCCGGGTTTTTAAGCCAGAAAAACACATGGTGAACTACTGGCCATTCTTCTTTTTGTTGAACTAATGGCAATGCCGACGCAGCTACCGTGCCTGCTGCAAGGGCTGCTGTGGTGGTTATAAATTTTCTTCTGTTGGAGGTGCTCATATAGGTTAAATAATGAGCGTTAAATTAGGAAGAATTATTTGAAAACTTCAAATCCCTGCGGAAACCAAATACCTCGCCAACTTGGTGAAAACATATTGGGTAAAATATGCCCGGCATCTAAAGTAGTAACATCTACGTTTTCAATTAGCTTTTTAATTGGCGGGATGGAATTACCCTCAAATACATTTCTTTGGATTATGAAAATGGCATCCTCATAATTATGCGCGGTAACACCACAACCAAGAACCAAACCAGGAGGACGTTTATCAATGTTGGTAAACTCAAATTCAAACCAATATCTTATAAGCATATCAATTGTAGTAATGAGCCTGAAGTTTATTTAGATATTTTCAAAGAAACATTTTCCATGTTACTCATCAAAGTGCTTTTCATAAATGATACTTTAGCTTCTAAAAGTTCCGCTAATTCTATTGTTGGTTCTGCACAAAAGGGATAACATTCATCAATTGATTTGCCTCCTTTTATGTGATTGATCCAATCTTCGGCTAACCGGATATAATCCTCTAAAACCTCAGTAGTTGATTTAGGTCCGTAAGTATCCAGATACATGGAGGGAATGTCGCCAACAATCACCCATAAAAAATTATCCATGGTACTTTGAGTATTCTCTATTTCAAATAGAAATATGCAAAATATGCTACCGAGATTAGTGTATAGAAAACTGTTCTTTATTTCCCGGCACCATTTAAATCCAAGCAAATAACGCACAGATTTTTTATAAACAGCAGGTAATTCATGATAGAAATCAACTTCGTTTGTGATATTTTTAAAGTTGATTGGATAAGTCATTATATACTATCGTACTTAAAATAAATAAGCTTCAAGCTCATTGCTCATCACAAAATCATTGTCATTTTCAGAAACACCTTCAGTGTGATAAGGATCGCCGGAAAAATAAAACTTTCCTTCTATCTCAAAAAACTTTAGATCTTCAACGTCATAAAATGCATAATTTGATTTATGGTAAAAGCAATATTCAACAACATCTTTAAATGTCAGCATCACTTTCAAATCAACTTTAGCGCGACGGCATAAGTGGAAATAAATATCAATCTGTAAAGTATGTTCTGCTAAATGGATGTCAAATTTGCTTATTGTTGCGTCGAGTAAAGTCCTGTTTCCGGTTAGATAACTTATTACTTCTGCATTCTTTCCTATATATTCCATTCTTGAATATTTAAGCAATCTCCGCTACAAGCAATCTACATGCTTGCACTCCTCATCGGCAAACTCCGGCTCAAAAGTGCTATGGTTAATATCCATGTGTTGCAGGCGGTGCCGCAGATCATGCTTGATGCTATCAAAATCGGCAACAGCTTCGGGCTTAATAACCAGGTGGGCAGTCAGGGCATTTTCTGTAGTGCTTAGTGCCCAAACGTGCATGTGGTGCACATCTAAAACGCCTTTGCCTTTCATTAGTTCGGCTTTTATCTTTTCCAGGTCCATTTCGGCAGGTACGCCATCCATTTCCAGGCGCAGGCTGGCTTTTAACAGTCCCCAGGTGCCGCGAAGTATCACTACCGCAATTACTATACTCACTACGCTATCTATCCAGTACAGGCGGGTAAAATAAATAATAATGCCCGATATCACTACGCCGAAAGATACAATGGCATCAACCGCCATGTGCAGGTACGCTCCTTTAATATTAAGATCGGTATCCTTATCCTTTACAAAAAGCCAGGCGGTAAGCGCGTTGATGCCTATCCCTATAAAAGCTACCCAGGCCATTGTTCCGCCGGATATGGTTTCGGGATTTATAAAGCGCATTATCGCCTCATAAACTATAAACCCAACCGCAACAAACAGGATCATAGCATTAAAGAAAGATACGATGATGGTTGATCGTTTATAGCCGTACGTATATTTGCTATTGGAACTTACTTTAGTGAGTTTAAAGGCCAGCAAAGCCAGGGCCAGCGAAGCTACATCGCTCAGGTTATGCCCGGCATCTGTTAACAACGACAGAGAATGGGTTACAAAACCGGCTACAGCCTCCACAATCACAAACACCGAGTTTAATATAATACCGATGATGAACGCATTGTTCAAATGATCTAACTTGGGGGCATGATCATGATGATGATGACCGTGTGCATGAGAATGATCGTGACCTGACATATAGCAAAGGTACGAAATATGATTTTAGATGCGTGGATTTCAGATGTGCAGATTGTTTGTCTTAATCAAAAGTTCATGTGAACAGCGATTAACATTTGGTAATATTTTTGTCTGAACCGGAATTTTTAGAATTGAAGAATTAATAGAATTTCTGAACACGGGATTTTAAAATTCGAATAATTCCATCAATTCGTGTAATTACGGTTCAGACAATCAAACAATCATCTGCACATCTGAAATCTGCACATCTGCACATCTATTCATGATGATACGGCTCACCTTTCATGATCGTAAACGCCCGGTACAGCTGCTCTACAAAAAACAGGCGAACCATTTGATGCGAGAATGTCATTCGGGAAAGGGCGATTTTATCATTTGCCCTTTGATACACCGATTGATCAAAACCATAGGGACCACCAATAACAAATACCAGGGTGGCTGATGAGCTGAGCTCCTTTTTACTAATATAGGCCGCAAATTGGGTCGACGAATATTCGGTACCCTTTTCATCCATCAGTATCACATGGTCAAGCGGTGCTATTTTTTTGAGAATCAGCTCGGCTTCTTTAGCCTTTTGCTGCTCGGCAGTGAGCGACTTGGTATTTTTCAGTTCGTTAATTTCAACTATTTCTATTTTAGTGTAATGCTTCAGGCGCTTTACATATTTATCTATGCCCTCTTTTAAATAGGCATCTTCGGTTTTGCCAACAGTTAAAAACGTGATCTTCATATCTGAAACAAATAAACGTTTATTTGAAATATATGTGTTTATTTAGCCTCAACTTTTTTAACAAAAAATGGAACAGGATATTATTAACGATTACAATCAAAGGGCCAGCGCAGCACAGCAGGAAGCCGCTAAATATAAAAAGCTGGCCAATACCTATTCGTTACTCAGACTAAGTATTTTCGCGCTGATTGTTGTAGCTATCAGCATTGCCGTGCAGCAAGATAATTTCACTATTGTGGCGGTGGCTTTTGTTGTTCTTATTTTTGCTTTTGCCTGGCTGGTATCGCGGCAAGGGCGGTTCGAAAAGCTGAAACAATACTTTGATGATCTGCAAAAAGTAACCCTTAACGAAGTTGCCAGCATACAAACCCACGCCAATATTTATAACGATGGAGCCCGCTTTGCCAGCGAAAAACATTTTTACACTGCCGACCTGGATATTTTTGGCAATGCATCCCTGTATCAACTGGTAAACCGCACCGCTACATCAATCGGTAATGCCAAACTCGCCGATTGGTTTGACGAACCATCAATCAAAGAGATTATTTTACCAAGACAGGAAGCGATTAAAGAAATAGCAACTAAAAAAGATTGGAAACTGGAGATCCAAACCCGCCTGCTATTTGGTATTCAGCAGGATGCTAATCAGCTTAAAAACCTGTTTAAATACCTGCACCTTCCATTGGATATGCCCGGCGAAAAATGGCTTGCGCTATATGCCAAAATTGCCCCTTATTTATTTACAGGTATATTAATACTGGCATGGTTTATCCCCCAGGCAAAACTGGCTGCAATTATAATTGGTATAGCCAATATGGGTATCGTGTTTTCAAAGGTCATGTATATCAGCAAGGCAGATATGATTGCCGGTAAAATTGGCAATACGCTAACCAACTATGCCGATGTATTTAAACGCATTGAAGAAGAGCAATGGCATGCCACCTATAACGTTTCACATGCAGGAATGTTAAAATCCGGTAAAACATCCGGCAAAATAAAAGAGCTGGCTTCACTCATCAATAAACTCAATTATCATTTAAATATGATAGTAGGCTTTATTTTAAACCTGTTTTTTTTGTGGGATATACGCCAGGTTATTGCCATAGAAAACTGGAAACGCCAAAATACCGAGAGCCTGGAAACAGCCTTTGATGTAATTGCCGAATTTGAAGCGCTTATCAGCCTGTCTGGACTGGCAGTTAACTATCCCGACTGGGCTTTTCCGCAAATTGAGGATAAACCTGGTTATACACTCATTGCGCAATCCCTTGCCCACCCGCTTATTAGTGCCGCAAAACGTATTGAAAATAATTATGAGCTGGAAGACACCCACAAGATTGACATCATTACCGGATCAAATATGGCGGGCAAGAGCACCTTTTTACGCACCATTGGCATAAATACTGTACTGGCCCTTTGCGGTGCACCTGTATGCGCTAAAAGCATGCGTGTTTCTGTAATAACCATGATTACCTATATGCGTATAAAGGATTCGCTGAACGAAAGCACATCCACCTTTAAAGCCGAACTTGACCGCCTCCAAATGCTGCTTGCCGCAGTAGAGAATCATCCCAAGATATTTTTCCTGATTGATGAAATGCTGCGCGGCACCAACTCGGTTGATAAATACCTCGGTTCAAAAGCGGTAATAGAGCAGCTGATCCGTAAAAACGCGGTTGGCATGGTTGCTACTCATGATTTGCAGATTGCCCGCCTGGAAGATAAATACCCTGATTATGTACGCAACTTCTACTTCGATATCCAGGTAAAAGATGGTGAAATGCTGTTTGACTATAAAATCAAACACGGTGAATGCAAAACCTTTAATGCTTCGTTATTGCTGAAGCAGATAGGAATTGACGTAGAAGCGGGATAGAAGGGAGAGAGTAAGCATAACGCAAAAATCCTCTCCCCCGAAGTCATCCTGAACTTGTTTCAGGACCCCACAGGACAGGTTGCCAACATGCTGTACACCTTGCAAATGGGATGCCGAAACAAGTTCGGCATGACCTTATGGAACATAAAAAGGGCCGGAAGAATAAATCTCCCGGCCCTTATATTTTTCAAGTCTTTATTCCCGACTCTAATTTATTAACCTATCGTCCGCCTGCTGGGGTATTACCCTGTCCACCCTGATCACCTTGTTTAAGGTCATCATTGTTTACACCTTTTTTCTGTTGCTGCGGATTGCTGAAACTTAGTTTACCAAAGCTATAGCTAAACGTTAAACCAAATGAACGGAACGGAAACGCAGTTGAACTGGTTTGTGTAAATGAAGCATTGCTGATGTTGGAGTCAAAATGTTTGTCCCTGGCAAATGGCTGTACAGTGTTAAAACCGATAGCCAGTTTTTTATCCATAAACTGTTTCTTAAAACCAAATGCATATATCCCAAACGCGGGGTTAGTACCCTGGATGGTTCTGCGTGATGAATTGGTAAAGCCAAATAATTCTGCCAGAAAGTTATGTGGAAACTGGTATGAAGCACTTCCAAAAGCAGAATATTGAAAATAAACACCTGTTTTTGATGCAGCAATATCATACTGAGGGAATATAGACGGATTATAAGTATAAGCGTTAATGCTGGCACGGATGGTAAGTGGCTTTATCGGGTTTATCGACCCAAAGAAACTTGCACCAAATGAATTGTTTCTGCCAACATTTTGATACGCTGTACGGGTTCCGTTTATTACCTGGCCATTTATTTTTTCACTTAAAGTATCTGCAATACCTTCTATCAGGTTATTGGTATGCTTGTAATAAACCGAAAAGTTAAGCACAGATGATTTTACGAACTTATTGATGTTTAACTCCACAGTTTGTGATACCTCGGGCGATAAATTCACGTTACCCACAGTTTGGCTTTGTACGTTACTACGGTTAATGAATGGATTTAAAAACTGCAAACTTGGCCTTTGAATACGCTTGCTGTATGATAGCTTTAAAGTTTGGCTACCCAACTGTTTTTGTATGGTTAAGCTTGGTACATAAGTAGTATAGCTGGACGAGAACGGTTTTAAATCCTGGTAAAGGTCGCCCAATTTATTAGGGTCCTGGAAAGGATTTTGTGGATCACCTTTTATCCTTGTGTTTTCAACCCTACCACCTACAAGCAACGAGTAGCTTTTAGGCAAAGTGAAGGTTAATACCGCATAGCCAGCATATACATTTTGATTATAGTTATACAGGTTGGAGTTTAATGAATCACGTAACCCGTTATTGCCAAGGCTGTCTGTGTTAAATATATCATAGTTACTATTGATACGGCGTTGTATGGTTTTGCCACCAGCCTCAATCTTTAGCACTTTACTTACCGGCAATGTATAATCACCCTGGAAAGTATATTCGTTGTTTTTACCATTGTTAGCGCCCATTTGGCTTGGGTTAACCGCGGTAAATAAGTTGGTATAATTAGTTGTAATTATACTATGGCTCCATTGGCCCGAAAGGGTAAACTCTTCTCCCTCTTTTTTAAACTTGTGCGTATAATCAAGATTCCAGTCAAAACCGCCAAAGTGATTATGCGATTGGGTTGTGCTTTTGTAATTGCTTACTATACCTGCTAAATCAACATTATTGATTCCTTTTCCATCAGTATTAAAACCACCGTCATTAAGTCTGAAAGTGCTGTTAAAGCTGTTAAAAGCATTAACCTCATAACCCATAGTTACAGAACCAATTGCCCCATGCCTTTTAATACGGCTTGATGAATTATTGTAGTTATGGCGGATAACCTCCCCATTTTCACCTCTAAAAACCTGATCAAAGTTTGTTGTTGATGTTTGCGGCCAGGTTAAGTTCCCTCCCGCGTTAATGCCCAGGCTAAACCTGTTTTTGTTATAGTTTAAGTTAACGTTACCGTTATTTTGACGGGTACCTACGCCACCGCTTACCGAACCACTAAAACCCGAAACATTTTTTTGTTTGGTAATAATGTTGATGATACCACCAGAACCTTCCGCATCATATTTTGCTGATGGAGATGTTACCACCTCGATACTTTTGATCTGATCGGCAGGAATGGTTTTTAAAACATCAGCTAAACTGGCCGATGTTGCCCCCGATGGTTTACCGTTAATTAATACACGAACGTTTTGGTCGCCACGGATAGACACGTTACCGTTAATATCCACAGCCACCAATGGCACTTTTTGCAGCACATCGGTAGCGTTACCACCGGCAGATGTAAGATCCTTTTCGGCATTGTAAACAATCTTATCTATTTTGTTTTCAATCAGTGGCGCCTGGCCAACTACATTAACCGTAGCCAATGTTTTTGCCCCCGGAG
The DNA here is from genome assembly GCF_056406855.1 of Mucilaginibacter sp. P1_A3. Lineage (NCBI taxonomy): Bacteria > Pseudomonadati > Bacteroidota > Sphingobacteriia > Sphingobacteriales > Sphingobacteriaceae > Mucilaginibacter > Mucilaginibacter sp. P1_A3. Next base: position 474,133 of record NZ_JBFTZJ010000004.1, read on the forward strand.
ATATAAAAACAGCGCCCATTTTATTATCCGGCTTTGAAGCTGTAGTAGTTATTGGCTCAATTGTTTTTGATGGATACCCGATAAAAGATATAACCAGTTTATAAGAACCTGGCTTTACGTTATCTAATTTAAAGTTTCCTTTTTCGTCGGTTAAAACGCCGTTTATCGGCGATTTACCACCACTGCGGTATAAGCCTACAGTAGTATAATCCATTGGCTTTTTTGTAATTGAATCTATAACGGTACCTGAAATACGACCAACAATGCTTGGGCCGCCACCACCCACACTAAACTGGGCTTTGGCCGAAAGAGTAAAACAAAAAAGTGCTATTAGTATGTAAAAACGTTTCATTTATTATATATTTTCGTAATTGGAGGCGAAAATACTTCAAATGTTACACCGTAAACCTTTATTTTTTCAATAAAGCTCCTTTTGTCATGTATATGTTACACTAAGTTAATACAGCTAAACACCATGCCTATTTATATTTTATAAGCAACTTTTTTGGAAAGTTTTATACAAGGCCCTTCCACCAGTAAATAAAATAGCCACGCAAATAACACACTCACTATAATCCCTGTCATAAACTCCAATCCTTTAAAAATAAATGTTTTGGGTAACAGCGTACCTAAATATACCACAAGGTTGCTGCCAATCATATCATGTGTAAGGTATAATGAAAACGAGATCCGGGAGAGGAAACTAATTACAGGGTGTTTTTTTAAAGGTAACAACAACAGCCCCAAAGCAAATAATGCAGCACAGGTTGGCAGCCAGCCAAGGGTATATATACCACATGTAGTTATCAAAATACCTAAAACCAATACTTCTATTAAGTTTTTCCCTTTTACCAGGTATAGGTAATACAAAATGCCCAACGCAAACACCGGAAAGCTATTGATCAAACCGGCCTCCGGTACATTTATCATGATGGGCAAAATACTTAATAGTAACACCAACCATTGCCCCCATTTACTGGTAAACAAAGGGAAACACAGGGCAACAAACAGGTAATATTGAAACTCGATACCCAAAGTCCAATAAACCGGACTAAGATAAGATTGCCCTACAAAGGTATTGAGGTAAGCCAAATGGCATAAGGCGTTAAACCAGTCGGGGCTATAATTTTCTACCCAAAAAAATTTAATAATGATGGCCAGCGCAATAGAAATAATATAGGGAGGCTCGATGCGGATAATACGTTTTAAAATAAAACGCCCGCTTAATTTCCAGGTATAGTTTTGCGGGATGGCCCAGCAAATGATAAAACCCGAGAGCAGAAAAAACATGTATACACCCAGCCAGCCATACTTTAAAACCGGCAGGGCTTTACCTCCCAAATGAAAAAGCGCAACAGCCATAGCAGCAATGGCGCGGATATAATCAACCTGCGGTATATGCTTTTTTTGCTGCGTACTGATCGGGGGTATTGTTAGCACATCCACTTAAACCGGGTTAATTACGAAATTAAAAAAAGACTTTTTTTGTCATCCTGAACATAGTGAAGGATCTATTATGCACTATGCTTCTTCGCCCTGTAAAGTCTGCGAATAGATCCTTCACTATGTTCAGGATGACAAATTTTTTAAAACGTCATTTATTGAAAAATGATCGTCAATGACATTTTCCAGAACATACTACTGGGTTGACAAATATTTAAACCGGCTGTCTACACAACCATATTCACAATCCGGCCTTTAACAACAATCACCTTTTTAGGGGCTTTGCCGTCGAGATATTTTTGTACATCGGCGCTGGCTAAAACAGCAGCTTCTATTTCCTTTACATCAAGGCTTAATGAAATACTGAGGTTCATTTTCATTTTACCGTTGATAGATATCGGGTATGCAAATTCATCCTCAATTAAGTACGAACTGATGAACTTAGGAAAAGGCGCGTACGACAATGTACCAGCCGGGTTACCCAGCAATGTCCATAATTCTTCGCAAATATGTGGGGCGTATGGCGATAGTATGATCACCATATCCTGCAATATCGCGCGGTTATTACATTTCAGGTCGGTTAGTTCATTAACGGCGATCATGAAGCTGGAAACCGAGGTATTGAACGAGAAGCGTTCCACATCTTCCTCCACCTTGCGGATGATCTTATGTAATGATTTTAACTCGGCTTTTGAAGGCTCGGCATTAGATACACTAAATTCCCATGCCTCGTTATGGAACATCCTCCAGAATTTACGCAGGAATTTGAACACCCCCTCAATACCATTGGTATTCCATGGCTTGCTCTGCTCCAGCGGACCAAGAAACATCTCGTACATGCGCAGGGTATCAGCACCGTAACGGCTAATGATGTCATCCGGGTTCACAACATTGAACTTGGATTTTGACATTTTTTCAACTTCATGCCCACACACGTATTTGCCATTTTCCAGTATAAATTCCGCAGTATCAAATTCAGGCCTGAATTTTTTGAATTTCTCCAAATTCAGAATCTCGTTCTCTACAATATTCACATCAACATGTATTGGCGATGTTTTATATTGTTTGATCAACCCATGTGATACAAACGTATTTGTTCCGCGTCCTTCCTCATCAATCAAACGGTATACAAAGTTGCTTCTACCCTGTATCATCCCCTGGTTAATTAACTTTTTAAACGGCTCATCTTCAACCACCAGGTCAAGATCCTTTAAAAACTTGTTCCAGAAACGGCTATACAATAAGTGGCCGGTAGCGTGTTCGCTGCCACCGATATACAAGTCAACATCTTTCCAATATTCAATAGCCTCTCTTGATGCAAACTCCTTATCGTTTTTTGCATCCATATAACGGTACCAGTACCAGCTTGAGCCAGCCCAGCCCGGCATGGTCGAAAGTTCGTAATGATAGCTCGCACCATCACCCCCCGTTTCACTCTTGTAGCTCCACCCCTCAGCTCTGCCTAATGGAGGTTCGCCGCTTTCAGTTGGCAGGTATTTGTCAACCTCGGGCAATAACAATGGCAGGTGATTTTCTTCAATTAAATGTGGCAAGCCCTCTTTAAAATAAACCGGTACCGGCTCGCCCCAATAACGCTGACGGCCAAAAATAGCATCACGCATCCTGAAGTTTATTTTCGCTTTACCGGCGCCAATTGACTCCAGTTTGGCAATAACGGCTGCTGTACCTGCTTTATAGTCCAGCCCGTTCATAAAGTCGGAGTTGATATATTTACCTTCCTTGGTAGGGTCGGCCTCGGTTTCAATATTTTGTATATCGAGGATAGGTACTATCGGCAGGTTAAAATGTTTGGCAAACAAATAATCGCGCTGATCTCCCGATGGCACAGCCATTACAGCCCCGGTACCATATCCGGCTAAAACGTAATCAGCAATCCAGATCTGGATCTTTTCGCCATTAAGCGGATTCAACACATAGCTCCCGGTAAACGCGCCCGAAACCGTTTTGGCATCAGCCATCCTATCCAGTTCCGATTTCTTTTTGGTTACAGCTATATAAGCATCGATATCTGCCTTTTGCTCTGGCGTGGTTAAAGTTGCCACCAACTCATGCTCGGGAGCTATCACCAAAAATGTAACACCAAAAATGGTATCAACACGGGTAGTGAAAACTTCGATGTAATCGTGAGTGGTAAGTTGTATGTGGTGAGTAGTTTTATCTATCGGAAATTTAACACTGGCACCGGTGCTTTTACCTATCCAGTTCCTTTGCATCTCTTTTAATGGCTCGGGCCAGTCAATAGTATCCAGTCCCTGCAATAATCTTTCGGCATAGGCGGTAATGCGCATGCTCCATTGCATCATTTTCTTTTGCTCAACCGGGTAGCCGCCGCGCTCGCTAAAGCCGTCTTTTACTTCGTCATTAGCCAGTACGGTTCCTAAAGCGGGGCACCAGTTTACGGTACTTTCGCGCAGGTAGGTAAGGCGGTATTTTAAAAGTTCGGCCTGCTGCTTTGGGTTGCTCATGCCATTCCATTCACCGGCGGTAAAACTTAATATTTCTTCATCACATACAGCGTTGATGCCAGCAGACCCCTCTTGCTCAAAATGAGCAACCAGTTTGGCAATAGATTCGGCCTTGTTTGCATCCTTATTATACCAGCTGTTAAACAACTGCATAAAGATCCACTGTGTCCATTTATAATAATCGGGCGAACTGGTGCGCACCTCGCGACTCCAATCAAAAGAGAAACCAATCTGATCCAGCTGGCGGCGGTAGGTAGCAATATTATCTTCGGTAGTAACCGCAGGGTGTTGCCCTGTTTGTATGGCATACTGCTCGGCCGGTAAGCCAAAACTATCATAACCCATGGGGTGCAGCACGTTAAACCCTTTTAACCGTTTATAACGTGCAAAAATATCAGATGCGATGTAGCCCAGCGGGTGACCCACATGCAGCCCCGCACCCGATGGGTAAGGGAACATATCCAGTACATAATACTTGGGTTTGGCGCTTTTATCTTCGGCTTTAAACGTTCCGTTCTGTGCCCAAAACTGCTGCCATTTTTGCTCTATATCCTTAAATTGATAGTCCATTTTATTGTTTACGCGTATGAGGTTGCGAAATTAAGAAAATCTCTATTAGTATGGTAGTTTATTGGCGATTAGTTGATTAACCTATTCCTTTTAAGGTACATAACCTTTGTTATACTTGCAAAACCCTCCATAATAACATCATCCTCATCATTATTAATAGATATTAATATTTTTAGTTAACTAATTATATAATTAACCGTATTAAAGTTAAATTTGGTGACACTTATTAAACTTAAACATGAAACACAATTACAAACTGCTTTTATTAGCCTTATTATGCGTGGCCTTCACATGGTCGGCCTGCAGAAAATTAAAAGACGAACCCAACACCAGCACAGTTAGCACCAAAGTAGTTAGCACACAAATGGCTTCAAGCCTTAGCGAATCTTTGTATGGCGCACAAGGTGGCTTTAGCATCGAAGATGGTATTGACTACCCAAGCAACCTTGATTTTGCTCACAAAGGCAAAATTAAAATTCAATCAAACCATCACCTGGTTTGCGGTTTTAAAATTGATACCACCTTCTCGGCCAACTTTGATACCGACAGTGCAAAGCTCGACCTGTGGGAAAAAATCAAGTACGAAGTTTTGTGCACCAACAGCATACCTTCAAGCGTAAATGTTAATGATAGCTTACGTTTAGTTATAGTTGGTGGCGGCAATAACATTACAGCAAAATATGGCAAAAGCTTTTTATTAAAAAGCCTTAGCCCGGGTCAAACAGGCGCAAAACTTCAGCTGGATGGCAAGTTGAACTTATCTGTAAACGGCACCTATAAAGAAAACACCACTACAAAAGCCGTTGCAGCTTCATACAACTTCAGTTTATCTGCGCTGGTTATTGACCGCTCTGCAGATGCTGATATTATAAGCGGAACAGGAAAATTTTCTACCAAAGGAACTTATGATAAAGGCACCTGGAATTACTCGGGAACCATAGTATTCATCGGTGGCCATAAAGCCAAGGTTACTATTAATGGCGACGTTTACACCATAAACATTAAAACCGGACAGGTGTTATAACCCGAACTTAAAATATGTACCCCCCGACTACTATCGGGGAAATTGCTATAAAAAAACCACGAAGTCATGTCGACTATTTCGGCATCCCACATTACAGGTCAACAACATTATATTGCAGACTTTGCATGTGGGGTGCCGAAACAAGTTCGGCATGACTTCTGTTTTATAGGTCTTTGTCTAAAAAGTCCTTTGTCCAAAGATCCTTGCTCCAAAAGTCCTTGCTCCTTACTCCAAAAATCCCAAAATCCGTAGCGGGAAATTAAACATTGCAAACAATTCCCCATTTGGTGCAAAACACACCCCTCCCGCAACCAAAAAACAAGCTTTCAGCCGGCAAATCTTTAACTGAAAATTAATTAATTATTCCGTTTTAGGGTATTAAAATATCCTTTGATATATAATGTATGATTGGAATATTTATTGAGTATCGTTTTCCAATAAAAATATCTAAATCAAAATCATGAATCTAAACCTACGCATCGTATTGCCGTTACTAATGGGTGTTGTCATTTCTTATTCGGCATGTAAAAAAACTGAAAATACCGCTACCCCTACCACCCCCAATACCCCGGCTACAACCCAGGCAAGTGTTGAAATTGGTAAAAACCTTGCACAATCAATTGTTGGTGCTTTTGGCGGCGCCAGTATTAAAGATGGGGTTAATCCATCTGCCAGTTTTTCAACATCAAAGCTTAAAGTACAAAGCAACAATTACAATTGCGGCTTTTATATTGATACCAGCTTAAACCTTACTTTTAACCAGGGCGATACCTTAAAGGCGCATAAAACAGGTGGCGTAAACTATTACTTTGTATGCAACAATAACAAAACCATAGGATACGATCTGATAGATTCCATTACTACAAAAGGCAGCGGCCCTGGCTATGCTTTTACTTATGCCATTATTCAGGATTACCACGTAAGAGGTTTAAATACCAACAATTCCAATTTCTCACTGGATGGAAAATTAAAATCTTTTACCGATAATCAATACACCAAGTATAACACGTTCATGTCTGTTCATAACGTTTATAACTTTAGCAATCTGTACGTACATGCCGATGATAACTTTGATATCACAAGCGGCTCTGCAACTTTTAATTCAAAAGGAAAAACCAATGGCGGCGGATGGGATTATAGTGGAACACTTAAATTCTTAGGCAATCATAAAGCTCAAATGACATTTTTAAACCACGAATACCTTGTTGATTTACTAACAGGCGAAGTAAAGCCTAATTAACACAAGGCATTAAATAATAAAAGAGCTCTCTTCGGTTTCCGGAGGGAGCTCTTTTTTGTTATAATCAGAACTAATAACTTATTATATTGGCAAAATAAAACCTTTTGCTCCCCCCTTAGGGAACTTGAGGGATTGTTAAACCATGAAACGCCTATTCTCAAACCTCTCCTTCCAGGTTCTTATCGCTATTACCCTCGGTGTCATCGTCGGACTAAACTTTAAGGGCTTTGCCCCAACTGCCGAACTCATTAGCAAAACATTCATCAGCCTAATCACCATGCTGATAGCGCCAATCATATTTTTTACCATCGTGCTGGGCATTGCCGGCATGAGCGATATGAAAAAGGTGGGCCGCGTGGGTGGCAAGGCCTTGCTTTACTTTGAAATAGTTACATCATTCGCGCTTATCATTGGCGTTGCCGTGGCCAATATTGTTAAACCCGGCGCTGGCTTTGTAAACCATGCCGTTGCCGATACCAGTAAGCTTGCCGTGTATGAAAAAGCTGCCGCCGAAATGCACTGGGGCGATTTCATTGCTCACATTGTACCCGGCAACGTGTTTGAGGCTTTTGCCAAAGGCGATATATTACAGATCCTGTTCTTCGCTATTTTGTTTGGCATCGGGCTAAGTCGCATGGGCGAAACCGGGCAATCAGTTATCCAACTGTTTGATAAGCTGTCAAAAGTATTCTTCAACATCATGAAAATTGTGATGAAGGTAGCCCCTTTGGGCGCATTCGGGGGGATGGCATTTACCATCAGTAAGTACGGTTTAAAAACGTTACAGCCATTAGCTATCCTGATGGGCTCGGTTTATTTAACCATGTTCCTGTTCATCTTTGTGGTGCTGAATATCATTTGCCGCATCTACAAATTCAGCCTTTGGCAATACCTTAAATACATCCGCGAGGAAATATTGATTGTGCTGGGGACATCCTCGTCCGAGTCGGCCCTGCCGGCCATGATGGAGAAGATGGAAAAATTCGGCTGCTCCAAATCAGTGGTGGGCCTGGTGATCCCTACCGGTTATTCCTTTAATTTGGATGGCACTACCATTTACTTATCTATGTGTGTGATTTTTTTGGCGCAGGTATTTAATGTACCGCTATCTCTTGCCCAGCAATTAACTATCATAGGCATCCTGATGATCACTTCAAAGGGCGCGGCCGGTGTTACCGGCAGTGGCTTTATTGTATTGAGCAGCACACTGGCGGCTATTAAAATTATCCCGGTAGAAGGTTTGGCTATCCTGATAGGTGTAGACAGGTTTATGTCAGAAGCGCGTGCCATCACCAATGTAATTGGCAATGGTGTAGCTACTATTGTGATTGCGAAAAGCGAGGGGGAGTTTAGATCACCGACTGCCTGAAGGGGGAGTTTTTTATTAGAAAGTTAGATTTATGCTCTTAACATATCTGCGATGATTTTTGCGCTCAAAATTATAATCATGTTCGCCGGAATGGGCTATACACTGGCTTATTTCATACCCGGAATTTTGGGAGATAAAAAGAAGCTTAAAAAAGCTGGAATAATCTTCATTTCTTCATGGGTGTTGTTGGGGCTTATCGGCGCAATTGAATTTCTTCTTATCTAAGGCTTGGTTTGCTTGCGTTGTCAACGAGTAAGATATTAAATTCGAATTGTATCCGGGCGTTTCCCGCTGATAGAAGCGGGCCGGGCTTTCCCCTCATACGCCTGCAGGCATTATGCTCGTTGGCCGGTACCCGGTACAATCCCTTACGCGAAAATTGGGATGACCAAAATTCGGGGTGAAACTAACATCATGGATTTGCAAATTATAAAGTCATGAGTACTCCACGCTTTTGGCCAGGGCTGCATACTCGCGCCAAATGGGGGGTTCAACCATGCGACAAGAAATATACTGTTGAAGAGTGGAATAAATACGTAAAAGACCAATTAAAAAAATGAAAGCAAAATTAATTATGCTAATGAGTTGTTGGTTATTACTTCTTGGCTGTAAACATGGCGAAAAAGAGGTAATTGTAGTGCCGACCAACTATAAAGGTTACATAATAATAATTTATAATCAAATAGGCAAGTCTAAACGAGCATACTACAAAGGGAGTCGACTATATAGAGTGCCGAGTAATGGGATACTAAAAACTGATTTTCCGAACAATTATGGGTACATTGACATTCCTCAATTTTATTATGGAAGTATTGCTTCCAATAATTTGATTCCTTTTTTCGCTAATCCCAAAAACAGTGAAGCTGAGGCTGTTTTTGCTTCCGGGGGATCTATGGGAAAAGCTTATATAAATAATGACCAGTATATTGAATTTCAAGCATTCTATATTGGAAATCAGAAAGAAATAGCAAAAGCCTATGAAGATGTCGAAAAGTTGGATATAACAAAACTATAAATTTTATCTATTCGCTGTCGCAAAGGTCCACCCTTGTGACCCGCATGCTAAGTATGCGCCACGCCTTTAGGAAAGACGTTATGATTCAAATTAATGCATATAGGTAGGGCTCGAATTGCAAAGTCCAGGATGAAAAAACATCTGGGATTTGCAGCTATAAAGTCACCAGTACTCCGCGCTTTTGGCCAGTGCTGCATACTCGCGCCAAAGGTGCGTACCACCACCTAAAAAAGATAAATAATCTAAATTAAAATTAATTAATAGCGGTACAGTTAGCAATTGTATGCTTTTCAGACGCACTAATTTTGCCCCGTTTCTTTTCAAAAGATGTTTCCAATGTTATCTGAAACATATCTTTTAAATTATAATCAGCTATAGCAGATTTAAGCGAATCACTAAACTTACCTAAAAATATATTTTCATCAGACGATTCAAATTTAAAACTATTACTAATTGAGTCTAATGCCTTAAAAACTCCTTTATGGATATTTGTTTGCTTTTCTAAAATTTCCAACTTATCTAAGTTGTCAAGTATTAACGTAGCTTTTTTGAGGTCAAATTTGTCTTGTAGAGCAATGGCATCTTTGTAATCTCCATATTGGACAGTAATATCAATATCGTTCTCCTTAACTGTTTTCAGAAAGGATGTATAGGCTTTTAATAAATCATCCGATAGTTCTATTGTGTTTTCCTTTAAAGACTCCAAATTACTACTTTTATCAAAAACATAAAATATCTGTTCTGCTATTTTATTTGAACTTGAATCAGAAAATAACCCAAAATCCTTTTTTGACGGTTTCAGAAAAACACTAAAAGAAGCAGCCTTTACATAAGCAAAGTCTGTTTCGCCCAATAGTTTTACTTTAGATATTTCGCCCTTTGTTCTCTTTTTCTTTCCATGCTTACGACTATCAAACATATTTACTGCTGTAGCTTCTGATATATCACTGAAACTCGTAAGTAAAGAACCTAAGATAGAACTCCTAATAACCCCATAACTAACTTTAGCATTACTTGACCGTATATGAATATTATATAACTCAATTCCAGACTTACTTGATTCTTCTAAAATATTGAATGTTTGTTCTTCTGCCTTCACTACAGATTTTTGACGATACGTATCTAAACTAAATTCAAATATAATGTCTTCCAATTCTTCAGAATCTTCATCTTCAAACATTGTCTCTGAATTAGGTAGATAATCATATGGTAAATCAGAAACAACGCTGACTTTACATGCAATATCCCCAAATTTATTTTTATCATCTATTACAAAAATAATGTGATTAATTGCGTTTGCTAATAGCTGTGCATACGATGTTTTACCAAATATATAGTGCGATAAAGCTTCTGCCTTTATTGAGTAAACTAAATGACGATTGAAAGAATCCTTAGATTCCACCCAAGATTTGATAAAGGGTTGATTATATTTATCCTTGTAAACTGAAATAATAGGCCAATCATAAGACAGCAAATCTCCAACCCATTCTAAATGGAACGGAAGATTTGTAATTTCTATACCCTTAGTCTGCCTAAACATACTCTGTCTCGCTTAAATCTTTTACTATAACAAACCTACTACGGAAATCAGTATTTTTAAATTCATGTAAATTTATATGTCCTTTCTTACTCTTTTTACTCACTAACCCATCATGTTGACAAACAATTCCCTCAGAAATACAAGAACCAGCAGTCTCAATAAATAATGGAGAGATGCTTAAACATTTAGTAAGGTGTTTTTCCGCTTTATCCAAGGTAGCAAAAAAAGATAAAGCGTGACCATCACAATGTTTCTCGCAAAGTTGAAACTCCCTGTTACTTATTTTTGTTACAGGTATGAAATTGTTTCTATGATTTATATCGTTATGTACGATTCTAAATAAAGAGCCATTGTAAGAAGATAACTCTTTTAAATTTGGGCAAGGGCAAGTTAAATCGTTGTGTTCATCCTTGTACTTAAATACAAAACTCATAGCAGGTTATAGGATACTTTTATTAAATACCGTTCCTAAACTACAACTTATATTTAATAAATAAAATAATAGTCGATAAAGTTCATCGATAACAAATAACCTTGCTGTCTGAAGTCTCCCGCTGTTCGAATGTATCCGACTTCGAACGATTATGCCCGTAGTTTAAAACTACCTGCATGCTAAGTATGCTCCATGACTTTAGGATGATCCACTATGGTTCAAATGGTTAATAATTTGCGTTACACCAAGGGTACCAGGCAGCGTACATCACTATCGTTTTCATAAATTTCCAGGCAATAGCCTTTTGGGTCGATATCAGGATAGCTTAGCAATTGCCTGAACGCGTGGCCAACACTGGCCTCATCTTTTTTCCAGTCCTTTAAATACAAACTGATATAAGTTCCTTTCCTTACCAGGAAAGTTTCCGCTTTTTTTTCTTTACCCTCGCCCGGATACGCCTCTTCAGCAGCAGCACGGTAAATGATCCGGCCTTCTTTGTCTGGATTTGAAATACCGTAAAGCCTGTCCCGACCTGGCAAAAGAGCATCCAACGCCGCGAACGCGCCGCCAACCCCCATAGGGAAAGAGGTTGCTTGTACATAAATGACAGTAATATCTCTTTCAATCGTATATTTTTCCATGTCAAAAGTTTTACTGAATAAAAGTAATTCATCACTTTGAAACGGGCAAGGGTAGAAAATGACAATAAAAGGGGGGATACGCGACAGCTTATATCAATATATATGCGCTGTGATTACAACTTCAGAACTATCACTTAAACCACGGGGATGAATCACTACCTCTGTAATTTTTAAATTTTCATTGCTAACCAGATGTGCTTTTATAAAGTCACGAGTACTCCACGCTTTTGGCCATGGCTGCATACTCGCGCCAAACAGGGAAGTAGAATCTATGAAATTTTTCATACATTGTTTTATGATTATGATGGCGCTGGGTCGGCGATCGGTTCTTACGACAAACAGGATATGCCCAATGATCTAGATGTCAGTACCGTTATTGATCAGCTGCCGAATATTCCTCCCCCTGATGACAAATCAAAAACAGAAAAGAAAGATGAAAAGTAACCTTAGAATCCTGGGACTTATTATTTTGCTGCCTTGTTTGCAACGATCTTACGGACAGCCTAGTAAATCTATAAAAGATACAGTGTTCATTTGCTTGGTTTCGGGAACATTAGATAATGGACGACCAGTGACCGAATATTTACTAAGTAAAGATTTGCCTTCTATTTACGGCTGTTTAAAAGTTGGCGACCAGGACTCAATCATTTGTAGACTGACTGAAAAATTAATATTATTTGAAGAGCCGTTTCTCACATTAAAAAAAAACCGGTTACGTTACCAGTTTAACAGCGCTGAACAGGAAGCAATATTTTCTAAAAATTACTATAAGAGGCTGCTGCCGCTTTCCAAAAAGATGACGGAATTTAGCACGGTTAAGTTATCAAATGGAAGGCACCTGACGCTGAACATTGCTAAAATATCAGGTGAGTTTTGGACATTGCCAGCAAACAAGACAACATTTAGTGAAAGTTTTCCTGATAACGGGTGTTACAATAAAGAATATATTTCTAATTTGAAATCGATAGATAAGATTTATAGACTGGCCGACACTGAGCGAATTGAAATATTGGTGCACACTGGAAGTTCTATGTGAAGGTGGGTAGTGTATCAAAGCAAAAGCTGCCGCAAGTGAATCCTCAACATCCCCCCATTTGGCGCGAGTATGCAGCCATGGCCAAAAGCGTGGAGTACTCGTGACTTCATGAGAAGGCAGTTATTTCATAAATCTCTTCTGCACAATTCAATTTATTAACCACATGTTTAACATTCCACCATCAATTTGCAGATTTTAAAAATACAAAATTCCGGATGAACTCACGTCCAGGATTTGCGTGAAAGCCCACAACCGACGCGGACCTGCGGCAACCGCAAAACGAGTGCTTGCAACGGAAAGCCCTGCTCCCGGTTTTATCAGGGGAAACATCCAAAACCTACCCGGTGAAACAATTATTCAATTACCACAAAGTCACTTTTTTGTTAACATTTAAAATTATTCGCCCTTTAGAAAATTAGGGGGTTGACATTCGGACAAAAACTTTAGCTTTGCCGTACTAAACGAAAAAAACCAATGAGTGTTCTCGTAAATAAAGATTCAAAAGTTATTGTACAAGGTTTCACCGGTAAAGAAGGCAGTTACCATGCCGAGCAAATGATTGCTTATGGCACCCAGCTTGTTGGAGGTGTTACACCAGGTAAAGGCGGTCAGACGCATTTAGACAGGCCTGTTTTTAACACCGTTAAAGACGCTGTTGACCAAACAGGTGCTGATGTATCTATCATTTTTGTACCTCCTGCTTTCGGCGCTGATGCCATTATGGAAGCTGCCGAGGCTGGTATTAAGGTTATTGTTTGTATCACCGAAGGTATCCCAACAAAGGATATGATTGCGGTAAAAGAATATTTAACAGATAAGGATGCACGCCTTATTGGCCCTAACTGCCCGGGTATTATTACTGCTGATGAAAGTAAAATTGGTATTATGCCAGGCTTTATCTTCAAAAAAGGTAATGTTGGTGTAGTTTCAAAATCAGGCACCTTAACTTATGAAGCGGTTGACCAGGTGGTTAAAGCTGGTTTAGGTATCACTACCGCTATAGGTATTGGTGGCGACCCGATCATTGGTACGCCTACTAAAGAAGCTGTTGAGTTGTTAATGAATGATCCTGATACTCATGGTATCATCATGATAGGCGAAATTGGCGGAAGCATGGAAGCTGAAGCAGCCCGTTGGATTAAAGAATTTGGCACTAAACCAGTAGTAGGATTTATAGCCGGCCAAACTGCGCCTCCGGGCCGTAGAATGGGTCACGCTGGTGCTATTGTTGGCGGTGCCGACGATACAGCTGCCGCTAAAATGAAGATCATGCGCGAGTGCGGTATCCGCGTAGTTGAATCTCCAGCCGAAATTGGCGCTGCCATGGCAGAAGAATTGGCTAAATTAGTTTAAGCCCCCTAACCCCCTAAAGGGGGAACTGGAAAAACATATTTGAATCCTGGTCAGTTTGGCCGGGATTTTTTATTTAGAATCAAAGAACATATCACTCCCGCGAGGTTAGCGCAGCGTAACTCGTGGGAGACATGGTGTAAGCTTCCAGCTTACGTGTACTTGGCTTAAAGCAACGCAGTCCACACTGCAGATTTGAAAATAGTTACATACATAGGAAACCACCAAAACAAGTGTTCGCATTTTTCAACCCCCTCCCCCACAGCCCGAACACCCCGAACACTTAAATTACTGATAATCAACGTCAGCAATTTCCACACCCAAACCAAGCGAACACTTAAATTACTGATTTACAAATAATTAAATATTCGAATTTTCACTAACAACGGATACTCTTGAAAAAGCGAACACCTGTTTCCTTACCAGCCATAAATTCTTTATTTTTAGAAAGTAAAGCTTCAACTTACTTATGACCACAAAGAATCTGCATAAACTGCTCAGCTTAATTCTGATATCCGGCTGTTGCACAACAGCCCTCGCTCAAACCTACAAACCAGCCGTTTTCACCGATCCCGACAGGTTGAAAAAGATAGAGGCTACTTATCCAGTTATCGACCAGATTTATAAAGACTATGCCGAAAAAAACCATTGGCCCGGCCTGGCATATGGTATCGTTGTAGACGGCAAACTGGTGCATGTAGGTGGCCTTGGCTATACCGATGTGCCTAATAAAATAGCTGCAACCCCAAAATCCGATTTCCGCATTGCATCCATGACCAAAAGCCTTACCGCCATGGCCATTTTAAAACTGCGCGATGAGGGTAAACTGAAACTGGATGACCCCGCTTACCTATACATCCCCGAAATGAAAAACACACATTACCTTACCAAAGATGCCACACCGGTAACTGTAAGGAATCTGTTAACCCACTCCGCCGGTTACCCCGAAGATAATCCCTGGGGCGACAGGCAACTGGCCGTAAGCGATGATGAACTGATAGCCCTGTATAAAAAAGGCGTCTCCTTTTCCAACAACCCAGGTTTAGGCTATGAGTATAGTAACCTCGGCTTTGCTACTTTAGGCTACATCATTAAAAAAGTTTCGGGCAACACCTATGAAACTTACATTACCGAAAATATCCTGAAACCATTAGGCATGACCCATACTTACTGGGAATATACCAAAGTACCCAAAGAGCAATTGGCGCTGGGCTACCGATGGCTTGATAACCAATGGGTAGAGCAGCCTTTACTGCATGATGGTGCTTATGGCGCCATGGGAGGCCTGATCACCACCATTGAGGATTTCAGCATTTACATGGCTCTTCACCTGGATGCCTGGCCCCCACGGGATAACGCCGAAACCGGCCCGATAAAAAGAAGTTCCATCCGCGAAATGCAATACCCATGGGATGTAAATTATTTAACGGCAAACGCCAAAACTACAACCGGTCGTCCCTGCCCCAATGTAAGTGCCTATGCCTACGGCTTGCGCTGGGCTAAAGATTGTGATAACCGGGTTTATATCGGTCATACCGGCGGCCTGCCGGGCTTCGGCAGCCAATGGAACATTATGCCCGATTATGGCATCGGGGTAGTGTCCTTTGCCAACCTTACTTATGCCCGCGCGGGTTACCCTAACTCGCAGGTTTTGGATACCCTGCTGGCGTTATCAGGCATAAAACCACGCCAGCTACCGGCCTCCCTGATTCTTGATCAGCGTAAAAACGACCTTCTCAAAGTTATTGCCAACTGGAGCAAGGCCAAAGAAAGCGGCATCTTCGCCGATAACTTCTTCATGGATTACTTTCCCGAAAAGCTAAAAATTGCTACCGCATAAGCCTTTGCCAAAGCAGGTAAAACTATAAGCGTTGGTGATGTAGTTACAGA
The DNA here is from genome assembly GCF_056406855.1 of Mucilaginibacter sp. P1_A3. Lineage (NCBI taxonomy): Bacteria > Pseudomonadati > Bacteroidota > Sphingobacteriia > Sphingobacteriales > Sphingobacteriaceae > Mucilaginibacter > Mucilaginibacter sp. P1_A3. The sequence continues at coordinate 490,170 of NZ_JBFTZJ010000004.1, forward strand.
GAACCAGTTAAGGGGATATTTCATTATTAGGGGCGAAAATGCCAATATTAAAGTAAGCTTTACGCTAACGCCCGAGAATCCGCCTTTGATACAGGAATATCATTTGGACGTTAGCCCCCCGGCCCCCTGAAGGGGCAGTATCAATGCGGCATTTGTCTGAACCGTAATGTTATATCTGCACATCTGAAATTTGCACATCTGCACACCTAATCTCAAGTCAACCCAATGTAAACATCCCCTTCCAAAACAATCAAAACCTTTAAATTGTCGTATCTTTATGTAGCAAAAAGGTGAGCTAACATCACTAATTCACCCACTCATAAACTCACTAAATAAAAATGGAATACAACAAGTTAACACCCGAAGAAGAATATATTATATTACATAAAGGCACCGAGCGTCCGTTTACAGGCGCTTTGCTAAACAATCATGCTCAGGGTTTATATGTTTGCAAACGCTGTGACACCCCGCTTTACACTTCCGAGTCAAAATTCGAATCGCATTGCGGATGGCCAAGTTTTGATGATGAAATACCTGGGGCAGTAAGAAGAGTACCAGATCCAGATGGTCGCCGTGTTGAAATTGAGTGCACTAATTGCGGCGCGCATTTAGGTCACGTTTTTGAAGGTGAATACTTCACCCCAAAAAACACCCGCCATTGTGTAAATTCAGTGTCGATGAAATTTGTATCGGCAGATGATATTAAATAATTTTCTTTAAACAATTCAGGAATGTCCCGGTCGATTAAAGTCGACCGGGATGTTTTGTTTTCCACAAACCGGGTTTGAGGCGATTTTCAGAGCCAGATTTCGAGATTCCCATCCGGCTTTAGCAAAGCCATTATGCATTTTTCAATGATTGTCGGTGTTAAGTAAAGTAATTTACAATGTTAAATTATTGTTTTCGGCAAGTTTTTACACTATGCTTTTTAGGGTTCAATTTTAATTAGCTGTAATCAAGTTCATTAATTTTCTGTTTAGCCAGGCGGCTTTAAAAGTTATGGCACAAAGTGTTAATAACTCTGGCCTTTGTTAAAAACTATCATTATAAGCATTCCAACTCAAACATTAACTTTGTTCTACAAGGTAATAAAAAAGGTATTCAACAGGCAGCGGATGCATTCGTCATCCACAATACAAACACTTAGCTGTCATAGATTTACATACTAAACATTGTGATTGGTCAAGCTAAATCACAAAAACTTGAAAGCTTTATTTTTAATAAGGCTCGCTTTGGTGTCTGATGGCGCTACGTAGGGATAAAACGAATAAAAAACAGGTACCAATGATACAGGAAGACGAAATATTACTGAGAGAGAATAAAGACAGGTTTGTGATACTACCTATTAAGTATCCGGCCATTTGGGAAATGTATAAAAAGGCTGAAGCCAGTTTTTGGACAGCCGAAGAAATCGATCTCTCGGACGATATGAAGCATTGGGAAAATCTGAATTCAGGCGAGAAGCATTTCATCTCGCACATCCTGGCTTTCTTTGCGGCAAGCGATGGTATAGTGAATGAGAACCTGGCTGTGAATTTCATGAGCGAGGTACAATTACCAGAAGCTCGTTGCTTTTACGGTTTCCAGATCATGATGGAGAACATCCACTCAGAAACCTATGCCTTGCTGATTGATACCTATATTAAAGATCCGGCTGAAAAAGACCGCCTGTTCCATGCCATTGATACGGTACCATGTGTGGGCAAAAAGGCTGAGTGGGCTTTACGTTGGATAAACAACGGTAATTTTGCCGAGCGTTTGGTAGCTTTTGCTGCTGTTGAAGGGATCTTCTTCTCAGGTAGTTTCTGCTCCATCTTCTGGCTTAAAAAACGTGGCCTGATGCCGGGATTAACTTTCAGCAATGAATTGATCTCCCGTGATGAAGGTTCGCATTGCGAATTTGCCTGCCTGCTTTACAAAATGCTAAGCAAAAGATTAAGCGCCGAAGCAGTTTTAAGCATTATTACCGATGCTGTTGAAATTGAAAAAGAATTTGTTACAGACGCATTACCTGTTAACCTGATAGGGATGAACGCCAAATTAATGAGTCAATATATTGAGTTTGTGGCCGACAGGTGGCTGGGCGAACTGGGATACGAAAAACATTACGGCGCCAGCAACCCGTTTGATTTTATGGAGATGATATCACTACAAGGCAAAACCAACTTTTTTGAAAAACGCGTTGGCGATTATCAAAAAAGCGGTGTATTAAACAATGCCGAAAGTAAAGCATTCTCATTAGATGAAGACTTTTAAGTCAGTATCAAGTATCGGGATGCTTAATTATCTGTAAAAATCACCGGTTGGTAAAAGGTCTTGCTACTTGATACTAACTACTTGATACAAAAAATAAGAGTTAACAAAATACAATATACACAAGTTGGTTCAGGTCTTGCTACTTGACACTAACTACTAAATACCATTAAATATGCTTGTAGTAAAAAGAGACGGTAGAAAAGAATCGGTAAAATTCGACAAGATCACAGCTCGTATCGAAAAACTGTGTTATGGGTTCCAACTGGTTGACCCAATTGATGTGGCAAAAAAGGTAATTGAAGGTTTATTTGATGGAGTAACAACTTCAGAACTTGACAACCTTGCGGCCGAAACTGCAGCATCATTAACGACGAAGCACCCGGATTATGCTTTACTGGCTTCGCGTATAGCAGTATCAAACCTGCACAAAAATACGATCAAGTCGTTCTCAGAAACTATGCGCCTCCTGTACAATTACGTGGATGGCAAAACAGGCAAAAATGCTTCACTTATAGCCGATGATGTATGGGAAGTTATTCAAGAAAATGCCGAACTGTTAGATAGTACGATCATTTATGACCGCGACTTTGGTTTCGACTATTTCGGTTTTAAAACGCTTGAAAAATCATACTTGTTAAAGGTGGATGGCAAAATTGTGGAACGCCCGCAACACTTGTTTATGCGTGTATCAGTTGGTATCCATAAAGAAGACGTTGAAAGCGCCATCAAAACATATCATTTAATGAGCGAGCGCTGGTTCACTCACGCTACTCCTACCCTTTTTAATGCAGGTACACCAAAACCACAAATGTCGTCATGCTTCCTGTTAACCATGAAAGATGATAGCATTGATGGTATATACGATACTTTAAAGCAAACTGCTAAAATTTCACAAAGTGCCGGTGGTATCGGTTTAAGCATCCACAACGTAAGGGCTACAGGCTCATACATCAGCGGTACAAATGGCACAAGCAATGGAATTATCCCAATGCTGCGTGTATTTAACGATACCGCCCGCTATGTTGACCAGGGCGGTGGCAAGCGTAAAGGCGCTTTCGCGATCTACCTTGAACCATGGCATGCAGATATATTTGAATTTTTAGATCTGCGTAAAAACCACGGTAAAGAAGAAATGCGTGCCCGCGATTTGTTCTACGCCCTTTGGGTATCTGACCTCTTCATGGAGCGTGTTGAGGCTAACGAAGAGTGGAGCTTGTTTTGCCCGCATGAAGCACCAGGTTTGGCCGATTGTTTTGGTGCCGAGTTTGTTGAATTGTACACCAGATACGAAAAAGAAGGCCGTGCCCGCAGAACCATCAAAGCACAGGAACTTTGGTTTGCCGTATTAGATGCCCAGGTAGAAACCGGTACACCATACCTTTTGTATAAAGATGCTGCCAACAGCAAATCAAACCAGCAAAATTTAGGTACTATAAAAAGCTCAAACCTTTGTACCGAAATTATGGAATATACCGATGCTAACGAGATAGCGGTTTGTAACCTTGCTTCATTGGCATTGCCACGTTACATCAGCAACGGAACGTTTGACCACAATAAACTGTATGATGTTACTTATCAGGCTACTTTAAACCTGAACAAGATCATCGATTATAACTACTACCCGGTTAAAGAAGCCGAATATTCAAACTTACGTCACCGCCCTATTGGTTTAGGTGTACAAGGTTTGGCGGATACTTTCATCCAGTTGCGTATGCCGTTTGAAAGCGATGAGGCTAAACAACTGAACAAAGAGATCTTTGAAACCATTTATTTCGCTGCCATGACGGCTTCTAAAGATCTGGCAATAAAAGATGGCCCTTACGAAACATTTAAAGGTTCACCGTTATCAAAAGGCAAATTCCAGTTTGATCTTTGGAATGTATCACCTGCCACTAACCGTTGGGATTGGGAAAACCTTCGTCTGGATGTAATGAACCATGGTGTACGCAACTCACTATTAGTAGCGCCAATGCCAACTGCATCAACCTCACAAATATTAGGTAACAACGAGTGCTTTGAGCCATATACTTCAAACATCTACACCCGTAGGGTATTAAGCGGTGAGTTCATCGTAGTAAACAAATACTTACTGCGCGACCTGGTTAACCTTGGCTTATGGACCCCTGCTATGAAAGATAAGATCATCACAGCAAACGGATCTGTACAGGACATTGCCGAAATACCTGCTGATATCAAAGAACTGTACAAAACAGTTTGGGAAATAAAGATGCGTAACATCATTGATATGGCTGCTGATAGAGGTGCTTATGTTTGTCAATCGCAATCATTAAATCTTTTCATCAACTCGCCAAACGCTTCAAAACTGACTTCAATGCACTTCTACGCATGGAAGAAAGGCTTAAAAACAGGCATGTATTACCTGCGTACACAAGCTGCGTCGCAAGCTGTTAAGTTCACAGTAGAGAACCAGGGTGGCTCAAACATGGAGCCTGTTATTCCGGAACATGTAAACCAACTTGCAGATAATGTTCCAGAAGGCCCAAGCTGCTCAATGGAAGAAGGTTGCGTTACCTGCTCTGCGTAAGCAGTCGGAAAGTCAGTAAGTCGGAAAAGTCCGAAAGATAAAAGAAGACCGGTAGCTCAACAGCTTACCGGTCTTTTACATTATAATGATTCGCAAAGCTTTTATTTACTATCAAACTTGTCGACCTTTGACAAACAACAAAAAACAAACTTTCGGACTTCCCGGACTTTCCCGACTTCCGGACTAAAACTATGCACCCAAAACACGAGATCATCCGTTGCGAACGCTGCGAGGCCACTTTTGAATGTAAAGCCAATTCATTCACCAAATGCCAGTGCAGTACCGTGCAGCTCACTATCAACGAAGTGCAGTATGTGAGTGAATTGTATGATGGATGCCTGTGCGCTAATTGCCTGCTTGTTATTCAGCAGGAATACAGGGTGGAGATGGGGTTGGATTAATTGTAGATATTAATTATATTTGATTTATGACCACGATAACGATACAAGTTCCTGAAAAAGCCAAAGGCAAATTGTCGGCAATTGTAAAAGAATTGGGTGGCGAGATAATTTCTATTTCTACGGATAAGACCAGCACGAAAAAAATCAAACTTTTAAACGAAATAAAAGAAGGATTAAAAGACGTAGCTAAAATACGTAAAGGAGAAGCAAAATCTTATTCTATGTCTGACCTTTTCGATGCCAAATAAGATCATACTTACTGCCTTTTTCTTAAAAAAAGCCAAACGACTACTAAAGAAATATCACACTCTGCAAAAGAGTTTGTTGCACCTTGAACAACTCCTTATTGAAAATCCTAAAATAGGCGACAACTACGGCTCAAATATCTACAAAGTAAGACTTGCCGACGAATCACAAGGGAAAGGAAAAAGCGGTGGCTTCCGTGTTATTACCTATTTAATAGAAGAAACTCCAACATCAACAGACATCTACCTGATAACCATATTTGATAAATCAGAAGAAGCCACGATTGATAAGGAAGACATCAAAAAGATCGTCAAATCCTTAGGACATATCTAATTTGAATCCCCCCTACAGAACATCCCCCCAGGTACTTTTATCCTTCAGCATAATTTCGCGCAGCATACCAATCTGGGGCATGCCGTGGTCAAGTACTTCATCATGGAATTTTTTGAGGGAAAAGTTGGCGCCTTCCTGTTTCTTGTAATCCTCGCGTAGTTTTAATATTTCCAGCTTGCCGATGGTATAAAACAAATAACCGGGATCAAAGGTTCCGCGCAAGGCTTCCTGCCTGGATGGCTTATCGCCCTGGTACCAGTTGTCCATAAAAAACTTAGTAGCCTCATCAACACTCATACCCTGGGTATGGGTTTTAACAGATACACATAAACGGCAGAGCCTTAACAATGCATCACCGGCTTGTGCCAGGCGATATTTGGCAGCCTTTACCGAATCGCCATTGTGACCATAACCTTCATCTGCCATCATTTTCTCGCAGTAATGCGCCCAGCCTTCAATGTAGGCGTAGCTGCCAAATATCTTTTCAATTTTTGTTGCCGATGAGGCATTCAGGTGTAAAAACTGGGTATAGTGACCGGGATACGCTTCATGAATAGTTACATTATCGGTAGTATAATAATCAAACTGTTTCAGCCAGTCTTCTTTTTGTTGTGCTGTCCATTTGGGATCAACCGGAGTAATGTAGTAATAAGCCTCAGTTGCCTTAGTTTCAAACGGACCGGGCGTATCCATTGATGCCGTGCCTGTGGCGCGTGCATATTGCGGGGTTTCCTCCACCTTAACCCTTACCTCGGACGGCATGGTCACAATATTTTTATCGATCAGGAACTGCCTGATCTTTTCCAGGTTCTTTTTGGCATCGGGGATCAGAGTCTCAGCAGTAGGGTGATCCTTTTGAAGGTCGTGATATACATCAACCGGCTTTTTATTTGGATTGATGATCTTAGCAGCATCGTTAAAAGCATTCTGTTCATCTTTCAATTCGGTTAAGCCAATTTGCAATATTTTATCTGGCGATAGCTTAATTCCCTCGCTATAAAGCAGCATTTTTTGATAGCTGGCCGTACCAATGGCATATTTATTATTTGCTTTTGGCAGCTTTTCCTTCTTCAGGTAATCGGCGAAAGCATTAACGGCCAAAATTGCCGCATCGTTAGCGGTATTAAAAGCTTTCATCAGGGTATCATTCTTAACATCCTTCAGTGCCACTTTAAGATCGCCGCCTAAAAATGCTGCCGAACCCTGCGCTATCTGGATAGCGGTTTCTACATAGGGTTTGGCCAAAGTATCATTCAAATTAAGCCTGGCATCAGCCAGCAGCTTGGGCGCCATTTTTTCAATAGCGATGATTGATTTTACACGTTCCTCTATCGGTGCAAAATTGCGCTTTACATAAATGCTTACATCAACTATCCCGGCATAGGTCATGGGGTTTTTAGTAAAAGTTCCCAGATCATCAAAAGTCCAGATCTCCCCTTTTACAGCCGAACGTAAAATGCGGTAATCATAAAAAACCTTTGGACTAAAAGATGCGGTATCCGCTCCGCTTAGCTTGGTATCAAAATCCTTTAAACGTGCCAGTTCTTTGTCTATCGAGGTCTTACTAATATCAGTAACCTTTCCATCGTATTGATGATAGCCCAGCGCAACACCATTGGCAGGGCGCCAGGCCAGGTAACCATCAAGATAATCATCTGCCAGTTTCTGAAATGCAGCATCACCCGATAGTGCGCTTTCATCTGCCGGCTTTGGTTTACAACTAATAAGGATACAAAAAGGAATGATAAGGTAAGCTAACTTTTTCATACAGATGGAATTGGAGAATCTAAGATAATGGTTTTAAAAACATTTTCCGGCCTGTTGGTATTGTATTAATAAACATACTACTATGAAAAAGAGATTAACCGGCATATTATTACTTGCAGTAACAATTGCCACATTCGCCACAAGCTGCGCTCCGCCGCGCAACATGCCACATCCACCACCGCCGCCAAAGCCGGCAGCAGCATAATTATAAAAGCCTTTAACCATAACCAGTTAAAGGCTTTTATATTGAAATTAAACCTTTTCGGTAAAAATGTATCATACATATGTACATCGTTTAAATAAGGTGTACCACTAAAATTATTTACCATGAAAAAGAGATTTGTTGCATTTGCATTATTAATATCAACAGTAGTAATATCGGTATCATCTGGTTGTGTTGTACGTGATGGATACGGCCGCGGAAATCACCATGGCAGGCACCATGATGATGATGATCATGACCGCGGACATGATCGTGGCCATAACCACGACTATAACCAGGGTGGTTATAACCATTATTAATTTATAAAGAGTGTTGTTTTTGAGTGATTGATGGCAAGGCGGTGAGTGATCACCGCTTTGTTTATTTATAGGCGATTGGTTTTTACCGCTTGCTTTCTGAAAATTCCAGCCGAATTATTTTATTAAACAAGGAGAATAACATGTTGTGGACTCCCTACGCCCGCAATAGGGATGGAAGTGAATACCGGCCTGTGATTAAGGCCTGCGCAGTATAAACGTACAGCCCGGGCCGCAGGCATTGCCATTATTAGATAAAGGATTAATGGAGTAAGGAATACCACCCGGCCGCCAATATCCTGTTTTTGGCCAATAATGTTACCGCCAAGCCAAATGCCCTGTAAATTACCAGAATGTGACCATAAGAAAAACCAGGAAATAACATTAGTTTAGAAGAGCAGTAAAGTAATAGGTTACCGAAACTAAAAACAGAAAACCAAATATCAAAGAGTGTTTACGCTGGTCTTTATGTATCAAGGCTATTAGTAAACACACAAATACGCCTCCCACCCCTATTAAAAAGACCAATAGCTCGCCATACATTACTCCCTCTCCCCATGCTATCCGCTCGCCTGTATTAATATGGCCTATTGATGCCCTAAAATTTCGTTCCGTATGAATTTGATTAAAGTAAAGAGCCAGATAAACCAGGTAAACAACCATACTTATCCGGCAATCTTTCCAGAATCTCAAAATTGCTTTCATGATGGAATACGCCATGACATTGATACGCATATCTGGAAAAGGTGACCCGTCAACGTTTTATAGACAACTAACAAACTTCAGGGCAAAAAGCCATTATTTCAGATTCTATTCCCCCCCTTCGCCCACCCAATCAACCCTTTACAAAACTTTTTCGTCTCAACCCCTTGAAAATCAAAAAATACTCCATACCTTTGCAGTCCTTAAAATAAGGATAAAACAGTAAATACAAAAAGGAAAAAATGCCTACTATTCAGCAATTAGTTAGAAAAGGTAGAGTAGCTCTGGTTGACAAGAGTAAGTCACCAGCGTTGGACAGCTGTCCACAGCGAAGAGGAGTATGCACACGCGTGTATACCACTACCCCTAAAAAACCAAACTCAGCAATGCGTAAAGTTGCCCGTGTGCGCTTAACCAACGGAAAAGAAGTAAATGCTTACATCCCAGGTGAAGGTCACAACTTACAGGAGCACTCTATTGTTTTGATCCGCGGTGGTCGTGTTAAGGATTTACCAGGTGTACGTTACCACATCATCCGTGGTGCATTAGATACATCAGGTGTTGCCGGCAGGAACCAACGTCGTAGTAAATACGGAACAAAACGCCCTAAACCAGGTCAGGCAGCTGCACCTACAAAAGGCGCACCAGCTAAGAAAAAGAAATAATTAAGGAGGATAGAAAGCAATGAGAAAGTCAAAACCAAAAAAAAGAATTATCCTTCCTGATCCACGGTTCAATGATACCATGGTAACAAGGTTCGTAAATAACATGATGTATGATGGTAAAAAATCAACCGCATACGCCATATTTTATAACGCAGTTGATATTGTTGAAAAGAAAACCAGCGAAAGCGGTTTAGAAACCTGGAAAAAGGCTTTAAACAATGTTATGCCTGCAGTTGAAGTTAAAAGCCGTCGTGTTGGTGGTGCTAACTTCCAGGTACCAACCGAAGTTCGTCCTGAGCGTAAAATCGCTTTAGGTATGAAATGGTTAATCAGCTATGCCCGTCGTCGTGGTGAAAAAACCATGATGGAGAAATTAGCCGGTGAGATCATATCAGCAGCTAAAGGTGAAGGTGCAGCAGTGAAAAAGAAAGAAGATACGCACAAAATGGCTGAAGCCAACAAAGCGTTCTCTCACTTTAGATTTTAATTAAAGGATTACACCGATATAGAAAGGATTACACCGATTATATATTAAGGTTACACTGATTTATTATGATTGCGCCCTAAACAGCAAAATCAATAAATCAGTGTAATCGTTTTATTAAATCAGTGAAATCATAAAATAAAAAACATGTCAAGAGATCTAAGATTTACAAGAAATATAGGTATTGCCGCTCACATTGATGCCGGTAAAACCACTACTACCGAGCGTATCCTTTATTACTCGGGCGTAAGCCACAAAATTGGTGAAGTACACGAAGGTGCTGCAACAATGGACTGGATGGCGCAAGAGCAGGAACGTGGTATTACCATTACATCTGCTGCTACAACAGTAGATTGGAACTACAGAGGACAAAAATATCATATCAACATTATTGATACACCGGGTCACGTGGATTTTACCGTTGAGGTAAACCGCTCGCTGCGTGTATTGGATGGTTTGGTATTCCTTTTTAGTGCTGTTGATGGTGTTGAGCCACAATCAGAAACCAACTGGAGACTTGCAAACAATTATAACGTTGCCCGTATAGGTTTCGTTAATAAAATGGACCGTTCTGGTGCCGACTTTTTAAATGTTGTAAAACAGGTAAAAAGCATGTTAGGCAGCAACGCTGTACCACTTCAGTTACCTATTGGTGCCGAAGAGAAATTTACAGGTGTTGTTGATTTAATTAACTGGAGAGGTATTGTTTGGAATGAGCATGATAAAGGTATGACCTTTACAGAAGTGCCTATCCCTGAGGATATGATCGAAGAAGCAACTGAGTGGAGAGAAAAATTGCTTGAATCAGTAGCTGATTATGATGAAAGCCTGATGGAGAAATTCTTTGAAGCGCCAGAATCAATCACAGAAAGAGAAATTTTAGATGCATTGCGTAAGGCAGTATTAGATGCTAAAATTGTACCTATGGTTTGTGGTTCATCTTTCAAAAACAAAGGTGTACAAACCATGCTTGATTATGTGATGGAATTATTGCCTTCACCAATGGATGTTGAAGGTATTATTGGTCATCACCCTGATACAGGCGAAGAAATTTTACGTAAACCATCAGAAAAAGAACCATTTGCAGCATTAGCGTTTAAAATTGCTACCGATCCTTTCGTAGGTCGTTTGTGCTTTATCCGCGTATACTCTGGTAATTTAGAGGCTGGTTCATACGTACACAACATGCGTTCAGATAACAAAGAACGTATCTCCCGTATCTTCCAAATGCACGCTAACAAGCAAAACCCTATCCCTAATGTAGGTGCAGGTGATATTGCAGCGGTAGTAGGCTTTAAAGATATTAAAACAGGTGATACCCTTTGTGATGAAAAACACCCGATCATTCTTGAATCGATGAATTTCCCTGAGCCGGTTATCGGTTTAGCTATTGAGCCTAAAACACAGGCCGACGTAGATAAATTAGGTATCGCTCTTGGTAAATTATCTGAAGAAGATCCAACTTTCCACGTAAAATCTGACGAAGAAACCGGCCAAACTGTAATTTCAGGTATGGGCGAGCTTCACTTAGATATCATCATGGACCGCTTAAAACGTGAGTTTAAAGTAGAAGTTAACCAGGGTGCGCCACAAGTTGCTTACAAAGAAGCAATTACAGGTACTATCCAACACCGTGAAACTTATAAGAAACAAACCGGTGGTCGTGGTAAATTTGCCGATATCCAGGTTATCCTTTCTCCAAACGATGAAGGTAAAGAAGGTTTACAGTTTGTGAATGAAATTAGCGGTGGTTCAATCCCTCGTGAGTTTATTCCATCTGTTGAAAAAGGCTTTGCTGCTTCAATGGCAAACGGTGTATTAGCCGGCTTCCCGTTAACCAGCTTAAAAGTAAGGTTAATTGATGGTTCATTCCACGCGGTCGATTCAGATGCGCTATCTTTCGAGTTAGCTGCAAAAATGGCTTACCGTGAGGCATTGCCAAAATGTAAACCAGTATTGCTTGAGCCGATCATGAAAATCGAGATCCTTACCCCTGAAGAAAACATGGGTGATGTTATCGGTGACATGAACCGTCGTCGTGGCCAGCTTTTAGGTATGGATTCACGTGCAGGTGCACAGGTAATTAAAGCTACTGTACCACTTTCAGAAATGTTTGGTTATGTAACTCAGTTACGTACCATCACTTCAGGCCGTGCTACTTCAACAATGGAGTTTGATCACTATTCTGAAGCACCACGTAACGTACAGGAAGAAGTAGTTGCCAAAGTAAAAGGCAAAAAAGCTGCTGCAAACGCATAAATAATTTTGAATTATTGAATTAGTGATTGAGTGAATCAAAAACACAAGAAAGCTAATTCAGTAATTCAATAAATCAATAATTCAACAATTGCCCTAATAAATAGCTCTTAGGGTGGTTAAAATCAAATTAACATGAGCCAAAGAATCAGGATCAAATTAAAATCTTACGATTACAACCTGGTAGATAAATCTGCTGAGAAGATCGTAAAAACAGTAAAGCCAACAGGCGCTGTAGTTAGCGGACCACTTCCGTTACCAACCGAAAAGAAAATTTTCACCGTTTTACGTTCACCACACGTAAACAAAAAGGCACGTGAGCAATTTCAATTATGCTCATACAAGCGCTTATTAGACATTTACAGCTCAAATTCAAAAACTGTAGATGCCCTGATGAAGCTTGAGTTGCCAAGCGGAGTTGAAGTTGAAATCAAAGTTTGATAGATGCCCGGCCCACTGAAAGGTGTGGGATAACATACAAAAACACCATCCGGTTTCGGGTGGTGTTTTTTTGTTATAAAGCTACTTCTGCGGCAAACCTCCCCCACGCGTCATTATAAGTTTGAAAATCCGGTGGACTCTGAAAGAGAAAATGACGTAACAAAAATGGCTGTCATCCTGAGCCTGTCGAAGGATAGCGGGCAAAGGCCTCTCCGCGCGAGTCTTCGACAAGCTCAGACTGACAGCCCCACACGCCTCAAAATCCAATATGTCATTATAAGGTACGAAGCAATCTCCAAACTATACAGAGCGGACATGATAGTGTAAAACTTGCCTGATCTACCTGCCTGTGCGGATATTGCTTCGTAACAAAGGCAATGACAGGAGATGAAAAGTTCCTTTATCCATTATCTATTCGTCCTTTGTCCCTTTTTAGGGCGTTGCCTGCGGTCGGGCCATCTGCTCATACGCCTGGAGGGATTACGCTCTCGGCCGGTATCCGCGCCTGTCCCTAACGCGATATTTGTCTGAACCTGAATTTACCGAATTTAAAAATTAACAGAATCTCAGCGTTACATCAGCACACATTATTGATTCTGTTGATCTTTATACTTGATACTAACTACTTGATACAACATTACACCCCTATTTCTTTCCGCACTTTGGCCGGAAGCTTTTCGGCAATAAGCCGATACGATTGTTTGATGTAAAATTCCCAATCGGGGATGCTTAAACAGCTGATATCGGCTATATGTACCCATTTATACCTGCCAATATACGCCTGTGGCGAAAAGCACTCCTTCTGTAATGTTTCTTCAAAATCCTCATCCGGCACTTTTACCGAGGCTGTTGGAGGCACCGAATCAGGGCCTGTAAATAGGAAGGTTTTACCGCCCACGTTAAAACATAAGTGTTCGCCGAGTTTAATATCCTCAGTAACGCCGGGTAGTTGATGGCAAATGGCTTGAATATCTTCTATGGTCATGCTATACGGAGAATAGGTTTTATGGTGGACATGCCAAGTTGGCCAATAATTATCTTACAAAATTTAAAATTTCTGTTTTCAGGGGTTCAGGAATGGAAGTCCAGATAGTATCAGGCGTTACTTTTAAGGTAACGCCGCACTCTATATTAATAACAAGTACCATATGTTTAAACCATTCAAAATAGGACCACTCCCTGGGCTTAGGTGAATATAGAAAACTTCCATTATTATCCCAATGAACCTCGGTAGCCAACCGGTAAATCATACTGAAATTTTCCGTTTCGGGCTTTATATATAATCTACCCACGTTGTCAATCCCAATTTCTAAGATATTGTCAATTTCCATATCCCCTAAATATTCATCGATTTGTTCTTTTTAGAATGGTTGCACCAAATTGACTGAAACAATGTTTTCGGAAATTCTATCATACCTCAACAATTGCAATGCATATAAATACATGTTCTTTGCCATGACATAGCCTTTCGATTTAGCAGGGCTTCGTGGTTCAAAATAAGGCATCAGGCCTTCAAAAAAACTATAAATTTATTTATTAAACTACAAATTTATTTATTCATATTATTTAATAACGGGAAATCGATTTGCGATGTCATCAAGTTGCTTTATAAAACCTGGAATATATGTCTGGTCAAAAGCTAATTCAAACTTCAATTCAGACCCAAAGAGAGTAGCACTCCGCTCAACAGCTACACATGCCGCGTTCAAATGCCCTGTACCATCTCCTTTAATGTCAATTTCTAAATAACCTTCATAACCGCTAAATTTTGCCGAACTATCTAAGTTGGTATACAGTACTTTTAACTCATCCCTAAACCTAAGGAAATCACTAACCATCAATTCGCCTGTGTAATCTCCTTTAAAACCGCCAACTTTAATTATTATTTGAGTTTTTATCCAATTGTTATCCCAGGATAATTCCGAATTATAATTAATTATTTTTAATGGGATCATCGTGATTGAATCTCCATTTATATTTAATTCAAAAAATAATTCTTCCTTTTCTTTCACACAATAAATATATTAATAATAAAAGCATTAAATAATAAAAATATTACTACTCTCATCGCGCTTCTATTTCTTACATTAACAATTTGACAATCCCCTCACCCGCCATCTTCTCCAAAATCCCTATCTTTGCGCCAATAAATTGACGACCCATTATGCTTAAAGGATTTTTTAATGTTCCTGCTCCGCAAAACGAGCCGGTTTTAAACTATGGCCCTCGAAGTCTTGAACGAGTAGCACTCAAAGCTGCTTTAGACGAGGCCCGCGCGCAGCAGTTAGACATACCCATGTACATTGGCGGCAAGGAAGTACGCACCGGCACAAAGCTGGAAATTCGTCCGCCGCATGATCATAAACATTTGTTAGCCACCTTCAGCGAAGGTGATGCCAGCCACGTAACAGCCGCCATTGATGCAGCGCTTGCCGCTAAAGCCGACTGGGAAAACCTGCCATGGGAGCAGCGTGCTGCCATATTTTTAAAAGCTGCTGATTTACTTGCTGGTCCATACCGTGCTGCTATAAATGCGGCAACGATGCTGGGTCAGTCCAAAAACGCTTACCAGGCCGAGATTGATTCGGCTTGTGAGCTGATAGATTTTCTGCGTTTTAACGTGGAATACATGACCGAGATTTACAAGCAACAGCCTCCTGTATCTGGCAAAGGCGTTTGGAACCGTGTAGAGCAACGACCACTGGAAGGTTTTGTATTTGCTTTAACCCCTTTTAACTTTACAGCTATAGCAGGTAATCTGCCTGCATCTGCTGCCATGATGGGTAACGTTGTAGTGTGGAAACCTGCTTACACGCAGATTTACGCTGCCGACGTGATC
This sequence comes from Mucilaginibacter sp. P1_A3, assembly GCF_056406855.1. Lineage (NCBI taxonomy): Bacteria > Pseudomonadati > Bacteroidota > Sphingobacteriia > Sphingobacteriales > Sphingobacteriaceae > Mucilaginibacter > Mucilaginibacter sp. P1_A3. Next base: position 505,624 of record NZ_JBFTZJ010000004.1, read on the forward strand.
ATGAAGGTATTTATAGAAGCTGGCGTACCTGATGGCGTGATCAACCTGATCTACGTTGACGGTCCAGTTGCAGGCGAAGTAATATTTAATCACCCGGATTTTGCAGGTATCCATTTTACAGGATCAACCAAGGTGTTCCAAAACATCTGGCAAACAATAGGCACCAACATTCATAAATACAAAACCTATCCACGCATTGTGGGCGAAACAGGTGGTAAGGATTTTGTACTTGCCCACCCAAGCGCCAATGCCGATGTGGTAAGTACAGCTCTTGTTCGTGGCGCGTTTGAGTACCAGGGGCAAAAATGTTCTGCCGCTTCCAGGGCTTATGTGCCTGCTTCATTATGGCCTGCAGTAAAAGCCAACATGCAGCGCGATATCACCTCGTTTAAGATAGGTCCGGTTGAAGATTTTGAAAATTTCATTAATGCCGTAATCACCGAGGTTTCATTTGATAAACTGGCCAAATACATTGATGCTGCCAAAACAGACGAAGGTGTTGAAATTGTTGCCGGTGGCAGCTACGATAAAACAAAAGGCTGGTTTGTTGAGCCAACCGTGTTAAAAGTAGAGGATCCGTACTATGTAACCATGTGCGAAGAGCTTTTTGGCCCCGTATTGACCATTTACGTGTACGAGGACGATCAATTTGACGAGGTGCTTAACATTGTAGACAAAACATCTATTTATGCGCTTACAGGCTCTATCATATCACAAGACAGATATGCTATTGCCAAAGCAACCTATCAGCTACGCAACGCAGCCGGTAACTTCTATATCAATGATAAACCAACCGGAGCAGTTGTTGGTCAGCAGCCATTTGGCGGCGCAAGAGGATCAGGCACCAATGACAAGGCTGGTTCTATGATCAACCTGTTACGCTGGGTATCGCCACGCACCATCAAAGAAACCTTTGATCCACCAAAGGATTACAGGTACCCGTTCTTGGCTAAAGAAATATAAGTTATAGAGTCAAGAGACAAGAAACAAGAGTTAAGACTTTTGAATAGATCAAAAAAAAGCGCGGGGAAATTTATTCCCTGCGCTTTTTTTATATAATTTATTGTCGGCTTTTCTCCCGTCTTGATTCTTGTCTCTTGATTCTTGACTCTTAATTCTTGTCTCTTGATTCTTGACTCTTGATTCTTGACTCTTAATTCTTGACTCTTAATTCTTGACTCTTGTCTCTTGATTCTTGACTCTTGATTCTTGTCTCTTGATTCTTGACTCTTAATTCCCTATTTAAACTTAAACACATCTCCCAAATTGGCATTGTCGCTGGTGCTCACTTTCATATCCTTAATTATACCGGTGCTGATGCTGTATACCCAGCCATGTACTGCCAGTTCCTGGCCGTGTTTCCAGGCATTTTGCACAATGGAGGTTTTGCATAGGTTGTAAACGTTTTCTATCACATTCAACTCTACCAGTCGGTTAGTGCGTTCCTGATCGTTTTCAATTGCGTCAAGTTCGTCAGCATGCAGACGGTAAACATCTTTAATATGGCGCAGCCAGTTATCTATCAAGCCGAATTCACTATTGCTCATTGCCGCTATTACACCCCCACAACCGTAATGACCGGTTACAATAACGTGTTTTACCTTTAATACATTTACAGCATAATCCAGTACCGATAACATATTCATATCCGAATGGATAACCATATTGGCAATGTTACGGTGCACAAAAATCTCGCCCGGAGAGGTATTGGTGATCTGGTTGGCCGGCACGCGGCTATCGGCACAACCAATCCAAAGTACAGGTGGCGTTTGCCCGTTGGCCAGTTTCAAAAAATACTCAGGATCTTCGGCTAAAGCATCTTCAATAAATTGCTTATTGCCATCTAACAAGCTTTCGTATGTAATATGGCTGGTATCATGGAAAATTTTTTTGGCACACATAGTTTATAGTTTTATAGTTAGATTTTTTTTAAGCCGATCACCTTTTTTCAGTCCAAAATAAACGGGTTATTTTGTGCAGCGCAACGGGCGAAAGATCGTAATACAATATAGTAAGCAAAATTAATGGTATGAAATAAAAAATAGCAAACTCATACAAATTAAAAAGAAAGCCACCCAATATTGCCCCAATAAAATAGAAGGAGAGCACCGTAACCCGAACAATTATTTTATTGCGAATGATAGTTGTTTTTTCGACATTGGGATGTAGCCATTCAGAAACATCACCACCCAAATCAGTAAACAAACCTGTTAAATGGGTTGATTTGATCAACCCGCCGGATATGGTTGATACCAGGCTATTTTGCAAACCCATCGAAAAAATAATAACTCCTATTACAATCTCGCGTTCAATATCTGTTTCTTTATAAAAGTTATGACCATACACGGCAACAAATAATAGCAATATAATTTCGATGATGATTGGTGTAGAATGTGCCCGGTAACGACTTTTATGCTCCAGGGAGCGCACTATAAAATTGGATAAAAAAGCCCCCGCGAAGAAAAGCAGCAACCAGATTACAAATACCACGATCTCCCTGAAATTCTGCTCCACAATATGTTTGGCAAGGTTGGCCACATGCCCGGTAATATTGGAGGTAAAAGCTAAAAAAGCAACCATCCCCGCAACATTGGTAACGCCCGATACAAAAGCCGTTGACGAAGCCAGCAATAAATTTTGTTTAAGGGTGCGTTCTTCTTTTGATTGCCTTAGCATAGTAAATGCTGTTTATTAACAACGCATAAAAATAGGATAAAAATTTATAGTTATTGCTTACGCTATTGTTAACCTCCTGTAAACAAAAAACCCCGGCCATTTGCATGAACCGGGGCAAACTAAAAAAACCTCCCTGTGCCCCTTCGGCACAGAGAAATTATTGTATTATTATTTTTAATGCGAAGCCACAGCTTCGATGCTATCCAGCTCATACACATAACCTAAATTATGCGGACTGCTGCTGCTTACCTTGATGTCTTTCACCAAGCCAGTACCCAAATCAATCACCCAGCCGTGTACTTCCAGATCATTACGTTCCATCCAGGCATTTTGAATGATGGATGTTTTACATAGGTTATAAACCTGTTCGCTCACGTTAAGCTCTACAAGGCGATTCTGTCTTTGAGTCTCGTCGGTAATGCGGTCAAGTTCATGACTATGTAGGCGGTACACATCTTTAATATGGCGCAACCAGTTGTCTATCAAACCAAATTGCTTGTTGCTCATGGCAGCTGCCACACCGCCGCAACCATAATGACCAGCTACTATAACATGTTTTACTTTAAGCACGTTTACCGCATAATCCAGTACGCTCAGCATATTCATATCCGAGTGTACACATACGTTGGCAATATTACGGTGTACAAATACCTCGCCTGCCTTGGTACCGGTAACCTCGTTTGCAGGTACCCTGCTATCTGAACAGCCTATCCACAATACCTGCGGGTGCTGGCCTTTTGCCAGGTTTTTGAAAAAGTCGCTGTCTTCTTTTAGCTTTCTCTCCACCCACTCATTGTTTCCGCGTAATAACGCGTTATAGCTATCAGACTGGGCCAGTTTTAGATTGGTGGTATCAATTACCGGTTTCTCGTTTTTTTTATTTTCTATAAGTGCCATGATTTTTTCTTAGTTAGGGTTATACATTAATTCTTTTAAAGGAGGTACGTCGTACTTATCCTTTATATCAAGTAATTGCACAATTATGCCTTTGGTATAGGCGTTGTGCTTATAATTATGGATGATCTCCAGTACATCCGGGTCAATATAGCGCGAGTTGGAGCCATCAATGATCACATCTGTACCGCTTGGTAAACTTGTTAAAGTGATCTGTATCGCTGCTTTATTCAAAAAGGAAACCTCTTCGGCAAGTTTTATGTTAATCACCTTTTTATCGCCATTTTTGGAGATCTGGTAAAAATAGGGGTTGCGTAAATTGGTGCGCAGGATATAAAAGATCCCAACCAACATACCAATACCAACACCAATAAGCAGGTCTGTTAACACAACTGCCGCTATAGTTACTACAAAAGGAATGAACTGGCTTAAACCTAAATGCCACATATGCTTAAATAACGATATGCGGGCCAGTTTATAGCCGGTCATGAGCAGGATAGCTGCCAGGCATGATAGTGGTATCAGGTTGATAAGTACAGGGATGAACAGTAGCGACACCAGCAGCAACGAGCCATGAACCACCGTACTCATCTTGGTACGGGCACCGGAATTTACGTTAGCCGATGAACGTACAATAACGGCAGTCATGGGTAAGCCACCCAATAGTCCACTGGTAATATTACCTATTCCCTGTGCAACCAATTCACGATTGGTAGGCGAAATTCGCTTTATGGGGTCAATTTTATCAACGGCCTCCAGGCTCAGCAGCGTTTCCAGGCTGGCTACAATAGCAATGGTAAAAGCGGTTATCCAAACCTGTTTATTACCAATTCCACTAAAATCAGCTGTTTTAAATAAAGCAAAAAATTCACTGCTGCTATTCACAATGGGTATACGCACAAACTGCTTATCCAGCAAGGCTAAATCGGTACCCGCAAACGCTGTGCTTAAACCAATACCAGCAAGCACCACTAATAATGGAGCGGGTATCATTGCCAGCTTTTTAAATTTAGGCCAGTAGATCATGAATGCCAATGAAACCACGCTGATTATTACTGCGCCGTAGTTTATTTTAGCGAATGCGCCAAGTATCCCGGAGAAACTGTTATGTTCATCTGCCTGGCTAAAGCTTTCATCCCCTTCAAAATTAGCATCGTAACCCACCGCATGCGGAAATTGCTTCATGATTAGGATAATTCCAATAGCCGCCAGCATTCCCTCAATTACCGATGATGGAAAATAGTTGGCAATGGTACCTGCTTTTAAAACACCAAGCAAAATCTGGAAAGCACCAGCCAGTACCAAGGCAAGTAAAAATGTTTCATAGGAACCGAGGCTGGTAATGGCATTTAATACAATAACCGTTAAACCTGCCGCCGGACCAGCAACGCTCAACTGCGAGCCGCTTAATGATCCAACAACTATACCACCAATAATACCTGTAAGTACACCCGCAAACAGTGGTGCGCCAGATGCCAGCGCTATACCAAGACATAGTGGTAAGGCTACCAGGAAAACTACAAGACTTGCCGGAAGATCTCTTTTTAGATTTTTGGGTAAAAAGTATTTTTTTAGGTTAAGATTGCCAACGGCAAACCCACCTTGCTTAATTTGCATGAGAATGAATGTTTGAATGAAAATTTAAATGAATTATAAAGCGTTGCTTCCGGATAAGGAATATCCGGTTAAATCATTTAAACGTTGGGAGGCGGAGTAGGTACTATCGGGTGATAAACCTGCTTGTAGAGCGAATGTTCCTGGTTATGCAGCACATTAGTTTCTACCACAAAGGTGATAAAATCAATTGCGTGCAAATCATATTCATCAAAAACCTTTTTTTCTTTAAAAGTATCCTTATCAGGTGTGTCCTTTTCGGCCTTTGATTCCTGCTCCAGTTGCAGGATAACCGCGCTTACGGTTTTATTATCAAGATATAAAAATGCAGGAGCAAGAGATATGGCCATCTTTATGACAAAGACACCCAAAAACATTATTGCTACCAGTATTTTAAAATTCCTGATCTTCATTATTACAAATATAGGTAAAAATGGGGTTGTTAAAAGCATGTACAGCAGATTTACCCTTATCTTACAATTTAATTACTATTTTTATCATGTTACAAACAACCTGAATTGTGGATAAAAAGCTTGGATTATTAAGGCAAAAACGCCAGAAGGCATTTGAAGGCGGCGGCACGGTACGTATTGAAAGTCAGCATAAAAAAGGGAAATTAACAGCGCGGGAACGCCTGCATTTTTTAATGGATGAAGGATCCTTCCAGGAGATCGGAATGCTGGTAGCGCATCGCTCTACCGATTTTGGAATGGAGAAAGAAAAATATCCGGGCGATGGTGTTGTAACCGGTTATGGCACCATAAATGGCAGGTTGGTTTACGTATTTTCCCAGGATTTTACCGTTTTCGGTGGATCCTTATCTGAAACTCATGCCGAAAAGATTTGCAAGATCATGGATCTCGCTATCAAAAACGGTGCTCCCGTTATCGGGCTAAACGACTCAGGCGGCGCACGCATACAGGAAGGCGTGGTATCCTTAGGCGGCTATGCCGATATATTCTATAAAAACACCATGGCATCAGGCGTTGTTCCGCAAATCTCGGCCATCATGGGTCCCTGCGCCGGTGGGGCGGTTTACTCACCTGCCATCACTGATTTTATTTTGATGGTGGAAAACACATCCTACATGTTTGTGACCGGGCCAAACGTTGTAAAAACGGTTACCCACGAAGTGGTGACGTCTGAAGAACTCGGCGGCGCTACAACTCATGCCACCAAATCGGGCGTAACACATTTTGCGTGTACCAATGAAATTGAGGCTATTCAAAACATAAAAAAACTACTAAGCTACATGCCGCAAAATTGTGAGGATAGGGCTCCGGCCTTGCCTTATGATATAGGAAACGAATATCGATCGGAGCTGAACACCCTTTTGCCGCAGATTGCATCTACCCCGTATGATATCCGCGAGATTATTGATCATGTGATAGATACCGGATCTTTTTTAGAGATCCATAAGGATTTTGCAGAAAATATTGTTGTTGGCTTTGCCCGCCTTGCAGGCCGCAGCATTGGTATTGTAGCTAATCAACCAGCGTTTTTGGCCGGTGTTTTAGATATCAACAGTTCAACCAAAGCAGCGCGCTTTGTGCGTTTTTGCGATAGCTTCAACATTCCGTTACTGGTTTTTGAAGATGTTCCAGGCTTTTTACCCGGTACCGATCAGGAATGGAATGCAATTATCACCAACGGTGCTAAATTGCTGTATGCTTTTTGCGAGGCTACCGTTCCGCGTATTACGGTGATAACCCGAAAGGCCTACGGTGGGGCCTATGATGTGATGAACTCCAAACATATAGGTGCCGATATGAACTATGCATGGCCATCTGCAGAGATTGCTGTAATGGGTGCCAAAGGCGCAGCCGAGATCATTTTTAAAAGGGAGATTACAACCGCAGCAGATAAGGAAGCCAAATGGAAGGAAATGGAACAACTCTATTCCGATACCTTTGCCAACCCCTACCGTGCCGCTGAGCGTGGTTTCATCGACGAGGTAATTGAACCTGCCGAAACCCGCATTAAACTCATCCAGGCCTTTAAAATGCTGGAAAATAAAGTAGTAAACAACCCAAGGAAAAAGCATGGAAATATTCCGCTTTGATTTCGGATTTGGGATGTTCGATTTTTAACCTTTAATTGTTTTCAGGGGTGTTAAAGAGGATTTCTCCGTTTCGGGTTTATTTTTAATTCTTGAATTGCATAATTTAAAAAATAGGATACCATCATAAAATCAGAAATCTACATTCCCAAAATGACCAAATCCGAGATCGAACATCCGAAATCCGAAATAAGCATCGAGCAGATCCGCCCGGAGCTTACCTGGCGATTACGGCAAAAGGTTTTATACCCTGCCCAAAAACTATATGAAATGGAAATGGACGAGGATAATGAAGGGCTGCACTTTGCAGCTTTTAAGGATAATGCCATTGTTGGAGTGGTATCCTTGTTTCAAAAGGGTGATGATTTCCAGTTCCGAAAATTTGGGATTGATGAATCAGTACAAGGCATGGGCATTGGCAAACAGTTGCTAAATCACATTACAGATTTTGCAGTTACAAATGGCGGCAAACGTTTATGGTGCAATGCCCGTTTATCAGCCATCGGTTTCTACTTAAAGTCTGGTTTTAAGCAGACCGGTATACTATTTGCTAAAAATGGCTTTGATTACGAGATATTGGAGAAGGGTATAGATGTGCAGATGTCAGATGATGTCTGAACCAGAATTTACCGAATTAATAAATTAACAGAATGCCGTTTATATTCTGCCCATTCCTAAATTCTTAAAATCCAGGTTCAGACAAAAAAATCTGCACATCTGTAATCTGCACATTTAAACCTACTCCTTCAGTAAATCGGCAATCAGGGCCTGGGCCATTTCGCTCCGGCGCTTGTCGTTTGATAGCTTAGCAGTTTTCAATGCCTCCTCAATATCGCCCTGCGCCTCGTAAACTACCGCAAGGTTGTAAGCTGCCTTACTTGCCAGCTTTACATCGGCACCATCAATTAAGGGATTTAGTATCTTGAAAGCCAAATCAAATTTCCCCGCTTTTATCAGCGCTGCTGATGATTGCAGTGCTTCGCCATCTGTGTATAGCGGTCGCTCGTTTGAAATTGAGAATGGCAAATAATCCTTTAGTGCATCCAGGGTTGCATTTTGTGTAGCTATTGTTAAAGTGGGAATACTACTCCTGTAAGAGGGGCGATAAAACAACGCCGCAAAGCCGCCCGAGTACATTTCATCCTGAGGCACTTCGGCCATTCCTGAAAGTCTTTTGGAATAAAGACCGTTGTTTTCATACAAGTTAAGAATCGTTTTTACTTTGGTTGTATAATAAGTACTTACATTACCATTGTAATAACTATTCTCGGCATATATACCCGCGGTTATATCATTTAGCGCTAAAACATAGTGGGCACCATACTTTGATGCCAGGAATTTAACAGAGTCGGTATTTACGGCGTAATTTAAAGAATCGACAATATTAATGATACGTACCCCGCGTAAATATTTTAACTGTGTAGCAGCCGTCTGGAGAGAGGTAACGGCCATTTTTTTCAAAACAGTTAACCTTCGCTGATCTCTTATCTTTATGCTATCGGGCTTATACCTGTTTATAACTACAATGGTTGTACTATCATGCCTGAAACCCATTTTTGGGCCGTAATTAACCGGCACAGTAACGTACTGAACAACATTGCATGACGTTAAAAAGGCAATTATCAAAATAAAAAAAGGCGCAAATCGTTTCACGATGTAGTAAATTAAAGTAGCAAAGAACAAAAATATTATAAATAACCCGACTTTACAGATTACTGTAAAGTACACAGTTAATGACAAATAATTAATCAAATGGTTTAAAACACTCAATAATTAAAAAAAACACCAATTCAGGATATTGAAGTATTAAATTTATAATAAAAACACACATTTATTCCCATTATGGCAAGTTATTTTAAGGCTTTATCAACGGCTTTATTATATTTGCTTATTGCATATCGTAAGGTTACTAAAAATAACATGGCTAAAAAAAAATCTGATTCCGCTTCGCATATTTCTATAGTAAACGAAACTTCGCTACCATTTTTCGAGAAATACATTAATAATCCCTCTCCTACCGGCTTTGAATGGAAAGGCCAGGAATTGTGGCTCGAATATCTAAAGCCCTATATTGATGACCATTATGTAGACAATTATGGTACAGCAGTTGGGATAATTAATCCAAAAGCAGATTATAAGGTAGTGATTGAGGCACACGCCGATGAAATATCATGGTTTGTTAACTACATCACCAGCGATGGTTTAATATACGTTATTCGCAACGGGGGCTCTGATCACCAGATAGCCCCATCAAAAAGGGTAAATATCCATACCGATAATGGCATTGTAAAAGCAGTATTTGGCTGGCCTGCCATCCACACCCGTTCTGGCGGCGAAAAAGAGGAAGCTCCAACCCTTAAAAATATCTTTTTAGATTGTGGCTGTACATCTAAAGATGAGGTAGAAAAATTAGGCATCCATGTTGGTTGCGTAATTACCTACGAGGATGAATTTATGATCCTGAATGATCGTTATTATGTTGGCCGCGCACTGGATAACCGCGCAGGTGGTTTCATGATTGCCGAGGTTGCCCGCCTATTAAAAGAGAACAACATAAAACTGCCGTTTGGCTTATATATCGTAAACGCCGTACAGGAAGAGATTGGCTTACGTGGCGCAGAAATGATAGCTCATAAAATAAAACCCAATGTAGCTATTGTTACCGATGTTACGCATGATACCCAAACCCCGATGATCAACAAGATTACCCAGGGCGATCTGGCTTGCGGCCGTGGCCCGGTTGTATCTTATGCCCCTGCGGTACAAAACAACCTGAATAAACTGCTTATTGAAACTGCCCAAAAGGCAGGAATACCTTTTCAGCGCCAGGCCTCATCACGATCAACCGGTACCGATACTGACGCATTTGCTTACTCAAATGACGGCGTACCATCTGCGCTGATATCTTTACCTCTACGTTATATGCATACCACTGTGGAGATGATTCACAAGGAGGATGTTGATAATGTTATCCGTTTGATATACGAAGTTTTGTTAAATATCAAAGCCGGACAGGATTTCAGATACATTAAATAATCTACTCATTAAAACATTTTCGACCTTAAACCCTTCCTTAATACACAATTAAAAAATTAGCTTAACAAATACCCCACAGACACTCTATGAAACCCACACTACTTATTTTGGCTGCCGGTATGGCCAGCCGCTACGGAAGCATGAAACAGGTTGACGGCTTTGGCCCCAACGGAGAGACTATTATTGATTATTCTATATATGATGCTATAAAAGCCGGTTTTGGCAAAGTAAGCTTTATTATACGTGAAGAATTTGCAGATAATTTTAAAGCGATATTTGAACCCAAATTAAAAGGCCGTATAGAAACAGATTACGTTTTTCAAAGCTTCGACCTGAAGCCTTTTGGCATTGATAAAACTATTGAACGCGCAAAACCATGGGGTACCGCACATGCTGTACTTGCCGCCCGCAACCAAATCAATGAGCCTTTTTGTGTAATTAACGCCGATGATTTTTATGGTTACGATTCGTTTGAAAAAATGGCGAAATTTTTAACTACTGAAGTTGCCGATGATACTTACTCTATAATAGGCTACCAGATAGACAGAACGCTTTCCGATTATGGCTCCGTATCACGTGGAGTTTGCCAGGTTGAAGAAGGCAATATGGTAGCAATAAACGAGCGCACCGAGGTTTATTTTAAAGAAGATGGCAGCGTTGCCTATAAAGATGCCACTGGCGAACATCCATTACCAAATGAAACCCGTGTATCGATGAATTTCTGGGGCTTTACCCCCGCTATTTTTAAGCAAAGCGAAGAAATGTTCAGGACATTTGTCGCAGCTAACGAGAACAACCCAAAATCGGAATTCTTTATCCCTCTAGTTGCTGATGAGCTGATCAAAGCAGGTACTGCATCATTTAAAGTTATCCCTACCGGCGCAAAATGGTTTGGTGTAACTTATAAAGAAGATAAACCTATTGTACAAAAGTGTATTTCGGAATTAGTTGCCAATGGCACTTATCCAACAAACCTTTGGGATTAATATCCCTTATATAAAACAAAAAAATCCCGCTCATGGCGGGATTTTTTTGTTTTATAACACTCCGGATTAGTCAACAAAGAAAAATGTTTTCTTTTGGTCTTCATCATAAACGTGAACTGTTTTGGTAACTACTTCCTTGTTTGAAGTAACTTCAAAGGTATAATCACCATTTTCCAGGTTGGTTAAAATATAACCCTTTGAAGCTTCGGCTTTATTAGGCAAAAAGTCTTTTAGTAATATGTGGTTTTCTTTATCGTAAATCCTTACAACTGATTTTCCTTCATCAGCTTTGATAACATTAACCGCTACCCCAAGATTTTTCTTCATGGCTGATACGGTGATAACATCATTAGTTTTTGGGGTATGGTTTTTAGCACTTGCTTCTGTTGTGGCAAAAATTCCGGCGCTTAATAGAAAGAATAATGCTGATAATTTGATTGAATTTTTCATGATCTTTTGATTTTAAATATCGTTTTTGAATTTTGTTTTTAGTTTCAATATTCAAATCAACAACATCTTTCGGCATCAAAAAAATGCAATAGACCATCGTTATATTATTATAGACCAAAAGCCTATCCCACTCGGCAAACACTCATAAACGCACTAACAATCAATCAATTATACATTCATCGCTCAATACGCAGCCTTCATCGGTGTAATTTCAGGCTTCGTCGGTAATAAATGCCCATATCCGTTAATCCATACCAATAGGCGAGCCATCTGGCATATTCAACACCGTTGCAGGTTGAAACTTATCCGGATTTTTTTCAAACTGACTGATCTGCGACAATCCGAACAACAAATTTGCTTTTCGGGAATCAGTAGCGGTATTTACAGCAGTTTGCATCCATTTCTTCAATTCATCAACCTGTAACAGGGCTATACCACGAACGCTCTCCGGCGCGCTGGTAGTGGCAGCAAGGGTGAGGATCTGTTTAAGGGTTAAGTTATTTACCAGGCGTTGCAATTCGCCTTTATAGCCTGCCGCCTGTGGGGCTTTCCAGGTTTGGGCCACTAATTTATTCAGCACCGGTAATAAGCCGGGCTGGGTATTATCCCGTGATTGATATTCAATCAGCCTTGCCGCCCGCTCTGGTTGCAGCATAAAAGAGAGCGTTGCGCCAGCGGCAGATTCTGCAGCCGCCATAGGATCAAAGGTTAACCCTGTGTGCGATTTAAAGGTTTCCCTTGTTCGCGGGTACCCTATTGGTCGCGGTGGTATTTTTTCGATCAACTTTTCGGGTAGTGCAAGTGCGTTGGGAGCTATGGTTCCCATTAATGCATCAAATGCTTTCCATTGCTCGGCAGGGGGAACAAACTTAGTAATGGTTTGTCCATCGTTTTTTAAAGCGAAGGTATAATACAAACCGCCCAGCATTTTTGAAGCAGCCTCGGCCTGGAAACGGTGCATCAAGTACATAGGCACCAATACCTCTTCAAGCGTGGCCATTGGCGCATTCTGGCGAATGGCTTTTTCAGAAAAATTATCTAATACATGTTTCCGAAGCACCATCAGCCTATTCAATTCATCAGCGGCATTGGTACCACTATCCCAAAGATGTGCCTGCGGATGCGCGCTACCTGCAGGGCGGGCGTCATCATCGGAGATAAATAAGAAGCCCTGTTTAATAGTTTGAGTAACAATACCCTTTAAGGCATCATCCTCATTAGTGCCTGCCTGGAAATCCTGGTAGCCATAAAGAATAGCGCGTTTATCATATTCTCCAATTTCTGTGCGGTAAGCTTTACTCAGATCGATGGTGCCGTCAGCATCCAAACTGATCACGGGCGGCGGGTAATCCATTACAGATGCCCTGCCATTTACACTGGCTGTAAAATTATGCTGTAAGCCCAGTGTATGCCCAACCTCATGGGCGGCCAGTTGCCTCAACCGGGCAAGGGCCAGTTTCATCATTTTATCACTTACCGGTTTACCATCTTCATACGGTTGCACCAATCCTTCGGCTATTAAAAAATCCTGCCTGTCGCGCAACGAACCGAGTGATACCTGCCCCTTAATGATTTCACCGGTACGGGGATCACTAATCCCCTCGCCGTATGACCAACCCCTGGTTGAGCGGTGGATCCATTGAATAATATTGTAACGGATATCCATCGGATCGGCGTCCTCTGGCAGCAACTTCACCTGGAACGCGTTTTTATATCCAGCGGCTTCGAAAGCCTGGTTCCACCAACTGGCTCCTTCTATTAAGGCATTGCGCACAGGCTCCGGCGCTCCACGATCAACATAATATATGATGGGCTTTACCGGTTCACTGATGGTTGCCGCAGGGTCCTTTTTTTGGAGGCGATGCCTTGTCAGTAAACGTTTCATGATTGGCTGATCTATCGGTGTTGCATAATCCATATACTCCACATCATAATAACCCGAGCGCGGATCGAACTTACGTTGTTTATAATTATCATCGGGCAGTTTTATAAATGACTGGTGCATCCTCACCGTAACAGCATTAGGATCTGGCGATACCGAACTAATTTCGGCTCCTTTAGCTTTACCTGCCAATGTAATGGTGGCTTCAAACTCCGAATTATCAGGAAAACTTTTGGTATTGGGCAAGTACACCGCCGAGCGGCTTTCATCAAAGCTAAAGCTGCCTTGGTTATTATCATTTAACCTATCAGTAATTTTATGGCTGTCGCGCAGCAAAAAAGGAGTAAAATCAACCAGTACTTTATCGCCATCCTGGGCAAGGGCGGTAAAGCCCCATATGGCCGATTGCGCAAAGGCTTCAGCAACGGATTTACGTTCATCAACATTATCGCTTATAGCCCGGTAGCTGTAATTGGGTTGGATCAATAACACCTTAGGACCACTTTTTATAAACTTCACAATCCGGCTGTTACCAATTTGCCCTCGATCAAGTCCCAGGTCGTTTGAACCGACACCTGCAGGTAAGGAGTTCACATAAAGAAACTCCTGGTTTAGCTTATCTATTTCCAAAAAAACCTTCCCTGTCTTGTCATCCCAGTAAAAATTGAAGTAGCCTGTATATTTGGTAAAACCTTTGGTTTTGGTTTCAATATCATCTGCCTTTTGCGCTTTTGCGTTAAAACAGGAAAATGAAAGGAGGAATAAGAAGAAGTAGTAGCTTTTTTTCATAGGGGCCGACTTATTAATCAGCCCTAAAATAGGTATAAAAAAAGAAAGGAGGTGAAAATCACCTCCCTCCCATTATTTATATATCAGAAATTATTTCATCCCTTTTTTAATACCTTCAATTTCGGCCAGGTGACCTTTAATAGTAGGCAAGGTTTTTTCTGCAAAAGCTTTCAGGTCGGCATCCTTGCAATTTTTGGCAGCATCTTCAAACAAAGAAATTGTTTTCTTATGGCCGTCAATCATGGCATCTACATACGCCTTATCAAAATCGGCACCTGTTTTTGCTGCCAGATCGGCTTTCATTTTTTGATGATCTTCATCGGGGGCAGAAGGTAGTGTGATGTTTTTAGTTTTGGCAATAGCCATTAACTCTTCATTAACTTTGCTGTGATCGGTTACCATCATTGCAGCAAATGCCTTTACTTTGGCGTTCATTGCTTTTTCGCCGGCTAACTGCCCAACAGCTACTTCGGCCATACCACCGTTTGCCGCAGCTGTGGCAAATTTGGCATCATTTTCATCAACAGCTATACCATGAGCCCCGGTAACACCGGCGGTATCTTTCACTGCCATTGTTGAAGAATCTTTACTTGCGTTTGTACTATCAGCAGCTTCTTTGCTGTCTTTAGCTCCCCCGCATGATTGGAACGATAAGGCTGCAATCGCCAGCATCGTTATTAAACTTAACTTTTTCATAGTGATGATTTATATTGTTTTTATAGTCAACAACTTTCACTACGATAAGTTTTATTTTCTTATTTGTAAAATATATTAATTTAATATTGGAACATTTCGTTTCTCCGGATATCGATGGGTTTGAAACCCATCGGTGTTCGAAAGAAATAAAAAGGCAGGGGCAATGTGCGATTCCTTCCTCGGGGAAGGAGGAGGTAGGGGTTAAATCAGGCGTTCAAGTACCTTTTCAGAGGAAATGTCGGCGAAACCCCTCCCTGCCATTGCACACATTTCAGCCGCACCCCTCCCAAGGGAGGGAATTAAAAAAACGTTAACAAATCTTCCGAACACCTATGGTTTTAAACCCATCGCTATGGGGAACACATCATTATTTCGCTGCCATCCTTTTCACAATCTCATCCGCAGTCAATTTTTCCTGTACGCCACTGGTCATATCTTTAAATGTTAAAAGGCCGCTTTGCATTTCGTCGCCGCCGATTACAACCGTATAGGGGATATTTTTGTTATTGGCATAATCCAGTTGCTTTTTGATTTTGGCACCTGCCGGGTAAAGTTCGGTATTTACATTTTGACGGCGGAGTTGTTGCAATAAAGGCAAAGCGTAAGTTTCGCCTTCCTTATCAAAGTTACAGATAAGCACCTGTGTGCTTTGGTTTGTTGCCGATGGAAAAAGATTCAACTCTTCCAATACATCATAGATCCTATCTGCTCCAAAAGAAATACCAACCCCGGTAAGGCCTTTTAACCCAAACATACCTGTAAGATCATCATAACGACCGCCACCGCCGATGCTGCCCATGGCTGCCTCGTTAGTTTTCACCTCAAATATGGCGCCTGTGTAATAGTTAAGTCCGCGGGCAAGGGTTATATCCAGTTCAAGCTTTGCCGTTTGCAGCGGGCAGCTTTCGATGTATTTAAAAACAGTTTCTATCTCATCGCAACCTTTCAGCCCGGTTTCTGAGCCGGCCAAGGCCACACGCAGGCTTTGCAGTTTCTCGGTATTGGTGCCTTCCAGTAAAATGACCGGTTTAATTTTTTCTATGTCGGCTTCGGTAAAGCCACGTTCCATGAGTTCTTTGATAACGCCATCCAGGCCTATTTTATCCAGCTTATCAATGGCAACGGTAAGGTCAATGATATTATCGGCCTTATCAATGATCTGGGCAATACCCGAAAGGATTTTGCGATTATTGATCTTGATGGTAAAATCCTTCAAGCCCAATTTACCTAAAGCCTCATCATATATCAGTACAAACTCTGCTTCGTTCAGTAAAGAGTCGGAGCCTACCACGTCGGCATCGCATTGGTAAAACTCGCGGTAACGGCCCCGCTGTGGCCTATCCGCACGCCAAACAGGCTGCACCTGGAAACGCTTGAAGGGCAGCGTGATCTCATTCTGATGCATCACTACGTAACGGGCAAATGGAACGGTGAGATCATAACGCAGGGCTTTTTCTGAGATATCCAACGTTATGGCATTGGAGTTAAGCGTAGCCAGTTTCTCGGGTTTTACCTTGGCCAGGTAATCGCCACTGTTCAGCACTTTAAATATCAGCTTATCTCCCTCATCACCGTATTTACCAGTTAGGGTTGATAGGTTTTCCATGGTTGGTGTTTCTATCTGCTGGTAGCCGTATTTACGGAAAACGCTCTTAATAGTATCGAAGATGTAGTTACGTTTCACCATTTCAACAGGTGAAAAATCGCGGGTTCCTTTAGGTACGGATGGTTTAATAGATGCCATGCGGCAAATGTACAAAAAAGAGATTTATACGGATATGTTGCTTAATTAGCTATGCGGAAAATTTGATTCCGCATAGCTGGCAATACTATTTCGCCGCGCTGTTGCGGTTTTGTTGCGTTTTTTATTTTATGACAATTCATAATATACTGATTATTAAATATATAACATTTCTTAATGAGTCACCTGTTGCGCAACAGTTTTGGCCGACCGCCTTAACTCCCGATCTCAATCGCATGCCTTTTCTTTCCCGACTGTTCTTATAAATGACATACTTATTACTGTAATATCTCTACAATAATTGGGGAATAATATATTTTTGAAAACCATGAACATTATCATTCAAACGCCCCGCCTGCTGATACGGGAATTTACTGCTGCTGACGAAGAACTTTCCCTTTTGATGGACGAGGATGAACGCCTTACCCAATATGTAAAAAAGCGTACACCCGCCGAAAGCAAGCAGGTTTTTAAGGATACTCTTAAAGATTATAAGAGCAAAACCGGCCTGGGTCGTTGGGGTATATTTAATGTGGGCGATAATGAGTTCATAGGTGTTTGCATGCTAAAACCAAGCGAATCTGACGGTGACAAAATTGAGCTTGGATACCGCCTGCATTTGAAATATTGGGGCCAGGGCATTGCAACCGAACTTGCCATAGCTTTGATTAATTATGGCTTACATAAAGTTGGCCTACTGGAGATATGTGCTGTTACCCATCCAAATAATGCTGCATCACAAAAGGTTTTGCTTAAAGCTGGTTTTGAGCGCTGGGGAGAGGCTTTTTGGTATGGAGAGGATCTGCCGTTTTTTAGGGTGAGGAAAGCCCTTTAAGGTTCTAAGTCTACTTAGTAGTAATCAAACAACATTGGCCCGCTCATGGCCGCGGGAGGGCCTAGTTACTTTTGTCTTGATACAAAAGTAACCAAAAGATCAAGTCAGCCGAAATGCTTCTTTGCCGCACCGGCCTTTGCCCTGCAAAACGGGCAGAACCTGGGCTGGAATTATTTTGCCCTCACCCAATGCCCAATCCAAGCAAAAACTTCCTATGCCCTACAGCCGCACAACCCACCATCGTTCTGCCCATTTTCGGGCCGAAGCTGTTCTGCTGACGCTTCTGGAAAGCAAAAGCTTTTGGCTACTAAAACATATATTTTTCCGCTTCCCCGCTGTCTGTGTCCTCACAAACAGCCGGCACAATTGCTTTTATCCCCGTAGTTTGTAGGGACACAAACTACGGGGATAACAGTTTGTCATCCTGAGGAACGAAGGATCTATTCGCAGATTTATAGGGCGAAGAAGCATGGCGGTTAACAGATCCTTCACTGCGTTCAGGATGACAAAAAGTATTTTTTTTTCAAAACACCTGAGTTACCTTGCAATGCCGATTCTTTATATTATCGGCTTGTCAACTCCCTGATTAAATCCTTGCAGCCGCCTTCAATCAGCGTAAACACAGGTTCAAACTGGGTGTCATCGTGGTATGGGTCGGGTACTATTTTGTCGCCTAATAATAGCTTTACCTTTTGGGCGTGCCTATCATTACTTGCCATGTTCAGGATATCATTGAGGTTGTATTTATCCATCACAAATATATGATCGAACTCTTCAAAATCACTTTGCCTGAATAAACGGCAAACCTGGCTACTGATATCGATACCGTGATTGCGCGCCGTGCGGGTAGATCGCCTGTCGGGGCCCTCTCCTACATGCCAGTCGCCTGTCCCTGCAGAATCAATTTCCCAGCCAAGTCCTTCCCCATCGCTCAGGTGTTGCATGATCCCTTCTGCCAGAGGCGAACGGCAAATGTTACCGAGGCATACCATTAGTATTTTCATTCTCTTTAAGGTAAAGGGTGAAAGGTAAAAGGCGAAAGTTTTTTTGGATCAGGCTTGCCTAACCTTTTACCTTTCGCCTCCAAAAATTAACCAAATATCTGATTAAGCACTCCTGCCAAACGTACTCCTGCTTTTAAAAGTTGTTGGTTAAGGATAGCTATATGACTAAAATTGTATTTGTAGTTCAGGTTATCACCTGGTTTAATATCGGCATAAAACTTTTCGGCCAGTTGGTTGCTTTCAAAAAGCCATTGGCTTATAGGGTCCTTTTGCAATGCGGCACGTTGCGCGGCCGTAGTGTGGTTTATCCAGGTGGCATACTCGGTATAGCTTAACTGCTGATTATCTATCAGCTGGCTATCCCAAACCGAATGCAGGTTGCTATCCTTGCCAAACCACTGTACTTTAAAATCATTGCCACCCTTATCGCTGGTATGCCCGGTATGAAAAGGCTGGTGCACATCCTCCACAATATGGATCAGCATACGCAGGTATAACAATTTATTGGTTTTGGTAGTAGTTTTTTTCTTTAGTTCGGCTATTAAAAAATTCATCTTAGTATATGAATCTACAGCGGTATCTGCTTTTAAATAAGCTTGCAGCTCAGGATAAGTGTAAGCCTTATCCATATCAATAAAATGCCAGTTGTACAAGTAACTGTAAGCCGGATCCGATTTAATAAAATCGGCCCAGTTGCTGGTAATAGCAATAGACTCATTGCCTAAAATAGCCTGGATAGCTAAGCGTGCTTTTGGAGTTAAATAGCTATCAGCTATTTGGCCGCAAATGCGGTGGCCGTTGGTTCCCCATGCCATGCTTTGCAATGGGATGTAGCATACAGCTACAAAAAGAATGATCTTTTTGAAAAAGTTAGTGCTCATTTTCATAGTGGTTTTGGGATGCAGCTTGTTCTTTTTATTAAACGCGCGTTAATGGGTATTACGTTTGATGTACTTGTAAATTCAATTAAGGAATCGGCTCTTTGTTTCACCCTAAAAAACTCCTCATAATCGCCATAACGGAAACAGCTTTTCTCGTCTTTATAACTGCCATCAGCATTACAAAACTGGCCTTTAAGATGCAGGGTATCCTGTTTTTGCACATAGGTGCCGCGAATGTACTCGGACCAATGGCCGCTGTTCATGCAGGTATCAGCTCCATAATTTACCTTGCTCACGGTGCTTATCTTCATCAAAAAAGAATCGCAGCTAAATTTCAGGTCGTACAATGAATAAGTCACCAGTCGTTTTTGCGCCGGAACGGAATCCTGTTGCCACTCACCCTGCAAATATTTAACACCCGGTTTTTGTAAGTTGGGGTTCATGGTGCAGGCGCTGAGGTAAAAGGCGAAAGGTAAAAGGTATACTACTTTTTTAAGGTGAAAAGTAAATGGTAAAAGGCGAAAGGCGCTTTTACTGAAAGCTTTTTTTATCGGGGGAACTGAAAGAAAATCGTTCAGGGGTCTTGGCATACAATTGCTATTCAAAAGCAGTAAATCAAAAGCCCTCTCCTTTGGGAGAGGGCTGGGTGAGGCTCTTCTTATAAAGAACCTATCATATTTTCGGGTATCACCCATTGGTCAAACTGTTCGTTGGTTAACAAACCTAAGCCAATGGCGGCTTCGCGTAGCGACTTATTTTCCTTTAAGGCTGTTTTGGCAATTTTAGCCGCATTTTCATAACCGATATGCGGATTAAGCGCAGTTACCAGCATCAATGAATTTTCAAGGTGCTTTTTAATACCGGCGTAGTTTGGTTCGATACCAACCGCGCAATGGTCATTGAAAGATACACATGCATCGCCTATTAACCTTGCCGATTGCAGGAAGTTGGCAGCCATAACAGGCTTAAATACGTTCAGCTCATAATGGCCATTTGATCCACCGATAGATATGGTTACATCGTTACCCATTACCTGTGCTGCTACCATGGTAACGGCTTCGTTTTGGGTTGGATTAACCTTACCCGGCATAATGGATGATCCCGGTTCGTTATCGGGGATATGGATTTCGCCAATACCAGAACGCGGACCAGAAGCCAGCATCCTGATGTCGTTAGCTATCTTCATTAATGATACCGCAATTTGTTTTAAAGCACCATGGCTTTCTACAATGGCATCATGGGCGGCTAAAGCTTCAAATTTGTTTTCTGCCGTAATAAATGGCAGGCCCGTAAATTGGGCAATATATTCGGCTACCTTAACATCATAACCTTTGGGGGTATTGATACCTGTACCCACAGCAGTACCACCAAGGGCAAGCTCAGAAAGATGATCTAATGTATTGCGCAGCGCTTTTAAGCCATGGTTTAGTTGAGATACATAACCAGAAAACTCCTGGCCCAAGGTAAGTGGTGTAGCATCCATTAAATGGGTTCTGCCAATTTTTACTACCGATTTAAAGGCTTCAACCTTAGCCTGCAAAGTATCGCGCAGCTTTTCAACACCAGGGATGGTTACATCCATCAGGATCTTGTATGCGGCAATGTGCATGGCGGTTGGGTAGGTATCGTTTGATGATTGTGATTTGTTCACGTCATCATTAGGGTGGATAAAGGTTTTGCCTTCGCCCAGTTTGTTACCCTGTAAAACGTGCGACCTGTTGGCCACTACCTCATTCACGTTCATGTTTGATTGTGTGCCCGAGCCTGTTTGCCAGATCACCAGCGGAAACTCCGATGATAATGCACCGGTCAGGATCTCATCGCAAACCTGGGCTATCAGGTCGCGTTTTTCGGCAGATAGCACGCCAAGATCAGTATTGGTATAAGCGGCAGCTTTTTTCAGATAAGCAAACGCTTCAATGATCTCTTTAGGCATAGATGCCTCCGGACCAATTTTAAAGTTGTTGCGTGATCTTTCTGTTTGTGCTCCCCAGTATTTATCGGCAGGTACCTGTACCTCGCCCATGGTATCGTGTTCGGTTCTGAAACTCATAGCATTAAATTTTGCAGGGGCAAAGTTATGCTTTTATATGATGTAAGGGAATGGGAAATGGTAATCTTTTTGTGATGGATGGAGTATGTTATCTCTAAAAGATTTCGTCAGAACCTATGCTGTGTCCTAATATTTACTAATTTTATTTACTGATAACATATTAAAGATGGGAACAACCATAATGAAATACACCATCATTAAAAATAAATCTCAATACGATCAATATTGCGATCAATTGGAAACATTATTGACAGCAGAAAACATTGATGCATTGCAGGACGAAATAGACCTGTTGACACTTCTGATTGAAAAATACGACGAAGAGCACAACACATTTAAAGAAACTGATCCGATAACCTTGTTACGATCTTTCATGCATGACCATCATTTAAAACCACAGGACATGACCGTGATACTGGGAATTAGTAAAGGTTACATTTCAAATATTCTAAATTGTAAAAAAGGGTTATCTAAAGACG
Source organism: Mucilaginibacter sp. P1_A3 (assembly GCF_056406855.1). NCBI lineage: Bacteria > Pseudomonadati > Bacteroidota > Sphingobacteriia > Sphingobacteriales > Sphingobacteriaceae > Mucilaginibacter > Mucilaginibacter sp. P1_A3. The sequence goes on from NZ_JBFTZJ010000004.1 coordinate 527,699, forward strand.
TAATCAGAAAATTAGCCGACCATTTTAAAGTAAGACAGGAGGCTTTTAAAAAAGCGCTGATATAATTACATCAGTCTACCTGGGGTAAAACTTTCCTTTGAATAATTACACACCCACCCACAAACACCAACGCCGAAAAAAAGCACAACACGATGTAATATGGCATACCCAACAAATTTGAAAACCCTTGTTGATATTTTGGCAAAAACAAAAACAATGAAGCCGTAGCATTAATTGTGGCATGGATGATCATTCCTGGAATAACCGATTGCGTTTTGTAAAAAGCCCAACCTAAAAATAAGCCTCCGCAAAAAGCCGGCAGCGCTTGCCAGGGATTAAGATGTATTACACCAAAAAATATGGCCGAAATCAGGATTGCTTTTTGGGGCGAATAGTTTTTTAACAATCCTTTCAATATTATTCCCCGGCATAGTATCTCTTCCATTATTGGCGCTGCGATAACGGCCGTAACAAGTGAAAAAATATTTTTTGTAAATGCTTTTTCAAAAAGCTTCTGCACAGCTACAGGCATGGGTATCAGATTGGATATCCCCTCCAAACCAACCACTAAGGCCAAAGTACTGACAATAATTACCGGCACAAGCCAACTCTGTACCTTGTTAAAACTAAAGTTAAATGGAGAGCGGCGTTGTTTTTTGCTTTTTTTTAATGCGTACCTTATTGTAAGTAACATCGTAATAACATAAAACACCAAATTCAATAGCGATTTTAACGACGACGTTCCGAGGTCTCTGGTATTAATAAGAAACCAAGCTAAAAGCATCCCCCCAGCAATGGTGTAAAAAAACAACACGAAAAACAGCTTGAAAAGAGATTTCCAATCGGGATACTCAAATTTTGCAACAATTGGCGAATCATTTGGGTAATCGATAATGATGGTTTCTGGTTCAGGTTTGTCCATGTACAAATATTATAAAAAAATCGTCAGGTACAGCGTATCTAAAGACGTAGTAATCTTATGCTATAGTCCGACCGAAACAAAGTAGTATGGGCATTATTCACACATGCTATTACGGCAATATCTCCCGAACCTTAGAAATATAGGACCTCCCGATTGGGATTTTTTTATCGCCTATAATTATCTCACTATTGTTATGACTTTCAATCTTATTCAAAGCAACAATAAACGACCGGTGTACCCTCGCGAACAATAACCCAGGTAATTTGCTTTGCAGGTCTGAAATTGATAAATAGGTTTTATAAGTTCCGTTCATCGTGAAGATAACGAGATAATTGCCTTGTGCTTCGGCATAGCAGATGTCGTTAAAATTCATCTTTACCATTCGCCGTTCGCATTTAACAGAAAGGAAGGTATCGCTATCCTTAACGGCCATTAATAAATTCTTCTCGTCGATATTTTTTTCCGCCTCAGTTTGCAATGCCCGCACCTTTTCTAAATTTAAAAGCTGGTATAATTTTATACAAAAAGGAATTGTGAGCACAAATTGAAGCTTAACACAATTATATAAAAACGGAGCAACACTCAGTATCGGTTCTTTTGTCCAGCTGGTTAAAAAATATTTTAGTATGATGTAATTATCTATCAGGCGTAACATCAGCGCGAACACTGCCATCAATAAAACATAAACAACTATAAAGCGAACAATTTTTTGATGGAAAAGCAAATCTGCCATTAAAGCTTCTACAACTATGGCAACAAAAAACACTTTTGGGATCACACTAAAAAACTCGTTTCTAAAAACGGTTAAAAAGTCGCCTTCTGTAAGTCCCTGAAGTATGGTAAATAACAGCAAGTAGCATATCCAGTATAGGATGTACAATTCAATTTTCTTCAACTTTCTGTTAGCGATCAAATCAGGCACGTTTTAAAAGTAATAAAATTAGCGAGGCTGCCATAAAAGTAATACGCATTTACCTGAAAGGTTATCCATTCATACGTCATTCACCCTCCTTTTTTTGCTGTCTGCATCAAAAATTCGCTATGTGTAAGGCAACATTTACTTTGCTGCCTCCAATTAATCAACTCCATTTAAATGATCATGAAGAAGAATCTTTTAACCTTATTATTTATTACCATACTCGGATATTTAAATCTGTATGGGCAGCAAACCAACATCTATCCTACCAATTGGTGGGTTGGCATGAAAATGAACCATGTTCAATTATTAATCAGAAGCGAAAACAAAGTTCTATCTCAGCAAAAAATTAAAATCAATTACCCGGGTATTACCGTACTCCAAACTCACCATTTCCCCAACTTAAAATATACGGCCGTTGATATCGTTATAAGCCCCGCCGCAAAGCCGGGATCAGTAAAAATCGTTTTTGGAGATGGGGCTAATTCTTCGGTAATACCATGGCCTTTATCGGCAAAACCGTTGGGCAACGGCAGCAGCTATGCGCAAGGGGTAACTTCGGGCGATTTTATAGATCTGCTGTTAACAGACCGGTTTAGTAATGGAGATACAAAAAATGATAGAATAACCGGGATGAGGGACCAATCGCTGAATCGCGATTCGATGTACTTAAGACATGGCGGCGACTTTCAGGGTATATTAAACCATATCGACTACTTTAAAAGCCTTGGCGTAACCGCTTTATGGCTTACACCGGTTATGGAAAATGACATGCCCAACCGTACCGAACACGGCTATGCCATTACCGATCATTATAAAATTGATGCCCGATACGGGACCGACTCTCTTTATACACAATTAAGTAATACCCTGCATAAAAACGGGATGAAACTGATTATGGATGTGGTATACAATCATACCGGTCTCTACCATTTTTTGGAGCAGGATCCGCCGGCGCAAGACTGGATGCACCGCTGGTCCCAATTTACCCAGACTAATTACAGGGAACAAACCCAGTTTGATCCATACGCGGCGCCATCAGATAAAAAGAAAATGACCGATGGCTGGTTTACCGCCGAAATGCCGGATGTTAATCAATCTAATCCATTTATGGCAAACTATATGATCCAAAATATCATCTGGTATGTGCAAAAATTTGGAATTGACGGTATAAGAATAGATACCTATACCTACAACGACATGAATTTTGCTAACCGGTGCAACCAGGCCATTATGGATGAATTTCCTAAGCTTACTTTATTTGGCGAAACGCGGGTATTTGGCGTTGCTAATCAATCATATTTTAACCAAAACAATTTCAATTTACCTTTCAAAAGCAATTTGCAGGGATCGGTGGATTTTCAATGCCTGTATTTTGGCATTATCCCTGCGTTGATGCAGCCATTTGACTGGACGGATGGAGTTAATAAACTGTATTATACCTTGAGCAGTGATTTTTTGAACAAAGATGCAAACCACAACGTGCTTTTGTTGGATAACCATGATGAGCCCCGCTTTTTTTCGGTTGTAGGCGAAGATGTCGAAAAACAAAAGATTGGCTATGAATGGTTATTAACCTGCAGGGGTGTTCCGCAGCTATATTATGGATCGGAGGTGCTTTTAAAAGGCTTTACAAATCCCGATGGTTTGGTAAGAGCTGATTTTCCTGGCGGATGGGCAGTGGATAAAAAAAATGCATTTACCGGCGAAGGTCTTACTACCGATGAACTCGCTGTTCAAAACATTGTTAAAAAACTGGGTACTTTCCGGAAAACCTCATCAGCATTAAAAACCGGAAAAATGATGCATTATATACCTGTTAACGGACTATATGTATATTTCAGATATGATGCCAAACAAACAATCATGTGTATTATGAACACTGCAAAAAAAGAAAGCACCGTTGATTTTGGGAAATACACGGAAAGAATAGCTGGCTTTACCAAAGCACAAAATGTAATAACCGGCGACTTGCTAAACACCACCAAAAAAACAACCATACCTGCAATGCGTATGTGGGTTTTAGAGTTGAGCAATTAGTTTAGTGTTCGCAGGTGCTAAGTACCTGCGAACCTTTTTTTATATGCCAATTGGTTGAGTTGGGTTTAAAATCCACCCAGGTTGAATGCACTCAGCTTAAAGTTTAACATATTGCCTTAAAGCAGCTTATATATTATATACAATATATTTCCATTAAAAATAAAAAATACTATTTTTTTTAGCATAACATATGTTTATATTTTTTATTTTAGGCAAAAAAACCAAATCATAATTATGAAAAAATTTACTTTTTTAGCTCTTATTCTGTTTGCTTTCTCATGCGATTCAAATGATAAAGCAATTTCATCAAGTTCCGATTCAACTAAAACTGACACATCAACATCAAAAAAATTGGAAAGCAAATCAGATTCTTCTGTCACTGAATCTCAAGACTCCGAAAAGCCAAAATGGGAATACTCAGAAAAAGAGGATAAAATGACCAATAAAACAAATTACTATGCATCAATAGACGCAAATGAATTATTAGATTTTCCGTTTCCTTATGATGGAGGCTCAACGGCATCCTTAAACATAAGAAAAACAAGCACCGGAAATGAGGCTATTTTGCAAGTAAGTAAAGGGCAATTCATAACTGATGTTGAAGGTACAGAAGTTAAAATCAAATTTGATAGCGAACAGCCAACCACATTTAACTGTTCATCTTCATCTGATGGAAGCACCAACGTCCTTTTTATAAATTCGACCAACAAATTGATCAAAAAGCTAAAAACAGCAAAAAAAATAATTATCCAAGCAGAATTTTATGAAAGTGGAAGTAAGGAAATGGAATTCGATGTAACTGGCTTTACCTGGGCTCATTGATATTATTAAAATGAGATTTTAGACTTGCGATATTACCCTCGTAAGTCTAAAATTTCCTTCTTTTTTCAAAACTTTCTTTCCACGCCAGCAACCCAGGCCTCCAGTGCCTTGCGCTTATCCTCATTTTGCTGTAACCATTGTTTACCTGCCTCTTTATTGGCGCTTAAACCCATCAGCCTGGCAAATGCCTGCATGTTATTAGTTTTACTTAGCTGATAAAAGAAGTTAGCGTAGTAATGTCTGAAAAAAACGTTACCTGTTTGCTTTTCGGCGAGCTGGCCAACAGCTTCAAAAACGGCTTCCAACTGGTTCTCCAATAATTCGGCAGCGGTTGAGCCGGGTTTTGCCTTTGCTATGGCCGCATTTAATGTTCTGTTCAATGCGGCGGTTGATGCTTCCGCTTTGGCATCTTCTGCTTTTAAGGTACCACCTTTTAAAATGCTTTGCATATTGGTATAGGCTTCGTCGCTTCTTGGGCCATCGGGCTCCAGCAACAAAAAGCTGCACAATCCCATTAAGGCCGCTGCCCTTTTGTTTTGATGAAAAGTAACCAGTCCATACAAGCGCTGACTATTGGCATGTTTAGGGTCGAGTTTAATAGCTTCGATAGCGGCCTGCTCTGCTTCGGGATATTGTTTGGCACGGAAATAGGCTATACCAAGGTTAAAATACAGTGGCTGGTAATCCGGCTTTATTTTCAGTCCTTCTTTGTAGGCATCAATTGCCTGCTGCGGCTGGTGGCTACTATCATAAATACCGCCCAGCAATTCATAAGCCGGTCCGGTAAAGTTGGAGTTGGTTTTAATTACCTTGTTTAAATATGGTACGCCCTCCATTCCTTTGCCCAATGCATTTAAACTAAAAGCCATCTGGTAATTGGCCTGCGCGTTTTCGGGATCGGCTGTCAAAGCTTGCTTATATTTTTCTATCGCGCCCGCGTAATTATGATCGTTATTTAGTTGGATACCTTGCTTTATTAAGGCAGCAACGTCGCTTTCCTGCGTGTAAGCAACAGCAGAAAACAATAAAATCGCTATCAACAGGCAACTGGTTTTAATCAAATTCATACTTAAACATACAAAGAGATTTAACTAAAAGAAAAAAATAAAAACTTTAATCGATACCTGCTGTATAATTTCTAATTTTCGCTTTCGTTTAAGAGTGAGAAATTTACCTATGAAGTTATTGTATAAGAGCGCCTTTTTGTTTACCGCCTCCCTGCTGATTTTAACAGCCTGTTCATCAAAAAATAAAGATAAAAACCAAGCTGCTGCCCCCCTTCCCGGCAAACCTTTAGATACCACTGCACTGATGGCCTACAACCCCAAACAAGGGGATAAAAAGATAGACGCGGTAATGCAGGAACTGCACCGTACCCGTGGTTTCAACGGCAATGTGCTGGTTGCAAAAAAAGGTAAAATAGTTTATGAAAATGCCATCGGCTGGGCCGATTACCTGCACCGCGATAGCCTGAAGCTAAGTTACCAGTTTGAACTGGCCTCGGTTACCAAAACCATGACATCTACCGGTATACTGATGCTGATGGAGCGCGGCAAGCTTAAATTGGATGATGATGTAAAGAAATTTTTTCCGGATTTTCCTTATGATGGAGTAACCATCCGCCTGTTGCTTACGCACCGCTCCGGCATGATGAACTATGTATATTTTATTGATGATATATATCGCAGCCAGCATCTTAACCAAAGGAAAGGAATTTCAAATGCCGACGCAATGAAAATGATTGCGGAATATAAACCGCGACCTTTTAACGTGCCCAACAAAAGATTTCTTTACAACAATTCCAATTTCATGGTATTGGGTTCTATTATCGAAAAAGTGAGCGGAGAATCCTACACCCAGTTCATGAAGGATAATGTATTTAAACCTGCAAGTATGGCGCATACCAATGTGTATTCCAAAGCGGTATATGACAAAATCCCGGTTCACGTTGTAGGGCATGATCGCGGTCAGTGGAAATATTCTGTGGCACAAAACTTTTTGGATGGCCCTGTGGGCGATAAGGGCATTTACAGCACCGTGGGCGACCTGTTTTTATTTGACCGCGCTTTGCGCGCCGGGCTGTTATTAAAACAGGCTACACTTGATTCGGCTTATGTGCCGCGCAATCCTATGTTGCATGGCCACTTTAGTTATGGTTATGGCTGGCGTACCTTTACCGCACCGGGACAGGAGGTTATTTACCATACCGGCTGGTGGCATGGTTTCAGGCACATTTACCTGCGCGATATGAAAAACGATATCACTGTTGTGTTGTTATCTAATTTAGCCAATGGAAGCCTGCTTAAACTCGACGATCTTTTTAGAGCTGCCGGGATGCCTGTAGTAAGAAAAAGCGCCTACAACGGTAATGGTGATACCAGTGACGATTAATTCGTGGTTCGTGGTTCGTGGTTCGTGGTTCGTGGTTCGTGGTTCGTGGTTCGTGGTTGGAATCGACTTAAAACTATTTGGTTTTGAAATTGTAAAATTTAAGTGTCAATTCATTTAAACAATTACTCATCTGCATATTTGCACATCTGTAATCTGCACATACGCATATTTGCATATCTAATAAAATTATGTTTGATAAAATAATGGAAGCCCAGCAAAAGGCTGGCGAATCAAAAAAACGCCTGGATGCTATCAGCGTATCGGGTACTGCCGAAGGTGGTAAAATTACGGTTACGGCCAATGCTAATAAAGTGGTACAATCGGTAAATATTGATAGTGCTTTTTTGGCTGATGCTGATAAAGAAGAACTGGAAGAGTTATTGGTTGTAGCCTTTAATAAAGCCATGGAACAAGCCGATAACATAAGCCAGGCCGAAATGGCAGCCATGACCAAGGATATGTTTGGCGGTATGGGCGGCCTGGGTAGCTTATTTGGTAAATAGTCCAATACCCTTTTTAGGGAACGAGGGTTTAAGATAACTGAAAACAAATATCATTCTACTATGAAAACTACCTATTACGGCCAATCGACAGTCGAAATAGAATTGAGCAACGGCAAAAAACTATTGTTTGATCCATTTATAACACATAACCCACTGGCAAAGGATATTGACATCAATACCTTAAAACCAGATTACATTTTAATATCTCATGGTCATGGCGATCATATTGCAGACCTGTTTGAGATTCAGAAAAACAGTGGCGCCAAGGTAATATGTATTGCTGAAATTGCCGGCTGGCTTAACAGCAAAGGCGTTGATAATGTACATGGAATGAACATTGGCGGCGGCTTTAATTTTGATTTCGGCAGGGTAAAAATGGTGAATGCCGTGCACTCCAGTACCATGCCAGATGGCTCACCGGGTGGCAACCCCGCCGGTTTCCTGTTATCGGTTGAAGGTAAAAAGATATACTTCGCCGGCGATACGGCCCTTACTTATGATATGAAACTGCTGGCAGACGACAACCTCGACTGGGCATATTTGCCAATTGGCGATAACTATACCATGGGTGCAGATGATGCCATAAAAGCCAGCGCTTTCATCAATTGTAAAAACATCATTGGGATACATTATGATTCGTTTGAAGTTATCAGGATTGATAAAGACGAAGTAAGGGGAAAGTTCATCAAAACAGGCCTGAATTTAAAGTTACCTGCAATTGGCGAAACGATTGATTTGTAGCTCACCAATAGTCTTGCCGAACTTGTTTCGGCACCCCACGCGCATGGTATACACTATGTTGGTTACTTGTCCTGTGAGATCCTGAAACAAGTTCAGGATGACCCGGATATAAACCAAAAAGCCTCCCGATAATCAGGAGGCTTTTTGGTTACAATGAAGGTTACTTCTTCATTTTCATGGTGTCCTTTTTCATTGTTGTATCCTTTTTCATCTTCTTTTTCATTTTTTTCTTGGTAGTATCTGTTTGCATAATACCATTTGAAGATTTTACGGGTACCCCATGCGCAAAAACGCTTCCGAAAGAGATTGCTGCTAAAGCAATCATACAAAGTGCCTTTTTCATAGTTAATTGTTTTATAGTTTTATATTATCTATAACAAATTAACCATTGATTGTTTTTACTTAATTTATTATTAAATAACGGTGCCGTTTGGAATAATGGCACGCTTTTTAACAACTACAATACCATCCTGTACCGTGTGGGTGCCGTAATCACCGTCTTCCAGCTTTTCGCCACAGTTGATAACCACATCGTCGCCGATATAGGTATTTTTATCAATGATGGCATTTTTAATCTTACACCTGTCGCCGATACCCATTATTGGCGATGCACTAAGTTTCAGTTCGGCAATCTGCTCTAATGTCTGGTAGCTATCGCAACCCATTACATAGCAGTTTTCAATTTCGGTATCAACTCCAATACGGGTACGAATCCCTATAATTGATCGCGTAATTTCTTTAGCGCTGATAATGCAACCGTCAGCAACAATAGATTTGTTCAATGTTGTACCTGATACCTTTGATGGCGGCAGCATGCGCGCCCGGGTGTAGATATGATTTTCGCCAAAAAGGTTAAATTTAGGTATCTCATCCGTTAAACCCAGGTTAGCGTCAAAAAATGACGGAATGGTACCAATATCTGTCCAGTAACCTTCATATTGATAGCTCAATACCTTATGCTCAACTATTGACTGCGGGATAATCTCTTTACCAAAGTCGGTACGATCATTCCCTTCCAACAAATCATACAGCAGTTTGCGGTTGAAAATGTAAATACCCATAGATGCCAGGTAAACCCTGCCTTCAGCCTGCATTTCATCACTTACCTCAGATGCCCAGCTCTCAAAGTTTGATTTTGGTTTTTCAACAAAAGCAGTAACCATACTATGCTCATCAGCTTTTAAAATACCAAAGCCCGGTACATCAGCTGCATCAACAGGAATGGTAGCGATAGAGATCTCAGCGCCGGATTCGATGTGCTTGTTGATCATATCCTCAAAATCCATCTGGTACAATTGGTCGCCTGATAGGATCAGTACATACTCAAACTCGTGCACCGCCAAATGGTGGAGACTTTGCCTTACCGCATCGGCCGTACCCTGGAACCAGGCCACGCTTGATGGTGTTTGCTCGGCAGCCAAGATATCAACAAAAGCATCGCTGAAACTGCTGAAGTGATAGGTGTTTTTGATGTGCTTGTTTAAAGATGCAGAGTTAAACTGCGTTAATACATAAATACGCGTAATACCCGAGTGCAGGCAATTCGAAATTGGAATATCAACCAAACGGTACTTACCGGCAATTGGCACAGCCGGTTTTGAACGTGTTGCAGTAAGTGGTGATAAGCGACTGCCCTGGCCACCGCCAAGCACAATTGAGATTACTTTAGATGTCATATCTGAGGGTTTAAACTTTCATAAAGGTTTATATATTCTTTGGCCGAACGGTCCCAGGAAAAATCAAGGGCCATCATACGCTTGCGTAATATTTGTAATTGTGCGGGGTTTTGGTAAAGTGTTATGGCACGTGTAATAGCATGGTAAATATCATCAACACTAACCTGGTTAAAGCGGATACCGTAGCCCCCCTCATCACCAAAATCAATTACCGAATCTATCAACCCGCCTGTACTGCGTACAATTGGCATGGTGCCATAGCGTAAAGAATATAGTTGATTAAGTCCGCATGGTTCCACACGGGATGGCATCAGCAGGAAATCGGCACCGGCGTATACCACATGGGCTAATGCCTCATCATAACCAATAAATACATTGCACCTGCCAGGATATTTATCCTTAAGATCAAGCAATGCTATCTCCATTTCCTTATCGCCAGAGCCAAGTATAAAGAAGTTAGCTTCATCTCCATACTCTGCCAGTATACGATCAATGGCTTCAGGCAACAGGTCGGCTCCTTTTTCAATCACCAATCTACCGATAAACACAAACAATGGCTTAGCCGGGTTTAAGCCAAAGCGGGTGCAAAGCGCTTCTTTGTTGGCTTGCTTGCCTTTAGCCAGGGTCCGGGTATTAAAATGATGAGGCACCATTGGGTCGGTTTGAGGATTCCAAACCTCCGTATCAATACCGTTGATGATACCATAGCCTTTAGCCCTTTCAATATAAAAAAGGTATTCTAACCCGTTTGAATTGATGGTGAGCTCGCGTAAGTAAGTTGGTGATACCGTGGTATACAGCCAGCTACATTTTACAGCGGCTGCCAAGGGGTTTATTCCACCGGCCCAATCAAGTAAACCAGCGGCAGTCATATCAATCTCGGGCAGGTAGGGTAACTGTTCCCAACCAAAAGCACCATGATACTGGCCATTGTGTATAGTAAAAATGGTTGGCACATTTGCCAATCGCTTATATAACTTGGAGTGATAAAGCAGGAATGGGACCAGGCCAGAATGATGGTCATGGCAATGAATAAGATCAGGCGTTTGCTGCGAGTAGCTGATCCAATCTAAAAAAGCCAGCTGGAAAGCAATAAACTGCTCCCTTTCGTCGGGATAGCTGTAAACATTTTCCCGGTCAAGCAGACCAGGGATGTAAACTAAAAATAGCTCAAAACCCAGTTTATCGGTCTTCTCCTTTAAAATTTCAAAATAAAGGCGGCGTGTATTCAGTAAAGTAACGGCACTAAAAACTACCTCAAATTCGTTTTCCTGGGTAAACTTGCGGTCGTAATAAGGCATCACAACTGCTGCCTGCAAACCTGCCATATTTTGGTATTTAGGCAGTGCACCAACAACATCTGCAAGACCGCCAACTTTGGCGACAGGATAACATTCGGCACTCAGATGGAATATTTTCATTTAGGTTTTATTGGCTCAATTTAAGGAAAGATTACCAAAAGAGAAACCTATAATAATTAATATAGTTTTTTAAATTTAGATATGATATTGTAAAAATCTTATTAACCTTTTCATGTATATATTGAAATATTGGTAGAAAAAGAGAGTAAACAAACCCTGCTGACATCTGGGTTTAGATACACTAAGGTGCTTTTTGGAAGCGAAAAACCTGTAGTGTTGCTTATTCAATAAAAAAATGTCATTGTTAGTAATAAAATTCCGGGGAACTCCGAAGGAGAAATGACGTTTTAAAAAGTTTGTCATCCTGAGGAACGAAGGATCTATTCGCAGACTATACAGGGCGAAAAAGCATAGTGAATACTAGATCCTTCACTATCGTTACCCATGACGTGTTTATTTGATACCAGGCAATCGGCTCTGTATGCTGGCAACGACTCACCCCGCCGGTCCGCCATTCGCGGACGGCGACCCTCCTATGTTTGTTATCAAATGATAAATTAGATTAGCAGAATAAAAAGTGAAAGGAAATGAGAGCAGACGGCGACCCCAACAACCATAAGGTATGTTCAGAGAGAGAGACTGCCTCATTTCCTTTTACCCTTTAGAGTTTGAACAGAATGTAAGGAATATTGCTTAGCGATATATCCAGGATATCCAACCAGGAGAGCAAACGAAGAAGGGTTATTCACTTTTGATATATTATTAATCAAATTAAGTGATGACAAAGATTTTAAAACAGGTAGCCGGTATTGACGTGGCACAAGATGAACTGGTAGTCTCTTTAGGGCGGGTAGATCAATCCCTTTGTAAAGAAGTTTATGCTTATAAAACATTTGCCAACAAACCATCAGGTTTTACCGCGTTATTGGTGTGGATAAAGAAA
>NZ_JBFTZJ010000005.1:0-507360 GCF_056406855.1 Mucilaginibacter sp. P1_A3
GTAATACTTTAAGAAACTTCGGGGATCAGTATCATGTGCTGAATAGAAATCCTTGGCAAACCTAAAAATGGAGTGCTCTCCGCGTTTTACCTGCTCATATTCTGTAATTAGAAAACGATACTTATTCAGGTAGTTCCGCTTTAATGTAAGGTCATTGTTAATGTTTCGCATAACATTTAGCTTTATTCCTTAAAGCTAATTCTGTTACCGAATTAGTTGACCTTTACAATTGCGAGGTACGAAGCAATCCCCGCCTTTACAGAGAAGCTTTGAAAATTAGATCTGCAGAGTTCGGGATTGCTTCGTACCTCGCAATGATGACCTGTTTTTATTTTTTAGACAGTCTCTTACAACGGCTATGAGTAAAAGCCGGCAATCGCCACCCCTATTTCAATACCTGTTATTTTTTTTAGTGAGTGCCTCAAGTTCAAGGTTGGCTATTTGCAGTTTGTAGGTAAGCTCTTTATTATCTTTTCGTAATTGATATATTTCAATGGCATTTTGAATATAAATTTTAAGCTCGTCATTTTGCCATGGCTTTACAAGGTATTTATACACCTGCCCCCTGTTAATAGCGTCCATTACGGCGTTAACATCCGAAAAACCTGTTAAAAGTATCCTGATAGTATCGGGATATAAAGGTAAAATCGACTCTAAAAATTCAATGCCTGTGGTAACCGGCATACGCTGATCAGTAATGATCACACCAATTTCATGGGCCGCCAATACCTGGATCCCTTCCGCAGCCGACTGAGCAGTATAAATATTAAAATTCCTCCTGAAAGCCGCCTTAAAACTAATCAGATTATTTATTTCATCGTCAACATACAACACTCCTACGGGCATAGCAATAAACTTAGATTAAATCGGTTTTTAACAATTGGTTATAAAAGTAAATGTATTGAAAGTTTTAATTTTTGCGCATTTTTATTATAATTATGCCTGAGTATAAAATTCCAACATGTAAATATGAATAAAATATTGACAATCGCGTATTTACTATTCCTGAACACGATTGCTCATGCCTACAATACTGATACGTTGACTATTCATGAAAACAGATCGGAACTGTTAAACAGCCGCTATTTTTATGAATTGGAAGATCCACGCGCCGATTTATCTATCAACCAGGTTTTAAAAAGTACCGGCTTTCACCCTAGCAGCACCTCCCTGCCCCTGTTAAAATATTCAAAATCGGCAACATGGGTAAGGTTCAATTTAAAAAACAAGGATAACAAACCTTTTATCGTCATCAGTATAGATCCAAGTGTTATTGATGAGTTTGATCTTTATTATCTTGACAGCAAACCCGTTCAAATACATCATTTTAAGGCAGCAGACCAGCAGAATGAGCTTGAATCCCGAAATATTACCTATATAAGGTGCCCAATTGCACCGGGAACATCAAACACCATTTATCTGCGTATTAAAAGTAATACACCCGCTGTGATACCTGTAATAGTGTATAGCGAGGTAGCCTTTATAAAAAGCAGAAATATTGAAAACGTTGTTTATGGTGCATTTATGGGCATATTGCTTATCAGCGCATTTTATAACTTACTGTTGCTTTTTATAGTTGGCGATATGAGTTACCTGTATTACGTATTTTACATTGTTTTTCTTGGAGCCTCGCAAACCCTGCTGCGTGGGTATGGAAATTACTTCACCGACAACAAAATTTTCATTAACAGCTATGTTATACCATTGGTAAGGATGTGTTTTGGCTTATCAGTACTACTTTTTACCGATGAATTTTTAAAGCTAAAACAAACCTTAAATAAGGAATACAAAATTTATTTACTACTGTACGCATTGTTCGCTGTAGTTTTTGTAGCCATTTTAGGCAACTTTGTGGCCTTTGCTTACAATTTAATTAATTGGAGCATAGGTATTACTGCAATATACCTGCTCTATATTGGCGCACTACTTTACCTAAAGGGGTTTAAACCTGCCAAACTATTTATGCTGGCCTGGAGCTTATTCTTAATAGGTTTATTACTTTCCTTTGCACGTAGTAAAGATCTTATTCCCTATAATATTTTCACCGCTAATATTATACCTTTTGCTTTGGTAATTGAGCTCATATTATTTTCGGCTGCATTGGCCGATAAGATCAATTTTTACCGAAATGAAAAAATGGGCCTTCAAAATTTTGTTGTTGCGGTTGCAAGAGAAAATGAGCGCTTAATTAAAGAGCAGAACATCCTGTTAGAAAACAAGGTTAAAGAACGCACCAATGAACTCATCAATGCCAATAAATACCTTTCCACCACTATTGATGATCTTAAGAGCACACAGCACCGGTTAATTGATACCGAAAAAATGGCCTCGTTGGGCAGGCTTACCGCCGGTGTTGCCCATGAAATTAATAACCCCATTAACTTTGTAAGTTCAAATGTTAACCCGCTCAGGCTCAATTTTGATGAATTATTTTTATTACTAAATAAATACGAAGAGGTACTAAATAACCCCGATCGTACAGAATTTGGCCAAACTGCCCATACTTACAGGCAAAGTATTGATCCAGATTTTATAAAAGAGGAAATTGCCATTTTACTCAATGGTATTGAAGAAGGTGCCCGGCGTACTACCGAAATAGTAAAAAGCCTGTTTACCTTTAGCAGTACAGATGGGCAGGAACTAAAAATGCTCGATATCAATAAAGCCATACTTGCCAACATACTTATTTTAAAAAGTACAACGCCCTATTTTATTGAAATTAAAACAGTTTTTGATAATATTGAACCCATAAAATGCTACGCGGGTAGTATTAACCAGGTATTGATTAACCTGATAGCCAACAGCATATACGCTATTAAGGCAAAGGAACAACCCAACGATGATACAATAACAATTATTACACGTGATGTTACCGGTCATGTTGCTATTGAAATTACAGATACGGGCGTGGGCATGACCAATGATACCAAACAACGCATATTCGAGCCCTTTTTTACTACCAAAAATGTAGGCGAAGGCACAGGCTTAGGCTTATCAATTGTATTTGGAATTATTGAAAAGCACCATGGCTGCATTGATGTTATATCATCACCCGGTAAAGGCACAACCTTTAAGATACAGCTACCCAAAAGTTTAACCTGATATACACCTTACTATTAAAAAAACTTCTCGGGGTTTGGCACCAGGTTCAGGAATGATTCAAAATTTTCGGCGTAGTTTGATTGATCAAGCTTATAATAAAATGCCCCTTTTTTTGACGATAACTTATCTTTTTCGGGTTGTTTTATCAGTAAACCTGTGGATAATAGTTTGCGGCTAAAATTCCTGTCATCAAACTTTGTTTGATAAACGCCTTCATACAAAGCCTGTAATTGCGGAATGGTAAATTTCTCTGGCAGCAACTGGAACAATAAAGGGTGAAGCGCGGCTTTGTAACGCAGTTGCCTTAAAGCCAGCCTTACCATTTCGGCATGGTCAAATATCAGTTCGGGCATTTCATCCAGTAAAAACCATTCCGGGTGATACTCTTCACTTAGTTGTTTTTCGTATTGATGGATGTCAATCAGCGCGAAGTAAGCAATAGATAAGGTACGTTCAACGGGGTCACGATCTGGGCGACCGAACACCTGAAACTGCTCCATATACACATTTTTAAGCCCCGTACGTAATTCCAGCACCCGGTTAGCGGCATCATCTGCCGATTCTGACGGCTGGATAAACCCGCCCATCAGGCTCCATTTATTTTTTTCGGGTTCAAGGCCGCGCTGTACAAGTAACAGCTTAATGTTCCAGCCATCAAACCCAAATATAATACAATCGGTTGCCACTAAAATGCGTTTCTGACCGCTATACTTCTGCATAATTTAGTTAAGAGTTTATTTACAAGTGTAAAAATAATTATGCAATTTTTTAGTGTTAAATGGACAACTATTTTTTTCTAAGAAAAACTCTTAACTCAATCCCCGCAGCGAAAGACTTTTTAATGCACCTTAAAACATGAGCCCCAAAAGCAGTATCCCTAACTCACCCTTCTCCCCTTCAACAACATATCCATAGCATCATCCAGTGATCCGGCGCGGATCACCTCGCCCGAGTTAACAAAAAAGATCTCGTCGGCATTTTCAATGGTGTTAAGGCGGTGGGCAATAATCACCCGCGTTGTGGTTGCAGGCAGTTTATTAAGTATATCACTCAGCAACTTCTCTGTAATGGTATCAATATTGGCTGTGGCCTCGTCCAATATCAATATTTGTGGGTTACGTAAAACGGCCCGCATAAAAGCTATCAATTGTTTTTGCCCCAGGCTGATGCTATCTCCGCTTGATAATACCGGGGTTTCCAGTCCGTTTTCAAAAATGGCCAGTAGGCTGCCCAGGTTGGCGTCTTTTATAACTTGCTCCAGTTGTTCATTACTGTAATGCTCATATACATCATTACTGTATAAAATATTATCTTTCACAGTGCCGCTAAACAGGAAAGGTTCCTGTAAAATAAACCCAATCCTCAGGCTGCGCTCTTCGGCGGTGTAGGTTCTGATGTCTTTGCCATCAAGCAGGATCAATCCTTTCGATGGATCATATAAACGGGCTATTAATGATGCTGTAGTGGTTTTACCGCCGCCTGTAGGCCCAACCAGCGCATATGTTTTACCTTGCTCCAGTTTAAAGTTAATATGATGCAATATTTCTTTGCTTTCATCATAACTAAAATTCACATCCCTAAATTCAAGCAAAGCTGCTTTAGGGTCTGTGACGCCGGCCTCAATCAGCGGCAGATCACTTTCAAGGGCCAAAATCTGCGATATCCTGTCCCAACCGGCCATAGCCAGCTGAAAATTTGACCACAATGCGGCCAATTGCCGCAAGGGATTATAAAAAAGTGTGGTGTATGATAAATAACTTACCAGTAACCCTATAGAAAACTGCCCGTGGCCAATAAGGTAAATACCAAAAGCAAGTACTATCAATTGTGCAATACTGGCAAATAAACCATAAACCGGCACAAAAATATTATTTGCCAAACCCGCGCCAATGGCCGTTTTATAATTTTGTCCATTTGCAATATCAAAGCGTTTTCTGAAATAATCGCGACGGTTAAAGGCGATGATCACTTTAAAATTACTCAGGCTTTCCTGGATTTCGCCGCTTAACCCACCGGTACTTTTAAGGTTAGCTGCATTTTTGCTTTTGATCCACTGCGATAATATCAGCGTTAAAAACAGGATAAGCAGGGCCGGTGATAAAGCTGCGGCGCCAAGCTCCAGGTGTATCAGCAATAAAAATATACCGGCACCAATCATGGTAGATATATTGCCTATAAACTGCATCAGCGATTGCGAAAAAAACTGGTTGAGCTTATCAGTATCATTGTTTACCCTTGATATCAGATCGCCGGCCTTGTTCTGGTTAAAAAAGCCAACCGGTAATTGTTGCAGCTTGTTAAATATAGAGTTACGCAGCGTAAACAGCATGCGCTGCCCTACCCCACCCATCAGCGTGGTTTGCTTGTAACTGGTAAACAGGGCGGTAGTATACATACACAGCAATAAAATAGCGTTATGGATAACGCCATTAAAATTTTTATGCAGCACATAATTATCAATAGTGTGCCCAATAATAAGCGGCCCCAACAGGTTTAATGTTGAATTGATGAGTATGGCAATAACCGCGATGATGAGCGTTCGCTTTTCGTGTGATATGAGTTGTATCAGCTTTTTTAGCCCCGCAAAGGTTGACGTTTTTTGCGCGGTTTTACTAAGCTGGTTAAGATCGTAGTTCATTTTATATAATATTTTTAGGCCTTAGCTTTTGTGGTTAGTGAGCAATGCCCGATTCGTAATTACTGGTGCTTTGCTGCGAATTGAAGATCTGTACATAATCCGGACTGGTTTTCATCAGATCGTCATGTACACCGCTGGCCACAATTTCGCTTTGCATCAGCAGGATTATCTGATCATAATGCTCAACCGAGGCTATTTTTTGAGTTACAGATATCAGCGTTAAACCAGGGTAATTTTTTTGAATATTGGTAAGTATCTTCTTTTCGGTGTTTCCATCAACCCTCGCCGTAAAATCATCCAGCAATAAAACTTTAGGATTTACAGCCAGAGCCCGCGCCAGCATAATACGCTGCTTTTGACCGCCTGATAAACTCGATCCACGTTCAGATACGATGGTATTTAATTGTTCTGGTAAACTCCCAATAAAATCGCCCAGCTCGGCAGTATCAATAGCTTTCTGTAATGATTCGTCCGTTACGGTATCGCTAAAGGCAATATTCTCGCGGATGCTCATGTTAAATATGATACTATCCTGAAAAACAAAACCCACCTGGCTATGGAACGATTCACTATCATAGGTGGCAATGCTTTTTCCATCAAACAATACCTCGCCCTCTGTGGTATTTATAAGCCCGGTGAGCAAATAAAGCAATTGTGATTTACCGGCCGATGTTGGCCCTATGATAGCTATTTTTGAACCTGCCGCTACTTTGAGGGATATATTTTTTAACGCGAACTTTTGTCCGTAAAGTACAGATACGTTTTTGAGTTCAACATCCCCGCGAAGGCTGGCTTTCAAACTTCCACCTTCGGCCACATCCGGTGCATCCAAAACAACGCTGATGCGTGTGAATGATGCACTGGCCTGCGCTATCAGGTTGCTCATAAAACCTAAAATAAATATGGGGAATATAAGCAGCGATAAATAACTGTTAAAAGCAGCAAAACTACCCAAACTCATGCTGCCGGTTATTACAAAGTGCCCACCCATTACTAAAATGGTTAATGCAGCCATATTTGCGGTAAAAGTAACTATGGGTATTAAACCCGCAAAAAAGCCCAATATTTTTAAACCATAATCCCGGGCTTCGGTATTCGCGCTCAAAAATTTATTGTACTCCAGTTGCTGAGAGTTAATAACCCTAATGAGCGCCGCTCCCAGGATACTTTCGTTAATTACCTTGTTCAGTTGATCAATAACGCCGCGGCTTTTCATGAACAGGGCCCGTACATGTTTTAAAACATACGCAAACGTACCGCCAATGATGGGTATAATAACAATAACTGCCAATGCCAGTTTCCAATTAAGAGTAAGCAGCATTACACTACAGCCTATAATAATAAACAGCGATGATACGATAGAAACCAGGGCCTGCGATACAAACAGCTTTATAGATTCAACATCGGCAGTAAGGTTGGTTAATAGTTTGGATGGATTGGCCTGCTCAATAAAGGCATAGCTTTGGCGGGAGATCTTATCCGATAGTCTTTGGCGCAGATCTCTTGCCACACGCTCTGAAGCATAAGTTTGTATAATGGTTTGCAGATAGCCAAAAACAAAGATGAGCAAAGTAGCTATACTGAATTTTTTAACAATATCATTCAGCACAAATTGTTTATGGGTATAAGCATCAATTCCGTTGGCGATGATTTTGGGTAACCAAAGGTTGATACCGTTACCCAATAACGCGAATAATAACAGCAACGAAACCAAGCCTACATACGGCTTAAGCAGACTAAAAACACCCGGAGGTTTACTGGTTGACTGTGGTTTAGTTGAGGCTTGCATATTTTATTTGATAGTTGGCTGCTGTGCTATTTTAAAAGCAGGCCGCATTTATATTAGTTTAGTAAAAGTAAAAATTAAAGGAACTTCATCGTATTAAATTATTCCTTATTTATGATGACGATTGAAAGGGCAATACATTTTAACATGCCTGAAAGATTTTACGGCATTAACAGGGCTTAATCAGTTAGATGACAAATTGTTTATTTACTTTCATGTCGATTAATAAAAATCATTACCTATGATCTCCTATTTTGACCCTGACGCCAACTATGTTTTGGAGGATGAAAGAGTTTTACTGCGCCCTCTGGAGGCAGATGATCTGCAAAACCTACTACCTTATGCTATTAATGAGCCTGATACCTGGCGATACTCCAACGTAAGCGCCCGGGGCGAAGATGGCATGACCCAATATGTAATGGCCGCCCTTAAAGCCCGTAACAAAGGCCGTGAATATGCTTTTGTAGTTATTGACAAACAAACAGGCGAGTATGCTGGCAGTACCCGTTATTACGACATCCAGCCAAAACTTAACAGCTTACAGCTGGGCTACACCTGGTATGCCGAAAAATTCAGGGGAACGGGCTTAAACAAGCGCTGTAAATTTTTACTGCTGCAATTCGCTTTTGAGGAATTGAATATGGCCCGGGTAGAATTTAGGGCCGATGCACGTAACGAGCGCAGCATAGCTGCCATGAAAAGCATAGGCTGCCAGGTTGAAGGTATTTTGCGCAGCAATATGCCGCTGGAAGATGGCGGCCGGCGCGATTCTATTGTGTTGAGCATTTTAAAAGAAGAATGGGAAAACGGCGTTAAGGAGAATTTGAAAGTAAAGTTAAAATAAGGTTTTGTTTTATGTTAAAGATTGATTTTGTTAGTCAACCCAAAACATTTCTTCAATATCATATTGTATTTGGGGCGGCAAATCTTTATTGACCACGTGTACGCTTGCTTTATGGATTCCTTTTATAGCTACGCAATTTAATATGGATAAATTTGCCTGCGTAAAATATTCCTGATATTTTTTTTCAATTGCTAGTAAATAAATGGCGGCAAACTCCCGATCATTTATATGGCATTTTTTAATTTGATTAGCCGGAAATAAAATCTTCATACCGCTCTTTTTTTTTCAAGTATCTGATTAACAAACATCTTAAATAAGGACAAATAAAAAAATGACKKGTATTATTTTAAAAAACACGTCTAATCACATTAAAAGATAACCCTAATCACAGTTTGTATAAGCTGTCCTTTGAGTATAAACAAAAGCCACGGCTATGTCATTAAATTAAAAATCCATCATTCTATACCTATAAATAGCCCAATTCCCGGATATTTATACAAAGCCATACGGTAACAAATTGGTTTGTAAATCATCATAGCATAAAAAAATCATCCCTTGGAAACTATCCTTAATATTTTAAATCTCAGTAAAACATACCAAAGTGCCGGCCGTATGCTCACGGTGCTTAATGATATCAACTTTAATATTACAGAGGGCTCAACCAACGCTATTGTTGGGCCATCGGGCAGTGGCAAAACTACCCTACTGGGTTTATGCGCCGGCCTTGATCGCTCAAGCAGTGGCTCTGTAGAGCTTAACGGAATTAACCTTGGTAACTTAACCGAAGATCAGCGGGCACAAGTGCGCAACCAGTATGTGGGTTTTATATTCCAGAATTTTCAATTGTTGCCAACGCTTACCGCGCTTGAAAATGTAATGGTACCCTTAGAGCTCAGGAATGAAAAAAATATAAAAGCAAGGGCATTGGATCTGCTGGATAAAGTTGGCCTGGCCGATCGTGGCCATCACTACCCTTCTCAACTATCGGGTGGCGAGCAACAACGTGTTTCGCTGGCGAGGGCATTTTCCAATGCTCCTAAAATTCTTTTTGCCGATGAACCTACCGGCAACCTGGATGCAGAAACCAGTGAAAAGGTAGTAAAATTAATCTTCGACCTCAATAAAGAAGCTGGCACCACGCTGGTGCTGGTAACGCATGATCTTGACCTTGCAGCCAAAACACAACGCATCATCAGGATAAAAGGTGGTAAGCTCATATCCAACGAAAAAACAATTAACGGGTAAGTTATGGGGATTGATCCGGTTAATTATAAACGAAAAATAAACATAAGCTGGCTGTTCAATATGGCCTGGCGCGATAGCAGGAAAAATCGGTCAAGATTATTTCTCTTCATCTCGGCCATTGTGTTTGGTATTGCCGCGCTTGTAGCCATTTACTCATTTAGGTACAACGTGCAGAACGATGTAAATGGGCAGGCCGCCACCCTTATTGGTGCCGACCTTTCTGTATCTGGCAATAAACCAGCCGAGCCAAAGCTAAAACACACACTCGATTCTTTGGGCGATCAGCGGTCAACAGAACGCAGCTTTGCCTCCATGGCCTATTTCCCAAAAACCAAAGGCACAAGGTTGGTACAGATAAGGGCTTTACAAGGCGATTACCCCTACTATGGTACCATCGAAACCACACCGGAATCGGCAGGAACGGCCTTTAAAAAAGGGCAGACAGCTCTTGTTGATAAAACCCTGATGCTGCAATTTGGTGTAAACGTTGGCGATTCGGTACGGGTTGGTAAAGAACTTTTCCTTATTGCAGGTACATTAAACAAGGCACCCGGACAAAGCGGAGCCATGGCGGGGATTGCCCCTGTGGTTTATATCCCTATGCAATACCTGGAACAAACGGGCCTCATGAAAATTGGCAGCCGCGTTAACTATACCTTTTATTACAAGTACAACCACAAGGTTGATATGGATAAGCTGACCAAAAAGCTTGATCCCGTATTGGACAAGGCAGGTATGAACTACGAGACTATTGAAATGCGCAAAGAAAACACAGGTCGCGCTTTTGGCGATTTGGGTAGATTTCTGTCGTTGGTTGGTTTTATTGCCTTGCTGCTGGGTTGCGTTGGCGTTGCCAGTGCCATACATATTTATGTGCGCGAAAAAATTGCCTCCATCGCTATTATGCGATGCCTGGGCGTAAAAGCATCAGAAGCATTTTTGATTTACCTGATACAGATTGTAGGAATCGGGCTCATTGGCTCTGTAGTTGGCGCAGCTTTAGGTACAGCCATTCAGCATTTACTGCCCATTGTGTTTAAAGACTTTTTGCCGTTCACTATTTCTGTAGAAATTTCGTGGCTGGCCATTTGGCAAGGTATTTTATTAGGGGTGATCATCTCTATCCTGTTTGCCCTATTACCGCTGATATCCGTACGTAATATTTCGCCGTTAAACACCTTACGCATCTCGTTTGATGAGGCTGGCAGCAAGCGCGACCCAATGCGCTGGTTGGTTTATTTGTTGATCATTGGCTTTGTATTAGGATTCACATACCTTCAATTAGATAGTTGGCTGGGCAGTTTATTCTTTACCCTCGGCATCCTCATCGCCTTTATGATACTGGCGGCTGTAGCCTGGTTACTGATGCGGGTAATGAAACTGATTATCAACAATGGCTGGAGCTATTTATGGCGACAAGGCTTTGCCAACCTATACCGGCCAAATAACCAAACACTTATCCTGATGGTTTCCATTGGGCTGAGCACCGCCTTTATTTGCACGTTATTTTTTATCCAGAGCATCCTCATTGCCCAGGTAAATTTATCAAACAGCGGCAATCAATCCAATATGATATTGTTTGATATTCAAAAAAGTCAAAAGGATGCCGTTGCCGATGTAACACGGAATCAAGGCCTGCCTGTACTGCAACAAGTACCTATTGTTACTGTAAGGTTAGAACAGATCAACGGTAAAACCGCTGCCGACCTGGTAAAAGATACTACCATCAAAATACCACACGGCGTATTTGCATACGAATACCGGGTAACCTTTCGCGATACGCTATCAGCATCTGAAAAACTTTTGGATGGCACCTGGATAGGTAAAGCCGAAGCGGGTAAAGATATACCGGTATCGGTAGAAGCAAATTTGCAAAAACGCRCACACCTCAAAGTTGGCGATAAACTGGTATTTAATGTACAAGGAGTATCTATGCCGGCCTATGTGGCCAGCATTCGTAAAGTAAACTGGGGTAAGGTGCAAACCAATTTCCAGGTGGTTTTCCCTACCGGCGTGTTGGAAGATGCGCCACAGTTCCAGGTGTTGCTTACGCATGTGCCATCAAATAAGGTATCGGCCAAATTTCAACAGGCGGTAGTAAAACAGTTCCCTAATATTTCTATTATCGATCTGGGCCTGGTACTAAGTATTTTGGACGAATTATTGAGTAAGATAAGTTACGTTATCCGTTTTATGAGCGCGTTCAGCATCATTACGGGTATTGTAGTGCTGATAGCTTCGGTACGGATCAGCAAATACCAGCGGATCCAGGAAAGCGTTTTACTACGAACCCTGGGTGCCAGCCGAAAACAGATCTTTGCCATTACCGCTTTGGAGTATTTGTTCTTAGGCAGTTTATCGGCCCTAACGGGAATCCTGATAGCTGTTGCAGGAACCTGGTTCCTGGCTAAATATAGTTTCGAGATCCCCTATGCGGTTAGCTTTATACCCGCTTTTGTATTATTTTTAATTATAACTATACTAACCGTCATTATCGGCTTGTTAAATAGTCGCGGGGTATTAAACAAACCGCCGTTAGAGATATTAAGGACCAACGCTTAATTATTATGCACAAATTTAAATCAACATATCTGCTGCTTTTTGTTGCTATTGCATTATCAGCCTGCGGCGAAAAAAACAAACCTGCTGCTGAAGCCGCAAGCAAAACCGCCCCCACTGCAAAAGCTGATGCATCGGCAGTAAAAACCATTTTATTTTTTGGCGATAGTCTTACCGCCGGGTACGGACTGGATGATCCGTCGGAAGCTTTCCCTGGTAATATTGCCAAAAAGATCGATTCGTTGAAAATGCCTTATAAAGTGATCAACGCCGGAGTAAGTGGCGAAACATCTGCCGGCGGCAACAGCCGGATAGATTGGACATTAAAGCAAAAGGTAGATGTATTTATATTGGAATTGGGAGCCAATGATGGTTTACGCGGTATCCCACCCAACGAAACAGCAAAAAACCTGCAATCAATTATCGATAAGGTAAAGGCAAAATACCCCGATGCTAAACTGGTAATGCTGGGCATGCAGGTACCGCCAAACATGGGGCCAGATTATGTAACTAAATTTAAAGCCGTATTCCCCATCATTGCCGCAAAAAACAAAATGGCTTTGGTGCCCTTCCTGTTGCAAGGCGTAGGCGGCCACCCGGATTTAAACCAGCCCGATGGCATCCACCCTACAGAAAAAGGAGCAAAAATAGTAGCCGACAATGTATGGTCGGTTTTAAAGGGAAAGTTGTAGAATGGTATTAAAATAGATGTCTCTCTGCCAAATTTCGTGAAACACTGCAAGGAAATAACATAAAAAAGGGCTGTCCTGCTGAGCCTGTCGAAGCATGTGGGCAAAGGCCTCTACGCGCGACCCTTCGACAAGCTCAGGGTGACAGGCCTTTTTAGAATGTACATAGGTTGATAACAAACACGTCATAGATAGTTGATAGAAACTACTTCTCTGTAGATCGAGGATTGCTTCGTTCCTCGCAATGACGAATCTTTATAGCTCATGGGTAGGCATGAAGCAACACGGTCTGTTTATTTCCAAACCGCCATTCAGGTTAATTATATAAATCAAACCAGTGTTTTTAAAGATTTAGATAGGTAATGTTCCAATCCCGATGATGAATAATTTATAGTATTGCCAAACAAATTAATATAATTTGACTTTGGCTTATCATCTTTTAAAACTACATCAACTTCCAACTTATTTTTCTTTTGCCTGCCGTTAATGCCACGCATAATGATAGATTTTATGGCAAGATCTTCTGCGGGTAAAGAATAACCTATAAAAATGAGCTTATCCGCATTGCGGATAGCTTCCATGGCCCCTTTCCATATCTGTAACAGGTTTGAATCCCTGATATCCCTTACAAAAGATGGGGTAACCATTACACTTTTTAAAGTAAGTGAGTTATTGCAAATGCATGTATTATCTGTCTTTTTTTGGGTTATATACGCCTGGTGCAGAATGCTTCCATAAGGATTTATATAGTATTGCCCGCAATAATCGCACCTTACCCAGTTAAGCGAACCATGAAGCTTAAAGTACTTAAAAAGTGGCCTGCTTTGTTGAAACTCTATTTCATCTGTAAGTACGCTTCTATAATTAATTCCATAATCTATCCTGTTTTCTTCGGCAGCATCAACAAATTGCTCGTCAATAATTAAATCGTAATTAGTGGTAATAATACTTACTGTACCATTTTTCTTTTCCTGCTTTATGGGGTCAAAGAATAATGGAATTAATTCTTCCTCTCGTTCTGAATATTCGGTTAAATGATATGCTATCAGTAATTCATCAACTGCCCTTTTTAACAATGCTTGAAAGTCCCTGAGATTTTTTTCATTAAGTTTTGGATGCGGCGGCGCGTTGTATAAACAGCAATGATCAATAAATGATAAAACTTCGGTAATATTAGGAATATCCTGACTTTGATTTAATTCATTTTTTTTGATGCTCTTCAACCCCGGATATATCAAATACAGGTAGTGTAAAAGTTTTTCTTCCTGATCCCATTCTTCATCTGTTTTGGTTGCACCTAATTCAAACAAATCATGTTTTAAAAGCTTTGATAAAATCTCAGGCATAATTTCGCCGGTTAGTGGATATCCAAAGCTTTTACTGAAACCGGCACCCAAAAAATAAACTATATCTTTCATTACACAACTTTTATATCCTTTTTTAATATTTCATGGGCTTTATCATCAGCAATTAGTAACTGCCATATTCCTAAACCTGGCTGATTGGCGGGAATTTTTGAATAAGGTTTAGGTTACAAATGTGGTTGTTGACTGATTTTTCAATTTGATTTTAACAATTAAACAGAAATGTCAAATCATCGATGACAAACTAAAAATCAGCTACTTATATTGATATAAAAGTACCTCAAAGCACAGAAAGTACAATAGGTGTTTTCACTGTAATTTCTACCGTAATTTTACGTGGCAACAAAAAAGAAAGGTATTAATATGAAGAATTTAATCGCGCCACAAATACGGAAAAAGCAACAATGCAGTAGTTATTACAATGGCATTTATAGCAAACAAAACCCCCATATTGCCATAGCTAAAACTTCTGTCAACACCATCCATGGCGCTTTTGCTTAGGCGGATAAGTATAAGTATTACAGGTATAATAACCGGGAAACTCAATATGGCCATCAGCGTGCCATTATTGCCCGCTTTTGAAGCTATGGCCGATATCATGGTGAACACGGTTGAAAAACTTACACTCCCAATAAAAACGGCAATGAAGTAAAATAAAGGATCGCCAAGAGGTTTAACAAAAAATACTTTGTATACTATCAACGCCAGGAAACTGATCAATGACATCAGCAATATATTATAGATGGTTTTTGACAGGATGATAGCCTGCGGGCTGGCAATAGAGTAGTAATATAGCAGGCGGTTTTTGCTTTCCTGCATAAAGCTTTTGGCAATGGCGTTAACCGATGCAAATAACATAATGATCCAGAAAAGCACATTCCATACCAGGGGATAGCTGCTGCTGCCGCTAAACCCGGGCGTTAGGTTAAAAGATATATAACAAACAAATACGGTTGATACCACATATAGCAATACCCCGTTAAAAGCATATTTTGACCGCCACTCCAGCAGAATTTCCTTTTTTAACAGATGGATGGTTTCGTTAACAAGCTTCATGCGGCAAAGGTAATAATTTGTAAGAACTATGGCGTTTTAAGCGGGAGGCTGAACCCCGCCTTTACCAGTATTAATACGAGAATTGCCCCGGCCCTGTTTTTTGCACTTATTTAATTTTAAATTCGCATATCAATTAACAAACCATGCCCATAGCTTATTGCCGTACACCGGTTGGAATAACCCGTATAACCCAGGATGATGATTGTATTTCGGGCATCTCCATTTTAGATGATGAACCCGAGGTAAGCCCTGCCCCAACCCAGTTATTGCAAACGGTTATCGACCAGTTAGCGGAGTATTTTGCAGGTGAAAGAAAAACATTCGATTTCCCCATAAAGCAACCCGGCACCGCATTTCAACAACAGGTATGGGATAATCTGTTGCAAATTGGTTATGGTGTTACCATGAGTTATGCACAGCTATCCAACCAAATGAATAACCCATTGGCTATAAGAGCAATTGCCGCGGCCAATGGTAAAAACAATTTATGGGTTGTTGTTCCATGCCACCGGGTTATAGGATCAGATGGTAGTCTAACCGGTTACGCGGGCGGCCTTTGGCGCAAACAATGGCTGTTGGAGCATGAGGCCCGTGTTATGGGTGTGGGCCAAACAAGGTTAAATTTCTAACGCTTTAGCTATAAAAAAATTAAATCTGAATCCAGCCTGATTGAAAAAAAGTAAGTTTTGATCCTTTTATAAATTGAGCAATGTTAGTTTTTTTTGATGCCTTGTCATTGGTTAACTCAAAAAAACATACAGTAGGATTATGCATTTGTGGATGCCACATCAAAAATGTAAACCGTTTGTTTTTAGGAGATTGATTTAGAAAATGCAGTTCCTCTACATTCCCTATTCTTATTTTATTTTCGCCCCAAATCTGGGGATAAAGTAGCCCACTTGTGAATATACTTTTAAGATCCCCATCACACCCGGATATTTGAACAACAGTATCACCATACATCACGTCATGATTATCATCAAGCTTAATGTTGCCGTTATATTTCTTAAAATTTTGTTTTTTATATTTCGACTCGAAAAGCTTTTTAGTCCAATAAACTTCCTGCTCCCCTTGATTGGCAAAATTTGGAGTTACCTCCTTTTTATCAAGAACTGTATCTGATTTAGTATATCTTATTTTACATGCAGCAAATAATGACACCAACATCACAGCAATTACAAAGCTTTTCACCAATTAGATATTTAATAGATTACATTATACAAAAACTTTATTAAGTTATACTTTTAACGCTTTAGGATTCTTGTTTAGCAGCCTGCTCATTTTTTCGTGCAACTGATATGGCTGGAAAGGTTTTGAAAGCACATCATTCATTCCCGCCGTTAAAGCCTCTTGCTGCTCGTGCCCAAATGATGCTGCCGAAAGTGATATAATAGGTATGCTTCTTTTAGGTTCCACAAAATCAACCCTGATATTCCTGGCTGCTTCGTAGCCATTCATTTCGGGCATGTGGGTATCCATCAATATAATATCGTAATGTTTGGTAGCCAGCTTATCAAGTGCTTTACGGCCATTGTCAACCATATCTACTTCTATCTGCCAATCTTTCAATATTTTCGACAGCATAAACTGGTTCACCATATTATCTTCGGCAACCAACACTTTTATATTATGGAACGATGGAAGCGCCTTACTTGATATTGGCCCAACTTCTTCAACTGGTTTATTAACAATAGTGTGCCAGTTTATAAAGCTAAAGGTACTGCCTTTGCCTACCTCGCTGCTCACACTTAGTTCGCCGCCCTTAAGTTCAACCAGTTTGGTTACAATGGCCAGGCCTAGACCAGTACCACCATATTTACTTTCCGTATCTGCGTCGGCTTGCTCAAATGACTCAAATACGTTGGCCAACCTATCAGCTGGGATGCCTATCCCGGTATCTTCAACGCTATATTGTAATTTCACCTTATCATTATGCCTTTGCAATACGGATACTTTTAGCTTTACATAACCCCGCTCGGTAAATTTTATGGCATTGCTCAGCAGGTTCATCAGGATTTGATTAAGTCTTAATGCGTCAATCAACAAATGTTGCGGCACGTCATGATCTATCTCCAGCAAAAAATCAATATTACTTTCGTCAGCTCTGAATTTTAACAGATCAAATACCGACTTAATGATGTCATGTACATTATTTTCTGTACGTACAATATTAAACTTACCGGCCTCTATCTTTGAAATATCCAATACATCGTTTATAACACATAAAAGCGATTTTGATGAAGTTTCCAACAGGTCAAGCATTCCCTTTTGCTGTTCATCCAAATTGGTTTTAAGCAACATACTGGTTATACCAATAATGCCGTTAACAGGGGTACGCAATTCATGACTCATATTAGCAAAAAAAGTTTCTTTAACTTTTTTGCTATATTCTGCCTCCTCTTTTGATTTTATCAGTTGCTCCTGGTAACTTTTCTGCGGTGATATATCGCTGATATTGATAAAAATTATTTTGTTATGGTAAGATGCACGGCACTCCACCCAGATCACCTTTTTATCAAACCTTTCAAACCTGAATTCAAAAACAGCGAAACTGAGGTTGTCATTAATAATCTCGCCAAGCTTTTTACGAAACGCCGGCTGATCTTCTGCAACGGCCAGGTTAACAACATTATTACCCAATAGTTCGGCAGGCTTAAACCTCATGATAGATTCAACCGCCGGGTTAATATTTTCTATCCGCAGGGTTTGGGCATCAACAGAACAGATAATATCGGCCGAATTTTTTACAACGATGGAAAAGTTTTGTAATTCATCGTTCTTCTTTTTTATTTCGGCTTGTATACGGGCAAGTTGCACAAATGAATCAACCTTTGCCGAAGTAATATAAGGATCAAGGGGTTTATACAAATAATCAATAGCGCCCGTGCCCAGGCCCTTAACCGCGTATTTGGTTTCCTTTGATATCGCGGTAACAAAAATTACCATAATATCTTTGGTGCGCGGGTTTGATTTAAGCATTTCTACCAGCTCAAAACCATCCATTTCGGGCATCTGCACATCAACTAATGCTATGGCAATATGATTTTCCCAGGCTATCTTAAGGGCTTCATTTGGGGATGTTGTAGAAAAAATACGGATGTCATCGCGTTTTAATAATGCATCAAGTGCTATTATATTCTCTTCTCTATCATCAACAATAAGAATATTTACAGGGGGCATGTAATATTGATTATATGTATGGTGAATCTTTATGTATTCAATAAATTAAAAATCTCTTCTGTTCGCAATATATATTCGGCAGCTCCAATGTTGATAGCTGCCTGCGGCATTTCGTCCATTTCTGCATCTTCTGGGTGCTGCGCTATCGTTGTTGCGCCACTATTCCTCAGCTTTAATAAACCTTCGGCGCCATCCTGGTTTGCACCGGATAACAAAATAGCTATACAACGATCTTTGTAAACTTCGGCAAAGCTCTCAAAGGTAACATCAATTGATGGTTTAGAAAACCAAACAGCTTCAGAAACATCCAAACTGAATGTACCTTCTTTTTCGATAAGGGTATGGTAATTTGCCGGCGCTATGTAGATAGTATTCTTGTTAAGGATATCCTTATCTGCAATTTCACGCATCAAGATACGGCAATTTTCGGCAAACAGTCTTTCTATCTCACTTAAATAATTTTTTTTTCTGTGAATTACTATAATTACCGCCTTATTAAGTTCAGACGAAAGTAATTTAATTATTTGGAACACCAATTTAAATGAGCCTGCCGATCCGCCTAACAATAATATTTCGGCAGATTTCCAGCGCTCAATTAATTTTTTATCAGGACCCAACTTTTTGATAGATGTTTTCTTTTTGATTAATTACCTTAAACTTCTTTTTGAAAGCATCAGAGCGGATAGTTTCTTTACTGCCCAGGCACAAATACCCCAGCGGGCATAAACTTTGGTAAAAAAGCTCCAGGATGCGCTCTTGTAGTTCAGTTTCAAAGTAGATGAATACGTTACGGCAGCTAATGAGCTGAAACTCGTTAAACACCCCGTCTGATACCAGGTTATGAACGGAAAAAAGTGTATTTTGTTTCAACTCGTTATGGATTGACGCCGCATCATATAGAATAGTAAAATGATCTGATATTGACCCTCTTAACCCTGTAAGCTGGTAATTTTCGGCATAGCTTTTTATGTTGCGCAGGCTATAAATACCTTTACGGGCTTCCTTTAATACTTCGGTGTTAATATCCGTACCGTATATGAATGATTTTTGGCTTAAACCGGCCTCGCGCATCAATATAGCCAGCGAGTATACTTCCTCGCCTGTTGAGCAGCCGGCAACCCATATTTTTGAATGCTGATAGGTTGAAAGATAAGGCACAACCTGGCTATTTACAGCTTTGTAAAAAGTAGGGTCCCTAAACATTTCGGTAACGTTAACCGTTATCTCCTCTAAAAAATCCTGGAAAAACGACTGATCATTCACCAACATGTGTTTGAGGTCATAATAGCTTATTTTTTTAAGCTGCATGATCCTGGTTATCCTCCGTTTTAAAGAGGCCTTGGTATATCCGGAAAAATCAAAGCCATGAATCCTTTTCACAAGGTCAATCAGCTCGGATATTTGGGTGGATGATATAATAACAGAAGTATCGGTCATAATTAACTTTCCAGCCACAGTTGCATTAACGAAATTAACCTGTCCATATCAACCGGCTTTGTGATGTAATCATTTGCCCCGGCGGCTATGCACTTTTCACGGTCATCTTTCATTGCTTTTGCAGTTAAAGCTATTACAGGCAATTTAGCCCATTTGTTTTGCTTCCGAATGTACCTTGTGGCCTCATATCCATCCATTTTGGGCATCATGATATCCATCAGTACAATATCAATATCATGTACCTCTTCCAGCTTGGCAATGGCTTCTTCGCCATCGTTGGCTATTTCCACAACCAGGTCATAGCTTTGCAGGGCGCTGCTTAAAGCAAAAATATTACGCATATCGTCATCAACTATAAGCACCTTTTTACCTTTAATGGCATCCTTCCCCTTAGTTGGCAATTTGGGTTTTGATATAGGTGTTGATACCTGGCCTACAGATTCGCTTATTTTGTTCAGGAACAGGTTAACCTCATCAATCAGCCTATCGGCAGATTTGTTGGTTTTAACCACCATAGCATTGGCATACTGCATCAGCCTGTTCACAGATGCCTTATCAAGCTCCATAGCTGTATTAACTATTACAGGCAATGGTGCAAAGCGGTCAACATTTTTTATCTTATCAAGCAGGTCCAGTCCTGAAATATCAGGCAGGTTAAGGTCAAGGATCACACATTGGTACTCATTTTCATGCAGCATCCTGAATGCCGATTCGCCGTCAAAAGCCTGATCAACCGTGATACCCTGGCTTATCATCATATCTTTAAGCGCCTGGCTCTGCACCTTATGATCTTCCACAAGTAATATCTGACTAAACTTAACACCGCTGTGCAACATGATATCGGCAAACAGCTTATCCAGGGTTTCGGTATTGATAGGTTTCTTCAGGAAACTGATGGCCCCCTCCTTATGCACCCGGTTAGCGGCAGCCTCACCGGCCGACATCAGGTGAACAGGGATATGCATGGTTGCCTCATCAGCTTTTAATTCTTTCAATATCTGCCAGCCATCTTTACCGGGCAGCATAATATCCAATATCACGGCATCAGGCTTAGCCTCTTTTACGGTTTCAAAGGCACGGGTACCTTCATATACCATAATTGATTTATAACCATGATCGCGGGCGTAATCCTGCAAAATATTGGCAAAGTTTTTATCATCCTCTACAATTACAACCAGCGGATCGCGGTTATCCTCTCTTGCCACAGCTTTAGCCGGTTTCAAAAAGTTATTTTCTGCTTTAAAAGTTTGCGCGGTTGGCAATATAATATCATCAACTATCGGCACCACTTTAGCTTCAAAAGGTATTGTGAGCACAAATTCGCTGCCCAGGCCAGGCTCGCTGCTCAGGGTAATGCTGCCGCCAAGCAGTAAAGCCAGTTCTCTGCTGATAGAAAGGCCTAAACCTGTACCACCATATTTACGGCTGGTTGAACCGTCGGCCTGTTGAAAGGCCTCAAATATGATCCGTTGTTTTTCGGCAGGAATACCAATGCCAGAATCTTTTATGGCAAAGCTGATGGTTTTATCTTTTGCGCCCGGTTTAGCGGTAATGGATATTGATCCATTTTCTGATGTGAACTTAAACGCGTTCGAAAGCAGGTTTTTAATAACCTGTTCAACCCTTACCTTATCCGTAAATACGGTTGCAGGTACATCATGGGCAACACTGGTTTTAAAGTTGATCTTTTTGTGGCCAGCAATTTCTGAAAACAGCATTTCCATATCGCCCAAAATTTCAGATATTTTGATATCCTCATTTTGCATATCAAGCTTGCCAGATTCAATTTTTGATAGATCGAGGATGTCATTGATCAACGTAAGCAGATCATTACCGGCGTTAAATATCACACTGGCATATTTGATCTGGTCTTCTGATAGATTGTGTGGTTTGTTATCCCTAAGGATACGGGCCAATACCAGGATACTATTTAACGGGGTGCGCAGCTCATGGCTCATATTGGCCAAAAACTCCGATTTATATTTGCCTGTCGTTTCCAGTTCCTCCACTTTGAGGTTAATGGCGGCGCGGGCTTCTTCAATGGCCTGGTTTTTTTCTTCAAGCAGGCTGGCCTTTTCTTCCAATTCGGCGTTTATGGTACGCAGCTCTTCCTGTTGCACGCGTAACTCTTCTTCTGATGCCTGCAACATTTCTGTTTTGTTCATCAGCTCTTCGTTGGTAACGCGCATTTCTTCCTGTTGTGCTTCCAGCTCTTCTGCCTGTTGCTGGGTTTCCTCAAACAGATCATGCATAATGGTGCGTGCCTGTGCTGTGTTAACCGCTATACCTATATCGTTGGCAACAGCAAGAATGTATCCCCGGTCGCTATCAGATAAACCGGTCCCAAAAGCAATCTCCATTACCCCCTTTAACTTTTTATCAAAAAAGAAAGGAACAATAAAAGTTTCTGTTAAAAGCTCTTTAACTACCGACGATGAAATTTCAAGCCTGTCGTTCAGTTTCCCTTTTACAACAGCGGCTTTTTCATCCAGTGCAACCTGGCCAACCCATCCTTCTGATAATTGAATTGTTTTCTTTAACAGTTCGGGATTATGAAACGCGTATGAAGCATACAACTCCAGGTGTTGTTCCCGTTCATCATATAAATAAAATGTACCTGCAGCCGCTTTGCTATGGCTACAAACTTCGGTCAGTATGTTTTTTGATAATTCTTTTTCGCTTTGCTGCCCCTGCATCTTTTCGTTAAGAATACCGGTACCCGTTAGCAGCCAATTTTTAGCTTCATTTTCGGCAAGCACTTTGGCCAGCTCAATATTCGCTACTTTAATTTCATCTTCTATTTTTTTCTGCTTATTAAAAGTTGCCTGTATATAGAAGAATAAAAGCAGGATAATGACCAGGAATATTAATGAACCGAAAACGATAATGATAATAGCCCTGTCAGAAGCAGATTCTGAATTTTTTTTGCGGATACTAAGCAATCTGCTTTCATTATCAATAACACGACCAACAAGCCCCCGTATCATATCCATGTGTTGCTTGCCATTAAGAAACATGCTATTGGCAACCATGTATTCAAGCCCTTTAATTTCGCGGGTTTCAATATTTTCTTTTAAAATGGCGCGCTCTGCAGTTACCGAAGAGACTAATGAATCAATCCGTTTTTGTTGAGCATGATTATCTTTGGTAAGTGTTCTTAAATCCTGCAGATCTTGGTCAATGCGGGGCAGGGCTTCATTGTAGGGTTCAAGAAATACCTTTTTTGCTGTTGCACCATAACCGCGCATACCAGTTTCGGCATCTATTAAATGTTGCAGCAAATTTGTTGATGATTTAATAACATTTTGGGTATGATTAACCCATACGTTATCTTCCTCTAACTGGCGGATGCTGGAATAGGAAAGTACGCCAACTACTAAAACCAATATTATGGATACGATAAAGCCAGCAAGTACTTGCTGGCGAAAAGAAAATCTCAACATCTAAAACTAATTAATGGTACAAATATGTTTAAAAAAAATTATCCCTGTATAATGTTCAGCTAATAAACATTTTAGGAATAAATTGTTTTAATCAAATTACTTCTGGTGGTTTCACATAGCCTTTAGGTTTACTGCTTAATGCACCAGCCAATGCCAGTACAGGGCCAGCAAATAAAACCCACCATCCCCATTTAAATTTAATTTGCTTAGTTAACAGCGTACCAAACTTGTGGAATGGTATAAAACTAAATGTGGTTTTTACTTTAAAAATTGCAGCTGCCAGCAATACCACCACCAAAACCAGCGACAACCATGCTGATGCACGCGTAATTTTATGCTGATTTAAAAACGAAGAAATAATACCAATTATAGCTACCAATAATAGTACTATGCCATAGGGCTGATTAAGCTGATAAACATTCCAGTTAAATAAATGGAACGGACGCAATAAAGGGCAATAGGTACCTGCAAAAAGCAGCAAAAAGCCCACAAATGATAAAATTGAGTTAAGGCGCATGGGTAAGAGTTTAGTATCAAGTAGTTAGTATCAAGTAGCAAGACTGCTGTAGTAGTAGTAAACAAACTTAGTATTATCGTTAACGGACACTTTGCGACTTACAGGTCTATCAAGTATCAAAAGCAAAAATCTTGATACTTGATACTTACGACTTGATACTATCTATCGATACTAACTACTTGATACTAAAAAAGGTTATTGTTTAATTTCCATTTTATCGGCAAAGTGTGCACAGTAATCGCGCAGATCTTCAACAATGTTTTTTTCGCCGGTGGCGCGTAAAAAGCTATCGCCCATGGTTTGGAGGGTTTCATAAAAGAAACGTTTCATTTCATCAACCGGCATATCCTTAGTCCAAAGATCAATACGCAGTGTATTTTTATAGCTCTGATCCCATAGGGCCAGCATGAATGATTTTACAGGTAATGCTTCCTTTGACGCAGAATCTGTTGATTCCCACATGATATTTTCAGGTACGTTATTATCGTCAAGAGTAACGGTAAGCTTTATTTCGGCAGTTTTCATTTTAATGATTATTAAGGTCGCAAAAGTATGCTATTTTAATGCGACGGGATTATAATGAATTTGTAATTTTTATTTGAAAGCCTCTGCCCGGTGAGAGCAGAAGCGTTGTTGAAAAATATGAAATTTGATTTAGGAGCTCCGGAGGAGCTATGCTTATGGATAAATGGTTTTTATTTAACCAATAAAAATACAATAACCACCAAAGCTATAAAGCATAGTTCAATGATCCATAATTTTTTAAGTTCAGCAAAAAAGTTACGAAAAATAAGATCGAGGAAAAACACTACCGCCGCAAACAATAAAAATATCCAGCCGATGGTGCCGCTCCAGGTTTCAAGCGGATGGCCTGCAATGGCAGCGCCTTTGAGCCATATATAAACCGCTACCACTAAAAAAAATGTGGTTGCAAAATTTAACGGGGTAATACGCAATTTCATCTATGAATATATTTGTGGTTTTAAGGTTTATTAACGCTTTTTACGTGATGATGACGACCTGGTTTTGCCACCGGCAGCCTTATATGCTTTACCATATTTCACCTTGTTTTTAGCCTCATCAAATTTCTTATGCTGATTAAGTGTTTTCTTTTCGTGGAAGGCGCCTTTAAAATCAGGATCATCCTTACGCTTTTGCATATCTATCTCTTTAGCCTGGGCCTGCCGCTCATCGTAACCGGTTTCTTCAATAAACACATCATCAGGAACGGCCGATACCGGGATGGTTTGCTTGATCAGTTTTTCTATTTTATTAAGATAGTACTGTTCTGCAGGGCCACAAAAAGTAATGGCCTCGCCAGATTGCAGCGCCCGGCCTGTACGCCCTATGCGGTGTACATAATCTTCTATAACTACCGGCACATCAAAATTAATTACGTGGCTCACATCACTAACATCAATCCCACGCGAAGCCACATCCGTAGCCACCAATATTTTCACCTCATCGTTCTTAAACGAGTTGATAGAATTTATACGGGTATTTTGCCCTTTATTGGCATGCAGCACTTTAACCCCGCCTTCGCCAAATTTGCGCAGCAAAAATTTATAAACATCATCTGCCACCACACGGGTTTTACAAAATATCATCAGCTTGGTAATATCACCTTCGGCCTCCAATAATTTTTTAAGCAGGTTTATTTTGGTTTTAACGTTTGGCACATGAAATATATGCTGATTGACGGTTTGCGCAGGTGTAGCCTGTGGCGTAACCTCAATAATGGTTGGATACTCCAGGAAGTTATTAGATAACTCGTGGATCTTATCGCTCATGGTTGCCGAGAACAACAGGTTCTGCCTTTTAACTGGCACCACCTCCAGTATGCGGTTAATCTGGGGCATAAAGCCCATATCCATCATTTTATCGGCCTCATCCAATACAAGCACCTGCAAGGTTTTGGTTACAATATGCCCGGCCAGGTAAATATCCATAAAGCGACCGGGAGTAGCCACAATAATATCAACGCCTTTATTAATTTGTTCTATCTGTGTTTTGGGGCCAAGGCCACCATAAAGCACCACAACCCGTAAATCGGTATTGGCAGCAAAAGTCTTTACATTCTCTTCAATCTGCATAGCCAGCTCGCGCGTTGGCGAAATAATAAGCGCACGGGCATGATCGCCCTGGGCATATTTAAGCTTCATGATAATAGGCAACACATAGGCAGCCGTTTTACCGGTACCAGTTTGCGCTATGCCCATTACATCCTGCCCATTCATTATAGGCGGAATGGCTTTTTGCTGAATAGGCGTAGCTTCGGTATAACCGGCGTCAGCTATCGCGGTCAAAATTTGCCGGTTAAAATTAAAATCTTCAAAAGTTACAGCCATGCTGCAAAGATAGGCTTTTTGTTTAAGTAGGCTATTTTAAGTTATCAGCCCTAACCTTAAGTATCACTTTTACGTTTAAACCACGAATTGAAAAGAACCCGGGAAAAGGAAATTATAGCAAAAAAATATGCAAATATCTTTATTGCTGACCTTTATCGCCTAATTCTCCTCAATTGTAACTTATAAATTCATTGATGAAAAAACACTTATTTACACTTCTATTTTTAATTACAGCCGCAGGTGCTGCAAACGCTCAAATTGGTAAAGGTCACTATTATATTGGTGGCAATTTTAACTACAATTACGATGGTTACGGGTATACCAATACCTTTACCTACGCAACCGGATCAACAGTTTATACCAACCATGGCATCTCTAACCTGCAAATAAATCCCGACTTTGGATTCTTCCTTTCAAACAAGTGGTCGGTGGGCATCCAGCCGGGTTACTCACGCGTTGGTGGTACCGAAACCTCTGCTTATACCGCATTGATTAATAGTGGCACTACCAGCTATACCTACAATCATAAATACCATAATGATGCCCTTTCGTTAGGCGTACACTTTCGTTACTATTGTATGCTGACGGATAAAATAGGCGTATTCCCGCAGTTTGGAGTTACTTCGGCACATGACGTTAATAACTTTAAATCGGGTTCGCTTAATGTTGGCGGTAACCCTAATATAGTGTTTTTTGCTACACCAAAACTTGCTGTAAACCTTGGTTTCGGTAACCTGCAATACACCCATGATTATCAAACAAAAACCAACTCCTTTAACCTTGGCTTAAACACCAATATCAATTTTGGAGTGAATTATTACTGGGGAAAGAAGTAGGACTTTTGGATCAAGGAGCAAGGATTTTTGAACGAAGGACTTATAGACAAAGGACTTTCGGATGAAGGATTTTTGGACGAAAGACTTTTAGACGAAGGACTTTAAAGAAGCCGCCCGGTAATTTTACGGGGCGGCTTCTTAATTTTATGGGGGATCTTATCCGTTGTATTTATCTGCAAATTCTTTTGCAAATGTTTCCAGGTTTATTTTACCGGGACTGGTTGGTTTATGCAGATCGTAATCTTCCCATAATTTCCCGCTGCGCAAACCTACCCCCATTTCTACGAAGTTTTTGGCCATTTCTTCGGGTAAGCCGGCTTGCAGCATTCCATTCAGGGCCTGCTCATCACTAAACTCTATCCATGGCAGGCCAGGCTTGCCTATGGCATTACCTAAAACGGTGGCAACCTCGCCGGTGGTACGTTCGTCGCTTACAATATAACGTACACTTTTGCCTGTAAACTCTGTTTGAATTTCTTCGGCAAGCGCTGCAGCTATGTCTTTTGGATGTACCATGATCAGCCTCATATCTGCAGGATAATTTGAACCGATGATACCCTGGTGCTTAATCAGTTCGATATCGTTGTAAAAGTTCACGTAAAAGAAAGGCGCGCGAATAAATTTGACAGCAACGTTTTCCAATTTATTCAATATACCTTCCACATCGTGAATGCCCTTTATAGGCCCTGTGCCGGCGTCCAGATGCGCGCCAATGCTGCTTAAGCCAACAACCCGTTTTACACCCGCCTTCCTGATAGCTTCGGCATAACTGTTACCGGCATCGTTCATATACTGTCTTAAATTTTCTGCACCAAAATTTGGCGGCACCATAGCATATACCACATCGGCCCCGGTAAATGCTTTTGCCAAAAAATCCGCATCGGTTACCGAGCCTATGGCTGCTGTAGCACCTAATGCTTCAATGGCGGTCACCTTATCAGCATTACTGCTAATGATGGTTACCTGATGACCTGCCCCAATTAATTGTATTGCCAATGGTTTACTGATATTTCCTAATGAACCTGTTACGATGATTTTCATAATTGTATGTTTTGATTTGTTGAGTACAAAGTTATATTTGTACTTACTTTTATACAAGTACTTACCCTAAAGTATGTATCATCATGACCCAAATTAAAGAAGCATCAACCATACAGGAAAATAAACAAGCTGCCTTTAAAGAGTGCCCCGTAACTTATGTTATGGAGCGCATTGGCGGATATTGGAAACCCATTATATTGTTTCACCTATTAGCAGGCAGTAAGCGGTATAGTGAAATAAAAAAAGCCGTCCCTGGCATTACCGAGAAAGTGCTTATCCAGCACCTGAAGCAACTGGAAGCAGATAACCTGGTAATTAGGGAAGCAAGACCAGTGGTACCGCCTTATGTTACCTATCGGCTTACCGCTTCGGGTATGGGTTTAAGGCCGGTAATGTACGCCATGGCCAACTGGGCTGTTGAGGATAGCGAAACAAACGGAACCCCTATGTATAAAAGCCTGGGTAACTTTCCCGAGACACCAGAACTTGCAGCAGTTTAACGATTAGCAGCTTATTATTTAAATTATAAATTTGCTGATCAATAAATCAAAAATCCTATGTCTACAATTCTCATAAAGAGCGCTACGATAGTTAATGAAAACAAGCAATATGTTGCCGATGTTTTGGTGAAAGACGGCTTGATTGACCGGATTGACGCGCAGATAGATATCCAGGCCGATAAAGTGATTAACGCGGAGGGCTTATACCTGCTGCCGGGTTGTATTGACGACCAGGTGCATTTTAGGGAACCTGGCTTAACTTATAAAGCAGATATCCATTCAGAATCGCGCGCTGCCGTTGCGGGTGGTATTACTTCTTTTATGGAAATGCCCAATACCGTACCCAACACTTTAACCCGGCAACTGCTTGAAGATAAATATGAGATAGCATCACGAAACTCACTGGCTAACTACTCGTTCTTCATGGGTGCATCCAATGACAACCTGGAAGAAGTACTGCGTACAGATACGACTAATGTTTGTGGCATTAAAGTGTTCATGGGATCATCAACCGGGAACATGTTGGTTGATAACCCGCAAACGCTGGAAAATCTTTTTGCCAGTTCGCCTATGCTGATAGCGGTACATTGCGAGGATGAGGCTACCATAAAAAGCAACCTGAACCACTACAAACAATTATTGGGCGAAAATATTCCGGTGACGATGCACCCGAAGATCAGGAGTGCCGAGGCTTGTTACCTGTCATCATCAATGGCTGTTGAACTGGCAAAAAAGCATAACACCCGCCTGCATATTTTACATATATCAACCGCGCTTGAAACACATCTTTTTGATAACACTACGCCTCTAAAAGATAAGCGCATTACTGCCGAAGCCTGCGTACATCACCTATGGTTTACCGATGCGGATTATGAAACCAAAGGCAACCTGATTAAGTGGAACCCGGCCGTAAAAACCGAGGCCGACAGGGATGCTATTTTGCAGGCCGTTTTGGATGGTAAAATTGATGTTATCGCAACGGATCATGCACCGCATACCATGGAGGAAAAAGCGCTACCATATCTACAGGCTCCGTCTGGTGGCCCATTGGTGCAGCATGCCCTGCCTGCCATGCTGGAACTTTACCACCACGGCAAAATTAGCCTCGAACAAATTGCTGAAAAAATGGCCCATAACGTGGCTACCTGTTTCCAGTTGGATAAGCGCGGCTTTATCCGCGAAGGCTACTGGGCCGACCTGGTACTGGTTGATCTGAATAAACCATGGAACGTAAACAGCAGCAATATTTTATACAAATGTGGATGGAGTCCATTTGAAGGCACTACCTTCCGTTCAAAAATAGCTTACACCCTGGTATCAGGTAATGTAGCTTATGCTAACGGTAGTTTAGTTGAAGGTAACGTTGGTAAACGACTGAATTTTAACAGGTAGGCTATATTGTAATTTTGAGAAATTAGGGATTACAGAATTTTCTGTAGCACAAAAAAGACGCTTGTTTTCCCAAAAACCTTTGTCATCCTTGAGGTATGAAATCCGGGGACTCCGGGGGAGAATTGACACCTTAAAAGGTTTGTCATCCTGAACGCAGTGAAGGATCTATTCGCAGACTTACAGGGCGAAGAAGCATGGCGAATAACAGATCCTTCACTGCGTTCAGGATGACAAAAGTCTTTTTTGCAACAAAAGTAAAATTTGGAACATTCTCCCAATTTTAACCCTACCTCACTCCCACATAAATTTCCACTTCCGCATCTTGCGGGTTTTGGGCTTTTGCGCCCCAAACATCAAAATCAGCAATGTAAGTACGCTGAAGATTGCTGTTCCAGATCAGTTGCCATGCTTCGGCCACACAGTTTGGCAGTGGGCCTTTGGCTATGTACTTTACATAATCAGCATGGGGCACAGTAAGACTAATCAACCCTTCTGGAATGTTATCCAGCGAACTTACTTTACAGCCCAATACAGCGATGTAGAAGCCTGTATGGTCAGTTTCATAATCGGTGTAAACACAATAGATCTCATCGGTTAACCGGTCTACAATTTGCAGCAATACATTACCCTGCATAAACCTTCCCCAAAGCTCACCAATATCCTTTGCCGATTGCCCGTTTTGATTGGTCGTTCGTACCGAGATCCCTTCTAAAAAGAACCCTTTTATATGCACATCCTCCGTTATACTTGTCATTACTATTTGTTATACTGATATATAATTAACTTTTAATCAATTTTTTATAGATATTA
Source organism: Mucilaginibacter sp. P1_A3 (assembly GCF_056406855.1). Classification (NCBI taxonomy): domain Bacteria; kingdom Pseudomonadati; phylum Bacteroidota; class Sphingobacteriia; order Sphingobacteriales; family Sphingobacteriaceae; genus Mucilaginibacter; species Mucilaginibacter sp. P1_A3. Next base: position 30,788 of record NZ_JBFTZJ010000005.1, read on the forward strand.
TATAAATAATCTCTACACCATTAAAATTATTCTATCATTTTTCTTAACTCCTCAAAAACACCTTTCCAGTTTTGTTCAGAATGCTCTTTGGCTTCTTGGTTTTTTACGTTATCCTGGGTAATAGTCAACTTAGTTTCGCCATCTTTTTCGGCAAGGCTGTACGTAATATTGGCGTAGTTTTCGGGCTTATCTTCAGTTCCGCCCATGCTGCTCCAATAGCTATATTTTACAAACTTACCCGGGTCAATGTCAAGGATTGTTCCCTTATCCTGGTATTTATTCCCGTCCCATTCACCACTAAATGTAATGGGCTCCCCTACCTTCCAGCTCGACTCTAAATTGGTACCAAAAAAGTATTCTTTTACCATGGCCGGGTCGGTGAGTCCTTGCCATACTTTGGCTGCAGGAGCTTTAAAATTAATCTCGGTATTTACTTTTAACTTTTCCATAATGCCGTGTTTTTAATTGTTTATTTATCGTTTACCGGTATTGATTCATCTGTTAACATGTGCGTTTTTATCAGCCCAAAATCGTGCCCGTTTATCTCAAGAAAGCCAAACCTGAAAGGGTATCCCCATGACTTTTTATTGGGGATAAAATCGAGCTCATTTACCAAAGGCAGGATAGGCGTTTGGATACATTTGTAATAGTTCACATTGCGTCGGTATGGGATAAAATCTTCGCTCATTTTATGTTGATAGATCTCATCATCGGCAAGCTGCCCAATGGCGGTAAAAGCCTGCAACGGCTCCGTTCCGTTCATGCTTTGTTTAGGCGAATAGATGATCACCCAATCGCCTGCAGCCATGCGCCTCAATGGTGCCGGCTTGCCGTGGTTGGCCTGCATAAAACCACCGGCTATGCCCCGGGATATATGATCTTTTGATACTACGGTTATCCAGTATTTCATGATGCTGCTGGTTTATTACAAGCAAAAACATGACCAGTATGGCCAACTAATTTTTAATTGCACAACAAAGTAATAACCGGCAAGTGACAGCAGTATGTCAGTAGAGATTTGTTTCCTGCAGATTTTTTTGACTGATGGTCATGATAATGGCGCAAACCCTGTCTTTTAGGGAATCTGGTTTGATGATCTCGGCCTTATCGCCAAACATCATAAACCAACGGGCAAAACCTTCTATAGACATGGTTAAAAACGTCATCTCAATTTTATTGCCGATGGTTTTCTCTGATACAAAGCCGCTGTAATACTTTTGATGATCCAGGTAATTAGAGATCTCTTTATCCACCCTGATCACTACCAGTTCCAGGTGTTTTTCTTTGGCGGTTTGGGCAATGTATGCCTTTAGCGTTGGGTGTTTACTGTTATTATAAGTGGTATCGGTAACTACCAGCTTGCGGATCCTGTCAATCCTGAAATCGCGATAATCGTTACGTAAACGGCAATAGGCTATCAGGTGCCAGAAGCTATCGAGGAAAACCACGCCAACGGGTTCTACATCGCGTTTGGTAAATTCCTGGCTATGCCAGGCAAAATAATCAATACATAAAACCTTTTTATAAATAATGGCATCCAGTATGGTTTGAATATGATCATTATTATTCCCGGCCCGCTTCTGGCTGTGGCTCTTCAACACCTCAATACTGCCATCCAGGTTCTCCAGCGCGTCCTTTTCGGATGTTTTTAGTACCGCCCTCACCTTGTACATAGCCGATTGGTATTGCGCGTTGGTGGTGGCATCGGTAAGTTTTTCAACAAATTTCTCCGCGGTTAAAAAGGCTGTAGCCTCTTCGCGGGTAAACATTACGGGCGGTAAACGGTAACCATCCATAATAGAATACCCTACCCCTGCCTCGCCAATGAGCGGAATGCCGGCTTCTTCAAGCGTTCTGATGTCCCGGTAAACCGTACGCAGGCTGATGTTAAAGCGTTCAGCAATATCGCCGGCTTTTACCACCCTGCGCGATTGTAACTGAATTAAAATAGCCGAAATACGGTCGATGCGGTTCATAGCATCAAATTAAGCAAAAAACAAGCTACATTTGTATAATTATTTCACTTACCACTATGGCTACCGAACAAGACGATAAGATTATAACATTTGAGAATTATTATGATGTTATGCTGGCGCATATTGTACGCACCAAACTGGAGGATAATGGAATAGCCTGCTTTATTGCTGATGAAAATACCATTACGGCAAACCCTATTTATAACCAGGCTATAGGTGGCATTAAATTAAAAATATTTGAACGCGACCTGGAGCGTTGCCGCGCCATACTGGCCGCCGATGGCGATTTGCACGACCAGGACCATATTGAAATAGACGAAGAAACCAATAACCTGGTAATTTGTCCCTTTTGCGCCTCAACAAACGTTGGCCCTACCGATCCGGGGAAGTTTGCATCATTTATTTCGGTAGTACTGCCCTTTGTTAACAATAAAGCATGGCATTGTTTTAACTGCCAGCAGGATTTTGAGTAAGCCTTTGCGCATTGTATCAAAACACATACAATCCTTTACTTTTTAGCTGATTTAACTATCTTAGCGGTATGTATAACCGCCGCAAATTCATCAAAATATCAGCTGCAGGCGCCTCACTGGCAGCACTTTCAAACTCAGCCATAGCAAAAGCTATTTCAATAACACCCGAGCCTGTTTTACCCGTAGTTATATCTACCTGGGATTTTGGGATCTATGCCAATAAAGAAGCCTGGAAAACTTTAGAAAAAGGCGGTCGTGCGCTTGATGCTATTGAAGCCGGTGCCCGTATACCCGAACAAACTGACATCAGCAGCCATACTGTTGGCCGTACAGGTTTGCCTGACCGCGACGGGCATGTAACCCTTGATTCGTGCATTATGGATGAGTTTGGCAACTGCGGTTCTGTAGCTGCCATGGAAGATATTGCGCATCCCATATCGGTAGCCCGGTTGGTGATGGAAAAAACCCCGCACGTAATGCTGGTTGGCGAAGGAGCTACCCAATTTGCGGTAGAGCAGGGCATGAAAAAAGAAAAACTGCTAACGCCGGAGTCTGAAAAGATCTGGAAAGAATGGCTTAAAACGGCCAAATACGCCCCGGTAATGAATATTGAGAACGGCCACAAAGCCGGCGATAAATATAACCATGATACCATAGGTATGCTGGCCATTGATGCCAAAGGCAATATATCTGGCGGTTGCACTACCAGCGGAATGGCCTTTAAGCTGCATGGCCGGGTTGGCGACAGCCCAATCATAGGTGCAGGTTTATATGTTGATAACGAGGTGGGCGGCGCTACATCAACCGGTGTTGGCGAGGAAGTGATTCGTAATGTAGGCAGTTTCCTGGTAGTTGAGCTGATGCGCCAGGGCATGTCGCCGGAGGATGCCTGCAAGGAAGCTGTGCATCGTATTATTAAAAAGAAACCCGAAACTGCCAAGCAAATACAGGTAGGCTTTTTAGCCATCAATAAAAAAGGCGAATATGGCGCGTACGCCATACAAAGCGGCTTTTCATTCGCGGTATGCAATGCCGAAAAACAGGATTTGCTGATTAAAGGAAAAAGCTATTATAAATAGGTTTAACAGCCGGCATTATGCAGTTCTCTGTTGGCAGATACATGATAGGGGATCAACACCAGCCTCAACGGAAGTAATATTAAATCACAAATTAAAAACATCATCAGCTAAAAACAGTTAGCTATACATCAAACTTTTGTTCTGCTAAACTGATACTATTACATTGAAGCCCATGCCCGATATCACTAAACAAAAACATCAAAGCGGTAATCCTGTAAATCGCGTTTCGCTTGAGGTTTGCGCCAATTCTGTTACATCAGCAGTAGCCGCCCAGGATGGTGGAGCTGTACGGGTTGAACTTTGCGAAAATTTAAAGGAAGGTGGCACTACGCCATCTGCCGGGCAAATATTATTAGCCCGAAAACTGCTTCATATCAAATTATTTGTGTTGATAAGGCCCCGTGCCGGCGACTTTTTATACACCGATCTGGAATACGACGTGATGTGTGCTGATATCAGGTTTTGCGCCGAAGCAGGCTGCGATGGTGTGGTAATAGGTATGCTTAATGCTGATGGCACTATTGATAAGGAACGCAGCCTGGAAATGGTGCGCCTTGCCAAACAACTGGGCCTTGGTGTTACCTTTCACCGGGCATTTGATATGTGTATAGACCTTTACCATGCCCTTGAAGACATTATTGAGATGGGTTGCGACCGGATACTCACTTCGGGCGGTAAAAGTTCGGCAATGGAAGGCGCAACAGTTATAAATCAATTGGTGCAAAAAGCCGCGGGGCGTATAGCCATTATGCCCGGCGCCGGCGTAAGTGAAGCCAACGTTGCTGACCTGGTACATTTTACCGGCGTTACCGAAGTACACTCCTCAGCCCGTTTGCCGGTTCGCAGTAAAATGCAATACAAAAACGATCATATCGTGATGAGCGATGACCCCGGTGATGAATTTACTATTGACCTTACTGATGTAGGCAGGGTTAAAAAATTAATTGAATTGGCTAATAAATAATAGTTAAGTAAGAATTAGATAAATAACTTTTAGATACGTCTTTGCGAGTTGTAAAATCCAGAGACTGTGAAGGAGAATTGACGATTTAAAAAGAGTTTTTTTAGCCACCACGTCATTTGCGAGGTACGAAGCAATCTCTACGCAGGACGGTCGATATGCATGTCGAACTTTTTCATTCACCCTGTAAAGCTTGGAGATTGCTTCGTACCTCGCAATGACGAGTTTAGAGAAGAGGGATCAAAATCTTGATTCTTGACTCTTAATTCTTGACTCTCTCCTCTCTCCCCTAAAAAAACGTCACCGGCAAAACCAGTTCTATCCTGTTACGCCCGGTTCCGCCAAAAACGTCCTCATCCAATAGGCGGCTGTACCTTATCCCGAAGGAGATACTATTTTGATTAAAGAATTTGGTATCAAAAAACAACGTGCCTCCTGCCGAGCGAAAGTTTTGCTTAAAGCCGCTGCCATCTATATAAAAATCATCAGATGATGCATGGGTATAATCAAAAAACAGGGCTCCGCGCAGGCGCAACAGGTAAATTATACTGCCAAAACCCGCATCGGGATAGGCGATAGGGAAATGATAGGCAAGGCCTAACTTATTCATATCATCTAAACTTTGCGCGGTATAGCCTTTACTAAAAGGAAAATCATTGGAGTAACTGATTACATTATCCTTACCTTTTTGCTGGTGCGCAAGCTTGATCACAAAACTGTGGTTGGTTATTAGTCCGGGGAAATAGAACGTACCTGATGCCAATAACTGCGTAGCGCTGGTGCCGCCTATAGCCGTTTTATAATTTACACTGATATTTTGTGCAAAACTGGGGTATATATTTTTTTTCGCCCGCTGTGTTTGGTTCCCAAATGAAATAGAATTATTTAAATAAGTATAACTCCTATTGGCAAATTGCGCTGCGTATGGCTGCTGAAAGCTGGTACGGTTAAAATATAGATCGCTGCCAAAGGTAAGGTTGGTAAAGTGCTTACCTGCCGAAAATGTAAGCGGAACATCTAAACCGCCATGCAGCTGGGTTTCGTTCCAATAAACATAATTGCCTTTGGTAAATCCACGCCGGTCTAACGTATAATCGACCCCGGCAGATAGATAGGGGAACAACGCACCGTATATGGCATCAAAACCAAACTGTTTATAACCCTCATTGCTGTTGTAATCAAAAGAAATTTCAGACTGGAGGGTATTTAAAACGTTCTCGCCCGTAATAGCAAACGAATAATTAGGATCGCTGATATTAGGTATCAGGCTGTGAAAATTAAACAGCCCGTGCGCTTTGGAATAACCCGTAACCGGCAGCGGTTTATTAACCACGGCAGCCAGCATATTAGCCGATGAATCTTTACTTAAAGCCTTAATACCAAGCTCGGGCAGGGCCGAGTTTACGTAGATATCCCCTGCATCGACCCATTTCAGGTCTTTTTTATTTGCTTCCGTTATTTTATAACCTGCCGCGGTAAACCCTACCCATGCCATTTTATGATCAGATACTGCGGGCTGATAACTCCCTATTGCTGAATTGTTGGCAGTTGGCAGCAACTCATAAAACTTATTGGCGTTTATGATCAAAGCAAATAACCTATCCTGTGTATCAGCAACGTTTGTAAAATAAACGGTGTCGCCTTTAACCGCTATAAAACCAATGGGCTTAAAAGTGAAAGGCAATAAATATTTAGCATCACCTGTCTCTTTATTAATAAGGGCCAGACTCATTTTACCTTCAACATCCCTCACTGCCGAGATCAACTCACCATCGTTATAAAACTTTGGATAGGTATAAAATAGCTTTTGCGGATTGGGCACAGCTTTAAGCAAGTCGCCGCCGGTACTTAAAATATGTAATTGACTCGCACCCGATGGGCCAACCTGTACTGTTACAATACTTTTACCATCGGCACTAAAAGCGGGTGCAAAGTATTTGGCTTTTTGGGTAATGCGGTGTTCTTCGCCGGTATTAACATCCAGCAGCATCAGCTCACTATAATCGCGGTAGCCCCAGCGCATATCAGCACGGTAGGATGCGTAAATTATTTTACCATTGTAGGAGTCAAAATAATTATCGAGGGAGTAGGAGCGCGTAGCTATTTTGCGCTCGGCATTGCCCGTTTTCACCACAAACGCAGGGATATGGTCATAGCTGCTTTTCATATAAATGAGCGTACTATCGTTTACAAAAGCAGGGTATTCACGGTCGGCATCAAAATGTTTGGGCGTTTTTATATTTTGAGAATCATCCTGGAACCGGGCTTTAAAATTATCAAATGCCAGGTTGGTAAATGCTTTAAAACTTGTACCAGTATACTTTTTTACCGCCCTTTGAAATGGATAAAAGCCTGTGTAAAAACCAGCGGCATCATGGGTGATGCTCTTCCAGATGTTATCGCCATACTCTTCGCGCCCGTAGGATACAAGCATGTAACCCAGCGGATAATGATCTGGCACATAATCACGATATGAACCATTGCGCAGCTTCATATAGCTGTAATTTTTATCTGCAGCCCATAAGGCCCTGTAACCATTAAAAAAGTAGGGTAAGCGCCCCCTGCCCTGCCGGCTTACATGAGTTTCGTTAAATACGGCATCACCTTCAAAAAACCAGTTGGGTACCGATAGGTCATTCCCCAAAGCCTGCCCGCCCTCGCCAAAAAGGATATGCAGAAAGCGCGACAGCCCCACATTAAAATTATTATACTGCTGCACATGCCTGTACTCGTGAATAGCCAGCTGATTTACCCAGGGCAAGCTGCCAATATCAAAACTATTTTGTTCGGGCGTTAAAAAAAACTCACTCCTGAAAGGCGCCAGCCCCACATAGGCATTGGCTATAGTAGTTTGATTTTGCAAAACGATGCTGATCTGCCTTTGTTTATTGCCAATGGTTGGCTTTACCAGGCCGTTCATCTGTTGTACAATATTGGCAACCTTTATCCCGGCAGAATCCATCCCCGCGGGAAAAATAACTTTAGCCGCCGCCGTATTTACCTGTTTCCATTTAATTGATGGCGGGTTGCCGCCAAACACCTGGGCGCCGGCAACACTTGCCGTTGACAGCAACAAAGGCAGAAGTAATTTTTGAGAAATTTTACAGACCGAGGGGTATTTGTTCATCAAGGGATGAAAGTAGGTACAATTTGTAATTTAAACAACAGAGGCATTGCATGGCGCAAAGCTACTATCAGAAACCATTACTTCAGCAAGTTTGTATATATGCCGTAATTCTCATCATCAAAACAAACAAAAGTTACCTGTTTAATACTTTCATTATCGGCCAAAAAATCCCGGACGGTTTTTATGGCGATAGCGGCGGCCATTTTTTTAGGGAAGTGGTAAATACCCGTACTTATGTTAGGAAAAGCAATAGTTTCCAGGTCATTTTCGGCGGCCAGTTTCAAGCTGTTTAAATATGCCGAAGCCAGTAAAGCATCTTCGCCCTTGTCACCACTGCTATAAACCGGCCCAACCGTATGGATCACATACCTGGCGGGCAGGTTACCGCCAGTAGTAATTACAGCCTCGCCGGTTTTGCAGCCGCCCTGCCGGTTACGTATCTGGATGCATTCTTCCAATATGGCTTTCCCCCCAGCCCGGTGTATAGCGCCATCAACACCGCCACCACCTAACAACGAGGTGTTGGCGGCGTTCACAATGGCATCAGCCTCCATTTTGGTGATATCGCCCTGTACCAGTGTTATTCTTCCTTCGGTCATCGTAAAATAAATTTATTCCGCGGCTTCTTCGCCTTTTGAGCCCAGCTCAACAATATTGCCTTTCTGAAACAGGATGGCTTTTAAAGTGGTACGCCAAACCGGTTTTTTACGTAGTAAAAATTCCAGGTCCATACCAAAATGTTTAAATTCTTCCTGCTGGGCATTTTGCATAATGGCTTTAGCATCTTTGTCGGTTTCAACAGATATGCGTTGCTCGTACCAGTTAATGGCTTCGGCTTCTTCGGTAAGGGAAACAATCATCCTGGCAAAAGTGCGCGTTTCGGCAGATAGTTCGTTTACGGGTTCGTGGTATTGATCAAATGACATAATGTTTTTTTATTGATAAAAACATTATGCGTCAATTTTGTTTGGGCGGATAGATATTTAGAAGGATTACAGATTACACAACTGATTTATAAGAGCTTGCTTCTAAGGACCTCTGTAAACTTTCGTCCCCTCAGGGGCTCTCGCAGAGGACCCTGAGGAACCATGCAGGTCCAATTGCATAGTATTATACTTTGCAAACGGCCTCAGGATCCTCTGCGAGAGACCTGAGGAGACAAAAGAATTACAGATTACACAACTGATTTATAAGAGCTTATTCCTGAGGATCTCTGTAAACTTAAAGACCTAAATAAATTAAAGAATTATTAACAAACAGGCAATTCTTCAACATTCGCTCAGAATTTGTATATATGTTTGTTACATAGTGGTATATTGTTTTAATTGTTTCACAAACATTAATAACCCCAACTTTAATTTATAACGCAATAGCCCAGGAATATCAAATGCCGATTCAATCATATATCTCCAAACACCAGGATATAGTACAGCTGATTTATTTTGCCATGATCCTTATTTCTTTATGGGGTAGCGAAGTGGTATTTACCAATAATTTATTTGGCGAAAAGCTTAAACATACCCGCGTAAACCTGCTATTTATTGTTACGGCATTGCCCATCCAGTTATTCATGATCAGTTTGGTATTGCTGATAACTGTTTGGACCCATCAGCATCATTGGGGATTAATTAATTATTTACCGTTTCATAAAAACGCCTGGGTATATTATATCAGCCTGTTTATCCTGATGGATCTTTGTGAATATACCTATCACGTAATTATGCATAAGTTTGATTTTCTTTGGAAATTCCATCTTGTACATCATAGCGATTTAAAGGTGGATGTATCAACCACGGTAAGGGAGCATCCGGGTGAAACATTTGTAAGAACCAGCTTTTTAATGCTTTGGGTATTTTTGCTTGGGCCTGTAGCTACGGTTCTTGTTCTGCGGCAAACGGTACAAACATTCTCAAACATTGTGGCACATACCACATTCAGGCTGCCCAGGTATATCAACAATATTGTTGGGTTAATTTTTATTACGCCCAATATACACCAGGTTCACCATCATTATAAATTACCCTATACCGATTGTAATTACGGCGATGTTTTAAGTATTTGGGATCGCATTTTTGGCACTTATGCCGAACTGGAACCCCAGGAAACAGTATTTGGGATAGATACCCATATGGAGCCATCTGCAAATGGCAGGTTTATAAACGTACTTAAAATCCCTTTTCAAAAACTGAAGCGTATGTAACGCGCGGTTAAGTATATCCCAATAAGATGAAGTTATCGCAACCGCTAATTTATTTTGTTTTTTTGTTGTTGATAATCAATTGTAACAAAGGTTACGGGCAAAATAGTATCATGTCAAAATTCTATTTTCCAGGCCAGTTAGGTTTAAGTTTCCCCCATGTTGATGATCAAAAATTAAATTTAAAAAAAGGTTTTATGCTTACCACAGCGCTGGAGTTTAGGCCGGTTGATGGCAATGCCCTATTTATCAGATTTAATTATGATGCGATAACCAACCATTACCAGGAAGTTTATTTAAACTCCCCCACTAATGTTAACACGGGTAAACTGTCTTCCTCTATTTTTTCTCTCGGTTTGGGATATCGCCACAAGGCGGGAATTTTTAAATTATTTGGCCTTTTGCAACCCGGCTTAGGTATCAATAATTACGACAAGGTAAATTTTAACACAGAAACAATTAGTGTAGAGCAGGTAAGCCGCAGGCATTTATCATTTAAAATTACTGCAGGCGCGGAGTATTACCTGGCCGAGCATTTTGCATTAACAATTGAGCCATCTTACTTTTACCTATCTCCACGCGGAAATTACAGGTTGCTAAACCCGCAAAGCTTAAATCTTAGTTTAGGCTTTACAACAACGCTGTTTTAAAAAACCGTAAGCACTTGTCTCTTATTTAAAACGTTTCGTCCCCTCAGGGTCCTCTGCGAGAGACCCTAAGAACACAAAAATAAAACGTATATGCTGCTTAATGTTGATTTTTTATGCAGAAACTTTTCCTGTAGCTGGCTAAATTATAACATCTTTGAAAACAATATGAGTCATATTTACATCTGGATAATTTCCTTTTTGGCTATAGCAGGCGTTATTATAAGGCCATTTAAAATACCCGAAGCTGTTTGGGCCCTGGCAGGCGCTGTGCTATTGCTTGTTTTGGGGTTTATTTCCTTTTCGGACGGGCTAACCGGTATTGGCAGAGGCACCGATGTGTACCTGTTTTTAACCGGCATGATGTTGCTTGCCGAAACCGCGCGTGAAGAAAAACTTTTTGATTGGCTGGCTGCACATGCCACCAGGATGGCCAAAGGATCTGCAAACCGGCTTTTTTTATTGATTTATATCGTAGGTGTTGTAGTTACCACCTTTTTATCAAACGATGCCACGGCTGTTGTACTTACCCCCGCCGTAGCCGCGGCCGCCAAGGCGGCCAGGGTTAACAAACCTCTTCCCTACCTGCTTATCTGTGCCTTTATTGCTAATGCGGCCTCTTTTGTAATACCTATATCCAACCCGGCCAACCTGGTGATATATGGCCGCCACATGCCACCCTTGCTGCACTGGTTGCATCAATATGCTTTACCCTCATTTTTTGCCATTGTTGTTACCTATTTAATGCTCCGTTTTACGCAAAGGGCTGCCCTGAAGGAAAAAATAGCGACCGATATACCTATACCTAAGCTATCCACTGGCGGTAAAACGGCTATTATAGGCATTGCGGCAACAGCCATCATTTTACTGGTTTCTTCGGCATTTGATATTCAACTGGGTTTGCCTACTGCCATTACGGGGATACTGACTTCGGCGATAGTTATTATTAGTGCCCGCAAAAATCCGTTGATTGTGATCAAGGGGGTATCATGGGCGGTACTTCCGCTTGTAGCCGGTTTGTTTGTAATTGTTGAAGCACTCAATAAAACAGGTATCACGCAAACATTAACCAGCCTGCTTCATCAAAGCGCAGCAAATTCAGTAACGGGTACGGCCTGGGGCAGTGGCATAATTACCGCTGTTGCCTGCAACCTCATGAATAACCTGCCAGCAGGCCTTATAGCAGGGACTGCTGTACAGGGCAATTTACCTGAGCTTGTAAAAAGCGCAATCCTTATCGGTGTTGACCTGGGGCCCAACCTTTCCATCACCGGATCGCTGGCCACCATCTTGTGGTTAGTTGCACTGCGCCGCGAAGGGCTAAACATAACCTTCTGGACATTTTTAAAACTTGGCGCATTGATCATGACTGTTGCTTTGCTCTTTGCAATAGGCGCGCTTTGGATATAATGAAAAATCAATCTTCAAAAGTGTAAACTACTTTGTGTTTCTTGATGCTGATAAATACCAGTTTTGATGTGGGCGTATTACTTTTTTCGGCCACACTGTCAATCGGGATCAGTACATTGGCTTCGGGATAATAAGTAGCGGTGTTACCTTCGGGAATGTTGTAGGGCACTATCACAAATAGCCGTGCCACACGTTCAACCCCGCCAAAATTATTATATAGATCTACACGTGAGCCTGCTTTGAAACCGGCTTTGGCTATATCCCGTTCATTCATAAAAATCACCCGCCGCTCATTGTGGACGCCACGGTAACGGTCATCCAATCCGTAAATTGTAGTGTTAAACTGGTCGTGACTGCGAATGGTGGTCATGCGGTATTCATCGACAGCCATTACGTGTTCGGGCAAGCCGGCAATATTAAAGCCCACTTTATCACCAAATTCCTTACTGTTAAACTTACCTGTTCGCGGTCCGTTTGGCAGATAAAAACCCGCGGGAACGCGCACTTTTTGGTTATAGCTTTCAAAACCGGGGATAACTTTGGCAATGGCATCACGCACAGCGTCATAACTATTGGCATAGGTATCCCAGTTAACCACCGACCGGCTACCCAAAGTAGCTTTAGCCAGGCGACATACAATCTGGTTCTCGTTCAGCAGATCTTTAGAAATGGGTTCCAATATGCCTTTCGACATCTGGACTACCCCCATGGAGTTTTCACAGCTCACAAACTGCGCCTCGCCCCCAACCATGTCTTTATCACTGCGTGAAAGCGTTGGCAATATCAAAGCTTCATCGCCGTGCACCAAATGGCTGCGGTTTAGCTTGGTTGATACATGGACAGACATTTCGAGTTTGCGCATGGCATCAGCCGTGTAAGTGGTATCCGGCGTAGCCGAAAGAAAGTTACCACCCATGGCAAAGAAAACTTTGAGCTTACCCTCATGCATGGCTTGTATTGATTCAACCACATCGTACCCATGCTGACGTGGTGGCTCAAAGCCAAAAACCTCTTTAAGCTTATCCAACTGCTGGGGAGTGGGCTTATCAAATATCATCATGGTACGGTTACCCTGTACATTACTATGCCCGCGTACAGGGCAAAGGCCCGCGCCGGGCTTACCAATAGCGCCCTTTAACAGCGCCAGGTTAACAATCTCTTTTACAGTATCTACCCCGTTTTTATGCTGCGTAACGCCCATGGCCCAGCAAATAATGATGCGGGTTTTATCCTTCAGCATATCGGCTGCCTGCCCCATCTGCGCTAAGGGTATACCACATTCATCTGCCAGGTTATCCAGATCAAACTGGTTTAAATGGTTAAAGAATGCCGTGTAGCCTTCGGTATTGTTCTTTATAAATTCATGATCAAACACCTTGCCCGGGTTTTCCAGCTCGGCTTTGTATAGCAGCTTTTCAATTCCCTTAAGCAGGGCCATATCACCATTGATCTTTACCTGCAGGTAAAGATCGGCCAGTTGAGTTGTTATTCCGATAAAGCCTTTTACAGTTTGTGGGTTTTTAAAACCCATTAACCCGGCCTCGTGAAGTGGATTTACAGCGATGATCTTTGAGCCGTTGTGTTTAGCCTTTTCCAGGGCAGTAAGCATCCGTGGATGGTTGGTACCCGGGTTTTGCCCTATGATGATAATGACATCGGTATCATAAAAATCGTTAAGGGTAACTGTTCCCTTACCAATACCGATAGCTTCTGACAAACCAAAGCTGGTTGATTCATGGCACATGTTTGAGCAATCGGGCATGTTATTGGTACCATACTCGCGAATAAACAATTGGTAGATGAACGATGCCTCATTACTGGTGCGGCCCGATGTATAAAACGCTGCTTCATTTGGCGATGCAAGGCTATTCAGCTTATCGGCAATTTTTTTAAACGCATCATCCCAGCCAATAGGTTCATAATGTGTAGCACCTTTTGGGAGATACATGGGTTGTGCTATCCGGCCCTTTTTACCTATCTCATAGTCATTCAGTTTAGCCAGATCGGCAACCGAATTTTGGGCAAAAAATTCGGCAGTGAGCTTTTTAGTGGTGGCTTCTTCCGCGAGAGCTTTCGCCCCGTTCTCGCAATACTCGGCAACGGGCGACCTATCGTCATCAGGATCGGGCCAGGCACAGCCAGAACAATCAAAGCCATCCTTTTTGTTCATTTTGAAAAGGCCTTCCATGCCACGCACAAAGCCAGATTCTTTTAATATATCAACCATGGCAACAGTTACAGCAGGAATGCCGGCTGCCCATGTTTTTGGTTTAGTGACTTTAAGGTCGAGCAGTCTCTCCGGGTTCTCCGCCGCCGGCTGTTTCTTGTCTTGTTTGCTCATATTTTTCGTTGGCTAAAGGGTTGGGGTAATTATCACTCTGATCTTCGGCCACACTATCCAGGCAGGTAAAATCTTTCTCAATTAATAAATGCAGATTGCCATGTTTGCCTTCAAACCCTATTTTATCGGTATCAGCAAACTCTTTGATCACCTGCTTAGGCACAAACAGGATAATGGTATTCTCCCTGAATATAGATGATATATGATCATCATCAACCAGTTTAACGGCATAGTATAGTTGTTGGCTCCCAAAGTCAACTTCCTCCTGCAAATGGCCTTCCTCAGCCAGTTGTGAAACATCGCTTTTAGTAAGCCGATATCTTAATGAGTTGCCTTTAATACGTATTTTCATAGTTTGATATCAATACGCGGTGCGCCGCAGTGTAAATATTAAAATGCTCATTACGCAGAAACCCTACCAGGGTAATGTTAAATTCTTCGGCCAGTTGTACAGCCAGGCTTGACGGCGCGCCTATTGCTGCAATAATATTAATACCCGCCATGGCGGCTTTTTGCACCAGCTCAAAACTTGCCCTGCCGCTTAAAAGCAATACGGTTTGCTGTAACGGAAGCCAACCATAACCAAGTGCGGCGCCTATTAATTTATCAAGCGCGTTGTGCCTGCCTACATCCTCGCGCAGCAATAATAATTCGCCTTGTGGGGTAAATAAAGCCGAGGCATGCAAGCCACCTGTATCTGCAAAAACGCGCTGATGCCTTTGTAATATCACTGGCAACTGGCATAAAATATCAGGAATTACGGTATCATGATCTGCATGCGGCTCAAAACTACTTACTGTCCTGATGGCATCTATAGATCCTTTACCACATACGCCGCAGCTTGATGTGGTATAAAAATTACGTTCTGTATTTTGCAGGTGAGGTACAACACCTGGATTTAGGCTTACCTGGATCACGTTTTCCTTGTTTTCGGCACAGGCAATAAAGGTGTGGATAGTTGATGCAATATCATCTGCATTTTTGATAATGCCTTCTGTAAATAAAAAACCTGTTGCCAACTCGGCGTCGTGCCCCGGCGTACGCATGGTGACCGAAATATTTTGAACCTGTCTTTGCCCCTCCTGTCCATACTCCAGCCTGATCTCCAGAGGTTCCTCAATAGCAAGTGCATCTGTTGTTTGAATACTGGTTACACCAGCAACTTTAACAATAGGTATTTGGTATGTGGTTTTACAGGCCATACTCAAATATACAATTTAGCCGGCAAGTTGTTTGGACTCAAAGCCCCCAAAAGGAGCTGTTTGTATCTAATAAATTTACTTTCACATATGCATTTATGCCTTTTTTGGCCTAATTTTGAGATATGAAGATCAATGTACTTGCTTTTGGAGTAACAAAGGAAATATTCGGAAGTTCGTTGGTTAGTCTGGAATTAACCAATGATGCCACTATTTACAATTTAAAATATGTACTTGAGCAGCAATATCCGCGCCTTAAACAGCTTGCATCATACATGGTTGCCGTAAATAACGAATATGCCTTACCCGGAGATACTATTCATGAACGCGACGAGATTGCAATTATACCACCGGTAAGCGGAGGCTAATCATTGAAGCAAGGATTTTTGGATAAAGGATCTTTGGAGTAAAGATTTCTGGATCAAGGATTAAGGACTTATTTTCTTTTCGTTTAAACATATATAAACCATGATCCTTGTTCCTTATTCTTTATTCTCTTAATCATTTATCCTAAAAAAAATGGGCATCAGAAAGGCCACAGCGGATGATCAGCCTTCCATATCAAACCTGCTGACACAATTGGGCTATCCCGGAACGGAAGCCTTTTTACCTGAAAACCTGGCACAGATGTTAAGTCAGCCATGGTCTGATGTACTGGTGTATGTTTTGAAGGATAAGGTTGTAGGGGTTATAGCCTTTGATTTTTTAACACAACTGGCAGTTAAAGGCAGTTTTGCAAGGATAAGCTGTTTTGCTGTAGATGAAGATGCGCGCGATAAAGGAGTTGGCAAATTATTGGAAGAACATTTTACCAATTTGGCAAAAGAGAAAAAGTGCGACCGGATAGAAGTGCACTGCCACTTGCGCAGGGTTGGCGCACATCGTTTTTATGAACGCCAGGGTTACCATGAATCGCCAAAATATTTTTTCAAATCATTAATTGATTAGGTGCTATGAACAACATACAAATATTACTTTCGACAGAAACTCTGGATACACAAACATGCATTGATTGGATCATGTCGCCAGAATCTGGTGGGATAGATGTATTTATCGGCACAGTGCGCAATGCCACCAAAGGTAAAGCCGTTTTAAAACTCGATTTTGAAGCTTATGAACCCATGGCTTTTAGCGAAATGGAAAAGATAGCCAAACAAGCCTTTGAAAAATGGCCCGTGCAGAAAGTTTTGATCCATCACCGTACGGGCACATTACAGGTTGGCGAAATACCTGTGATCATTGCAGTATCCGCTGCACACCGGGATGCAGCCTTTGAAGCCTGCCGTTATATTATTGATACCCTTAAGCAAACTGTACCTATCTGGAAAAAAGAAGCTTTTGAAGATGGCGAGGTTTGGGTAGCAGCACATCCTTAGGGGAATTTAAAACTCTAAACCCTAAACTTCAAATCCTAAGCTCTAAATCCTAAATTCTAAGCTCTAAACCTAAAAGATTAATCCATTTTTAATTATGCTGGATTAGTGCAATTCGAAAAAATTCGTGTAATTCGTGTTAATTCAATTACTCAATAATCCCATTATAGCTTGTCAACCCACCCTCCAGAGATAACACATCAGCCTCGGGTATCCTTTTCAGGATCAGCTTTACCGCTTCGGCGCTTCTGTTGCCGGTTGAGCAGTATAATACTTTAGTATTGGTACTGGTAAAGTAGGGCATGTCCTCTTCCAACTCGTCTAAAGGAATATGGGTACCTCCTATATCATAGGCGTCACGTTCCTGAATTGTACGTACATCAATTAGTTCAAGAGTATCATTTTCCTGCATGCGCTTTTTGAGTTCCTGCGCAGATATGGTTGGAAAAGTAACCGTAGTAGCTAAGCACCTGATATGCGTTTTGGTAACCGAACCTATTTTAATAATACGACTTTGCATGCTTTGCGCATCAAAGATCAATATTTTGCCGGCAAGCAGCTCACCTGTATTGGTGATATATTTGATCACTTCGTTGGCCTGCATGCTGCCAATAATACCTGCCAGTGTAGGTATCACCCCACCCTCGGTACAATTAGGAATCTGGGTAGCATCTACCTGCGGGAAAAGGTCACGGTAATTGGGCGATCTTTGTCCATCCTTATTCGTTACATTCCATACTGCTACCTGGCCTTCAAACTGGTAAATAGCACCATAAACTAATGGCTTTCCGCTTAAAACACAGGCATCGTTTAGTAAATACCGGGTCTCGAAGTTATCGGTACCATCAACCACAATATCATATTGGCTTACAATTCCCAAAACGTTATCTGAGGTGATCTTTTCTCTGTGCGGCACCAGTTTTACACCCGGGTTTTGCTTTTGCAGGCGTTCGCAGGCAAGCATAACTTTTTCCTTCCCCACGTCGTCCGGTGTATACAAAATCTGGCGATGCAGGTTACTTACCGATACCACATCAAAATCGGCTATGCCTATTGTACCCACTCCTGTTGATGTAAGGTATTGTGCTGCCGGGCAGCCAAGGCCCCCCGCACCTACTATCAGTACTTTTGCCTGCTGTAAAAGTTCTTGTATAGCATCGCCGAATCCTGGTAATGCTATTTGGCAACTATATCTCAGATCGTTGGTATCCATTAGTTTGTGGCTGTTTTTTGGTGTATAACCCGTTTTATTCTTTCCAGTTCCTCCGGCGTATTCACATTGGTTAATGCCTCCGGCTCGGGCGCGTTCAATAGCGCGATATCTGTATTGATAAGTACCTTACGCGGACAAGAATATCCCTGCGCTAAAAACGACAATAACACAGGATAACTTTTCGGCTCCCAAATAGCAATAAGCGGTTCGGGAAAATCAGTTACCGGGCTGTGGTAGGCTGTTGCAACAGACGAACTGTTTCGCCACGCTACCAGGTTACGCAAAGTGCCTTCATCCATTAAAGGCAGGTCGCAGGCAATTACCAGCCAGGCGCTATCCGGCCTTTCCCTAAATGCCGATAATATCGCCCCAAAAGGACCAAGCCCGGTAAAGGTATCTTCTAAAGATGGATATTGGACATCAATCTCTGTTTGCTGACCGGGCCTGCAGGAGATAAAAACTTCGTTACAATAAGGTTTTAACATATCGGCCATGTGGTAGCGCTGCGGCTTACCATGCCAATTTACGTTGCCCTTATCAAAACCCATGCGGAGGCTTTGCCCACCGGCCAAAACCAATCCGTTTAATACGGGTTTGGCCTGTTGCAAATTGGTTTCAAAAAAAGCGATTATCTTTTCCCTGTCTGATAATTTGTAAATGGGGATCTGCTGCCAGTTTGGAATGGCCTCCTTTATAAAATCAAACAGATCATCGCTATTATCGGCTAATAAAAACAATTTTACATTGGTTAATTGTTCAACCCGTTTTTGCAGGGATGCCTTTTTATTAATATCGATAATAACAGCCTGCGCATTGGCCTGCTGGTGGTTACCATTTACCAATACCAGGTCGGCATTGGCAAATTGCTGCTTAAGCTGGTAGGGCATCAGCGGGTTTTGAAAGTTGAACTGCTGATAATTTACCTGGTTGGTATAATCTAATATAGCCCTGCTTGCAAGCCTGCCCGGCATCTGTACAACATCATCATTGTGAGTTGTATCGGCATAAGCGCAATTATAGGTTGCCGATAACGCTGTTATGATATCATCGGCCAATAACTTTATTACTGTACATGGGCCGCCAACAATTGCCCATTCATTTCTGCCAAAATTCCCTGTGGATGGCCTTGCCAGTTTGGCGTGTTTTTTATGTTTGCCTTCGGGGCTATGCTCGTTTAAAATCACGTTTACCTCCTGTTTTTGCTATCAGTTTGGTTTCTTTTATCACAATATCGTGGCTCATGGCCTTGCACATATCATATACGGTGAGTGCTGCTACTGATGCGCCAACCAGGGCTTCCATCTCAATACCCGTTTTAGCGGTAATGCTTGCGGTACACTCTATCACTATTTCCTGCTGTTCATTTACCTGTACAGTAACCTGGCAGTTATCCATGCCCAAAGGATGGCAAAGCGGTATCAGCTCGCCGGTTTTTTTTGCGGCCATGATACCTGCAATGATCGCCGTTTGAAAAACGGGGCCTTTTTTGCTGATCAGATCACCATCAATTAAATGTTGCAGCACTTCATCCGGCAAAACAACAATACTACGCGCGGTAGCCGTGCGATGAGTAACCTGCTTTGCAGATACATCAACCATTGATGGGTTGCCTTGTTTATCTATATGGGTTAACATATTCAATTTTATCTGAACTCGAATTAAACGAATTTTTAGAATTTAAGAATTGCTTTGCCAATGGTAATTTATGTTTGCGGAAATATTTCAGGAAATTCTATAAATTCCTGAAATTCCGGTTCAGACAAATCTCCATATCCTAAACACCTCTCCCCTTTTAAAATCTTCCCTTTCCATAGGTAATTCTAAAAATGCTTCGGTATCTGCTAAGTTAGCAAAATCACCTGAACCATTTCCTTCTACCGGCGAAGCTATTAACTGCCCTTGAATATTACTGTTCAATTTTACCTGCAAATAATACTGCAAAGCCGGCTGAAACCGAAAATCTTTATCTATTACAGCATAAACATGCGGTTGTTGCGGCAAGCCTAAAGTTGCTCTTAACCATGTTAAAAAATAACGATGCAAACACATGAATGTGGCCACCGGGTTGCCTGGAAATGCAAAGACCAGTACTTTGCCCTGGTATGTACCAAACCAAAACGGCTTACCGGGGCGTTGCGCTACTTTATGAAAAGTTTTTTCTACATGCAGATCCTCCAGTGCCTGTGGGATGTAATCAAATTTCCCCATCGAAATGCCACCGCTTAGCAGCAGCACATCATAATTTAGCAGGCATTGCTGTATCTGTGCCTTCGTAATTTCGGGATCATCCGGAATATGCAAAATATCTGGTTGGAGCCCCTGTTGCTGCAAAACTGCTTTTACAGTATAGCTATTGGATTTGCGGATCTGATATGGTGATGGCGTTTCATGTACATCAACCAGTTCATCGCCCGATGAAATAATAACCACTTTAGGCATTTTTTTCACCAGTAAATGGGTTTTACCAACGGATGCAGCCAGGCTGATGATTGCCGGCGAAACCAATTGGCCCGATGCTGCCAGTACTTCACCCTGCTTTTTATCAGCGCCCCGTACATGAATATTTTGGCCTTGTTTAATCTCCTGTACGTGAATACTGGCCAATCCTGCCCTGATCTCTACATCTTCGTACCGGATAATTGTATTGACCGATACAGGCAATACCGCCCCGGTCATGATCTCGATGCACTCGTTTAACTCAGTAATTTCTATTGGTTCATCGCCCGCGGCCTGGGTTGCCTTGATACGGAACGTTCTGATACCCTCTTGAATGGCTTGGTAATTTATGGCTATGCCATCCATAGTTACCCGGTTAAAAGGAGGCAGATCACGATCTGCCTTTATAGGCTCGGCCAGTACTTTACCTAATGCCAATTCAAAGGGTATGGTTTCTTCGCCATAATTCTTTATTTGGGCAAGTATTAGTTTTTCGGCTTGTTCAACAGTTGTCATAGTTTTAGTTAAAAGCTAAAGGCAGAAAGCCTAAAGCGTTTTCCTTAATCTTCGAAGTGTATAAATATAAAAACCGTCATTGCATCAGCTTTCAGCTTACTATCCGCCAATAGAGGCCATTGATTCATGGAGCCCCGGGTGTATTACGCGCAGTTTTTCGGCCTCCCAGCCATCTTTAGCGCGGTTTCCAAATGCGTTTAGCAAAACAGTTTGCAAGTCATCATCGCTGGTACCAGCCCGCATCAAATCCTTAATATTCAAACCCCCATCATCATATAAACAGGTTTTCAATTCGCCTTGTGGGGTAATCCGGATTCGGTTGCAGGTGCCGCAAAACGTACGCGAATAAGCTGCAATAATTCCAATTGTACCTTTATGACCCGGTATTTGATAATTATATGATGTGGAATAAGCCGGATCTGTTAGTTTTTGGATCTGGGGATATTTGCTTTTGATCTCATCCAGGATCCGTACATAGTCCCACTGTAAACCAGTGTACACGTGTCCGTCGCCATTAAAGGGCATCTCTTCTATAAATCTTACACTTACGGGCAAATCTTTAGTCATTTCAACCAACGGAATAATATCCTGTGTGTTTTTACCATCCATTACCACAGCATTTATTTTCACCTCCATATCATGTTGCAGCAATGCATCCAAAGCTGCCATTACATTGGCAAACTCATCGCGGCGGGTAATGGTAAAAAAGCGATTGGCATCCAGTGTATCCAAACTTAGGTTTACAGAGCGTACACCTATTTTTTTTAGTTCGGGTACGTATGGTGCCGTTAATACTCCATTTGTAGTAATACTGAGATCCTGTAAACCATCCAGTTGTGAAATAGAACTGAGCAAAGTCATGATATCTTTACGTACAAAGGGCTCGCCACCGGTAATGCGAATTTTTTGAATACCCATTTTTACCAACAGGGCACAGCTTTGCAGCATTTCCTCGTAACTCATCAGTTCCTTACGCGACAGCCAGTTAAGGCCATCCTCGGGCATACAATAAAAACAGCGCAAGTTGCACCTGTCCGTCACCGCAAGGCGGAGGTAATTGATCTTTCGGCCGTGATTATCTATCAGCAAGTTATAAAATTTACGATGTATACAATTTAATTAACAAATTTGAGGTTTTTAAGTTTAATGATCGTTACTGTAAAAATAAAAATTACAAATTTGACCATTGTGGTTTAAATGTACTTTTTATAGCTTAGAATTGAGAATATTAGTCTATTCAAGAATATTATCGAATTTACTACGTGAAAGAATTAAAAGACATCGTGAACGCCTTTGATAAGGCAGATAAAATTGGCTTGCAAACAGCGTTGGCCACGGTTGTACACGTGGAAGGCTCCTCATACCGCCGGGCAGGCGCCCGCATGCTGATCACTGAGGATGGGCAGCTTACCGGAGCCATAAGTGGTGGTTGCCTTGAAGGCGATGCCCTGCGCAAAGCCCGCTTGGTAATGGCTCAAAACAAGCCTATGCTGGTTACTTATGATACTACCGACGATGATGATGCTAAATTGGGTGTGGGCCTGGGCTGTAATGGCATCATCCATATTTTGATTGAGCCTATTTTTGCCAAAAAACAGGATAACCCGATCAACCTTTTTAAGTTGTTTTTGAGCAAGCGCGAGCCTGTTGTGCTTGTTACGCTTTTTACCATGAACAACAAACAGGCAGCACAACCGGGCACCTGTTTATTGCTTAGTAAGGATGAACGGATAATTGGAGAGTTTCCTGACGATGAGATTAAAGATGCATTACTTACAGATGCAAAAAATGTACTGGTAAACGGCAACTCGGTAACCAAAACTTATTTATATGGCGATAAATTCACCTGCTTTATTGAATTGATGCAACCTGCGGTTTCATTAGTCATATTTGGCGCAGGTAATGATGCTATACCATTAGTGCAAATAGCGGCTACATTGGGCTGGCTGATATATATGGTTGATGGCCGGTCAAACTACGCCATTCCTGAAAGGTTTCCGCTTGCGGAAAAGATTATCATATCAAAACCAGAAAACGTGTTGCCACAGATTATTATTGATGAACGTACTGTAATTATGCTGATGACACACAACTATAATTACGATCAGTGCGTATTAAAGCAGCTGCTATCGCTCAGCATCTCTTACATAGGGATACTGGGACCAAAAAAACGCTTGCAAAGAATGCTGGATGAGTTTGCCGATGAAGGCGTAAAAATTACTTCAGAACAATTAGAAAGCGTATTTGGACCGGCAGGTTTAGATATTGGATCAGAAAATGCTGATGAAATTGCGCTATCCATCATTGCCGAAATGCAGGCAGTTTTAAAGAAAAGAGCAGGTACATCGTTACGTTACAAAACCAATATCCATAACCGCGAACCGGAACAAATTATACGGCAGCCTATGATATAACCGATAACCAATTAAGCCAATGACCGGGATAATTATACTCGCTGCGGGCTCTTCAAGCCGCTTTGGATCGCCTAAACAGAACCTTATCTACCAGGGGAAAACTTTACTGCAGCGAGCTATCCAAACTGCAATCACTTCTGCCAGCTGTGAAGCGGTACTGGTAGTACTGGGAGCCAATGAGGAGGAGATAAGACCCCATATATCTGACCAACAGGTGAATATCGTTTACAACCCCCAATGGCAGGAAGGTATGGCCTCATCTATCAGATTAGGGATATCAGAACTGCAAAGACTTGAACCCTTAACAACATCAGTTTTGTTAATGTTATGCGACCAGCCATTTGTAGACCCCTTACTTATTTACCAGCTAACCGAACGAAAAACAGAAAACGATAGTGGTATTGTAGCATGCGAATACAAAAGCACTTTTGGTGTGCCTGCTTTATTTGATGAAAAATATTTCCCTCACCTTAAAAGTTTAACAGGGAATGAAGGAGCAAAAAAACTGATCAATTCATATCCTGATGATGTAGTATCGGTACCTTTTGCCCTGGGAGCTATTGATATCGATACTATTGAAGATTATGAACGATTAAATAACCGGTAACTACGCTGTAGCCACCAGTTTATTTACGCTTCTGTAAACGTACTCGTTATAGATATGCCTCCGGGCAAACCTTCCAGGCGAATCGGCATTAATCAGCTTTATATAAACTGCCTTTGGTACATCAAAGTATTCATAGGCATTGCCATCTAAAAAAGTAATTTTTAACACCTGCGATTTATATTCAAAATCAGCAATATTTGATGAAGAAGTTGTAAGCGTGTATTCGTTTAACGATTGACCGCGGGTTTCGGGAGCAATACTTACCAAAAAGTGATATGCTTCAATGATGGTTTTACTTTTCTCCTCAGCCTCAATCCTGCTTTCATCCTGGAATTTATCCGGATGCCAGGTTTTCATCATGTTGCGGTAGTTGGTTTTTAATTCCTGTAATTCGGCAGCTTCGTTTACGCCCAAAAGTTTCCTGTAGTCGACAATTTTTTTCATGCTATTAATTTAATTTTATTGTCGTTGAAGCAGAAAGCGTAAAAATTAAGTGCTTTGTTTTCAAGAAAATAATGGCGCAAAGGTACACTTTTAAAATAATAATTTATAGGCTGCGTTGCGAAATGATTTTAACTTGTTTTAGGGTTAATATTTAGGTTACATTAATGCTGCCGGGAGAAGTGCACAATTGCGTTTCCTGCTTGCAAATTCAACAGCTCCCCTATCTCCTCTGTACAGTTGGAGACGCAAATATGCGTCTCTACTATTTTAACAAACAGTAAAACAAAAAAGGTTCCACCCAACGGCAGAACCTTTTTTAAGATCTAAAAAGCTATCAGCTTATTTAACTACCGAAAACTTGTATAGTGATTGTGTTTTGTAAGTTTCGCCAGTCTTCAATTCGGTTGATGGAAATTGAGGTTGGTTTGGCGAATCTGGATAATGCTGGGTTTCCATAGCAAATGAGGTACGGAACTCATCTTTTAAACCGCGTTTCATGGCATTTTTGGCCTGCATAAAGTTACCGCTGTAAAACTGTAAACCTGGCTCCTCGGTATATACTTCCATTTTTATACCGCTTTTATCGCCAATTACTGTAGCTATCGGGGTTGTAATATCGTGTTTGTTCAGTACATAGTTATGATCATAACCTTTGCCATTTTTCAACTGCTCGTTATTATCATTTATCCTTTTGCCAATAGTTTCGGGGCTGGTGAAATCAAACGGGGTGCCTTTTACACTTTCAATTTTCCCGGTAGGGATCAAACCCGCATCAACAGGAATATAGTTATCAGCATTAACCTGTACCAGGTGGTTTAATATGGTACCGCTGCCTTCGCCATTTAGGTTAAAAAACGCGTGATTAGTTAGGTTAACTACAGTATTTTTATCTGTATGCGCTTCATAAACACATTTAAACTCATTATTATCAGTTAAGCTGTATATAACTTTTACAGTTAAGTTGCCCGGAAAACCTTCTTCCATATCTTTAGACAAGTAACTAAGTTCCAGTGTTGATGAATCAATCTGTTTGGCATCCCAAACTACACTCTGGTAACCATTTTTACCGCCATGCAGGGTATTTGGCGGATTGTTGATAGATGATTGATAATCCTTACCATCCAATTTAAAATGACCTTTGGCAATACGGTTACCATAACGGCCAATGGTTGCACCATAATAAGGCTCGGTTGAATTTACAAAACCATCCACACTCTCAAATCCCAAAACAACATCAGTAAGCTTACCGGTTTTATCGGGCACTAATAAACTAACTATACGACCACCATAATTGGTGAAAGTGGCAGTTATCCCATTTTTGTTTTTAAGGGTATATAAGTGGGTTTGTTTTCCATCGATTGTTTTTTCAAATGCTGCAGCGGTGGTTTTGGTACTATCCGTCATGTCGTTTGTTTTCTTTTGGGTTGAAGTTTGATTACAGGCGGCCAAAGATAAACAGGCCGGCAACATTATTAATGATAGATTTTTAAATAAATGATTCATAAGTAGGTTTTTTATGGTTGGTTTAAAATTAGTATTTTTTGCTTATCCTTTAACCTTATAATGCACTTCACTCAAATTCCTTAATCTCTCGGCGGCATACTCAGCTGTGATATCACGTTGAGGATTAGCCAGCATTTCGTAACCAACCATGAATTTTTTTACCGTTGCTGATCGTAACAAAGGCGGATAAAAATGCATGTGCCAATGCCAGTAAGGGTGTTCGCCCATATTTACCGGCGATTGATGCATCCCGGCAGAGTACGGAAATGATGTTTCAAACATATTATCATACCTAACCGTTAGTCTTTTAATAGCATCAGCAAGGGCTGTTTTTTCATCATCCGTAAAATAAACAATACTGGTAATGTGCCTTTTGCTTACTATCATGGCTTCATAAGGCCAAACCGCCCAAAAAGGAACCAATACCACAAAGTGTTCATTTTCGAAAATAATGCGTTCCTGGCGTTTTAGTTCTAATGCAATATAATCGCCAAGCAGGCTGCGGCCTTTTTGTTCGAAATGATTTTTCTGCTGCTGGGTTTCTTTGGCTACCTCTACAGGGATACTATTTTGAGCCCAGATCTGGCCGTGTGGGTGCGGATTGCTACAGCCCATAATATCACCTTTGTTTTCAAATATCTGGATGTGTTTTATCCATGGGTATGATGAAAGATCCTCAAATTCAGATTGCCAAACATCAACAACCTTCCTGATCGCGGCTGTTTCCATCTGCGGCAAAGTAAGATCATGCCTGGGCGAAAAACTGATAACCCTGCAAATTCCCTTTTGGCTATTAGCCACTAATAACTCATCATCATTTAAACCACCATCCGGTGTGTTCAGCAATAATGACGAATAGTCGTTTGTAAAAACAAAGCTTCCTTTGTAATCGGGATTTTCACTACCGTCAGCCCGTTTGTTTGTGGGGCAAAGGTAACATTGCGCATCATACTGAGGTCTTTCATCGGCTTGGGTTGCCTCCACCTTACCCTGCCATGGGCGTTTGGTACGATGAGGCGATACTAAAATCCAGTCACCGGTTAAAATATTTAAACGGCTATGCGGATGCTCTTTCAGATCAAAACTGTTATTGTCCATTGTATTTTTGTACAGGTTTTATTGGCCACGGGTAATTGGTTTGTACCCTTTACGTTTCAAAAGTAAAAAAATAAATGTAAACCTTACATTTAAAATAAAAAAGTTGAAAAAATCTTCTGCCTGCACCTGTTAAATGCTAAGAACACATCAAAAACTAAGTAAGCAAAAGAATTACTTACCAATAAAAAAAGCGTCGAACATTCATCCAACGCTTTTCCTTATATATAATTAACAAAGCTTATTTAGTTGTACTGGTCTTTTTCTTAACGGCGGTTGCGGCTTTGGCTGCCACTGCTTTTTTAGCGCCTTTAATGTCGGCTTCTGCTTTGGCAGTAATAGCTTTTGCTTTGGTTTCTGCTTTCGCTTTAACATCAGCTGCTGCTTTTTTAGCTATTGCAGTTTCAGTTTTAGCTTCCTGAACAATTGCCTTAGCTTTTTCGGCAGCTTTAGTTTTCAAGTCGGTAGCCGCCACCTTAGCCTTATCAGCAGTTGCGGTAACTTTTGCTGTTATTGATGCTTTTTCATCTGAAACCTTTTTGCTGGCCGTCGCTTTTTTTGAGATTACTTTCTCTTTCAAATCTTCCAGTTTCTCCTCGGCTGCTTCTTTTACATCCTCTGCTGTGTCTTTGGTGCCATCCCAAAGACTTTCTATAGTTTCTTTAACCTTTTCAAAAAATCCCTTTTCTTCAGGTTTGGTTGCGTTGGTACTCATGATGTTTTTATAGATAAAAGGTAAATATTAATTTGTTATTTAATAATAACCGTTATAATTAAACTTTGTTTTACAGTGAATTAACAAATGATGATTCAATAAGCTGATACTGTGATAACTGTTTAAATTATAAACCGTACTTTTGCCGGCTATATATAAAATATGAAATTTCCGAAGTTTGCCGATCTGATACTGTTTGAGAATGATGATGTGATTGTAGTTAACAAGCCACCTTTTTTAAGTTCGCTTGATGAACGCGAAGGAGGCGAGGTAAATTTACTGAGGTTGGCAAAAGGCTATTGGGAAGATGCCCAGATTTGTCACCGTTTAGATAAGGAGACTTCCGGCGCTTTGATCATCGCTAAAAACCCCGAAGCTTACCGGATGGTGAGCATGCAGTTTGAAAAACGGCAGGTAAAAAAAGTATACCATGCTATTATTGATGGCACTCATACTTTTGATAATTTACTGATAGATCTGCCTATATTAAATGTGGGCAAAGGAAATGTAACCATTAGCCGCCAGGAAGGTAAACGTGCTGAAACCTGGTTTCAGTCATTAAAATATTTTAAACACTATACATTAGTAGAATGCCGCCCGGTAACCGGCCGCATGCACCAGATAAGGATACACCTGGCAACTCAAAGGGCTTCAATAGCCGGGGACGAAATGTACAAAGGCGAGCCTGTTTTTTTATCCAAAATAAAAAGAAAATACCGTTTAGGCAAGGATCAGGAGGAGTTACCAATTATGAAACGCTTTGCACTGCACGCTTACGAGGTAACATTTAAAATTAATCCTGAGACAGAGGTCACTATTCATGCCCCCTATCCCAAGGATTTTGAAACACTTTTAAAACTACTGGAGAAATTTGATAGTTAGTTTCCCCATAATTTTATCCGCTTTGTTTTGCTACTACTCAGTAATTGTGTCTTTCCTGACAGTTAACCTTTCAGTAATTGTATCTCTCTTAAGAGATAATTCCTTCTTAATTGTAGTTTTTGAAGGAGCAGGAGCTGCATTGTCTTTTTTGCAGGAAAAGTAGCCTGTGGCGATAACTGCCATCAATAGAAATGTAAATTTTTTCATAATTTTAAAAAAACGGATAGTATTTAGTACAATAGTAATTATAATAAATGCCTCAATCAAATATTACGAAAAAAAAGATAACCACGGGGATAGTTTTAACCAATCGATAAGCAATATTAAATTATAGTTAATCGAATTAATTCATTTACGCTGATTTTGAGGCAGATACCAGTAAAAAGCTTAATTAATATTTTTCTCTCAAACTTAATTGCGCTATACTTGGTGTTACAAACACAAATTAAATATTGTTGCATATTATTGTAAATATTTGATAACTAACCCGTTAATTTTTATTATATGTTTGGTTTTATCACCGGCGAGTGTATTTTTATCCTAAATTGCTTCCACTTTGAAAAAAATTAGTCTTGCTATAATAATCTTATTACTGTGCTCATTTAAAGCGACTTTTGCCCAGCCCTCTGTTAAAAAAGACAGCCTGGCTGATTATATTTTACTGAAAGATCAGGAGAAACGGGAAAGAAAAGTAATCATGTACATTAAAACTTTTTTTCAAAATTCACCGCTGGATCAACTTGATGCTAAAAAGAAAGCCATCACCGATACTTTTACGAAATATAATTTCGAGCATAGGGAATCAATATCATACTTTATGGAAAGTATATATCAGCGACGGCTTGAAAACCTCCAGGAATCACAAAACGCCTTAATAAAAGCCATAGATGAGGCGCACAAAAGCAGCGACCACCTGCTTCTTTTTGATTATTTTACCCATCTCGCCTTTTTACAAACCGACGAAGGAAATTCCATTGGAGCAGTATCAAGCTATGGGCTGGCAAAGAATGAAGTAAAAAAATTAAATGATCCTTATTTAGAGGCATTGTTAGATGTCAATATATCTGATATATATTATAAGAGTGGTCTTTACGGCCAATCGCTATCCTACCTTAACCAGGCGCAACGCATTATTGACGAAAACAAGATCAATCGCCTCAATGCTTTGAGTCTGATAACCTATAATAAAGCCGAGAACTATTTCAGGACCAAAAATTACGATTCTTTAAGGCTTTGTCATGAAAAACTATTTGGCCCCAAAAACCGAACGTACAAATTACATACCTATCAAAAACGTACCAGCTACTATCTTGATTTATTAAAACACAACTATAAAGGCGCCATAAAGAAAATTAATACATTATTAAAAGATAGCCTTTATGTAAAAAGCGACCTGGAGGAGCAAATGCTTGCAGATGCCTATTATAGTAACGGACAAATAGATTCGGCCCAATACATGACCGAAAAGCAATTGGCCAAACCATCTCAAAAAAACCATCCCGAAATAAAATACCACCTATATGAAGTACTTGGCCAAATAGCCGAGCTTAAAAACGACGAAAAGCTTGCCGCCTACAACTTTAAACTGGCATTGGGAGAATTAAAACAAAACATCAACAACCTATTGCAGGTAGGTGATAAATCTTCCCAGATAAAAATCAATGAAGTGCAAAGCCTCTATTATGTAAACCTACTCAAATATGAGCGGGAGCGTTTATGGATGCTATTTGCTATTGCACTGGCAGTTTTAGCAGTTATAATTGTTGCTATTTTTTACCGCAACAGCCGACAGAAAAGAGATTACGAGCAATTGCTATTTGCAGCAAAAAAACAGGAACTGGCTTCTATAAACTCCCATGAGGTACGTAACCACCTGTCAAATATCTTAGGCCTGCTTGATTTGATGAAGGATAGTGAAACAAAAGAAGAATTGCTTAAAACACGCAAGTATTTATTGTATTCGGCCGAAGAGTTGGATAAAAATCTAAAAAACGTATCTCAAAAGCTAAGTGAAAAGGATTAATTAACTAAAAAAAGAATAGTTCTATCCGCATAAACAGCCCTTTTTGGCTTAAATGGCTAATACTTTACACTTTTCGTAAAAAACCACGATTTAAGAAATACAAAAATATAAAATTGCTAAAAAAGCCATTTATCGGGTTAATTATTATGTATTTGTAGTTAATTAATAGTGTTTGTTGAAAAAAATTATAAAAAAATCATTAAATCGTAGTGATTTTTGTAAAAATAATTTAAATTCGCCTTATTAATTGGCGAGATTAATACAAAAACTATCAATAGAACCCCAACTTTACAAATTAATTAAAAATGGCAACTAAACTCGAGTACATTTGGCTTGATGGGTACAAACCAACACAAAGCCTGCGTAGCAAAACAAAGATTGAAAAAGATTTCAGCGGTAAATTAGAAGATTGTCCGCTATGGAGCTTTGATGGTTCTTCAACCGAACAGGCACCAGGTGGTTCGTCTGATTGTGTATTAAAGCCTGTTTTTATATGTCCTGATCCTCAAAGAAAAGACGCATACCTTGTTATGTGCGAAGTTTTGGATTCAAAAGGTGAGCCTCATGAATCAAATGGACGTGCACACATCATGGATGATGATAACGATTTTTGGTTTGGTTTTGAACAGGAATACTTTTTATGGGATCCTAAAACAAACAAACCTCTTGGTTTCCCGGCTGGTGGTTACCCAGGTCCACAAGGTCCTTACTATTGCTCAGTAGGCGCAAACAACGCATATGGTCGTGAAATTGTTGAAGAGCACTTAGACGTATGTTTAGATGCTGGCTTAAATGTTGAAGGCATAAATGCTGAGGTAGCTGCAGGTCAGTGGGAATTCCAGATATTTGCTAAAGGTGCAAAAGAAGCTGGTGACCAAATCTGGGTAGCACGTTATTTATTAGAAAGAATTGGCGAAAGCTATGGCGTTTCTATCAACTGGCATTGCAAACCGTTAGGTGAATTGGATTGGAATGGTTCTGGTATGCACGCTAACTTCTCAAACACTACTTTACGTACTGCAAACAGCAAAGAAACTTTTACAGCTATCTGCGAAGCTTTCCGCCCTGCGGTTGCTGAGTGTGTTGCCGTATATGGTGCTCATAATGAATTACGTTTAACAGGTAAACACGAAACTGCATCTATCAATGATTTCAGTTATGGTGTTTCTGATCGTGGTGCTTCTATCCGTATCCCATTGTATACAGTGGATCATAACTGGAGTGGTTACCTTGAAGATCGTCGTCCTAACTCGGCTGCCGATCCTTACAAAGTTGCTGCTGTGATTATCAAAACTGTAAAATCAGCTAAAGTTTAATCCCCCACATATATAATTTTCTAAAATCCTCTGATCTTAAAAGAATCAGGGGATTTTTTTTGAACCCATTTATTTGGTTTTGGTCTTGATGTATTGTACGTAGTTACCACCGGCAATTTGTTTAAGCCTGTTCACCGGCCAGTTATATAAGTAAGCCCAGCAGGTAATTACTTCATCATCCTTTATAACCTTAATCAACTCCCTTGTATATTCATGCGGATGCGGCTCGTTTGCGCCAATACCCTCATATCTGTCAATTACTTCCAACACCTTTTGAGGATTGTCAATTAAATATATCCTGCCGTAAACATACTGGTCTGTGCTTGCATCGGCAATAGCACCCGGATATTCACCGGCATTATAAAGCCTGCCTTTAAATTTGCCTTGCCCAAGTAGTTTACAATGCGCTTGCAAATAATCGGCAAACTCATTTCCGCTCATGAGCAGCGTTCCGTAAACAAATAAATACTGGTTAATTGTTGCCATAAATAAAACCTACCTCAAACAAAGGTAAGGCCTAATTCGTATGAATGGATATAACATCCGGAGCAGTTTTTTTATGTTTACATCATAATGGCTATCTTGCTAAATTGAAACCGGCCGTATATTTTATACCATGAATCCAGAACAGATCAAAACATATTTAGAAGAAAATAACATCCAAAAAATAAAGTTTGCCTTTGCCGATATTGATGGCGTTTTACGCGGTAAGGTGATCCACCCCAAAAAATTTCTCGAAGGCCTGCAAAGTGGCTATGGTTTTTGCGATGTAGTTTTTGGATGGGATAGCAATGATGTTTGTTATGATAACGTAAAGCTTACCGGCTGGCATACCGGCTATCCGGATAAACTTTGCCGTATCGATTTAAATACCCTTCGTAACATACCATGGCAGGATAATATACCTTTCTTTTTAGCCGATTACAGCGACCCAAATGGCACCGCATTACCGGCATGCCCCCGTAGTTTATTAAAAAAGATAGTAAAAGAGTGTGAAGACCTGGGTTACCATGCCGAATTTGCACAGGAATTTGAGTGGTTCAACTTCA
The DNA here is from genome assembly GCF_056406855.1 of Mucilaginibacter sp. P1_A3. Taxonomy (NCBI): domain Bacteria; kingdom Pseudomonadati; phylum Bacteroidota; class Sphingobacteriia; order Sphingobacteriales; family Sphingobacteriaceae; genus Mucilaginibacter; species Mucilaginibacter sp. P1_A3. Next base: position 63,784 of record NZ_JBFTZJ010000005.1, read on the forward strand.
GGGAAACGCCACAATCAATCAACGATAAGGATTTCACCAACATCAATACCCTTACGCCGGGAATGTTTGGTTACTCTATACTGCGCACCTCACAAAACAGTGATTTTTACTATGACCTGTTTAACCTGCTTACCCAATTTAATATCCCAATTGAAGGCTTGCACACCGAAACAGGTCCGGGTGTTTACGAAGCGGCCATTGCCCACGATGAAGTTTTAGCCGCTGCCGATAAAGCGGTGCTTTTTAAAACCGCCGTTAAGGAAATTGCCTATAAACACGGTATTATGGCATCGTTCATGGCTAAATGGAATGAGAATTTACCTGGCTGCAGCGGCCATATCCACCAAAGCCTATGGAGTAAGGATAAGGCCGACAACCTTTTCTACAATGCCGATGACCCGAATAAAATGAGCGATTTGCATAAGCACTATCTTGCCGGCCAGCTGTACTGCATGCCGCACCTGTTGCCTATGTATGCGCCAACCGTAAACAGTTACAAGCGCCTGGTTGAGGGTGCCTGGGCGCCAACAACCATTACCTGGGGAGTAGATAACCGCACCACAGCACTCCGTGTTATAAACACCACACCCGGCTACACCCGGCTGGAAACCCGAATACCAGGTTCAGATACCAACCCTTACCTGGCTATTGCAGCCGCGCTTGCTTCTGGCTTATACGGCATAAAAAACAAATTGCCTTTAAACATACAACCTACTGTAGGCAATGGCTACCAGGATAAAAGCAATGGTGTGCTTGCCCAAAACCTGTATGAGGCTGCTACAGATATGAAAAACTCGCAGATAGCCAAAGAGCTTTTTGGTGAAGGCTTTGTGGAGCACTTTACCCAAACCCGGCTATGGGAACACCGCCAATATGCTAAACATGTTACTGACTGGGAGTTGAAGAGGTATTTTGAAATCATATAGTTGGAACCGGGATTAAGCAGATTTATCGGTTTTTTGGATTTTGATCAGCATGTTGTATTTAAAAACTCATAAATATGCTTAATCCCGATTCAGACAGAAAAATCAGGTAAAAAACATAGCAACTATGGATCAACTGAAACATGATGAAATTACCCGAAAAATTATAGGATGTGCCATGAAAGTTCATGCTACGCTTGGTAACGGATTCCAGGAAAAAAAATATCAAAAAGCCCTTGAGTTAGAAATGGCTTTTAACAGACTGGTTTTTGAACGTGAAAAAGCGATGCCAATTTATTACAGAGATGAACAAATTGGGGAACGGCGGGTTGATTTCTTTGTTCAAGGGCTGATTATGGTGGAACTTAAAGCAATCATTGAGTTAGAACCCGTCCATCTGGCACAGGGATTAAACTATCTTGAAGCTTATAATATGGAAATTGGCCTCCTGATTAACTTTGGCAGTAAATCACTGACATTTAAACGATTATTAAATAAAAAATTCAACCCGGATTAAAAATCTAAGGATTAAATAAGCAAGTAAAATCCCTTAATCCGAAAAATCCGCTTAATCGCGGTTCAGACAAACAACAATTTGATTATTATTGCGCACATTTGCCCCCGCAAAATTCCAATTATAAACCAACGTTAAAAAATGGATTATTCCATCATTGTTAAAAAAGCATGGGAAGGCTATGATGCCTCAAAAACCATCAAGCTCATTGAAGATATCAGCGCAATGGTATCTACTAATCATGTATACCGCATCACTTTTGATGATGATGATATCATCATAGCTAAACTATCTTATTTTGGTAAGTTTGAAAACTTTAAAGAAGATCATCGTATCATTCAAACTTTAGCCAACAACCTGCTCTACCCGTTTGAAAATTTACTGGCCCGTTCCCTGTTAAAAAACAACAGAGTATATATTTACCATTATAAGCACGGCAAAACAGATGCCTGGGTGGTGTTTTACAACCCAACAAGGATCCTTAACAGGCTCCCGCGCAGGCTTGATGACAATCAGATTAAAAAGCTGGGCCAGCAAGTGGGCAAGTTTCATAAGGCTTGCTCAAGGGTAAAAAATGTATTACCTAAATCATCAAAGACCCTGCGTACTGATATTTCAGCCTTGATGAATCAGCTGGAGACTAACGAGCAACAGTTTGGCACTGCCATGCAAGCTGATTTCTTGAAATACCATTGCGAAACCTTTATGAAGAACCGCTCGAAATACAACATGAGCTCATTCGAGATCATCCCGGTATTTATCGACTGGAATATTGGCAACTTTTCGGTAACCCCAAGCCTGGAACTTTATTCCCGTTGGGATTATGATTGGTTCAGGATGAGTTACCGGGTGCTTGATTTTTATTTCTTCAGCCGCGTGGTATCTGATGTTGGCGATCGTACGGTGTTCAGCTATGTGATCAATACGATGATGGAAGACAGGTTCATCCTGTTTTTAAAAGAATATCACAAGATAAATCCCCTTACTGCAGATGAGATCAGGTTTATGAAGGAGGCTTACCGGTTTTTTATTTTAAACTATGTGATCAAGGATGGCAAGCACTTTTTTAGCGAACAGTATGCGCAGAAATTACAATCAGAGGCCTTTAATATCTACCTTCCATCAGTCGACAGGGATTTTGACGCGGAAAAAATTATTGAAGCACTTAAATTAAAATAGGCAATACTTTAATATTTAAGCATATTGCACCCTAATAACTACATTAAACTCAAGCATGAAAAAAATAGAAAACTTTAAATCCATTATTGACAGGTATAAGGTTATTTTTTTTGATGCATTTGGCGTATTAAAAACCTATAAGGGCCTGCTGCCGGGTATAGAGCGAACCTTTGATTACCTGGAACAACAAAATAAAGAATATTACATCGTTACCAATGATGCTTCCAGGAGCCCTGCGCAACTGGCAGAATCATATAATACAAAAGGCCTGCTTGCCGTAACTCCCAACAGAATCATATCATCGGGCATGCTTACTAAGGATTATCTTGACCTGAAAGTGAACGACGGCATTGTAGCCTATTTGGGCACTCCCGATTCGGCACATTATATTGATAGCTCTGGCTTGCACACGCTACCCGTAAGCCTTATAAACGAGGATAATATTGATAAGGTAAACGCCCTTGTATTTTTAGACGATGAGGGTTTTGACTGGTTTGATGATTTGAATAAGGCCGTAAATATTTTGCGCAAAAGAACTATACCAGCAATTGTTGCCAATACAGACCGCGCCTATCCGCGAACCAAGCATGATGTATCCATAGCGGTTGGTGGTTTGGCCAGCATGATTGAAGCAATTGTTGGGAAAGAGTTTATCCGTTTTGGCAAGCCCGATTCGCAAATGTTCATGTTTGCTTATGATCTGCTGCGCGAGCAAGGCCCCATCAGTAAAAAAGATATAGTGATGGTTGGCGATACCCTGCAAACTGATATTTTAGGCGCCAATAAATTTGGGCTCGATACTGTTTTGGTACTATCGGGCAACACCCAGCCGCTTGATGCCGAAAACAGGATAATAGCAACAGGGATTGTACCAACTTATATTTGCGATTCGGCGGTTATAGAACGTGGCGAGCTGGGATTTTAGATCCCCAACCTACTTATAGCGCAGCGGCGTATGCCTGCAAACGCCAACATATCTATTATTTACATAATGCGCCAGGGCTATTGTTAACCCACCCAAAGGCACAATAATCGCTTCGGCTATATTGTTTAAGATAGCATGCCCCAGCATTATTATCACAAAGCCTGCAAGCAATAAAATTAAAGGCAGCGCCTTGCGATGGCTGCGCAGGTAAGATAACCCTATTGAATATCCACCTATCATCAGCGCTAAAACAATCATCCCCCACTCTACCCATGGTGTTGCTAAAAACCCAAGACCAATTAATGGTAAATTGGTAAGCAACAGAGGCACTACCGCACAATGAATGGCGCATATTGTTGAAGCCGTTATGCCAATACCATCCAACCTGGAAGATGTTTTATGAAGATGCATGCCGCAAATATAAACAAATGCAACATAATTGCTTTTAAATTTTATTATCTTAATTAAATACATTAACATTGATGTAACATATTTTTAATATAAGCGTCAATAATTACTTTTGCAAACTATTACTATGATTGAACTGTGACACTGATAGCTTTATATAGAATAAAACTTAACTGGCAAAACGCATTCGACACGAGTTTAAAACGCGTTAAGCTTATTATAGGCACGATGCTTATTGTAGCTATAATTAATATTATGCCTTCTTTTTTCAGGAGTATTGAACAAAGGAATGGTGTTGTATTAAATGATTGGGTCCTGGCTCATTTACCAGCTGTCGACGTGTCTGTCCCCATTTTCGCCATTATATGGGGTATGGGTATACTTATGATGGTAAGGGCCTTATATAAACCCGCCATCGGCATGACCTATCTTTGGACACTTATATTTGTTTGTATAGCCCGGTTTCTAACATTAAGTTTCGTAAAACTCGATCCCCCGATAGGGTTAATCCCGTTGGTTGATCCGCTTACGGGGTATTTTTACGGTCACGCTGCTATCACTAAAGATCTTTTCTTCTCGGGCCATACCGCGTCCCTGGTTTTGATATATCTCCATCTGGAACGGAAAAACGATAAGCGCATTGCTCTTGCAGCCATGCTAATTGTGATGATGCTATTACTGGTGCAGCATATTCATTATACTATGGATATACTGGCCGCGCCGGTTATAGTTTATTGTTGCTACCGCTTTACCCGCGCCCTTGGCTTTAGATAAAACAGAATTTTCAATAATTTAAATTTTATTTTGCATCCCCAATAATGCAACTTACATGCATTAGCATTTATCAAACATCCATATTTTTCATGAGGTGCATTGACTCTTTTAAATCCGTGTAAAGCTTTTTAAACAGCACAAAATGTTTGCTGTACATCTTATGGTTTCCTTCATTCGGCTCTATAATCGTTTGGTTGTCAATGTGGGTTAACCTGGTGTAACTATCAGGATGCAGCACTTGCATGGCAAGGTAAACGGCCCCAACTGCCGATGCATCCTCGGGTTGTAGTACTACCAGCTTTTTCCCGGTGATATCGGCCAGGATCTGTGTCCATGTGCCGGAGCTTACAAAGCCACCACTAATATTAACCTGGGTAATATTAACCGAGGCATCTTCAACTATTTTAAGCACATCATATAAAGCAAAACAAACGCCCTCAAGTGAGGCCCTTAAAAAGTGCGCACGTGTGTGCATTGGCTTAACATTCAGGAATGCGCCGCTGCTCCTGGTATCCCAAAGGGGCGCTCTTTCGCCATATAAATAGGGCAAAAACAGCAAACCATCACTACCAGCCGGTGTGGTTTCAATAGCGTTAAACAAATCACGGTAATCATCGGCCGTAATTTCAGTTTTTTGAAGAAAGTTACTCAATAGCCAGTTAATGGCAATCCCCCCGTTATTCACCGCTCCACCACATACATAAGTATCCTGGTTAAGCAGGTAATTAAAGGTCATACCCTCGTAATTATAAACCGGTTTGGGGCTGGTAATCCTGACAGCTCCGCTGGTACCAATAGTTAAAGCCGCTATACCTGGCCCGGTAGTATGGCTCCCCAGATTTGCGCAGGCCCCATCGCTTGCACCAATAATAAAATTTGTTTTTTGGGGGATGTTGAGCAGGCTTGCTTTGCCGGCATCCAAATTGCTCCGATAGTAGGTAGTATTTTCGGGCTTCGATAACTTCTCAGGAGATAAACCCGCCAAGGCACAGGCCTCCCCGCTCCACTCCAACTTTAAAATATCAAACAACCCTGTTGCAGAGGCAATGGAATAATCTACCTGGAAACTATTGAACAGGTAAAACCAGATAAACTCTTTAATAGAAATAAATTTATGGGTTTGAGCAAACAGATCCTGCTTATTATCGCGCATCCACATCAGTTTACACAGCGGCGACATAGCATGTATTGGAGTACCCGTTATCCGGTAAATCTCCTCTCCTTTTGCCGAATCCCTTAAACGCTCCGCTATCTCCTCGCTTCGTGCATCTGCCCAGGTTATCATTGGCGCCAAAGGTATCCCGGCCTCATTAACCGGGATAATGCTATGCATAGCGCTGCTAAAGCTAATCGCTTCCGGTGCAAAGCCTACCTTAATAGTTATCTCCTGCAGGCATTTTACAAAGGCATCCCATATCAATACTGGATCCTGTTCGCTGTAACCGGGTTGAGGACTATTAATAGGGTAATGCTGTTGGGTAACACCCAATACCTCCCCGGTTAAAGCAACCGCAACAGCCTTGGTGCTGCCTGTGCCAATGTCGATACCTAAAATATATGCCTGCATATTGTTATCTGCGTCCAAAATAGGATTTATCTTTGGGATGCGGGAAATAAAAAATCGGCTTACTGATTTCTCAAAAATTTGCCCTAATTTTCGCCTCGTCTATGAATTACGCTGAACCACAACTCAGAACCATTAAAGTGATACGCTATGTAACCCCGTTACGGGAAGGCGGTTCGCTGCCAGCCATTGCCGAGGGTGACGATGAGTTTTTATATGTGCTTAAATTTCGAGGTGCCGGCCAGGGTGTTAAAGCCCTAATTGCCGAACTTATTGGAGGCGAAATTGCGCGCCTCCTGGGTTTAAAAGTGCCCGAGCTGGTATTTGCAAACCTTGATGAAGCCTTCGGCCGGTCGGAAGCGGATGAGGAGATTCAGGACCTGTTGAAATTTAGTGTTGGCCTTAATCTTGCCTTACATTATTTATCAGGCGCTATAACTTACGACCCGGTGGTTAATACATTAGATGCAACATTAGCTTCAAAAATAGTGTGGCTTGATTGTTTATTAACCAATGTAGACCGCACGCCCCGCAATGCCAATATGCTTATGTGGCATAAGGAACTGTGGCTTATTGATCATGGCGCCGCTTTGTATTTCCATCACTCGTGGCATAACTGGGAAGAATCTGCCAAAAGACCTTTTGTACAGGTTAAGGACCACGTGCTATTGCCACAGGCATCCGAATTGGATGAGGTTGATACAGCATTCCGCTCCATTTTAACGCCAGAACATATCCGCGATATTGTTAATTTAATTCCTGATGATTGGTTGACAGATGAATCTGAAAATGGTACACCAACCGAACGCAGGGAAGTTTATACCCAATTTTTACTAACCCGTATTGCATCGTCAGCAATATTTGTAAATGAAGCCAAACATGCCCGATCAATTATTTGAGTACGCCGTAATACGCGTTGTACCCAGGGTAGAGCGCGAAGAGTTCATAAACATTGGAGTGATTTTGTATTGCCCCAAACAAAAGTTTTTAAAAACCATCTTAAAGGTTGATGAAGCAAGAATCAGCGCTTTGGCGCCCGGTTTGGATATCGACTGCCTTAAAGATAATATCAATTCGTTTGAAAGAATAGCCAATGGCGATGCCAAGGCCGGCCCTATTGCCAAATTGGATATAGCGTCCCGTTTTCGCTGGCTTACCGCCACACGCAGCACGGTGGTACAATCATCAAAGGTTCACCCCGGTTTATGTACCGATGCCGAAGCAACTTTGATAAAGTTATTTAATCAGCTGGTTGGATAAGAATTTACTCATCCAACCAGGCTTTCAATCTTATCTTGCGGCAATCTTCTCTTTCAACACTACCCAGGGATAACTAAACGTATACTCTCCGGAGCCAAGTTGTATGGTGACACCGTCAACATCGGTACTGGCACCCGTTATAGACTTACCATCCTGCTTTACATCTTCAGGATGAGCCTGTGGCAGGCTTACACTGGCTGTTGTATTGGCCGGAATTTTAACATGCACCTGCATTACGCCATCCTTAACTTCCCAGGCCGAAAGTATCTGCCCATACATGGTTTCGAAAGTGGCTTTGGCAAATGTAAATTTAGGGCTCGGCTGTGGTTTTAGTACTATATACTTATAACCCGGTTTACCAACCTGCAAACCTGTTACATTCTGATACATCCAATCGCCAACTGCTCCGTACGAGTAGTGGTTAAAGGAGTTCATGCTTTTATCCTGGAAAGTACTATCGGTTTTGATGCCATCCCAACGCTCCCAAATGGTAGTTGCACCCATTTTTACGGGGTATAACCATGACGGATAAGTCTTTTGCAACAACAGGTCATAAGCCACATTTGCATATCCGTTTTGTGATAACACCTGGCACAAATAAGGTGTACCTAAAAACCCGGTAGATAAATGGTTGTTGCGGCTGCGCACATCCTCAACCAGGTAAGCTGCCGCTTTGTTCTTCAGGCTATCGGGAACCAGGTCAAACTTTAAGGCCAGTACATATCCTGTTTGCGAATCGGCAAATATGCGCCCGGTGGGCGTTATATAATTTTGGACAAATGCTTTCTTTACCTGCTGGTAAACATCATCATATTTTTTTTCATCGGCAGTATTACCTAATGCACCTGCGGCCTGGCTTAGCAATTTTGATGAGTATGCGTAAAAAGCCGTAGCAATCATATCAGGATTGGTATAGCCGTTGGGCTCCGAAAAATCATGAATACCGGGGCGATAGAATAGCCAATCGCCAAAAACACTACCACCACGCCATATATGGCTATCGCCGGCTCTTTTGATGATCTTATCTACATAAGCCTTCATGCTGGGGTATTGGGTTTGCAGAATACGTTTATCAGCATAAACCTGGTACATTGTCCACGGTACAATAACGGCCACATCGCCCCAGCCTGCCGATGTTGTGCGGTTGGTTTGTAAAACATCGGGTACCACAAATGGTACGCCTCCATCCGGGTACTGATCAGCAGCAACATCCTTCATCCACTTGGCAAAAAACGGCGCTACATTCATGTTAAATGATGCCGTGCGCGAGAAAACCTGCGCATCACCTGTCCAACCCAAACGTTCGTCGCGCTGCGGGCAATCGGTAGGAATATCTAAAAAATTACCTTTTTGCCCCCATTGAATATTGTGCTGCAATTTGTTGATCATGGTATCTGAACAGGTAAATTCGCCTGTTACTTTCATATCTGAATGCACCACCACTGCAGTAAAATTTTCAGGTTTTAACTCACCGGGAAAGCCTTCTACAGCAATATACCTGAAACCCATAAAAGTAAAATGAGGCTCAAATACTTCATCGCCGCCACCTTTCAAGGTATAATTGATAGTAGCCGTAGCAGCACGCAGATTGGCTGTATAAAACTCACCAAATTTATCCAGTACTTCGGCGTGTTTGATATTAACCGTTGTACCGGCCTTACCATTTACTTTAAGCCTAACCCAACCTGTCATATTCTGCCCAAAATCTACTATCTGGGTACCTTTGGCACTTTTAAAAATGGCTATGGGCTTTAGTTCGGCAATTCTGTGTACAGGAACGCTCTCCACACCTACCAATGTTTTTTTATCTATATCAGCAACGTTTACAGCTGTCCAGGCAGCATCGTTAAACCCTTTGTTGGCCCAGCCCGGTATTTCTTTGCGGGCATCATAATTCTCGCCATCGTAAATTCCATTAAGGGTTACAGGGCCCGCCAGGGTGCTTTTCCATGAACTATCAGAATTAATATTTTCTACCGTTCCATCTGTATAGGTGATCTGCAACTGGCATAATAGCGCCAATTTTTTACCCCAAAAGCCCCATTGATTATTAAAGGCTATAGTTCCCCTAAACCAGCCATCACCTACCATTGCCCCTATCACGTTATCACCCTGCTGCAGCATGGCGGTTATATCATAAACCTGGTATTGCAGGCGCTTTTTATATTCTGTCCATCCGGGGGTAAGTAACTGGTTGCCTACTTTGTGCCCGTTAAGGTATAATTCATACAAACCGTGTGCAGTTGCATAAGCCCTTGCCGATACTATCTTTTTAGAGGTAGTGAACTGCTTACGCAGCATAATTGCCGGTATCTTGCGCACAGAATCATGCTTAGGCTGAATCCAGCTGGCCGTCCAGTCGCTTGTGGCAAGCAGGCCGGTTTCAAAATACGCGGGTTTGCTCCACGCCGATGTATGGCTGTGGTTATCCCATATCTTTACCCTCCAGTAGTAACGGGTAGCTGATTTTAAAGCAGCACCGTTATAGGTAATCAATACCGAGGAGTCTGAATTTACTTTGCCCATGTTCCAAACCGTTTTTGAGGATGAAAACGAAGCGTCGGTTGCAACCGTAATGTTATAGGCTTGCTGCAGGGTGTTATTTTGAGTTGCTACTATCTTCCAGCTGAGGCGGGGATGTGTGATATCAATCCCTATGGGATTTACCAGGTATTCGCTGGATAAATTGTCAACAACAGGACTTTGTGCCAGGCATGTAACCGGCAAAAAAAACAGGAGATAAAGAAAAATACGTTTCATGGTTATGATTGGATTCCCAATTATATTAATTGTGATTTAAGGCGGCAACCCCATCCATCCCTGCCCTAAAAGTGGTTACTTCAATTTCATTTTCATGCTGCTTTAGGTAAAGCAATAATTGTTTATGCGCGGCAGCGGGAGTAGTAATATAATCGCCTCCTACACCGTGAAACATCAATACGCCCATACCACCGCTTTGCTGTACCTTTTTAACAAAGGCAATCAGTTCATCACCGGTAACGCCGGCATGAATCCCCCAGGCTGGCACCTGCAATGGGTCGAGTTTTTTAAAGTCGGAGATCACGGCGTCGGGGCCGCCACCAATCCTGGCGTACTTTACCAGGCCCGATTGCTTCAACGAATCAACATAATTAGTATCTCCAACGGCTACCTCGGTACAGGGGTAAGCATAAGTACGCGGGGATACTCCGCCATCAACAGCAAACAGCAGGTTATTCATTTCGCCAATTTCACGCAGCATCATGTAAACCGAATAATTTGCCGAGTTGTTTGCAGCATTGCCTTTTACCGTGGTAAGCAGGCAAGGATGGTATAAAGAATGATTGGCCAGCTCGTGCCCTTTTAAAGCAACCTGGCGCCAGCGTGGGATGGTTTTTGGCCCAACATAGCCGGTAAGGAAGAAGGTGCCTTTAAACCCCAAAGAATCCAGTTGTGGAATGGCGATATCCAATTGCGATGCAAGACCATCATCATAAGTGAGTACGATTATAACTTTTTTACGCGACTGGGAATAGGCGGTGAAGTGCAGCACGATCATCAAAACTAAAAATACTCTTTTCATTTACTTAACATTTATTGTTGCTGTTTTAAACCCCAAATTACCTTTCAGGTCTGTTCCCAGCAATATAAGGGTATACGATGTTGGTTGATCTGCCGCGTAAAAAGAAATCCGGGCCTCGCCATTTTCGTCAGTGATAATATTGGGATCCCAATGGATGGTGGATGGCGGAAAGGATAACATGCTTTTTATGATGGATTAGGATTGGTTTCTCAAGCAATTTACATATTCTTTAACATTTATTTCTTTTATAAAAACCTGCTGACATAGGGCTGTCACTACCGGGTTGTTACTTTGAATTATAATCAAAACAATAAGGCTATGTCAATCATCCCAATGTTATTAAAAGAAATGGAGCAGGAAGCTCAAACTACCAGGAAAATGCTTGAGCGCGTACCAACCGAAAAATTTCAGTGGCAACCTCATGAAAAAAGCATGACTTTACAGCGCCTTGCCGCACATATTGCCGAATTACCAGGTTGGGTAACTATTGCACTTACTACCGACGAACTTGATTTTGCCAGCAACCCATACATACCTGAGCCGATAGAAAATACACCAGATCTGTTAAAGTTTTTTGAAAAAACACTCGCTCAAGGCAAAGCCAGTTTAGAGAAAGCAGACGAAAAGGAATTTTCCAAAACATGGACACTCCGTAATGGTGACCAGATATTGAATAAATCTACAAAAGGTGAAATGATCAGGATGAGCTATTCGCAAATTGTGCACCACAGGGCGCAGTTAGGTGTGTATTTGCGCCTGTTAAATATACCCATACCGGGCAGCTATGGCCCAAGTGCTGATGAGCACACCTTTTAAATTATTGCTTTGTAGTTGATATTAATTTCGGCAATGAAATATTCAATTTTAACGCATTAAGGTGCTTATTACTATTTTATTATTTTAACTACCTAAAGTTGTATAGATACAAAAAGACGATTGTCCTCAAATTTGGACAATCGTCTTTACATAATGTGCTGTACACATACTAATTTCTGTGTTTAGACAGTTTCCCTTCGTTTATTTCTTCAAGAAAACCATTTTCATTAATAGCATAGCGGGCGTACGTAGTATCAGTATCAATCTTGTACTTTACTACATTTTTGGTTTTCCTGCGTGTTCTAGCACGAATAATAAATATGGGTAAAATGATTACGGCAAGCAGGGCGGCAATTTGAAATAAGATAATATACATAACGTTTAAAATAAATTTTTGAGATAGCACATCTAAAACGTTAGTTAAAGTAAAAATACTTATAGGTTTAAAATTTTAGCAGCAAATCGTAATGATTATATAGCTAAATATGTGCCAACAATTTATTAACGCCGATAGTTAACAGATTGTTACAATTTAATGGCAAAATAAAAGAAGATTTTAGATGCGCTGCTTTTATGCGGTAAATTGCCCCGAACTTGTTTCTAAATTTGCCAAAAAAAACAAGCAGGTTTGGTGTTGTATCCTCTTCTTTTACAGATGCAGAAACGAAGAAACGGGAAAAAGTCACAAAGAAAAAACTTACGAAGTTTTGACACCCCGTAAGTTTTACACTCTCAAAATGAGAACAATATTATCAATCTGAAACTACTATAAGTTATAAAACGAAATAGCGTTACCTCCAAAAAATAATTCCTGCTCAATGGCTGATAGTTTTGCAATAAACGAGTGCAAAACATCTAATGAACTTTTGTAGGCTCCGGCCAACAGGCAAACCGGCCAGTCGGAACCGAACATGATGCGGTTTGCGCCAAAAGCATTAAACACCACATCAAGGTATGCGGTAAAATCTGCAATTTTCCATTTTGCCCAGTCGGCCTCAGTTAGCAAGCCCGAAATTTTGCAAAATACGTTTTGATGTTTCGCTAATGATTCTATATCAGCTTGCCAGTCTTTAATTTCCTGGGTTTTGATGGGTGGCTTGGCCATATGGTCAACCACAAATTTCTGATCGGGGAAACCACCAACCAATTCAGTTGCATAAGGCAAATGCTCTGGGTATATCAGGATATCATAAGTATAACCATGCCTTTGCAGCGCGGCAATCCCTTTTTGAAAAGCAGGCTGCAGCATATATTGCTTATCCGGCTCCGATTGTAAAATATGCCTGAAACCCTTAAGCTGATTGTACATGCTGTATTCCTTTAGCTTTTCTTCAAGATTATCAGCTTTCAGATCAACCCATCCTACTACACCTTTGATAAAAGAATGTTCATCAGCCAGATCTAACAAAAACATGGTTTCATCATCTGTTTGATTGGCCTGAATAGCTACGCAACCATCCATTCCATTTTGCTGTAAAACGGGCAACAGCTGGGCAGGCAAAAAATCCTGCTTAATCGCAAGCATTTCATCATTGATCCAGTTGTCCCTAACCGGATCAAATAGCCAAAAATGCTGATGAGCATCTATTTTAGTCATACGCTATAACTTTTTGTTTTGATTCACCAAGACCATCAATACCAAGCTCAACCACATCGCCTGGTTTAAGATAAACAGGTGGCTTCATACCCAAGCCAACACCAGCAGGCGTACCCGTTGAAATAATATCGCCAGGCAACAAGGTCATAAACTGGCTGGTATATGATATTACTTGTGGTAAATTAAATATAAAGTTTGAAGTGGTGCCATACTGCATAATTTCACCATTAACTTTTAACCACAAATGCAGGTTATGTGGATCTTCTATCTCATCAGTTGTAGCTAAGAACGGACCGAGCGGCGCAAAAGTATCGCAACCCTTTCCTTTATCCCAGGTGCCGTTACGCTCTAACTGAAATTCGCGTTCAGATACATCATTATGCAATACATAACCGGCAACGTAATCCATCGCGTCGGCCTCATCTACATAAGATGCTTTTTTACCAATAACTACAGCCAGCTCAACTTCCCAATCTGTTTTTACAGAATTTTTAGGAATAACAATATTATCAAACGGACCAACTATCGCTGTGGTAGCCTTCATGAAAATTACCGGCTCTGGTGGTAGTGGGGCATTGGTTTCATGTGCATGATCGGCATAATTTAAGCCAATGCAGATAATTTTTGATGGGCGGGCAATTGGGCTGCCTAAACGTACATCATCTGCAACCAGGGGCAGGGTGGCATCTTTTATAAAAGTTGCTAAACGGGCAAGGCCGTCCGTTTCAAAAAACTGCTCCGTATAATCTTCGCCAAAAGCCGAAGTATCGTATTTTTTATTATCAAGGATAACTCCTGTTTTTTCTTTGCCGTTTTCTCCAAATCGGATAAGCTTCATATTTAATTGTTATATGTTTTGGTTTTAATTATTCAAGGTTATAAATCCGCCATCGATTGGGTAATCTGTCCCGGTAATAAATCCGGCTTCGTCTGAACATAAATATAAAGCCAACGCGGCTACTTCTTCTGATTTTCCCATCCTGCCAATGGGCTGGCTTTTTGACAGTTTCTCAAAAATCTCTGCCTCCTGACCTGCATAATTCTTAGCGATAAATCCATCCACAAAAGGGGTATGGATACGCGCCGGCGAAATGCAATTGCACCTGATGTTATCATGCAGGTAATCACGTGCTACAGATAACGTCATGGCATGTATGGCGCCCTTGCTCATGGAGTACGCAAACCTATCGGTGATACCAACGCTGGCCGCGATAGATGCCGTATTTAAAATTACTCCACCACCGTTTGCTTTCAACATCGGGATTACCGCATAAAGGCAATTATATGCCCCTTTTACATTTACGTTGAACACTTTCTCAAAGTCGGCAGTACTGGTAGTATCCGCACGTCCAATATGCGCTATCCCCGCGTTATTTATTAAAATATCAATAGTACCTATCTGTGCAAAAACATTTAAAACCTGCTCCTGGCTACTTACATCACAGGCGTAACCTTTGGCTTTGCCATTGGCAGCCTCAATTTCGGTTACAGTATCGGCTGCTGCTTTATCATTTAATTCGATGATGTGTACGGTAGCGCCCTGCTGCGCAAAAAGTATCGACATGGCCTTGCCTATTCCGCTGCCGCCGCCAGTTATTACTACAGATTTATTGGTTAGTTTGAACATATTTTTAATGATGTTATTAAAACTTTGCCGTCCCTTTGTTGTGCAGGATTACAAAGAGTTTTATTAATTTCTATTTTTATTTATCGTCGCGGCAAAACGAATGATCTATTAGCATACGTTACTTATTGGCAAATTGATATTTCGATGCTGTTAAATTGACAATTTTTTTTTCAATATTGCAACTATAATGACACTCCACGCTTCCATGGTATAAAATCATCCTGGCCAAGCTTTACTGATTTTGGCTCTGCTTCGCCACTGGCAACCTGTATAACGTAATTTAAAATCCGCTCGCCTGCCTGCTGAATGGTTTCATCACCCTCGATGATGGTACCACAGTTGATATCGATAATATCGGGCATCCGCTCAAACATCACCGTATTGGTTGAAAGCTTAATCACCGGTGTAATCGGGTTACCTGTTGGGGTACCTAAACCTGTGGTAAATAATACAATGTTGGCGCCAGAACCCACTTCGGCTGTGGTACTTTCCACATCACTGCCGGGAGTGCATAACAGGTTCAACCCGGGTTTAGTTACCTTTTCGGGATAATCTAATACGGCGGTTACCGGTGATGTGCCGCCTTTTTTGGCAGCTCCGGCAGATTTTATAGCATCAGTGATCAATCCATCCCGAACATTACCCGGCGAAGGATTGGCATAAAAGCCCGATCCATCAGCCTCTGCACGGGCGTTATACGTGGTCATTAAGTGCATAAAACGATTGGCCGTTTCCTCATCGGCACAACGATCACTCAGTTCCTGCTCCACGCCACACAACTCCGGAAACTCGGCTAAAATTACCGAACCACCCATCGTCACCAACATATCTGACACATAGCCCAAAGCAGGGTTTGCCGAAATACCCGAAAAACCATCTGAGCCGCCGCACTCCAGACCAATACATAATTTTGAAAGTGATGCAGGCTGGCGTTGGGTTTGGTTTGCCTGTACAAGGCCGGCAAATGTTTGCTTAAGGGCTTGCTGCAATAATTCACTTTCGGTACCTACTTTTTGCTGCTCCAGCACTACCATTGGTTTGTTGAAAGCAGGATCGCGTTTAGCGATCTCGGCCTGCAATATGCTAACCTGCGCATGCTGGCAGCCCAAACTCAACACAGTAGCACCCGCAACATTTGGATGGGTTATGTAGCCGGCTATTAATCCGCATAGTGCATCAGAATCATCCTTAGTACCGCCACAGCCCATACTGTGATTTAAAAATTTTATCCCGTCGATATTTTTAAATAACCGTTTAGAGTTTGGTTTATCGATGCTTGCCTGAATATCGGCGTTCAATATTTCTTCAACTGATTTTCCGGCCTGGTAAAGCTCCATCAACTGCTCAACATCGCCTTCGTAGCTTTTAGCTTTTTTGTAACCCAGCTTATCAACCAGGGCTTCTTTTAATACCTGGATGTTACGATTTTCGCAAAACACAAGCGGTACTACTATCCAGTAATTGGCTGTACCAACAGAACCATCTGTACGATGGTAGCCCATAAAGCTTTTGCCTT
Source organism: Mucilaginibacter sp. P1_A3 (assembly GCF_056406855.1). NCBI lineage: Bacteria > Pseudomonadati > Bacteroidota > Sphingobacteriia > Sphingobacteriales > Sphingobacteriaceae > Mucilaginibacter > Mucilaginibacter sp. P1_A3. The sequence goes on from NZ_JBFTZJ010000005.1 coordinate 80,449, forward strand.
CAAAATTACTTGTATCTGGCTGATGCCAGTTCAATTTACGTTCGCCTAAACGATAGCTATCAGAAGCATGATGTACATTTGCGGTGGTTAGTACGCCACCTTTGGGTATGGTACTGGTTGCTTTGCCAACCAATACACCATACATATATATTTCGGCACCTTGCACTAATTCATTTATAGCAAACTTATGCTTGGCCGCTACACGATCAACGAGCGGAAAAATTGATCCCCCAAAATTTATCTCGGTTCCCTGCTCCAGATTTTGCAGGGCTACCAGCACATTATCATGTGGGTGGATCCTTAAATATGTTTCTTTTTGCGACATTATATCAAATTCCTTTGTCTATATTCTTATGTTTAGTCATTGAGGGTTAATTCAATAACCGGTATTTCATAATTTGGCTTTTTAGCCGGAAGAGTAACTTCCAGATCATCCGCACCCGATGTTTTGTATAACAACTCGGAGTGATCATTTAAAAACTGTGCATACTTCACTTTTCCGTTATAGCCGGGCAAAATTAGTTTACCTTTTGGATAATCAAACAGCTGCACATATAAATGCTTGATTGCCTTGTTATAGGTGAGCTTGGTACCTTCGGGTATTTTATAGGTATCGGGGGCGTAGGTACAGTTATAAATTGATTTATCATTGGCATGCATCCAGTGGCTCAGGCTATCCAGTGCGCTGGTAGCCCTGTAATCAAATTCGCCGCGGGCTGTTGGGCCAACATTCAGGATCAGGTTACCGCCATTACTTACCGAAGTAATTAACAGATCAAGCAATTGGCGATGTGTTTTCCAGGTATCTTCATCACGGTAATATCCCCATGAGCCCGAAAATGTTTGGCAGGTTTCCCAGGTTTTGCCACGATATTTAGCCAATTCGGCAGTGCTTACCTGCTCCGGTGTTTCAAAATCGGCACCGTCTTTATATTCTTCCAGGTTAAGGCGGTTATCTACAATAATACCCGGCTGTAATTTCCTGATGAGTTTTAACAATTCAACAGAACCCCATTCATCTTTACCCTTGCCATGTCCATCTTTACGGGGGAAAGAAAAATCCAGCCAAAGAATATCAATCTTTCCATAGTTTGTAAGTAGCTCGGTGATCTGGTTGCGCATATATTGCCTGTATTTGGCCATATCCCTATTCTTGTTCAACTTAGCATAGGAAGCATCGCTTTTATCAGCAGGCGATTGCGGGTGAATTTCATCAATGGTATAATCGGGATGGTGCCAGTCTAACAAAGAATAATAAAAACCAACTTTTAGCCCCTGCCCTCTGAAGGCATTTACATACTCGCGCACCAAATCGCGTTTGGCTTTGGTATTTGGCGCTTTATAGTCTGTAAATTTTGAATCGAAAAGGCAAAAACCTTCATGATGTTTTGTGGTAAGTACCGCGTATTTCATACCAGCAGCTTTAGCCTGGCGGGCCCATTTCTGCGGATCAAAATAATCAGGATTAAACTGGTCGAAATATTTTTGATATCCTGCATTATCAATTTTCTCGTTATGCTTTACCCATTCATGCCTCGCAGCTCCAGAATATAAGCCCCAGTGAATAAACATACCAAAGCGGCTGTCTTTCCACCACTCCATACGTTTATCTTTTTGGGCGTCGGTTTCATTACCTATCATTTTTTGGGCCGAAACCGACGATGCGGTTATAAGCACCAGCATCGCTAATAATTGAAGTTTTTTAAGCATGAGATGTGTATGTTTAGTTTTGTAATTGGCAATAATTTACAGCGCGAATATTTTATCCATTAAAACCCATTTTTCGCCTTTGAGGGCGCCTTTTACAGGTTGTTGATACTTCCACATCAGGGCTTCCCATTCCTGCACTTTAGCGTTGGCAGCATCAGCAGCAGCCTTTTTTTCAAAGCTAAAACTGTCATCTGTTTCCATGATCATGAACAATCGTACGTCAAAACGATAAATTTCCATGTTAGTGATACCGTAATCGGTGATGCTTTTATGAATTTCGGGCCAGATGGCTTCATGGTATTTTTCATATTCGGCAATCAGGCTGTCATCGTCAACCAAATCAAGCGTTAAACAATATCTGTGACCCATAATTTTAGAAGCATTACATTGGTAATACAAAGAAATAAAGTTTGCAGTTAAATAATTAGCGGAAAATGGTCAAAACATTCAGCTTTTTTGGCATACAGCCTCATGCAACCCTCTCCTTTGGCGATGGCTTGGTATTGTTATCTTAAAAGAAAATCCGGGGGTACACAGAAGAGGGAAATGACGTGTTAAAAGCTTTGTCGTCCTGAACGGAGTGAAGGATCTAATAGCAGACTATACAGGGCGAAGAAGCAAGGCGAATAACAGATCCTTCACTCCGTTCAGGATGACAATTTTTTTTAAAATATGTCATAGGTAGTTAACAAATTCAGGTAAACTCTCATGGAGAAATGACCTTTTAAAAAGTTTGTCATCCTGAACGCAGTGAAGGATCTAATAGCAGACTATACAGGGCGAAGAAGCATGGCGAACAATAGATCCTTCACTGCGTTCAGGATGACAATTCAAAAAAAAAACGTCATAGGTGGGCATAGCGGTGAAAAGATGCTTCACTCCGCTTAGCATGCCAAAAAACAAAGTACTCCCCTACGGATTTTTGGTAAACTCCTTCTGATACATCAGCGGGCTTTTGCCCGTTACCAGCTTAAAATGTTTGTGGAAGGTTGAAAAATTGTTAAACCCGCTATCGTAACATAACTGTTTAATGTTCAGCTTATCTTCTATCAGTAATTTACAGGCATGGCCTACTTTAATTTCAATAATAAATTGCGAAAATGTTTTACGGGTTTTTGATTTAAAATACCGGCAAAAAGAATTTGAGCTTACCCCCGCTATTTCGGCTATTTCATCCAGGTAAATCTTTTTCCTGAAATTCTGCATCGAATATTCATAAATATTGTTCAAACGATCGTTCTCAGAATCGTTATGATCATATTTAAACCCAATGGATGCCAGGTAGTTTGAAGGTAAGCTGATAGCAATAGCATTTAACGCCTTTAGCAGCATGATAATTCGCTCGGCTCCATCTGTGCTTAACATAGCCGCCATTTGGTTGGATACCCGCTCCTTGGTTCCCCCCATTATTTGCAAACCCCTTTTCGATTTTTCCAGCAGTACCTTTATCAGCTTATTTTCTGGCAATTGTAAAAACTGTTCGCCCCAGAAATTTTCACAAAAATGCACTACAAAAACTTCAACCCCTGCACCTTCATCCTGGTTAAAGTACGTATCATCAAAGCGCCAGTAATGCGGCAGGTTTGAGCCCACCAAAACCATATCGCCAGCCTTAAACTGCTTAATGCTATCGCCTATAAACTGTGTACCATTTCCCTTTTTTAAATAAATGAGTTCCAATTCCGGATGGCAATGCCAGCGGTTATTAATATCGGGTAATACATCGTACCTAACACTAAATGAATGTGCCGGGCCCGAAGAAACTTTTAGCAGCAGAGGTTTCATTCAGCTTAATTTACAATTGATAGGGTAAATGTAATTAATATTTGTAAAAATAGCTGATTACATTACAATTCATGCGCTTAAAAATGGGCTTATCATCTTTTTTTGATATCAAATAATATATTTGATACCTTGCTGCCCAATTAAACCTTATCTCTCTCAAAATGAACTATTTTTTCAAATTACTGCTGATAGCAGCATTAATTACGCCACTTTTTACTTTTGCACAAAGCAATTACAAACCTGGTTTTGTTGTTACTACCAAAGGCGATACACTGCAGGGTTTCATAAATATTAAAGAATGGAACGTAAATCCTAAAAAAATCAATTTCAAAATATCCCCGGATAAAAAGGAAAGCAGGGAACTTGGCACAAGTGATATTACTTTTTTTAAAGCCACAAATTTGGAAACCTACCAGAGATATATTGGGTTATTAAATATCGATCCCACCAATATCTCCAGCCTCTCAAACGGCAGAAATACGGATACAAAAACCGACTCGGTGTTTTTAAAGGTCATTCAAAAGGGGGCCAATATTACTTTATTTGAATACGCCGACAATTTGAAGAACCATTATTTTGTTGCCGAAGGAAAGGATGGACTGCCGGTTGAACTGGTTTACCGCGTTTATAAAAACGATGGCAAAACCGTAAACGAAAATGGTTACATGCAACAATTGTTTACCATATCAGAAAAACACAACGGTAACAATGCAATTAAAACCCGAATTGAAAAAGCTGATTATAACTATACTGATCTTGTGGATATATCACGAATGATTAACCACAATAGTGCAAAAGATGATGAAGCAACAACCGGCAAAAAACAGGGAACTTTCTTTTTTGCATCAGCAGGGTTAAACATAAGTACCATAAATTCAAATTATGCCTTCGATGATTTTAAATCAACTGGTGGCAAGTCAACTCCAACATCTTTTTTTCCGAGAATTGCAATTGGGGCAAACGTATTGGCAAACCCCAACACAGGCAAACTGGTTTTCAGAGTTCAATTAGCATATACTGCTAATAAATATAAAGGAACGCAGGTATATAGTGGAGGCACGCAAACCTATTCATTAACTCAAAACAACATTTCTATAATACCCCAGATCTTGTACAACTTTTACAATACCGATAGCTTTAAATTTTATGGAGCCGCCGGCACATCATTTAATATATCAAATTATAGCGGCAATAAAGCCGTGTTTAACAATACAGGTGTAGGCATAGTTGAACACAGCAATTACATACAGCAATTAAGTCCAAGATGGTTCTCGTTCCCATTAAATGTCGGCGCTGTTATCAACAAAAAATTTGATATCACAGCCGCTTACATTCCGAATGCCATCTTCACCAAAAACAATACTGACTACGTACAAGTAAGCGCTGTGCAAATAGGCATTAATTATATTTTTAATTAAAAATAACCTAATCAACTAAACCTTCTCACATGAAACTTTTTTTCAAACTATTATCGGCGGCCTTGCTGTCGCCACTTTTTACGCTTGCACAAAGCAATTACAAACCTGCATACGTAGTTACCATTAAAGGCGACACTTTAAAAGGCGAGATCAACCAAAAAGAATGGTTTGGTAACCCGCGCACTATAGAGTTTAAAAATTCGGCAGGCGTTAAAAATTATACCGTTGATGATATTCGTTTTTTTGAATTACTTAATTCGGTAAGCTATCAGCGATATGCGGGACCAATTAGTATAGATGAAACCAACACTGCAAAACTTTCAAATGGTAAAGATTCAACCATAAAACAGGATATCGTATTTTTAAAAATAGAGCAGAAAGGCGCTAATGTAACCCTGTATTCATACGTCGACGCTATAAAAACGAGGTTTTATATTACTGAAAACAATCCGGATAATATTACCGAACTGGTTTACAGGATATATTTTTTACCAGATCATGGAGTTCAAACGCGCAGCGAAAATATTTTTATACCCCAGCTGTATGACATGGCAACTAAATATAATCCCTCTTCAGAACGTCTGAAACGTGAAATTGAGAGCGCAACCTATAGTTCTACAGACCTCAAAAGCATTTCGCAAAAAATAAACAATATGGTGGCTGATAAAAAAAACTATGGAGGAAAAGCCTCCTGGAAACTTTTTGCCGGCGTAGGTGTCAACTCCACATCGTTTAAACACAGCGGAACTTTTTCATTTTTTAATGTACAGGATCACACCTCGGTTTTTCCTACGCTATCATTAGGTGTTAATGTAACTCCTAACCCCAATGTTGGCAAACTGGTGGTAAGGGGCGAAATACAGGTTACGGGGGCAACTTTTAAAAGCATTGTGGACAGATATTTTAATGACCCTGCTTATAAAGCTGAATACAAAATTAACCAGTTCATTATTATTTTAAACCCACAGGTTATATACAATATCTACAATACAAATGCCTTTAAATTTTATGTTGACGGTGGGTTGGCTATCAACATCGCTAAGGACTCCGGCAATTCGCTTTATAATCCCAAGCTTGACAAAACAGACGAAAACTATCTTTATCTTTCTAAAAACTGGTTTAACTTTCCAATTAAGTTAGGTATAGTATTAAATAAAAAGATAGATATATGGGCATCATACACCACACCCGCATCCATTACCGATAATAGTAAGTATTCAATAGATGCCACCAGTATAAGGGCAGGTATCAATTATCAGTTTTAAAAAAATAAAGCGTCCCGGTATCTCACCCCCGGGACGCTCAGTTATTGCTTAAATCAATAACATCAACTAAATCCAGATCACAACCTCATGTTTGATCTTTTCTCTCCATCTTTCTCAGGGATGGCAAGGTTTTAAATATTTATTAAAAATTCCCCTGCATTAAAACGGAGGAGGGCCGCCTGGACCACCGCTGCCCGGAGGAGGACCGCCACCAGGGCCACCCATACTTGGTTTTTTGCCCGCGAATTTCTGTAACTTAAGCGTAAAGCTTAACAAATAGTATCTTCCTAATCTGTTGCTGCTGGTTTGCGTTGCATAACTACCGCTCTGGGTACTGGTATAACCTGTATTTTGGTTAAACACATCCATTGCCGATAAACGAATAGTACCCATATTCCCCTTTAAAAAGCGGCGTTCAACATAGGTATTCAATATATTAGGGTTGGTTGCCCCCTTGTAACCGTAATACAATACTTTTGAATAATCGTAACTAAGGGTCCAGTCTTTCCAAAAATAGTTTTTACCATTGATGCCCAGGTTTAACGAACTGAAATTATTGTTAATATTAGCCAGCGTAAGCGAATTATTTGATTTGTTTACACTATAAGTAGTACTGGCTTCCGCATCGATGACATTTTCAATACTTACACGAAACTTTACCCCTTGGGATAGTACCAGGTTTTTAGCTATATTTTTTTGTGTTGTCATTAAATAACTTGCAGAATCAACATTACTGATATAAGAGATGTTATTGTTGTAAGCAATGTTGCCTATAAAGAATAAATTATATTTTCTTTTTTCCCAGGGTTTGGCAAACACATAAAACCCCTGTGCCGAGTAATAGCCATCGGCATTTAAATATTGGGTTAAAATACTACCTGCCAGTTTACTGTTTGGAGCATAGTTTTTGGGATAAGTGATGCTATTGGCTACAATTTTATTATCGGTAGCCGTAAATGATAAATTGCTAAAAAACACATTTCCAGTCTCGAAGTTGAACTTGTTATACTTTATGGATAGGTTGTTATTAAACTCGGGTTTCAAATCGGGATTACCCTCAACCGGATATGACGCGTTGCTGAAATCAGTAACTGGCTGCAACTCGGTATAGGTTGGCTGACTGCTGCTGCCATTATAGTTGAAGCTTAATGATTGATTGCGCGAAAAGTTGTAGATAAACCTGGCATTGGGTGCAAAATTAAAGGTATGACTATCTGTTGGCTCGCTTGCCGCACTCATTAATGATCGGCCGCGCAATATAGTGGGCTGGGCAACTACACCCAAGGTATAGTTGTATTTTTTATCAATATAGCGAAAGTTTAACCCAAAGCGATTGGTAATAAAAGTAGATGTGTAATTGTTGCTCAATAAATCGTATTGGTTTCTGGTTACACCATCGGCGTTAAGGGTATCTGTCAACTTATCGGCAGTGGTGTAGGCGTAATGATAGGCGTAAGTAAGTTCAAGGTATCCTTTTTTACTTACCGGCTCCAAAAACGAAACACTCGTACCCACACTATCTGTGCGGCTGTTGGTATTAATAAACTGGTTTAAAGGCGCGTTTGCCGCTCCTTCAATATAAGTATAAACCGGGTTTTGAAATTTATCGATACGATATGACCCCGCCCCTACATTGATGCTAAAATTACGGCCGCGTTTGCTAAAACGGTGGTTAAATAAAATATTTGTTCCATAATTAGGCTCGCTTTGGTTACTCATGGTATTAAAGTTATAGTTTGATACCGTTTCGGAATTATTAACCAAAAGGCTGCTGCCTAATTGTGTGGTATTTACCCTTGCATAAGCAAATGATGGTGTAATTTTGATGTAATTAACCGTATCTGGCTTATACTCAATATTGAAATTGAACCTATGGTTAAGCTTTTCGTCGGTTTGGGTATTGTTATTGGTATTGGTGCTTGGGTTTGTTGCCGATATGTTGTTTTGAATAGTATTGCTTATTGTAAATACCGAGTTGTTGGCGAAACTATAGCTACCATAAGCGGTAACTTTTTTACCCCAGCTATCACGATAATTAAATCCGAATGAGCGGGCGGTTGTTATGCCGTTGGCATTACTGCTGTTCCCCCCCGGCGGGCCACCCGGACCACCGCCCCTTGGCCCACCCCCACCAAAGCTGAACAGGTTGGTATTGGTGTTATTTAAATTGCCCAAAAAAGCAAGTTGCCTGTCGCCACTAAAACTAAATACATTGGCCGATGCCACAAAGCGGTCTCCCTCCTTACTATTTGCAATACCCGGTATAGCATCCCTGCCCCCGCCTAAGCTGGCCTGCCCAAAATATCCGTAATTTTTACTTTGCTTAATGGTAATGTTCAATATCTTTTCGGGTTCACCACTTTTCACTCCTGTTAAATTTGCCTGGTCGCCGTAATCATCAATAAGCTGTATGTTTTGTACAATATCTGCAGGCAAATTCTTAGTAGCCGATTTTACATCGCCCCCAAAAAAGTCTTTGCCGTTCACCCTTACCTTGGTTACGCTTTTACCCTGAGCGGTGATGTTGCCGTCTTTATCCACATCCACACCCGGCAATTTCTTTATTACATCTTCAACGGGGGCGTTATCGCGCACCTTGTATGCGCTTGCATTAAACTCCACGGTATCCTCTTTTAATTTTACCGGGTTTACATCGGCAATAGTTACCGTGTTAAGCATGTAGGTATCATTTTTTAAGATGACGGGATTAAGCACCGCCGGCGTATTGGCCTTATCTAAAATAAACCGGCGCTTTAATGGCTGGTAGCCAATGGAGTTTAAAACCAGGCTAAACTGGTTGACTTTTACATTGTTAAATGTAAATCCGCCTTTATTATCGGTTATTACCATACTGCTGTCAGTGGCCGTTAAAAGCTTAACAGAAGTACCAGCCAGGGTTACCCCAGTTGAGTCTTTTACAATGCCGGTAACCTGCCTGCCCGTTTGGGCAAAGGTGCTAAGGCTTATTAGTGATGAGGCTATTAAAAGGCAGATAAATTTCATTGTATGGGCTTATTGAACAGCCACAAAACAATAGCATCAGCAGCGTTATAAAAAACAGAATAGACGGGGGCTATATAAACGTAGACAAAAGCATGCTTTTTCCCCTATAAAGCTCTGTATTTAAGTAATGGATGCTCTGCAATCAGTTTCAACGGGAAATTCCATCCATCTATCGGTAAATTTTGTCTCTTCGGCGATTATGATTGCATTGCATTCATATTGATTTGTAATATTGAAGGGATTTTTGAAAAAGGGACTATCAGGCAACGGAATTTTGAAAATTGGCCAAAGGATAAAACACGATTGGACGTGCTTGATAACCCGGCGTTCAAAAATGTGATGGATCTTTTGCCTGCCTAAATTTGTAAATCCCCTTCTTTTATCTAAAAATTCTTTGTTCTGTTGTCTATTCGTCCTTTGTATAATAATTAATTAAATTTATCGGCTACAGCCAGTAATTAACCTGCTAAATGAGTCTTAAATCAAAAAGTAATACTATTACTATCCTTATCCATATATTAACCTGGGTGGTACTGGGTTTCTCGTTGTTTTTGTACCAGCCGCTTACATGGGATATTGTGTTGCCCTACCAATTCTGGATAAAACAGGCCTTGATCATTATTATGCTGGTAGCTTCATTTTATGTCAACTCTATTGTACTTGTACCTGCCTACCTATTAAAAAATCGCACAGGAATGTACTTTGTGTTTGTAATTATCCTCATTGCAACGGTACTTGTATTGAACAACTTTTTTGATCGTTCGCTCAATATGCACCAATTGATGGATACTGCTATTCATAAACATGGGCAACCGAGGCATGGCGATAAAAATCGCATTTTTGACTATGCAATTATCTTTATAATGGCACTGGTGCTGGGCATAAGTACCAGCATAACAGCTATACAAAAATGGCAAAGCGATATCAGGCTGCGCGAAGCTTTGGAGCAGGATAAAATCAGTTCGGAGTTATCGTTCCTGAAAGCGCAGATCAACCCGCATTTCTTTTTCAATACGCTAAACAACATTTATGCTTTAACACATATTAATGCCGAAACATCCCGCAAGGCAATACACCAGCTTTCGCGCATGATGCGGTACGTATTGTATGATACCCAGCACGGCACCGCGTTGCTTAGCCAGGAGATAGCCTTTATAAAAGATTATATAAACCTTATGGAGCTAAGACTTACTGATAAGGTAACAGTAACCTTCAATTCGCCCGCTACGGTAAATGATATGACTGTTGCCCCCATGATATTTTTACCGTTTGTTGAAAATGCTTTTAAGCACGGCATCAGCGCCACATTGCCCAGCAGCATACTCATCAGCGTTGAACAGCACGCGGAAAAGCTGGAATTACGTGTAGAGAACAGTATCTATAAAGACAATAACACCAACCTGGAAGAAAACAAGGGCATTGGCCTTACCAATACCATCCGCAGGCTTGATTTGCTTTATGCCGGTAAATACACGCTTGATCTTAAGGAGGATACTACTGCTAATACTTATAAAGTTCACCTAACCCTCAACTTGTCATGATATTAAATTGCATAGCCGTTGATGACGAGCCGCTGGCCCTTGGCCTGGTTTGTGCCTTTATTGAGCAAACACCTTTTTTAAAACTTACTGGCAGGTACAGCAGCGCGGTTGAGGCGCTGGTTGGCTTACAGGATCAAAAGGTTGATCTTATTTTCCTGGATATACAAATGCCCAATTTAAACGGCATCGAGCTGGCGCGTGTGTTGGATAGTCGCGGCGCCAACAAGCCCCGCATTATTTTCACCACGGCGTATAATCAATTTGCGCTGGAGGGATACAAGGTTGATGCATTGGATTATCTGCTTAAACCCTTTAATTATGAAGAGTTTTTGCACGCGGCAAATAAAGCGCTAACGTATGTTGAATTGTTACAGCGATCAACCAACGTTACACCTGCACCCGCGGCGGCAGCGGAACACCGTATTGAAGACGATTACCTGTTTTTAAAGATTGAATATCAACTGGTGCGCATAGCGCTTAAAGATATATTATACATTGAGGGTTTAAAAGATTATGTAAAAGTATATCTGCAGGATATAGAAAAGCCCCTACTTTCGCTCACCAGCTTAAAAGCGCTGGAAGAAAAACTACCGGCAAAACGCTTTATGCGGGTGCACCGCTCCTTCATCGTGTCGTTAGATAAAATTAACTCAATCACCCGTAATGCCCTCCAAATTGGAAAGGTGAACATAACCGTTGGCGATCAGTATAAAGAAGCCTTTGGCGCATTTTTAAGTAAGTGGGTGTAAATAGATTTTTTCTGAACCGGGATTAAACCGATTAATCAGATTACAGGATTTTTGCATTTTTAAGCATCCCGTGTCCTCTTTCATATGATAGGATATGCAAAATATTGCGTCACATAAAAAGGAAATCCAGCCTATCCCTTAATCCCCTAAATCCCGGTCCGGACAACATCGTTTTGCAATTTTTTCCCCTGCCATTCAACAATTAAATAATAATCCCTAATTTTATTTCATGCAAGAGGTAACCGTATCCTGGCTTAAATCGCTCGAGGCTTTAGTAAATGTCCCGGATGATCAGCTGCAATGGCTGATAGATAGTTGTGAATATCACGTATATGAAAATGGCACCATGTTAAATGAGCCTGGAAAGCCAATGACAGGGCCACATATTATCATTGAAGGTAGTATGCGTTTTTATATGCTGCAAAGCAGGGGGCGCAGGGATTTTGTGAATGTTGGGCCGGGTAGTATTACAGGCTATCTGCCTTTCTCCCGTGGTTTAATTTCCAAAGGCTATGCAGAAGCTATAGGCGAGCTGCATGTACTCAGTTTCCCCACCGAGCGGATAAATGAAATGATAAAAGGTCATTTTGAGCTTACCCAGGCGCTGGTACATATCATGACTACCCGTGTACGTGATTTTACTGCCCTGCAACAGCAAAACGAAAAAATGATGGCATTAGGCAAGCTGTCAGCCGGCCTTGCGCATGAGCTTAACAACCCGGCATCGGCCATTGTACGCGATTCTATTTCTTTAAGCAAACACCTGCGTTTAGTACCGCAAAACCTTAAAAGTATGTTCGCCATTAAAATGGACTCTGAACAGGTGGATGGGGTAACCAACGAATTATTTAAGGTATTATCAAACAAAGGTACAGCCCGCTTAAGCCTTAAACAACGCACCCAGCTTGAAGATGAAATAAACGATTGGCTCGATGACAACGAAATTGAAAACGGTTACGATATTGCCGAAAGTTTTGTTGATTTTAAATTTAACGCCGATAGCCTCGAGACTTTAAAAAAGCATATCCCTAAAGAGTTTTTATCAACCATTATCAACTGGATAAGCAGTAAACTGGTTGCCGAAAAAATGATAGAGGATATCCAGGAATCATCAAAGCGAATAGCCGAACTGGTGAGTTCTGTTAAAACCTTTACCCACATGGACAGGGGGCAGGACAAACAGTATGCCGATATCCACATTGGCATTACCAACACGCTTACCATGCTGGGTTACAAAATAAGAAAAGGAAATATAACCGTTGTTGAAGATTTTGACCGAACTTTGCCTGAAGTTAAGGCGTTGATAGGCGAACTTAACCAGGTATGGACAAACCTCATAGATAATGCCCTTGACGCCATGGAACCGGCAGGCAAAGGTACGTTGACTATCAAAACCCGCCGCGACCGCGAATTTGTGGAGGTTTTTATAATTGATGATGGCCTGGGCATTCCCGAAGATATCCAGGGCCAGGTCTTTGATCCGTTTTTTACTACTAAAGATATGGGCAAAGGTACCGGGATGGGGCTTGAGGTAGTACAACGAATAGTAAAACAGCACCGTGGCTCTATCAAAGTAAAATCAAAGCCCGGGTACACCGAATTTAGTGTTTGCTTCCTGATTGATGGATAGCAACACTTTTCAAGAATAAAAATTAAAAATTACCTGTAGCAATCCACCATGAGTAAACCAATAATATTTTCAATTGATGATGATCCGCAGGTACTCCGGTCAATCAGCCGCGATCTCAGATCGCAATACGGTAAAGAGTACAAAATACTGAGTACAACATCGGCAAATGAAGCGTTTGAAAGCCTTACCGAGCTAAAAAATGGCTCGGATGTGGTAGCCCTGTTCTTATGCGACCAGCGCATGCCCGAAATGGAAGGTGTTAAATTTTTAGAGAAAGCAAAAAAAATATTCCCTGATGCTAAGCGCGTACTGCTTACCGCCTACTCAGATACTGAAGCCGCCATTAAAGCTATTAATGATGTGCAGCTTGATTACTACCTCATGAAGCCATGGGATCCGCCAGAGGAAAAACTTTTCCCGGTAATAAATGATCTGCTTGACGACTGGCAAAACAATTATATTCCTGAGTTTGTGGGTGTAAAAGTAATAGGCTATCAATTTTCACCACAATCACACGTGATCAAAGATTATTTGGCAGGTAACCTGATACCCTACCGCTGGTTAGATATTGAGAGAAATGTTGATGCAGGTAGTTTATTAGCGCTCAATAGCCTTACAACAGATTGCCTCCCAACCGTTTTTTTTGAAGATGGAAGCTTTTTAGAAAAACCATCAATACAAGGCATAGCAGCAAAACTTGATAAAAACCCGCAAACCCTTACCGATGTTTACGATGTGGTAATTATTGGGGCCGGGCCTGCTGGGCTTGCCGCTGCTGTTTATGGCGCATCCGAGGGACTAAAGACCTTGCTGATTGAACGTAAAGCACCTGGTGGCCAAGCAGGCACCAGTTCGCGTATAGAAAACTATCTTGGCTTTCCGGCAGGCTTAAGTGGTGCCGATTTAACCCGCCGTGCCATTAGCCAGGCGATGCGCTTAGGCGCCGAATTTTTGTCGCCGCAATCTGTTAGTGATATCAAACAAAAGGATGGTTATAAAACCATTATTTTGGATGATGGTCCCGAGATCATCAGCCGTACTGTAGTGATTACAACCGGCGTTGATTACCGCAAACTGGAAGTTAAAGGGGTTGAAAACTTTACCGGAGCGGGCATTTATTATGGCGCGGCAACTACCGAAGCATCGGCATGTACTGGTAAAAATGTATATGTTATTGGCGGAGGAAATTCTGCTGGCCAGGCGGCTATGCACCTTTCAAAATATGCCGATAAGGTACATATAGTCATCAGGCGGGAAGACCTGGTGCCAACCATGTCGGCCTACCTGATAACCCAGATAAGTGAAACACCCAATATAGAAATTGTACCCGACACCGAAATTATAGAGGCGCACGGAAGTAACTGTCTGGAAAAATTAACTTTAAAAAATTGCAAAACACAGGAAACAGTTACTAATAAAGCCGCAGCCTTATATATATTTATTGGTGCCAAACCCTATACCGATTGGATAAAACTCGACATTATTAAAAACAACAAGGATTTTATTGAAACCGGCCGTGAGTTGCGCAGCTATGAAAACTTCAACAAAATATGGAAGCTTAAAAGAGATCCATTTTTATTGGAAACCAGCTGTTCTGGCATATTTGCCGCGGGCGATGTTCGTGCGGGGGCAATGAACCGGGTGGCATCTGCCGTAGGCGAAGGCTCTATGGCTATTAGTTTTGTACACAAATATTTAGCTGAAGTTTAAATTTATGCAAGAGGATGAAATTTGCCCGCACCTGGAGGCTGTTACCGATATAAAACAGCCACAGGATTATGTATGTGAGGAATGCATGAAAACACATTCATCATGGATGCACCTGCGTACCTGCCAAACCTGCGGTGTAACGCTTTGCTGCGATAGCTCGCCCAATACCCACATGACCAAACATTTTGAAGCCACAGGCCACCCGGTAGTAATCTCTGCCGAGCCTGGCGAGCGGTGGTTATGGTGCTACGTGGATGAACTGGTGGTGGAATATTGATTCAGATGTGCAGATTTTAGATTACAGATGTGCGAATTTAGCTTACAGATGTGCAGATGATCGCCGGAAGCAGATGTGCAAATTTCAGATGTGCAAATAATAGCTGGAAGCAGATGTCCGAATTTTAGTTTTCAAATGTGTATAAGAAAACCATCTGCACATCTGAAATCTGCACATCTGCACATCTAAAATCATTCTGACGCTAAATATCTATCTAAAGAAATCGGTCCCGAGCCAAGGATAATGAATATTACAAGCAGGATGAGTGCCGTAATAGATGGCCAGGCCATGGTGTTTATGGGTTCCTGAAAAATACTGGTTAAAAATACAGCGCCTAAAACAATCGGAATTTGGATGATGGACGCCAGCCTGGTATATATGCCAAGTGCTATCAGTATGCCACCAACCATGTGGGCAAAAGTTACATAGTAAACCAAAATCATCAACAATGTTGGTGATAGGTCTACTACATCCTGGTCTTCAATAAGGTGCCTTAGGTATGCTGTGTTTTGCATAAATGCAATGCCTTTTAATAGCAAAAATACGCCAAGTGCTATACGGACAAGATCAAGAATTTTAGGGTGATGAGTATCGCCCCAGTTTTCTATTTTATGAACTAAGTTCATCACAGCCTCCATTTTAAAGGTTAAAATTGGTTTAGTTAACAGCCGTTTTATTGGGTTAAAAAGAACTGTTTACTTCATATAAATATAGTAATAAACCTGTTACAATTACAAATTGTTTTTTTCAGGAATATTTAAGTTACCCTTAAAATTACTGCCGGCGCTATAGATCATTTTCTTTCAGCCATCCCCTCAAAGTAGTTAAGTCTTTTTGTACTGCAGCCGTAAAAGCCTCTTTGCTAATAGTTAATTTCCTTGCACCATCCTGCGCGCCGCCAAGATCATACTCGCAATGCAAACTTAGCGGACCATTAATTTGATATTGCTTAAGCATCGCGAAGTACTTTTTAAAATCAACCATTCCCTCGCCCAATGGCACGCTTTTTACCTGCCATTTTCCATCCTTTTTCTCCCAGTAAAAGTCCTTTACGTTGATGGTTTTAATATGGGGGATCAGCAATTGCATTGACGTTGCCCAGGTATCGGCGCCTTCGGTAGTGGCATGCCTGATATCATATTGGCAGCCTATCAAATTGGGGTCAAGATCCTTCATCGCCAGCCAAAGATCCCAAACAGAAGCGCCAAACAGTTCGCCCGAATGATTTTGATAGGCTCCATGTATTTTATATTGTTTATTTAAGCTGGTTAAAGCCGCGAAATGAGCACTGATTACTTTTAAGTTTTCGGGGATACTGATGTTTTTATTGTAATCAAACCAGGCCGTACGGTAATATTTTATCCCCAATGCAGATGCCGTTTTTAAAATATCATGTGTATATTTTTCATCTGGCGATTTGATGTTGGTTACTATTGAATATACCTTTAAACCTGCCTTCTCAACAGCCGCTACGGCCTTTGGTAAATCAACAGCTACATTTTCGGGCAACACATGTCCATCCGGCCTTACGGTAATATCTACGCCATCAAAGCCCATACCGGCAGCTAATGATGCCATATCGGTATAATTAAGCCAATGCAGATGTTTGGAAAATATGCTTACCTTAATTTTCTCTGTCGCTGATGATCGCGCTGCGGGTTGGTTATCACTTACGATCTCCGGTCCTACCCTATCCTTACCCAATGCGTTTAAGCCGAATGCCATACCGGCAGTAGCCATAGTAGCGGCAGCAATAAATTTTTTGCGACTAATAGTTTCCATAAGCTTTATAGTTGGTACCGCAATATAATAAAGCTGAATGGGATTTGTGCAGCAACGAAGCTGTTACTGAGCCGCTATCTTAATTAATCAAAACCCAAATATTCTTTTTGTTTTACCTCAACAGAGCCAGAAGAATTATCACGACTGATGAGCATCACGATATGAAAAAAATCATTATCAAAAAGATAGATATTATTTACAGAATCTGCCCCCTGAAACTTCATATCCAGGCCAAGCCTTTTGGCCTGCGTTATCAGGTTGAAAATATCCTTAGTAACTGCCGAGGTATACGTAACCGTACGTAATATAGTGCCGCTGCTCAGTTTAGTACCAACACCTATCACTACAGCCTCGCCCTTATTTACCGGCCCGCCCTTGTGTAAATGCTCAACTATATTGCCACCAACATCCTGTGTGTACTCTTTCTTAAATCCCTTTGATAATACCAGGTAATTATGAGCGTCGGCATTTGAAAGGTTTACTAAATTGGTAAGGTCATTAACGGTTACACTCTGGCCAAACAAATCAACGCAGCAAAAACACGTTACCACTAAAAACAGGTATTTTTTCATTTTAATATCGTATCCAAATATACTTTTTAAAACAATTAATCAATTACCCGGATGATAGGTTCTTTGAGCATGTTTAAGCACGTCCTCTTTATAAAATAAAACATCTTTAAATTTACCATCAATGTGGCCCGCAGCCTGATCGGTAAAGTTTTTCGATGCCGCATCAAATGATTGCCCGCCGGTCATGATGCTTTTTGCCTTTATCTTTGATCCAAATTCAACAGCTGCTATAAAGCTGTTGCCCGAGTAGCCATAACGCTTCAACGTATTCATCGTACGGCTTTGAAACGAGGGTAGCTGTCCAAATCCAGACCCGGTTAAGCCCACAGGGATACTCGGCAGCTTATCATCAAACGTGATACCATCCGCGGGGCGCTGGTATCGGTTCATATCGCCCCATTGTACCTGCCAGGTGCCAAACTTACTTTGCAGGGTTTTCATAACAGCTGTTAAAATAGCCAATTGCTGGCTGCCAGGGGTTTGTTCGGCAAGTAATTTTATGCGCTGGGTAATAAAAGTACTTTGCTGGTCTGTTTTGGGTGGCGGAAGCAATTTCACCATCAAAGTGCCCCACTCTATGGCCAACGCGGTGGCTACTGAATTTGCGGCTGTACGTTTATCCCACTGTCGCAATATATTTATGGGTTCGGCAAGTGATTTTTTTATCGAATCGGGCGCATTATCATAAGCTTTAAATAAAGGTGGCAGCAAATCATCAAAGGCAGCCAGGTAATGATCATATCCTTTAACTATGAGGCCATCAAGCGTTAGGCGATCGGCATTTTTCAATATATTGATGGCTGTTATAGCGCGGTAATTTTCGCCATCGGGCGCCATATAAACCGGGTACTTATTTTTATCAGGACTGCTTGCACCGGCATCTGTATATGGCGTTGAGTTACAATTCTGGATCCAGCCGGTAGCAGGATTTGTAGTTGTAATTATATCTTTAAGCTGATGAACACCCTGCCACTCTGTTGCAGAAGTACTGCCATCAACCGGCAAACTCCAATCATATTTTGGATTGCGTTTAGGAATATAGTTACCATACCAAAAAATAGTATTGCCTTTATCATCAGCATAAACAGTGCTATTGGTAGCATTTGACACAAGGTCCATCGCTTTTTTATACTCGGCAAGCGTGTTGGCTTTTGTAATTTGCCATGACTCCACCAAGGCGTTGTATGATCTGTTATTGGCCTTTAACGCCAACCATTTACCGTCACGACTTCCTAATACCGGACCATGATGGGTATAATACGCTGTTATTGTTCTTTGTTCAACTTTATCGCCATTTTTTATGTTAATGGCCAGTTTACGGATAGTTACCGGTTTAAGCACTCCATCATATTCATAAAACCATTGGCCGTCTTTTTTTACCATCTTTTCTGCATAAAGGTCGGCTACATCTGCATAGCTGCTGGTGTGCATCCAGCCGCAATGCTGGTTAAATCCCTGGTAAATAAAAAACTGGCCCCAGGTAACAGCACCATAAGCATGCAGGCCTTCCTGGCTCACCAACTCCACCTCGCTGCGAAAGTAGAACGGAACATGTGGGTTTATGTAAAGTAAAGCGTGCCCCGATGCCGATTTGGATGGCGATATGGCAAAACCGTTTGACCCGGTTTCGCGTTCATTTACAAACTCATAGGCTTTTCCGGGGTGATTTGGTACAGTGCCAAGCTTTTCGCCGCCATCTGCGTAAAAATCCTTCGTTTCTTCCAGTTTAATCCCTCCCGTTTCCGTTGCGGCCACACTGCCGTCAGTAAACATTAAGGCATACCATGGTTCAAAATGTTTGAATACCTTAGGTTTCACCTCGGGATGTTTATACAGGTAATAGTTTATCCCATCGGCAAAGGCATCCAGCAACTTCCTGAAAGCAGGCGCACTTGTTTTATAATCCCTGATAGCATCGGCACTGTCAGCTATCAACTGAAGCTGTATATCTATAGCGAGGCTACTTTCGCCATCAACCTCGGTTTGTTTGCCAAGCTGATAAAGATAATTGCGCTCAATGCCTTTAAAATTATCTTCGCACTGGGTATACATCAACCCAAAAACCACATCAGCATCAGTTTTGCCATAAATATGTGGCACATCATAATTATCACGAATAATGGTTACTGCATTGGCATGCACTTTAGCCCTCTGTATTGCCTCCTGGTTAAATTTCTGAGCAAATACAATGAAAGGAGAAAATATTAAAACGAAAATTAAATTATGTTTCATGGTAACAATAATTTTACCGGTGTGTCTAATCAATTAGATTGAAAATCAATAGCGAAATATTAATAATATGAAGTAAATTTGAGCTTTTAAACGCAATATTCACATCACACCTACGTTTCTTTTCAATTATTCATAATTCTTTTGAAACCAGGTCTGAATATTCGCCATTATTAGGGCGCAAACACAAAGTAATAAATTTTTTGTTTACTGGTTATTAATAGCAGTAAATATATAAGAGCTTGGATGTTCATTTTATATGAGATCTGAGGTTTAGTTGATACAATATCATTTGAGACATGATATTGCAGTGCGTTCCGGGGTGAGATACGGAACGCATTTTTTTTACTGATCAACAAGTGATCGCTTTAGCTCAACAACCCATCCCTAATGATTAATGATTGGCGACCAATGGCTGCGCTCCCAGGCCATAACCAGTAACACCATCCGGTTATAAGTTCCCAAACCCTGGGGTTGGTTATTAGCCTTCAGAAAGTTATCGTAAAAAACACTGCTAATAGCACTGAGTTTATTTTCGTAAGCCATCCAGTAGGCACGTTCTGTTACAAAATCCTGGTGAACATCTTTTGATATCACCGCCTTTAATTCTTTATGGGCAACTGTATCCCTGCGGCGCAGTGTGTGCATAAACTCATCAACCGCCAAATGATAGGCTGAGTAGCGCAGCAAACGATCATGTGATTTAATACCGATGATAAACCCGGCAAAATCAGCCTCATCTTCGGCTCCATAACCTAACTGGTGCGACATTTCATGACAGGCAACAAATGGCCGGTTAAAAACAGGCATTTCATAATTAATCTGAGCCTCTGTTGTAAAAGGATTATAATAACCCGAGGTACCAATATAGTTCATAAAAAATGTAATCATAGATGGCTTAATTCCGGGATGAAAGGCCCTGAAGTTAGCAGAATCGGCAGATAATGAACTTACTGCATTAACGGCGGTTTTATAAATTGTGCTATTGCTCTGCGCTAAATCTGCAGCGGTGACACGTGCACGGCAAATATTGGCGCTATCTATCAACAATTTAGTTACAGCCTTGAGGTCGGCGGTAGTGAAAGCTGTATCTCTTAAATTAAGGCGCTCAGCTGCTGATGGCCTAAAATAATTCATCCCCCAAAACAAATAAAAAACAAGTATGGCCGCCTGTACACCTATAACCCATCCCAAAAAATGTATACCAACAATTTTAAACTGCTTTTTAAATAGCAGCTTAATCATCCTGATAACACCAAAAATTATAGCAATTACAATTGCGGTGTATAACAAATCGCCTACACTAAAAGGAAACAGGTTTAATATGGGATGAAATATCCAACAGATAAGCTTATAAAACCCACCAGAATAATAGCGTTCAACCAATGCCGGATGATTGCCAAGCTGCATTAACAGAAAAATAGCCAACGTAAGCAACAATATAATTATGATTCTTTTTAATAATGGTTTTTTGCTGATTAGGGTACGCATTAAGTAAATATAAGGCTAATTGAAGGTTGTTAAAATTATAGAAGGCAGCTGGATGTAACAAGTTAAATATCGATACACAAAAAAAGCTCCGGTTAAGGAGCTTTTTTGTGTATCGATATTTTATTACACTTATTTTATTGAAACAGGAACCTCAAAAGTATCCCATTTTAAGCTGAAGCCTTTTGGTGTAATAGTATAAATAAGACTTTCGGTTTTAGGAGCTGTTCTCCCTTTAACCGTTACCCTTAACTGATCATTAGCTTCTTTATAAGTATAGGCGCCCCATTGTTTTGGGTTTTTATCAAAAATAAGAGTCCAGGTGCCGCTTTCTGATGGAATTACAAAGAAGGCATAACGGCCGGCCGGAAGTGTTTTACCTTCAACCTTAATAGCTTTACTTGTTGTAATGCTGGTTGCCGAATCGGCTCCTGCACGCCATACCTTACCAAAAGGCACCAATTCGCCCAGTACTTTACGACCTTTTACATAAGGACTTCCGTATTTAATTTTAATTAACGAACCAGCTACTTTAGCGCTTGTGCTATCATGCGGGCTTGCGGGCTTTTTATCCTGGGCAAATGTTAGGCTGCTTATAAACAGCGCAAATACAAAAAGCAATGCTGCTTTCATTTTAATAGATCTTTTCATAGTATTTCTCATGATTTATTTGGTATAAATATAGGGCGAAATTTGTTCTGGTAGCAATTAACGGAGTAAATAAAACTTAATTGCTTTTGTAAAAAATATTTCAATTAAAAAACAGTTGATATATAGTAATGTTATAAATAATGAGACCGCCACATTGCAATTAGGAATTGACCTTAAGGTTGAAATGGCCAAAAGGTTAAACAATTGTTGTGGTTTTTTTTAACCCTTGCCTCAAGGCAGGGGTTTTTTATTTAGCCTTTTACTCCACCTTATAAGTATAAACATTGCGGCCTACATTACCGTTTTCGTCTATACCCTCAACTACTATACGGTAATTACCTTTGCCATCTGCATTGTAAAAATCAAATGAAGCGCCACCATCTTTATCCGTAACAATATCAGGGTTCCAGTATATTGTGCTGCGTTCATCAGGTTTATTACTTTGGGTAGCTGAGCCACCATAAACGGGCGAGTAAAATACACGTGCTTTATAAAATCCTTTAGGAGCATAGGAAAGCAACCCCGGTGAAATCTTTTTATTTACAGGTAATCCCTTATTTTTAACTGTTGTAATTAATAAAACCCCATTGGCTCCCTGGGAACCATAAATAGCAGCATCAACATTTTTAAGCATTTTAACACTTGCTACATCAGCTACACTTAAGTTATCAATATTTGAACTCGACTGCGCGCCATCTATGATCACCAACATGGGGCCCGCTCCCGTTAAACCAACTCTTTCTCTTAAATACGGCACACCGCCCATTAATGCCACCCCGGGTAAGTGGCCCTCCAGGCCGCGAGATATTCCTGTTTGATCTTTAAACTGATCAATTGTGTTATTGTGAGATTCTAAATATTTATCTTTAATAATCACTTCCTTCAATGATTTCCCGCTTGCATCTGCCATGAACGTAGTTGAAGCAAGGGGTTTACCATTGTTTTTAAGTGCATCGTCATCAGCTAAACCCTGGCTATTAATTGTGGTGATATTAACTTTTTCGGGCTGGTCTATTATGATTTGCGTATTACTCTTCCCAGTTTCTGTTTTAGCCTGAATTACAAATGAGGTATTGCTTGTGTAAATCAAATTTGCAAAAGTAAACCTGCCATTGGCATCAGTTACCTGGTTTAACATAGTGCCCCCGTTTTGGGTAAGCAACGTAACGCTCCCATTAGCAACCGGCACCCCAGCCATTGTTTTTACCGTGCCCGATATATCCAGTCCTTTTTCAACAGGATAAGTTGAGGCCATTTTGGCATCGTCGCCAAGCAATTGTTTCCAAACAAACCTGCGGTATCCTTGTGTAAGCATCAATATATCCAGATCGGCACGTGTATCACTGGTAACATTGGCAAAATAATAATTGGGCTGCTCAACAAATCCCCGCAAAGCCGATGTTAATAAAAGATTGGTTAATATGGTAGTTTCGGCACTTTCATTTACCGGTATCCGGGTAGCATCAATAACCGATGCCGAAAAATAACCTGTAACAGGTTTATCATCCTTTTTTGCACTAACAGTAACATGTACTTTACCCCTGGCCTGGTAAGCAGCCTTATCAGTGCCGGTTTGTATATTTATAATATCATTGTTTTGTATAAACGAAAGGCGCTCATTCATAGGTTCGCCGGTTTTAGAAAACAGGGTAACCTGCACTAAACCGGTTTGAAAATCCTTCTTATCAAGATTAATATCAAGCACCTGGTTATCAAGTGTTGTTTTAAGTGAACGTACCGATCCGTTTGAATAAATAACAACGCCTATTTCTTTATTCTTATTTTCAAGATAGTAAGGCCTGTTTGCATTAATTTCTATCATCAGCTTATCTGGCTTATCATTGTTTACCAGCAAGGTCATCCCTTTGCTATCAGCTTTAGGTAAATCAATAACGGCTTTGGTTCCATCGGCATAAGTGAGGTTTGCTTTGTAGCTTCTTCCTTCAACCGGGGTAATGTAAATAACGCCCATACCCAGGTGTTTGGCTTCAAACTTAGTTACTTCTGCGTTTAGGTTATCAACAACTACTCCTTTAACATTTACGCCCTGCCCATTATGATCAATAGCCTTAAACGCGAGTTTAACCGGTATATCGTTAACAAAAGTTCCGCCCTCGGCAAAAAACTGAATGTCAAACTTATTACGGGTATCTGTATTTTGCCGTGTTGCCAATACCGCGGTGGCGGGCACAGCACTGTTAACTGCTATTGGCTGATCAAAAATGCCAGGATCGGCGTTATTAAGCATCCATTTGGTATACGCCTTTACATGGTAAATACCCTTGGGCAGTTTGTTTGGTAACGCAAAATCGCCCCAGGTTAAGCCATTAGTAACTTGTAATGATATATTTTGCACCAGCGAGTCGGCGGCATTTACCAAATCGACGTGCAGAACGCCACTTAATTTCGATAGTTGATGTTGTTCGCCCAGCGTAACATAGGCTTTAAAAAACACTGTATCGCCGGCGTTATAAAGGGCTTTATCAAAGTGAAGGTATACCTTTTCAATAGCTTTTGTCGTGGATAGGGTTTGCAAACGCGAAACAATATCATCCAATGATAATGATTGTTTAACGCCTTGCGAAAAAGCTGGTATATAAAAACAGGTTGTATACAAAAGTGCAAATAGTAACTTTTTCATGCAGGAAATGGCAAATAGAAATGGGTTTATAATTGGCAATTAAATATACCTAATTTCCGTACACAAAAACAAATTAAAATACTGGTATATAATTCATTAAATCGTATCCATATTAAAATCTGCATTTTCCCGTATCTCCTCCCAATACACAGTTTCGCAATAAATACGATTCTGAATTGCAACACGGTTTTTTATCGCTTGCAATTCCTTTTTGATCTCTTCTGTAGTGAGGTCGCTGCTTAGTGAGTAGTAATAAATTGCATAACCAGTTTTACTGTTTATAAATCTATAGTGTTTATCAGCGGATTTCATGATATTTAACTTATATAAGTTAACAATATATTTAAGAGCAATATTGTTTTAGCGCAAAGCAATTGTTACATATAATTTATTTACCTTACCTGTATATAGTAGTTGAAAACACAATGCGAACACCATTGAATTTGATAATATTTAATTAACATTGAGTTAACAATTACATGACTTTTCACTGCAAATTAATAGCTACATTTAGCCGCATAAATATATGTGCATAGTGGGCGCTAATTAATTAGTATACACGCTTTTAACTTAATTGTCATTTAAAAAGTCATAAAAAGTTCAAGTCAATGTCGATATTTCCCAATTCAAATCAGGTTTTTTATGATTTATTTAACCGTGCAGTTGCCAACGCTACCGAAATGGCAACTTTACTTAACACGGCGGTAAACTCTGCCGATACCTACGAACAAAAATTTCAGTTTACACTTGTTGATAAACTGAAGGCAAAAAGTTACGAAATTACCCACCAGGTATTTACAGAATCGGGCAGAATGTTGATTTCACCTTTTCAGCGCAAGGATATGTGCGATCTGGCTGCTGCAATTGATGATGTTGCCGATAGTATAGCCATGGCATCGCGCAGGATAAACCTGTATGATGTACCTAAGATCACTTCTCCTATTATTAGCCTGGCAGATCTTATCCTTAAAACTACTAAAGGGCTTCAGGAAGCTGTTAACGCTATGAACAATTTAGGTAACTCAGCCCATATATTTGAACTTTGCAACAATATAAAAAAACTGGAATACCAGGCTGATACTGTATATAACGAGGCTTTTGCCGATTTGCTGGCTAATGAAACTGATGCCATACAACTTATAAAATACACTGATGTTTTTATGGCGATGGAAACCGCTACAGATAGCTGCGAAGATGCTACACTGGTAATTGAGAGCATCCTGATTAAAAACGGATAGAATCATTATTACCCGCTGCAAAACTGAGGGTAGTAAAAGAAAACATATTTATATAAAAAAAGCGATGAGTTTAATTCATCGCTTTTTTTATGGGTATTGATTAGTCAATTCGCCAATCAAATGCCCTCTCCTTTTGAAGAGGGTTGTATTAGGCCTTACTTTCCTTTATCAGCAGGACCTTCATCCTGTTTATTACCGCCGTTATCATCTTTTTCTTTATCCTTCTTAAACTCAAGCTTGCCAAACTTGTAGCTCAGGCTGATACCAAATGATTGTACCGGTATATACCTGATGTTGGTTTGGTTAAAGCCGGCACCATATGTTGTGGAACTTTGGCTTACATATTTAGCAAACGGATTTGACGCGGTAAGCCCTATGCTGGCCTTTTTATTCATGAACATTTTACGCATCGCGAAGTTGTAAAACACGAATTTTGGTTGTGTACCCTGGATGCCTTTTTGTGATGAATTATAGTTACCAAAAAACTCGGCGCTTAAATCATGTCCAAAACTGTATTGGGCATTCAGGTTTAAACGGTAAGTAAAGCCGGTTACGCTTGGGCTGCCCGGATTATTACTTGTCCGTTCAGAAAATATCATATTGGTACGCAGGTTAAATTCCTTTGTAACAGGCAGCGACGCGTAGATGTTTATTCCCGCGCGATCTTCAGAGCCAAGGTTATACCGCTTAGTTAACGATACGTTGGTGTATTTACTACCGTCAATCCGCAACGTATCATAAAAAGTAGTAAAGCGTTGGAGGTCGTCGGTATTTTTACGGTAAAAAGCTGCTATGTTGATGTTTGCACCCTTATCAAACGATTTATTGTAACCCAACTCAAAATTATCGCCACGCTCAGGCTTCAGGTTAGGATCGCCGGTACTGATGTTGTGGGTATCGCTGATGTTGTAGAATGGATTAAGGTCGCCGTAATCGGGGCGTTCTATCCTGCGGGTATAGCTCAATTTTACAGATT
The DNA here is from genome assembly GCF_056406855.1 of Mucilaginibacter sp. P1_A3. Taxonomy (NCBI): domain Bacteria; kingdom Pseudomonadati; phylum Bacteroidota; class Sphingobacteriia; order Sphingobacteriales; family Sphingobacteriaceae; genus Mucilaginibacter; species Mucilaginibacter sp. P1_A3. Next base: position 107,114 of record NZ_JBFTZJ010000005.1, read on the forward strand.
GCGATTCACTAATTTTATGCGAGAATACCAGCGATGGTACCAATATGTTATAATTAGGAATATTTGTATTCTTAAAATCGGCCGTAGTTACTGTGTATTCGTCTCTTAAGCCTGCTTTAATATCCAAAAAGTTATTGAACACCGATGTAGTTGCCGATAAATAATAGGCATATATCTTACGGTCATAAGTAAAGCCGTAGGTTTGGTTATAGTTGGGCACATTGCCGCCATTAAGCAAGGTATCGGTAACTACATTGTTATTGATGTGGTTAAAATCGAGTTTACCACCCGTTTCGATTGTAAAGTTTTTACTTACCGGATGCGAGTAATCTACAGATATATTGGTTTCCCTATCCTTGCCCGGGTTGCTGTTGGTGATACCTGTAGGTATGGTGCCCGGCTGCAAATTCTGCAATAACTGCGATGAGCTAAAACTGTTGTTACCAAAGCTGGATGAATACAATATATCAAGCTCCTGCCCTTCTTTATCAAATGTTTTTTTGTAGGCTAAACTTACGTCTGTGGATGTTCCGCTAAACTTACTGCTGGATGTGCGGAGAGTTTTAAGATCAGAAAGTTGGGTGCCGTCGGCACTTACTGTATTTTCGTCCTGGTTGGTTAAGCCATTACCATGATTGCCAAAATGATTGAAGCCCACAGATGCGGTAAGATCGTCATGCTTGCTGATATTCCAGGTAAAATTCAGGCCGGATTGATAACCGTTACGTTTAAAATTATTGCTCCCCTGCTGAAACAAAGTAGTGGTTTTACCTAATGAATCTTTAGATACACGATTGCTCGTGTTCGGTGAATTACTGTTAATCTGGGCGTTGCCGCTAAAAAATGCGTTTACGCCAAAATTACCTTTGCGCACATTGAGGTTAAATGATCCGTTTTCGCGGCGGGTACCGGCCGATAGGTTAACGCTGCCGTTTACTCCTTCAACTTTACTGTCTTTTAAAATAATGTTGATGATACCTCCCGTACCGGCGGCATCATATTTAGCACCGGGGCTGGTAACTACCTCTATGCTTTTGATCTGGCTGGCCGGGATACTTGCCAATGCATCGGCAAGGCTGGCGCCAAAGATGCTTGATGGTTTTCCGTTTATTAAAAAGCGGATATTGGCGTTACCCTGCAACTCTACATTGCCATCAATATCAACAGTGATTTGAGGTACCTTTTTTAATATATCGATAGCTACCCCGCCCTGCGCACTCAGGTCGTTTTGCGGGTTGTATACCATTTTATCTATCTTGTTTTGAACGGTTGGCGTTGTAGCGGTAATATTTACATCCTTTAACTGGTGCGGCGAGGGCGATAATAATATTTCGCCTAAATTGATGGCAGCCCCATCTTTAACTATAATATGCTCCAGGGTAGCACGCTGATAACCTAAAAAATCGGCGGTAACTTTATATTCGCCTGCAGGTATTTTATCAACCGTAAAATTTCCTTTAGGATCGGTACTAATACCGTTAAATGGCGATTCAACTCCTTGTTTATAAACAGATATAGTTGCATAATCAACCGCTTGTTTGGTTGTAGCATCGGTAACTTTACCAATTATTTTACCTTTGCCGGCAGGAGCCTGAGCATGTAAATTTATTGTAAACAGAACAAAAATCAATAATATATAGTACGCTTTCATTATCCTTAAAAAATCCATGATTTGGGTGCGAATTTGAAAAGAAACTTTGGATTAATTCTGATTACTGGTGTGTTTGTTACAATAAGGTTAACTTATCAACATACTTGTTACAATATGGGATGGATGGAGAAAAGATAAAGGACGAATGGACAAAGGACTATCAGGCAAAGGACAAAAGATAAATGACGAATAGACAAAGGACTATCAGACAATGGACGAAAGATAAAACTTTATGGCAGTATTGAATTTTGATTCTTAATTCTGCCTCAAAAAATCAGGACCAAAGTACCGGCAATTATTAATAAGGCACCAATACCATTTTTTAAAGTAAGCGGTTCGCCCAAAAACACAACGGCTAAAACAATGGCCAATGCCACGCTCAATTTATCAACCGGTGCCACCTGGGATACTTTACCTAATTGCAAAGCCCGGAAATAGCAGATCCAGGATAGCCCGGTTGCACAGCCAGACAGGATGAGGAATGTCCAATTCAGGCGGGTTAAACCTTCAATCCCTTTATTGCTGCCTTTAAACAACACAATAGCCCAGGCCAGTATTAATATTACTACCGTACGTATCGCAGTAGCCAGGTCGGTATCAACCCCTTTTATACCTATTTTGGCAAAAATTGCAGTAAGCGCGGCAAATAAAGCCGATAGTAGAGCGTATATCCACCACATAATTTTAAAGTTTTAAGTTTTACCCTGTATTTTTTAATTTAACGTTAACATTATAAACGCAAATTTGCTTTATCAAACTGTAGTAAATCTGGTTAAATCCAAAATGTGTACAAAATGGATGGGTACCTTTAGCCGGAATATATAAGTTGCATATCAAGTAAACAGATAGCCCAAATGAAATTACTGATTATTGAAGATGAAGAAGGCCTGCGGGAAAGTATTGAAGAATATTTTGCCGAAGCAGGAAATATCTGTGAAACAGCCGCTACCTATTCTGCCGCCTTAACCAAGGTTGAGTTATATCGTTATGATTGTATCCTGCTGGATATTACTTTACCAGGCGGCAATGGCATCAGCATCCTCAAAAAATTAAAAGAAAATAATTTTACAGATGGTGTGCTTATCATATCTGCCAAAAACTCGCTTGATGACAGGCTGCAGGGCCTTGACCTTGGCGCCGATGATTACCTGGTGAAACCATTCCACTTATCCGAGCTAAAGGCCCGCGTATCTGCCATCATCAGGCGTAAAATGTACAACGGAAGCAACCTGTTGGTTTTTAACGAAATCAGTATCGATCTGCAGGCCAAAACAGTAAGCGTACATGACACCCCTTTAAAGTTTACCCGCAAGGAATTTGCGCTACTTATTTATTTTATAGCCAATAAAGGAAAGGTAGTCTCCAAAAACGCCATAGCCGAACACCTTTGGGGCGATGGTATAGACCTTGCCGATAATTTCGACTTCATTTACTCGCACATCAAAAACATACGCAAAAAGCTGGTAGAGGCTGGCGCTAATGATTATATCCAGGCTGCTTATGGCATGGGCTATAAATTCTCGGGCCAATGAAGCTGCTTACCTTATATAACCGCGTAAACATCATCACAACAGTAGTTGTAATGGTGATAACCGGAATCATCTACTACCAGGCTATTAGCTGGATATTGAATGATCAAAATGACAAGGCGTTAAAGGTAGAGGAAGATGAGGTTTTTGATTATGTAAAACTTAACCACCAATTACCACAGGTATTTGAATCCAAAGATCAACAGATCACCTTTAGCGAGGCTAAGCCAAATTCAATAACGCGGGAATTTATCAATACTGATTACCGCAGGGATAAAAATGAATACGAGTCGGGCCGGGGACTGATCAGTTCTATCACCGTAAACGGTAAATACTACAAGATACTTATTGTAGAATCAAAGGTAGAAACTGAAGATCTCATACAAATCATTTTCGGCATCACCATCGGCGTTATTTTGCTGTTGATGCTGGTATTACTTATTGCCAACCGTTTAATTTTAAATCGTTTATGGCAGCCCTTTTATAGCATTTTACGCGAAATAAAGCTATTCAATATTACCGATAGCCGCGAGATACCCCAAACTACTACCCGTATTACTGAATTTGTGGAGTTAAACCAGGCTGCAGCTGCAATGACCACCAAAGCAAAATATGACTATAAAGAACTCAAAACCTTTACAGAAAATGCTTCTCATGAACTGCTTACCCCTATCGCGGTCATCAACTCTAAATTGGATACCTTAATACAATCCGAAAACTTTAATGACAGGCAAAGCAAACTTCTTAATGATCTGTACAGCGCGGTTGCGCGGTTAAGCCGGCTTAATCAATCGCTGTTACTATTGGTTAAAATAGAAAACAGATTATTAACCGACCAGCAAAATATTAACCTGCGCCTGTTAATTGAAGAAATGGTTTTGCAATTGGAAGATATTTTTAGTGATAAGCAAATAACGGTAACGGTTGAACTGGAGGACAAGGAGGTCCTGGCAAGCCGGTACCTTATAGAGATATTGCTCAGTAACCTGGTCATTAATGCAGTAAGACATAATCATGCCAACGGTAATATTATCATTAAATTGACAGCCAATAATTTAATTATCAAAAACACTGGAGATAGCAAACCATTGCCCGATGATAAAATTTTTACACGATTCCATAAATCATCCACCTCTGATGGCAGCGGGCTTGGGCTTACCATCAGCAAACAAATTTGCGAAAACTTCGATTTTTCACTCTCCTACCAATACCAGGCCCAATATCACACTTTTATCGTAACTTTTTAAATTGGCATTTAGCATCCTAAATTTTTACAGAATTTAGCTATAGTTTAGCTATGTTTAAAATACATTTATACCTCATTTAATGAAGTGGTTTTTCGGTTTTATATTATTCACACTCACCTATACTGCTGCCCGGGCACAAACTTATACGCTTGATCATTACCTGGAACTTGCAAAAAATAACAGTCCCTTACTTAAGGCTGTCAGAAACCAAATAGCGGCAAGCCAAATAGATAGCTTGAGATTAAGGGCCGGTTTAAGGCCCCAGGTAAACGTAAACAGCAACGGCTACTTTGCACCTGTTGTTGGTGGTTATGGTTATGCAGGCGCTATTACTAATGTGCAAACCTTCAATGCACTTTTAGGGGTAAACAAGCAGTTGATAGGCAAGCAATATTTAAATACACAACTGGCAGCCATAAACTTACAGCGCGATTCTATCATCAACAGCGGGGCGGTATCTGAACAAGACTTAAAAAAGACCATCACCGGTCAATACATAACCGCTTACGGCAGTTTGCAGCAGGTTAAATTTAATCGCGACGTAGTTAAATTACTTACCGAAGAAGAAGGCCTGCTTAAAAAACTCACCCGAAACAATGTTTACAAACAAAGCGAATATCTTGCCTTTTTGGTTACCTTAAAACAACAGCAGCTGCAGCTTTTGCAGGCACAAATACAATATAAAAATGACTATGCCACACTAAATTACGTGGCCGGTGTTGTTGATACTACAACGGTTGAACTAAGCGAGCCTGTTATTCAAACAACAATTACGCCCGATGCTTCCATGAGTATATTTTTCAGGCAATTTAAATCTGATAGTTTACGACTTGTTAACACGAGGAGCTTAATTGACTATAGCTACAGGCCTAAAGCCAATATTTTTGCCGACGGTGGTTATAATACTGATTTTACCACCCAGGCCTATAAACACTTTGGTACCAGCTTTGGCTTTAGTATTTCTATGCCAATTTACGATGGCGGCCAGCGTAAACTTCAATTCAAAAGGTTAAAACTGGAAGAGGAGACCCGTTTAAACTATAAAGCGTTTTTTAATTCGCAATACCGGCAGCAAATTGCGCAGCTTAATCAGCAGATAAACGAGAATGATAACCTGATTAACCAGATCAAGGAACAAATAAAATACGCTGAAAGCTTAATAAAGGTTGATACTCAACTTATGCAAACCGGCGATGTAAAAATTGCCGATCTTATACTGGCTGTTAATAGTTACTATACCATTACCAACCTGCTTACACAAACTACCATAACAAAGCTCCAGCTCACCAATCAATTAAATTACTGGAATAAATAACATGAAAATATATAAAACAGCCTGTTCCCGTTCAAAAAACATTTTAATAATTTTAGCAGTAGCACTGGTGTATTCTTCATGTAAAGGTAATTCTGATGCAGCAACAGCAAGCGATGCAGAAGTTGTAATACCCGAAACACCTGTACAAGTTACCACCATTGACGAAAGTTCACTTACAGATTACATTGAACTGAATGCCACATCATCATTCCTTCAAAAAAACTATGTAAAAGCTAATGCAATTGGTTACATACAAAAGGTAAATACGCAAATTGGCCATTACGTAAATAAAGGCGCGGTTTTATTTACTATAAAAACCAAAGAAGCGCAAAGCATTGGCAATAGCATAAACATACTTGATACTACCTTCAAATTTTCGGGCGTAAATAAAATCAAAGCCTCTGAACATGGTTATATTACACAATTAAATCACCAGGTAGGTGATTATGTACAGGATGGCGAACAATTAGCTATCATAAGCGACAGGGGAAGCTTCGCCTTCATTATGCAGCTGCCTTATGAATTGCGCGCTTCTGTATCCAGCAACCAGGACGTATTGCTTACCCTCCCTGATGGGGTAAAATTAAATGGCAAAGTAGCCTCTTTTATGCCCGTTGTTGATACGCTATCACAAACCCAGGGCATCGTGATCAAAGTAAATTCGGCCGATCAAATCCCCGAAAACCTGGTAGCCAGGGCACGGATAGTAAAAACATCGAAAACAAACACCACATCTCTGCCGGCTTCAGCCATCCTATCAAACGAAACACAGACAGAATTTTGGGTAATGAAATTAATTAATGCCACCACAGCAGTTAAAATACCTGTAAAAAAAGGAATTGAAAGTGGCGGCAAAGTAGAGATCTTATCGCCAAAGTTTTCTCCCCGGGATAAAATAGTTATAAGCGGTAATTATGGTTTGGCAGATACAGCTAAAGTTAAAATTGTACAGTAATGGCTAAAGTTGTAGAAACAAAAATAGATAAGGTAGAGAATTTTTTTATTTTTTATCGCAAACCCCTGCTACTGGTATTATCGCTGATATTAATAGGTGGCATATTTGCTTATACCAAACTTCAAACTTCCCTTTTTCCCGAGATTACTTTTCCTAAAATTAAGGTAATTGCTGATGCAGGTTTACAACCGGTAAACAAAATGATGATAACGGTAACCAAACCGTTAGAAAACGCGATAAAACAGGTACCGGCCTTACAACTAGTAAGAAGCACCACAAGCAGGGGAAGTGCCGAGATATCGGCCTATATGGATTGGAACGCTGATATTGACCTGAGTAAGCAACAAATAGAATCACAGATTGCTAAAATTCAAAATACCCTGCCGCCGGATGTAAACATATCCGTCGAAAAAATGAACCCTTCTATTTTACCGGTAAGCGGGTACACGCTGGAGAGTCATAATAGATCACCAATTGAGTTAAAGCAACTGGCCACATTTACCGTAAAACCATTTTTATCACAAATAAACGGTGTATCCGAAATAAGGGTTATTGGTGGTAAAACAAAAGAATACTGGCTTGTGCTTAACCGCGAAAAAATGACGGCACTGTCATTAACGCCGGATATGATCAGCAGCGCATTAAGCCAAACAAACTTCATAAAATCAGAAGGTTATCTTTCTGATTATAAAATGCTGTATCTCACCGTAACCGATGCTACCGTAACTGCAAAGGATCAGCTGGAAAATATGGTGATAAGCAATAACAGCAAAAGGGTTATCCAGGTAAAAGATATTGCATCAGTACAAATAAACGAAGGCATAGAATATACCAAGATAAATGCCAACGGCCATGATGGCGTATTAATAGCAGTTATAAAACAACCCAATGCCAACCTGATATCCTTATCAACAGATATGGCGGCAAAAGTGGCGGCCCTTCAAAAAATACTACCCAAAGATGTTACTATAAAACCCTACTATGTACAGGCCGATTTTGTAAACGATTCTGTTAAAAGTGTTACCGATAGTGTTTGGATAGGTTTATTGCTGGCAATAGTTGTAGCTATTATTTTCCTGAGATCATTTAAAGCCAGTGCAACCATTTTAATTACAATTCCGGTTACGCTTTGCCTTACACTTATTGTGCTTTACGTAATAGGCTATACTTTCAATATCATGACGCTGGGTGCAATAGCAGCAGCTATAGGATTGATCATTGATGACGCCATTGTTGTGGTTGAGCAAATCCATCGCACGCACGAAGAGCACCCTGATGAACCCACCAGCCGCCTGCTTAAAAAAGCTATTGATTACTTGTTCCCGGCTATGCTTGGCTCATCTATAAGTACCATAGTTATTTTTGTTCCCTTTTTATTGATGACGGGTGTTGCCGGAGCCTATTTTAAGGTAATGACCAATACCATGATCATTACCCTTATCTGCTCATTTTTTGTAACATGGATAGGCTTGCCTGTTATATACCTGTTTCTTACACGTAATCAACATGCGCATTCCACAAACGTAAAGGAAGAAACACACGAGGTAAAAAGGCAGGGCTGGGTTTCTTTTTTCATTATGCAGCCAATAATCAGCATTGTTATTATGATGGCGTTAATTGCGGTGATCGTATTTATACCCTCAAAATTAGAAACCGGTTTTTTACCGGCTATGGATGAAGGCAGTATAGTGTTGGATTATAGTTCGCCGCCGGGAACCTCGCTGCAGGAAACCGACCGGATGCTAAGAGAGATAGAAAAGATCATCACCAAACATCCTGACGTAGCCGCCTACTCCCGCCGTACAGGAACACAAATGGGTTTTTTTATAACTGAGCCTAATACCGGCGACTACCTGATTCAATTGAAGAAAACGCATGAAAAAACAACTGAAGAGGTAACTAGTGATATAAGGAGTGAAATTGAAAAAACACAACCTGCCTTACGGGTAGATTTTGGACAAGTGATAACGGATATGTTGGGCGACCTTATGAGTTCAACCCAGCCTATCGAAATCAAAGTTTTTGGCGATGATCAACGCATCCTTCAAAACCTTTCAAAACAAATTGCGGCCGAAGTTACCGCGGTTAAAGGTACTGCCGATGTGTTTGATGGTATCGTGATTGCAGGTCCCTCTGTAAGTATCGTACCTGATTATAAAAAACTGGCACAATACAATATTACACCAGCCACCCTGCAGTTTCAGGCCCAAACTGCGCTGGATGGCAATGTAGTAGGTAATTTGTACGAAACTCAGCAACTATCTCCTATCCGCATGGTTTACCCGGGTAACCGGTCATTAAACATAGCCGATATTAAAAAACTAAATATATTCCTGGGCAACGGTAAATTAATACCAATAAGCCAGTTGGCTACAGTTGAGATAAAAGCCGGCGATGCTGAAATTAACCGTCAGGACCTGCAATCAATGGGCGTTATCACCGCCAGGTTAGAGAATAGCGATTTAGGAACAGTAATACCCGCCATACAAAAAAACATAGCCCAAAAAGTAAACTTCCCCAGGGGCTATCATGTAGAATATGGCGGTGCGTATGCCGAGCAGCAGCAATCATTTAAAGAGCTGCTGATTATCCTCATCACATCGAGCCTGTTGGTTTTTGGGGTGATACTATTTTTGTTTAAGCAGTTCAGAATAGCAATATTAATTTTGGTGATGGCGGTTTTGGGTATTTCGGGAAGCTTTTTGGCTTTATATATTACAAATACTCCACTAAATGTTGGCAGCTATACAGGATTGATTATGATAGTTGGTATTATTGGCGAAAACGCCATATTCACCTTTTTGCAATTTAGAGAAAGCGCAAGAGAAAAAAGCGTGAATGAAGCTATAGTTTATTCTATCTCCACACGGTTAAGGCCCAAATTAATGACGGCATTAGGAGCAATAATTGCATTAACTCCACTGGCTTTAGGTATCGGCGCCGGGGCTCAGTTACATCAACCTTTGGCTATAGCAGTTATTGGCGGTTTCTTAGTTGCCCTGCCTTTGCTTTTAATTGTTTTACCGAGTATGATGCGTATTTTATATCGTAATGGCTTCACCGTACCGGCTATTGAACAACATACAGATCATCCGCAATAGCACAATATTTCTCCAGATTTAAAGCCTAATTTCATTCGTATAAACAGACCCAACAAAAATGAAAAAGCAAATTTTAATTCTTGCATTACTGGCAACGGCCTTAACTCCTATGGCCTTAAAAGCTCAAACCTATGTAGCTGATAAAACCATATCCCTACCCGGCGATGGTGGTTACGACTACCTGGCTATTGATAAGGTAAATCACCGTTTATATGTATCACATGGCACACAGGTAAATGTTATCAATTTAATTACCGAGCAACCCGTAGGTTCCATTGATAACATGAAAGGTGTACATGGCATTGCCATTGTAAATAAATTGAACCGTGGCTTTATTACCGATGGCAAATCAAACTCGGTTGTAGCTTTTGATTTGAAAACATTGAAAATTATTGCAACCATCCCGCTTAAGGATGCAAACGGCCCGGATGCTATTATGTATGATTCCTACTCCGATCGCGTTTTCAGTTTTAACGGCGAAAGCAACAATTCATCCGTTATCGACCCTAAAACCTTGAAACAGGTAGGCACTGTAGCTTTAGGCGGCGGCCCTGAATTTGCCGTATCTGATGGCAAAGGCAAAATCTACAACAACCTGGAAGATAAAAGCAGCCTGAATGTAATTGACAGCAAATCACTTAAAGTGGTAAAAAACTATCCGCTTGCGCCCTGTGGCGGTCCTACAGGGCTGGCATTGGATGCCGCCAGCCAACGCCTGTTTACAGTTTGCCGCGAAAACAAAGGTATTAGTGTGATTAATATCAATAACGGCAAGGTAACCGCAACCCTTCCCATTGGCGCTGGTGTTGATGCTGTAGCTTATGACCCCGAAACTAAATTGATATTTTGCTCATGCGGTGATGGTACAACTACCATAATAAAACAAAAATCGGCTGATGAATACAGCGTTGTTCAAATACTAAAAACTCCTGTGCGTGCCAAAACTCTGGCTTTAGATCCCGAAACCCATAAAATTTATTTAAGCGTTGCTGAATTTGAACCCGGTACCCGCAAGGCGTTACCAAATACATTTAAAGTACTGATTTACAAACAACAATAAATAAAAAACCATATAAAATCTTTATGAAAACGGCATGAAGATTTTATATGGTTTTTTTATTTTGACTACTAAATGATATTTTCAAAAACGTTATTGCTATCTTTAACGTTTATATATTATATGATTAAGAGAACTGATTTTGTTTATTCCCAGGAGTCTGAACCACATCGTATTCGTACAAAAAAAATATTAAAGCAGTTTCCGCATCTTCGCAAACTGATAGGTAAAAATCCAAACACTATATTTGCTATTATTGGTTTAGTGGCTTTCCAGGTGGTTTTAGCCTGGTTTCTGCGCGATCAATCCTGGTGGTTTGTTTTTGGCGCGGCCTATTTATTGGGCGCCTTTGCTGACCATGCTTTGTTTGTGATGATTCACGAGTGTACTCACCAACTGCTGTTTAAAAACCGTAATGCAAACCGCTGGGCATCTATGTTTGCCAATTTGCCGCAAATATTGCCAAGCGCTATATCTTTTGAAAAGTACCACATTAAGCACCACTCTTTCCAGGGTGTGCATGAGCTGGATGCCGATTTGCCAAACAGATGGGAGGCTAAACTGATAAGCAATTCATTTTTTGGTAAAGCGATATGGTTGTTATTTTTCCCGGTGTTTCAACTGTTCCGTTTATCAAGGTTAAGAGAGATTCATCCTATTGACGGCTGGATAGTTACCAACTTTGTTTTGCAGGTGATTTTCACTACGGCAATAGCCTATTTTATGGGCTGGCATTCAGTTGCGTTTTTACTGTTAAGTTTTTCTTTTTCGGTAGGCTTACACCCGCTTGGTGCACGCTGGATCCAGGAGCATTATCTTACTCATACTATTGAACAGGAAACTTACAGTTACTACGGTAACTTTAACGCGGTAGCGTTCAACGTAGGTTTCCACAATGAGCACCATGATTTCCCATCGATACCATGGAACAAACTTCCGGAGATAAAGAAAACTGCTCCTGAATATTACGACACATTACACTTCCATACTTCATGGACCAAGTTATTTTTCCAATTTCTTTTTGATCGGGAAATATCACTATTCAACCGTATCCTCCGTAAAGATCGGGGCCGGGTTGCATTAACAGATGTTTCAAAACCCGATGTGGAAATGGAGATGACTAAATAGTATTAAAATGAAAGGGCTTTGAAAAGAGCCCTTTTTTATTGCCTTATAATAACACTGAAACAGAAATACTTACTGCATTAAACAGGGAAATATTATCGTTATTTTTTTGCTCAGAAAGATGAATAAATAATGAAGAATTAACGTGGGGTTAAGGAAACGGTAACATATTCACTACCTTTAGGTCCCTATTTAATTTAACTATGCACAAACTGAGCTCATTTTTTTCTCAGCACGAAGATCTGACCCAAGTACTCTTATATGCCGGTGTAATAACAAGCTTATGGTTTGCCGAAATGATAGTATCATTTGATGGTATTAAAACAAAATGGAAGCATTCATCAGTTAACACACTTTTTATTTTTACGGCCTTACCATTGCAACTGCTGTTAACAACTTTTGTTGTTTTAATATCCGGATGGGCTACTGTTCATCATTGGGGACTTATCAATTTTATACCCTACCATACAAATCCCTGGGTTTACTACATCGGTCTATTTGTAATGCTTGACTTTTGCGAATATGTATATCATGTTACGATGCACAAAGCCGAGCCATTGTGGAAATTTCACCTGGTTCACCACAGCGATCTTAGGGTAGATGTATCAACCACGCTAAGAGAACATCCGTGCGAAACCTGTATACGCACCTGCTTTTTAATGCTTTGGGTATTTATATGCGGCCCTGCTATTGGCGCCCTTATTTTAAGGCAAACTTTCCAATCATTCTCCAACATCATTGCACATACCGAGTTTAGATTACCTGCAAAGGTTAACAAGATTGTTGGTCTGGTATTTATTACACCTAACCTGCACCATGTACACCACCATTACCAATTACCTTATACAGATTGTAACTATGGGGATGTATTAAGCATCTGGGACAGAATTTTTGGCACCTACGGCAATTTAGAAAAAGAAGATACCGTTTTCGGCATTGACACCCACATGGACGAAAATTTGAACGGAAAATTTGTAAATGTGATAAAGATCCCTTTCCAAAAATTCGATCATCCTCAAAGGCAGCGATAATTATCAATTATTACATAAACACAACGTGTGTTTAAATTCCTTAAGCTAAATTTGCGCAAGTAACTTGTTGGCAGCATTTTTGTGCAGATGTACAAGAATACCATATAATTAATGCGAACTTCATAATAATATGATTTATTTGCGTTATTATTCTTAACAATTTAGATGAGCAGAAGAAGAAAATTAAAAATCCTTATACCCCTGATTATGCTGCTCTTTTTGGGGTCATATGCCAGGCACCGTTTGCTTGATAAAAAGGATATAAGTGGCACGCTCAACAATAAGCAAATGGATGAAACTTCGGGTATTGCCGCTTCATCCATAAACCCAGATATTTATTATGTGCACAATGATAGTGGTGATACAAGCCGCTTTTTTTCTATAGATGAAAAAGGAGAACTAAAAAGCACTATTTATTTTACCGGCGATAAAACCGAACGCTTAGGCGTAAAAGATTGCGAAGATATAGCCGTTGGGCCGGGCCCCAAAAAGGGTAAAAGCTATGTTTACCTGGGCGATATTGGTGATAACAATGGTTCAAGAAAATACATTACCGTTTACCGTTTCATGGAAAGTACTTCATGGGCCGCCGATACCATAACCCATGCCGTGCCGGTAGCTATCCATTTCAAATACCCCGATGGGCCAAAGGACGCGGAAACTTTAATGATAGACCCCGTTGAAAAACTATTATATATTGTTAGCAAACGGGGCGATTCTGTGGCAGTTTATACGTCGCCATTAAATTTTACCGCCAATGATACTCTTACCCTAACCAAAAGGGCTAAGTTATTTTTCCCGGGCTTCAGACCTTTTAAATGGATCACGGCGGGCGATATATCAAAAGATGGACAGCAGATTGTACTAAAAAGCTACGAAAAGGTTTACTACTGGCGTCGCCTGCCTAATGAACATGCCTGGGATGCCATGGTAAAACAACCAAGAGAATTACCCTACGTAGCCGAAAAACAAGGCGAAGCAATAGGTTTTACACCCGATGGTAAAGGATATTACACCACAAGCGAAGGTGTATTTTCGCCTGTTTACTATTACCATAGTCCGCAGAAATAAAAACCATATTGCTATAAACAAAGCAATCGCGAACTATACAGATCAATTCTGCAAAGTTCGCGATTGCCATACTACAATTGCTATAATAGTATACTGATACTATTTCTCTACCCTCACCAACAGTACGCCATGCGGCGCTACGCTTGCAATTAAGGTTTTACCGCTACTAATGATATATTTCTGCTGCCATACATCCCTGAATTTGGTATAGCCGCTTATCGCCGGATCGCTTTTATCAAGACTAATAGTTTGGTATTTATCGGATGTATTAAACAAACCAATAGCTTTGCCGCCGTCTTTTAATTCCTTTACCCAAACCTGGTAATCATCTTTTTTAACGTATTGACTTGCTCCTTTGCCTAAAGCATCCTGATCAATGGCCAGCACTTCGTCATTGGTTAACAGGCTCAATGTAAAGCTATCCAGGTGGCCCATATCGCAACCAATCAACAATGGCGATGCCAACAGGCTCCATAAGCTGATGTGTGTATACTGCTCATCAAATGTAAGGCGTGTATTATGCAGGCTTGGCCCCCATCCTACTTTACCCACAACCAACATATCAGGATCATTAAAATGACCTGGCTGTGCATGCAATGCAGCCGGCCCCTGGTTAAAACCTATGGTTGACATACTTTGCCATGTATCCTGGATATCTCCTGTTGTACGCCAGCTGTTGCCGTTAACTTCGGCACCCCACTCCCATACATTGCCCCAACCGTACTGGCAAAGGCTATACATGATGTCGCGGTTTACTTTACCCAATGAAGCCTGCATTACCTGGTAGGGTTTTTTCAATTCGGCCAGATCGGGCTTTGGAGCTATTTCAGAGTATGAGCACCAGTCGTATTTTAAATAATCAATGCCCCAATCAGCATAAGTTTGTGCATCCTGGTCTTCATGTTGCCAGCTGCCTAAATAACCGCCGCAGGTACGTGAGCCTGGCGATGAATAAATACCCATCCGCAAACCTAAGCTATGTACATAATCGGTTAGTCCTTTCATGTCCGGAAATTTGCTGTTGGTAACAATTTTACCATTTGATGCCCTTTGTTCTGCTTCCCATCCATCATCTATATTAATGTATGCCCAGCCATGCGCGCTCAGCTTATCAATCATTGCTTTGGCCGATATACGTACCTTACTGTCATTTACACTCAAGCCCCATGCGTTCCAGCTGTTCCAGCCAAGTGCTGGTGTTAAACCTATATTATCGCCAATACTAATCGTGAATTTCTTAACTTTTGCACCCAGTGTATTACTTACAGTAAAAGTAACCGGGTAATCTCCTTTTTGAGCTACAGTACCGCTTATCACCCCTGTTGCAGCATCAAGCTTCAAGCCTTCGGGCAAACCGCTCACCTTATAGGTTAAGGGCTTTTTACCAGATGCTGGTATCAGGTATAAAAACGGGTGACCAGGACGTGCGCCAAATACATCGGCTCCATTTATTTTCACCTTAGCCGATGGATAAGGGGTAAGGATATAGGGAGTAGTTTCGGTTTGCACAATCGCTTTACCCGATTTGGTATCTGTAAACGTATAGCTAATGGTGTATGATTTTTTCGCCAAACGCGCTATAGAAAATGAATAGGTGAACGGTTTGCCTTTAGTAAAGGTAGCATCGTTAGTCTTTTCATACAATACAGCGTTGGTTTCAGGATCGGTTACTTTGAAAGCCAATTTTCCAGAGTATTGGTATTGGTTTGTAGTAAATAGCTTAACACTTTTACTAAGGCTGTTATTATCGCCATATTCAAAGTCAGCATCGGTATTAACCGCTACATGATCCATCACATCGGCCATAGTAATGCTAAACACACTGCCGTAACCGCTGCTAACCATACCGCCATCGCCACCTGTATCAAATATACGTACGGCCAGTACATTTTCTTTATCCCACAAAATAGCCGGATTGTTTGCAGCTATAGTATAGGAGCGACCTCCGTAGTGTCCATCTTTAATAGTACCGCCATTGCCGCCATATTTAGCTATCAGTTTACCATTCAGGTATACTTCATCGTTGTCATCAATAGTACCCAGGTTTAAGCGAAGGCTATCTTTCAGGAAAGATTTTTCTTTTAATGATGATGGGATCACCACTTTGGTACGATACCAGCCAAAGCCATCATAATTGGGGTGACCCTGGCGCTCCCAGTTGTCATTAAGGTTAGCAGCCTGCCAGTGCTGATCGTTATAAGTTGGTGATGCCCATTGCACCGAATCCCCAACAGCCAATTTCCAGCCTTTGCTTATGGAAACTTCTTGTGCCGATGCGCCTGAAAAAAACGCGCCAAGCAGTAGCATTGTAAAAATCTTTCTTATCATAATTAATTGTTTAATGATACAATCACAAGCCGCCTTAAAACTAAGGGTAGCTTATAATTGATTCAGAATGGTTTACTGGTTGTTTATACTTTTTAAAGGTATAAAGTTTTCAAGAAAATAGAAATGTATACATAACATTTATTCAATAAAAAAGCACAAGGGACTTTAATTGAAACAACCACATGTCACGAGTGGTAAAATCCAGGGGACGCTGAAGGGGCAATGACATTAAAAAGGTTTGTCATCCTGAGTTGTAAAATCCTGTGGCCTCTAAAGGAGAAAATGACGTAACAAAAATGGCTGTCATCCTGAGCCTGTCGAAGGATAGTGGGCAAAGGCCTCTCCGCGCGAGTCTTCGACAGGCTCAGACTGACAGGCCCACACGCCTCAAAACCCAATACGTCATGGGTAGGAACGAAGGATCTATTCGCAAACTTTACAGGGCGAAGAAGCATGGTGAAGAGTAGATCCTTCGTTCCTCAGGATGACAAAAGGGTTTTACCAAATACCTCATGGGTATTAGATGTACACTTATATCAACAAGCTTACAATCATCTCATTACAACACGCCTCGAAATAACGATGAGATTAAGTTCCTCTACTTACTCAGCAGGTCAACAAATTTTACCTGCTCAGGGAACCATACAGTCATCTCTCCTTTGCCCCTATTTGCCCATGAATAATAAGGAATAGCTGTTAAAGTACTGCTACCGGTGCTTACATTTTGAGCAGCCTCATCAACATTAACACTTTTCACTTCGGCCTTTAAAGTCATAACGCCATTTAGCAAGTTAGCATCATATGATGGGGTAAAAACAACATCCTTGGGTATAATGAAACTACTGGGTTTACCAGCATTATCTTTCCACTCGGCGCAATACATGATGGGGCCGCGCTGGATAGCAACTTTACCATTATCATCATTCAATTTTTGGTTGGCAATAACGCGCTGCACATCCATAGGCAGAGTTAGTTCTACTTTATCGTTCTTTTTCCATTTTTTGCTGATTACCGCATATCCATGCTCCATCTGGTAATCAATAGCTTTGCCGTTCACTTTGATTGCTATTTTTTGTGCCGATGATTTTTCATAGCTGTACAGATCAGACGGGATAGCTTCATTTTGCGCCCATCCCGGTATACGGATCCTAAGATTCATATCCATAACCGCGGTAGGATCAATATTGAATACCAGGCCGCCATCCCATGGGTAATTATTTTGCTGGGTTATTTTAAGCGCTTTATCATTCACTTTTAAATTTGCCGATCCGCTGATGAACAGGTTCACATAAACATCCTTTCCGTTTTGCGCATACATATAACCGGGGATAGATGGAATAAGGCGTACAATATTGGTTGGGCAGCATGAGCAGGTAAACCAACCAGAACGCTCGCGCTCAATATCCGGATGCGTAAAGCTATCGCGGATTTGCATGGCATTGGTGTAAAAAAAAGATTTACCATCAAGGCCCACGCCCGATATTAATCCATTATATAGGGTTTTCTCCAACAGATCTATGTATTTAGAATCGCCATGGAGTAAAAACATACGTTGGTTCCAAAATACGTTCCCTATGGCCGCACAGGTTTCATTGTAAGCGGTTGTATTAGGCAATTCGTAATTACCGCCAAAGCGTTCTCCATCGCCAACAGCACCAATACTGCCTTGCACGTATATTTTTTTGCTTACCATGTTCTCCCATATCTTGTCAATGGCAGCTATGTATTCTTTATCACCAGTAAGCGCGGCAACATCTGTCATTCCCGAGTATAGGTACATTGCCCTTACAGCATGTCCTTCGGCTTCATCCTGGTTGGTAACAGGAGTATTATCCTGCCAGTAAACACCATTCTCGAATGGATTTTTGCTTTTTGTGTTATATTCCTTGTGACCACGGGCATCAATAAAAAACTTGGCCAGGTCAAGATATTCTTTTTTACCGCTGATACGGTACAGGCGTACCAGGCCCATTTCTACAATCTCGTGCCCCGGTGCTACAGTTCTTTTACCCGGACCAAAAGTGCGTACCAGCAAATCAGCATTTTTTAAAGCAATGTTTAAAAAGTTACGCTTGCCTGTGGCCATATAATGAGCTGCAGCAGCTTCAAACATGTGACCGCAGTTATATAGCTCATGGCTCATGTTTTGCTCGTTAACCCATCTTTCGGGCCCTGCCCAGGCTTGTGGATGTATAGGATCAATGGTACGGGCGGTGTATAGGTAGCCATCTGGTTCCTGCGCCTTGCCAACTATGGTAATAAGCGAATCGAGGTAATGATCCAGTTGTTTATCGGGATGAACCGCTAAAGAGTAAGAGGCACCTTCAATGGTTTTATAAATATCGGTATCATCAAACGGATAGGTAGTACAAAACTTGCCCGAGTGAGCAGCCGCCATTTGAAAGTTTTTAACCCTGCCAGTACTTTCGCAACGTGCAAAAGATGCCGGAATTGTTGCTGTTCGATTGGTTTCGATGCGCGAGGTCCAAAAATGATCGGTAAGCTTTACACTGGTAAACGAAACCGGCTGTATGGGGTAATCCTGCTGTTTTTGTGCAAATGCCGAAAAGCTGCAGCATACAGCTATTAATAAACAGATTTTTTTATTCATAACGGGTTGAAATAATAGGCTACAATAAAAGGTACTACATTTCAAATGTACATTAATTGTTCTTTTTACAATAATTAATTTTAGCATGTAGTATCCTAAAATTAGCTCAATGGAAAATCAATTTAAAACACTGACAATTTATGTAATTTATATAGTACTTTGTATTGCATAATACTATATAAAACATTTATCTTTATTTAAAATTTAATAATCAACAAATGAAAACAGCATTCAATTTTAAAAAAGCGGTTATTATCATCTTTTTGATGATAGCCGGTACTACGGCAGGTTTTGCACAGTGCGACCAAACCGTAACCTTAACATCATCAAAAACAAGTCAGCTTGATGGCCAGGGCAACATTGACAGCAGGGATGAACACACGGTTATTACCATTTCTAAAACAGAAATAACCATTGTTCCCGGAGGTGAGGATCATAAGATGTCGGGACAAATCAGCTCAAAAACCTGCGACTGGAAAACGCCTTTTAAAGAAGGTAAAACAGTTATTAAAGCAAAACTTAGTGATGAAAATGGCGACCACGAAAAAAACGCCACTATAACTATTACTGGTGCAGCGGGTAAAGTTACGCTTACGTTTGAAGCCGAGGAAAAGCCAGGAAGAAAAATCCAGGTAATAGCCGATAAGTTTGAGTAGGCTTAACAGTTTCTCTTTGCGTGAGATGAATGCCTTTCACCTCACGCTTTTTTATGGCAATAGCTGCCCTCCCCCCTTTACCGGGCACCATTAATTCTACCAAACCTTTATTTGAACCATTTATAAATTTCTTACATCAGGCACATTTTCATCATGGATAAATTGAATGAAACTTAACCTATTGTTCATGATAAATTTTAATAGGGATTTTACTTTTACCGGCAGATAAAAACAACATCCATGAAAAGAAAATTTTTAACAACTGCCTTGTTATCATTATGCTTTTTAACCTGTTTTGCTGCCTTTGCCGATTTCGCCGGCAAATGGGCGGGCATCCTCACCACAGACAATGGTGATCAATATCCACTGGTTTATAACTTTAAAATTGATGGCGATAAATTAACCGGCACCGCACAAACACCTAAAGGCGAACTACCTATTGATGACGGTAAAATAAACGGCGATAAATTCACATTCACCGTAACGTTAGGCGATATGGAGATTCCGCATAGCGGCAAGTTTTATGGCGACTCAATCGGGGTTGATATTGCGGTAAATGGAGCTAAGGCGCACACCACGTTGAAAAGGAAATAGGCAATTTATAAAAATCCTTTACATGGGCTTTTATAGTTTTTTTTCTGCACGTAACGTTTGTTTACCGCTGTGTAATCGAGAAATTAATAACACATTTCCAGCAATCGGTATTAACTTCGTCTTAATAGCTTTTTATATAAACCTAAGAGTTATTATTATTGTGATATATTTATGGCATCTTAAAACATATCACAACTAAATGAAAAAAATTCTGCCTGTATTATTACTTATTACGATCTTATTTTCTTGTAAAAAAAATCAGGGACCACAACCGGCAACTACTAATCCAAATGCCACACTATTAGTAGGAAAATGGGTTTATACCCAGGATACTGTAAAAGTATACGAAAACGGAGTAGTAACCGGCATTTTTACCGACGGCGGAGGTGTTAAATTTGACGGAACCTTCTTTGAACAATTTGATAAAAATGGAGGGGGACTAACTCAAGGGCCTACTGATTTCGCATCTAAATATACTTACACAATAGACGGCAATATTATCACAGCCATTCATCAGAAACAGGTTATACAAGGGTATACAACAGCAGCGGTAACCAAGACTTATACTATAAAATTCATTAGCTCATCTAAAATGGTGCTTTATAACGAAAACTTCACACCTCCTGGTGCTACCGACAAAATAACCGAAATATCGTACTTTATAAAAGAATAACACATTCAACCTTATTATTCTGTTCAACTTGGGATAGACCTCCCGCAAAGAAATATTCTTATTTATAATTAGAAGTGTAAATGGCGAGCATAATAATGCTCTCCATTTGCATTGCTAACATTTCTTGTTACCCAATAGCGAAACACTACTACCTTATAAAGTGAAATTAAACTCACTGTGCTTTATTGAAGCGCAATTACACATTTTTTAAACTAACTTAAAGGTATATTTGTCTAACTATTATGCTCATTAAAATATACCCCGAAAACCCGAACCCCAAAGCTATAGAACAGGTTGTGGATGTGTTGCGCAAAGGCGGCCTGATCATTTATCCTACTGATACTATTTACGGTTTAGGTTGCGATATTACCAATCATAGAGCCATAGAAGCCATCTGCAAGATCAGGAATATTAAACCCGAAAAGGCCAATTTCTCCTTTATCTGTTATGATCTCAGTCACATATCTGATTATATCAAACCAATAGATAATACCACCTTCCGTGTGCTCAAAAAAGCATTGCCGGGGCCGTTCACTTTTATATTTAATGCCAGCCACATGGTGCCAAAGCTTTTGAGCTCCAACAAAAAAACGGTTGGTATCAGGGTGCCCGATAATAATATAGCCCGCGAAATTGTACGTGTTTTGGGCAATCCCATACTTTCAACCTCTATAAAAGACGACGATGAAATTATGGAATATGCTACCGACCCGGAACTGATCCACGAGAAATACGAAGACCTGGTTGATATAGTGATTGACGGCGGCTATGGCGATAACGTGGCATCAACTGTAGTAGACTGCACTGCCGGCGACTTTGAAATTATCCGTGAAGGTAAAGGTGATTTGGAAATGTATTTGTAACTACGGATCCGTTAAAATCAATTCCACCTTTAGAGATTTCCAGATTTTTTCATCCACCTATGACGTATTTTGGGGGCTGTCATGGTGAGTGGTAAAATCCGGTGACCTCCGAAGGGGAAATGACGTTAAAAAGGTTTGTCATCCTGAGGAACGAAGGATCTATTTGCAAACTGTACAGGGCGAAGAAGCAGGGTGCAAAGTAGATCCTTCGTTCCTCAGGATGACAAAAGGAGTTTTAGCAAATACGTCATGGGTAGCTTGTCGAACCATGCGGGCAAAGGCCTCTCCGCTCGAGTCTTCGACAGGCTCAGACTGACAGGCCTTTTGGAATGTGTTTCAACTTACCTTCTTTCGCATTACGGCCTTATCGATTTTATAAATCCAGGAATCTTCTCCATATAATTCTCTTCTTCCAGCAATTTTACAAACTTGCTGCCCACAATGGCACCGTTTGCGTAAGTGCAGGCTTGCTTAAAGGTGTTATTGTCTGATATCCCGAAGCCAATTATTGTTGGATTTTTTAACTCCATAGCTTTAATACGTTTGTAGTAATCCTCAATGCTATTGGTAAGTTGCAAACTACCGCCGGTTATAGATGAGGAAGATAACAGGTAAATAAAGCTATTGCTCAACGCATCAATCTTACGGATACGATCTTCGGATGTTTGAGGTGTAACCAGGAATATATTGCTCAGGTTATTATCAATAAAATAACTGGAATACATTTGCTCATATTCATACATAGGTAAATCCGGAACTATAACGCCGTCAACACCCAGTTCGGCCGCTTTTTTGCAAAAACGTTCGATACCATATTGTACTATAGGGTTAAAATATCCCATCAGCAGGATAGGGATTGTTACCCTTTTTCGCAGCTCGGTTAGTTCCTCAAATAATAAATTTAAGGTCATCCCGTTTTCTAAAGCCCGTTCAGAACTGTGCTGAATGGTAGGTCCGTCGGCAACAGGATCAGAATATGGAAAACCTATTTCCAGGAAATCAGCTCCGGCTTTTTCCAACGCCGCGGCAATATCAACTGTGGTATTTATTGCAGGATACCCGGCTGTAAAGTAGATGGATAACAGGTTATCCTTTTTTGATGTGAAAAGCTGGTTTAAGCGGTTCATTATATCGAACTAAAAATTAAAATATTTTATATATGTATCCAGATCCTTATCTCCTCTGCCAGAGATACAGATTACTACTGTATCATCGGTCTTGAATGTCATTTTCTCCAGCTGCGCTAATGCGTGTGCTGTTTCAATTGCCGGGATGATGCCTTCCATTTGTGAACAAAGTAAACCTGCCTGCAAGGCTTCGTCATCGGTAATGCTGGTATATTGCGCGCGGTTTATCTTATACAAATGCGCATGCTGCGGACCAATACCAGGATAATCTAACCCTGCCGAAATAGAATATGGCTCCACAACCTGCCCGTCCGGCGTTTGCATTAGTATGGTACGGCTGCCATGCAATACTCCTTCATGGCCCAAAAAGGTTGTTGCTGCCGAGTGGCCGCTATCAACACCTTTACCTGCTGCTTCAACAGCAATCAGTTTTACCTGCTCATCATCTAAAAAATGGTAAAACATTCCCATTGCATTACTGCCACCGCCCACGCAGGCCATCACATATTCGGGGAGCTCTTTACCAGTTTGTTCAAATAACTGTTTTTTTGTTTCTTCGGATATAACCGATTGAAAACGGGCCACCATATCGGGATATGGGTAAGGACCAACAACCGACCCAATGATGTAATGCGTATCAACCGGGTTAGCAATCCAATCGCGCATCGCTTCGTTTGTGGCATCCTTAAGTGTTTTACTGCCAGATGAAGCAGGCTTTACCGTAGCACCCAGCATTTTCATGCGCGATACATTAGGAGCCTGGCGGGCCATGTCAATTTCGCCCATATATACAACACATTCTATACCCATCAAGGCACAAACTGTGGCTGTGGCTACGCCATGCTGCCCAGCGCCGGTTTCGGCAATGATACGTTTTTTACCCAGGCGTTTAGCCAGTAAAATCTGCCCTATGGCATTATTGATCTTATGCGAACCTGTGTGGTTCAGATCCTCGCGCTTAAAAAATATATTGGCACCATACTTTTCAGAATATCTTTTAGCATGATATAAAGGCGAAGGCCGGCCCACATAATTTTTCAGCAGGTCGTTAAATTCAGCTTTGAAACCGGCATCGTTAATGATGTTGAGGTATTGCTGTCTTAGTTCCTCCACGTTTGGGTACAGCATTTCGGGGATGTAGGCGCCGCCAAAATCGCCGTAATAACCATGTTCGTTAACTCCGTACTTCATTGGTAATATTTTGTTTCTGATAATATCAAATGCTTGTTTTAGCTTGCTGATGTCTTTTACACCAGGCGCCGTTTCAAAACGACTATTCAAATCAACCCCATAAAACTGCGGGTGATCAATTTTTTTTATTTCATCCAGGTTATCCAAACTGATGCCGCCCGATAAAAAGAACGGGACAGCCAGTTTGTAATTATTCAACATATCCCAGTTAAATGTTTTACCGGAACCACCATAAGCAGCGGTTTTGGTATCGAACAGAAAATAATCAACTTTGTTCTCATAAGTTGCAAGCTCATCGAAATTAAAATCGTCATCCAACCCAAAAGCTTTAAAAACAGTAACCTTATTCCTGAAACTGTTGCTAAACTCCGCGCTTTCATCGCCATGCAACTGGATCACATCAAAAGCATATTTATCTATCAATGAGTTTATAGTCTCCGCACTTTCATTTACAAAAACTGCAGTTTTCCGGATGTTTGCAGGCAAATCTTTCAATACATCCCCCGATAATTCAGCAACGTATCTTGGCGAAAGGCCGTAACATATAAAGCCTACGTAATCCGGCCCTAAGGCTGCTACGGCTTTTATATTTTCCGGATCTCTTAAACCACAAACTTTTATTTTCATGCTTAGTTCTGCAATAAAAGATTAAAACTATTAAGAGCCTTTTTAGCTAACAAAGCTTCCTCAGCCTCATAAAAACAATCGGCAAAAGTTTTTTCGGGGCAGATGGTTTTTATGGCCAGTGCAGCGTTTGAAAGCACTACATTATTTTGTGCCGTGGTTCCGTTGGCGTGAAGCACACTGCTAAATATCGCCGCTGATGCGCTTACTGTATCTCCACCGGCTATATCAGCGGGATTCAATTTTTCGAATCCTAAACTTTCAACACTATTTATCTTTTCACCTTCGGCAGAGAATGTTTTAAAATCGCAGGTGAGCGAAACTTCATCGTAACCCTCCAAAGCATTTACTATAGTGTATTTAATGCTTGATTTTTGGTAAAGATAGGCATACACCCGCGCCAGCTCCAGGTTAAACACACCCACCAGTTGATTTTCTGGCTTTGCTGGGTTAACAAGGGGACCAAGCATATTAAAAAAAGTTTTCACAGCCAATTCTTTGCGGATGGGGGCCACAGTTTTCATAGCGGGGTGAAATAACGGTGCATGCAAAAAACAAATATTTGCCTTATCAATTCCTCTTTTCAGCTTATCGGCATCATTGGTAAACTGATAGCCTAAATACTCCATCACGTTTGATGATCCGCAACCCGATGATACACCATAGTTACCGTGTTTGGCCACTTTGTAACCCGCGCCGGCCACCACGAATGAAGCCAGTGTGGAGATATTGAATGTGTCCTTACCATCGCCACCTGTGCCGCAAAGATCTATCAATTCTCCTGTTTCCAGATCAATAGGCAGGCAAAGCTCCAGCATGGCATCCCGGAAACCTTCCAGCTCATTTACGGTAATACTGCGCATGCAATAGGCCGTCATAAAAGCTGCCATTTGCGAGTTGTTGTACTTGCCCTGCGCAATGTTCATCAAAATAACTTTCGACTGCTCCCTGCTAAAGGTTTTGTGTTCAAAAAGATGATTAAGTATCTGTTTCATATGCTCGCCCCCGGCCTCCCAAAAGGAGGATTTTTTGATTTACGTTATTTATTATTTGCCCCGGTTTATCGCTCCCCCTTCAGGAGCCCGTGAAGCATAAAAAAAGGGTTACCGTATGGCAACCCTTCTGAATATTGTGTTTAAAAAACAAAAAAACGGAATTTGCCTCACGATTACTCGTTAAGCCACCACCAATTGTTATTTAATGCGTTCATTTTCATTTACGCCACAAATATGGAAATAGTTTTTATAAAAACAAACAGAATGATAAATTTACAGAAAAGCAATTATTGAATTACTGAATTATCGATTTACTGAATTGGCAAAGGCGGCCCCCTTTCGTTATAAAAATCAATAATTCACTAAATCACTAATTCATTAATTAAAAAAAATGGCTATACAAACGCAAAAAATAAACCCCGAAGATGACCTTGGCTTTGGTACGCAGCCAGTTGTTAAAAGCCAGCCGGTTATTAATAAGGATGGTTCTATTAATGTAAAACGTACAGGGCTGCCATTTTTTAACACCTCAAATAACTACCACGCGCTAATTACCATGAGCTGGAGTAAGTTTTGGGCAATAGTTTTAAGCGGCTATTTAACAGCCAATATTATTTTCGCCTTCATTTATGTTTCGATTGGCCCGGACGTGCTTGATGGCAAAAGTGGCAATACCAGTTTTGACCACTTTATGGATGCCTTCTTTTTTTCGGCGCAAACCATTTCAACAGTGGGTTACGGACACATCAGCCCCAAGGGGATGGCTGCAAATAGTGTAGCCGCGTTTGAATCGATGATGGGTTTGCTGGCTTTTGCCCTGGCAACAGGCTTACTTTACGGGCGCTTTTCCAGACCATCGGCTAAAATACTGTATAGCGATAAGGTGCTGATTGCCCCATATCGTGAAAATGGCCGCGGATTAATGTTCCGCCTGGCTAATATGCGCCGCAATATTTTGATCGATCTGGAAATGGAGGTTGTATTTAGCTATAACGATGAAGTTAATGGTAAAGTGATCCGTAAATTTTTCCAGCTGGAACTGGAACGTAAGTCTGTAAGCATTTTAACCTTAAACTGGACGGTGGTACACCCGCTTGACGATAACAGCCCGCTAAAAGACATTACCCCCGAAGAACTGGAAAGAACCCAGGCAGGGCTATCCGTTATTTTAAAAACATTTGATGATACTTTCTCCCAAACGGTTCACTCGCGCACATCCTATCAATATGATGATATTATATGGGGTGCCAAATTTAAACCAGCCTTTCAACGTAATGAAGAAGGACGGGTGGTGTTGGATCTGAGCACAATTAGTGACTATGAGCTGGTTTAGCAGCTTATTGGTGCTTATATTTTTCTGAACCGGAATTTTTAGAATTAATGAATTTGCAGAATTTTCAAATTAGGTAATTCTGCAAATTCAATAAATTCCGGTTCAGACACATGAATTATCTCAACAGCGGGTTCTTCTCCTTTGCAAAAACATTATACACCATCTTATCTAAAAAAGCTGGCAATAACTTGCTCAACAATACGGTTAGTTTTCCTTGTGTGGTCATGATAAGGGTACGTGAGCGATTTTCTACACCATCAATAATAATTTTAGCCACCTGGTCAGATGTCATCATCTTGTCCTCTTCCAGTGTGCTTTCTCTTTGCTCTATGCCTTCATTATTAAGCGCTGTATTGCGAATATTGGATGCAGTAAAACCGGGACAGGCAGTCAGGATATGAACGCCGGTTTTAAGGTTCTCCACTCTAAGCGAATCCAGAAACCCATTCATGGCAAACTTTGAAGCGGAATACCCAGCACGGCCAGGCAGGCCTTTATAGCCGGCAATAGATGATACGCCAACTATACTGCCCCGGGTTTTGGTGATTTCGGGCAAGGCATATTTGGTACAATATACTGTTCCCCAAAAATTAACATCCATCAAGGATTTTAATACCTTCAGGTCAACATCTTTAAACAATGCCCTCATGGATATGCCCGCATTATTGATCAGTACATCAATTTTACCAAAAGTTGTAAGGGTTTGTTTAATGAGTTGAGCGCAATCATCCTCAACTGTTACATCGCATTGTATGGCTAATGCTTTGGTTTGATAACGCCTTTCAATATCTGCCGTTATAATGCAAAGGGTTACATACTGGCGGGCGGCAAGTACAACGGTGGCACCACGTTTGGCACATTCAATAGCTAATGATTTTCCGATGCCTGATGATGCGCCGGTAATAACTATAACTTTATCATTTAACTTCATAAGTAGACGGGAATAGCTGCGGTAGTCCCTCCACTTTAATTTCGGGCACCCTAAATAAATATTTGGTGGCGAAGATAATCATCGCGCCATAAAATTCCTTAAGGTAACTCCAGCTAAATTTAGTCCTGTTTTTAATGTTGAAGTTTATAATATATGTTTTAGAGAAATAGTAATTTTTAAAACCGGCAAGCCTGATCCGATAGCTCAGATCAATATCATATCCATAAGTATGGAAACGTTCATCAAACAGCCCGGCATGATTAATAGCCTCTTTGCGCATGAGCATAAAAGCGCCATTCAGCACATCAGTTTCTGATGTTTGAAACTCCTCTACCCAATCCTTACGCTGCATATCTGTTAAACGCGATTTTGAAAAATGTTTTGCCAAACCCGTAAGCTTGAAAAACACCTCCCATGGTTGTGTAAAGCCATGTTTCGATTCTGTTAGAAACCTGCCATCAGGTGTGATCATACGCACCCCCACGCCACCGGCATCTAAATGCAGATCCATAAATTCAAGCGACTTCTCAATTGTTTTTTTGCCTGTAATAGTATCCGCATTGACTACTAAAATATACTCTCCTGTAGCTTCTTTGATACCCTGGTTATAAGCCTTCGCCATGCCTGTATGGTATGTATTAACTATTACTTTAATATCAGGAAACTCACTCTTAATCATATCTACAGATTTATCTGTAGATGCATTGTCTATCACAAAAATCTCGTACTCAATACCCAAAGCGGCCCTTACAAGCGAATTAAGGGCAATCCTGAGCATATGACAGGTATTGTAATTTACAATGATTAAGGATAGTTTCATATCTTACTTTGACAGCGAATTTTCATACGGAACACGTGTAGCAATGGACCGCCCTAAGGTGATCTCATCTACGTACTCCAATTCACCCCCAAAGGCTATGCCACGGGCTATGGTTGATATGGTAATATTGAAAGATTTTACTCTCTTATGAAGATAGAACAAGGTAGTATCCCCTTCCATAGTTGCGCTAAGGGCAAAAATGATCTCTTTGGTTTCATTTGCCTTTAGGCGCTCTACCAAAGTATCAACCTGCAAGTCTGATGGGCCTACCCCATCCATTGGGGATATTAGGCCCCCAAGTACATGATATACCCCGTTATATTGATTGGTATTTTCAATAGCCATTACATCCCGGGTATCTTCAACAACGCAAATCAGGCTTTGGTCGCGCTTGTGGGATGAACAGATCTCGCAAACTGAATTATCAGATATATTGTGACAAACGGAGCAAAACTGGATTTCATTACGCAGTTTACTGATAGTAGTACTAAACCGCTCCACTTCCTGCTTATCCTGGTTCAGCAAATGCAAAACCAAACGCAGGGCGGTTTTTTGGCCCACCCCCGGTAGTTTAGCAAACTCGGCAACAGCGTTTTCCAGTAATTTGGACGAAAAGTTCATTTTGCGAAGTTAACAATAAGTAGGGAAGTCCAAAAACGGGGTAAGCCCGAAAGAACCAAATCGCTTTAAAAAAACCGGTCATTTCCACCACTCACCTAATCACCCCATTCACTACCCTTAAAACTTCAGGTGCTTAACTGTTAAGCCGTTATTGATCAATTGTTTTAGTGATTCTATACCTATTTTCAAGTGCGTTTCTACGAATTGCTCACTTACTGCAGAATCACTTTCGGCGGTTTTTACACCTTCAGGAATCATTGGCTGGTCTGATACAAGCAGTAATGCACCTGTTGGTATTTTGTTAGCGAAACCGGTTGTGAAGATGGTAGCTGTTTCCATATCAACGGCCATGGCACGCAAATCCTTCAAATATTTTTTAAACACTTTATCATGTTCCCAAACACGGCGGTTGGTTGTATAGCATGTACCTGTCCAGTAATCGCGTGAAAAATCACGAATGGTAGTAGATATGGCTTTCTGCAGGGCAAACGACGGCAATGCGGGCACTTCTGGTGGCAGGTAATCGTTTGATGTTCCTTCGCCTCTGATGGCCGCTATGGGCAGGATAAGATCGCCTACGTTGTTCTTCTTTTTAAGTCCGCCGCATTTACCTAAAAATATAACCGCTTTGGGGTGAATAGCAGTAAGCAGATCCATTACAGTAGCTGCAACCGAGCTTCCCATACCAAAGTTTATGATAGTTATACCGTTTGCAGTAACGCTTTGCATCGGTTTCTCTAAGCCCATAATTGGCGCATCATCGTTCCACTGCGAAAACAGCTGGATGTATTTAGAAAAATTGGTCAATATGATATAATCACCAAAAGCTTCGAGCGGCCTGCCCGTATAACGCGGAAGCCAGTTGGCAACAATAGCCTCTTTTGTTTTCAATCCCGATTTTACGGGGGTACCTACTTCTTTTACTACACCTGCATCAGTAGGATTTTTTTTAACATTTAAATTTTCGTTCATATACGTAATATTTTTGCTTTTAATCTCCAATGGCAGCCCTGAAGCTGCCTGTTGAAAATTTCTGCGTATACAACAAACCCCGGCGTTGCACCAGGGTCTGCATTTATTTTAATAAAGATAGCTACCTCAATTGGTATTAATTGTTAAGCTACTTTTAATTTTTTCAGATCCGATTTTTCAAATTTTTCATGTGCATAATCAAGCGTGATATGCAAACGTTTTATATCTTTTTTTGATGGGAACTCAAACATTGCATCAATCATGATAGCTTCACAAATTGATCGTAAGCCCCTTGCTCCAAGTTTAAACTCCATTGCCTTATCAACAATAAACTCAAGCACTTCATCTTCAAAATCAAGCTTTACACCCTCATATTCAAACAGTTTTTTATACTGTTTCAATAATGAGTTTTTAGGCTCTGTTAATATATTGCGTAATGCTTCCCTATCAAGCGGATTTAAATACGTTAAAATAGGTAAGCGGCCAATAAGCTCAGGTATCAAGCCAAATGATTTCAAATCCTGCGGAGTAATGTACTTGTACAGGTTTTTCATATCCACCTCACCATCATCACGCTTCAATTTATAACCAACTGTTTGGGTACGCAGGCGGTTTGCTATTTTACGATCGATACCATCAAAGGCGCCACCGCAAATAAATAGTATATTACTTGTATTAACCGTGATCATTTTCTGATCCGGATGTTTACGCCCACCCTGAGGGGGTACATTAACCATAGTACCTTCCAGTATTTTCAATAACGCTTGCTGTACACCTTCGCCGGATACATCCCGGGTGATACTGGCGTTATCGCTTTTGCGGGCAATTTTGTCAACCTCGTCAATATAAACAATACCTTTTTCGGCAAGGGTTACGTCATAATCCGCGGCCTGCAGTAAACGGGTAAGTATGCTTTCCACATCCTCGCCCACATAGCCAGCTTCGGTTAACACGGTAGCATCGCAAATACAAAACGGAACATTAAGTACTTTAGCCAGTGTTTTTGCAAGCAGGGTTTTACCCGTACCTGTTTCACCAACCATAATGATGTTTGATTTTTCAATCTCAACTTCATCTTTATCTATACGCTGATTAAGGCGTTTGTAATGATTGTATACGGCTACGGATAGTATCTTTTTGGCATCGTCCTGCCCGATAACATATTGATCCAGGTGAGTCTTGATCTCGTATGGTTTAAGTAAAGCCGGGGCCAAAGGCGAGGCTTTTACTTTACGTACCTTTAACTCCTCAGCTAATATTTCATTAGCCTGGTTAACGCACTTATCACAAATATGAGCGTCGAGCCCCGCAATCAACATCAGGGAATCCTGTTTACCAGCGCCACAAAACGAACATCTGATTTCCTTACTGTTCTTATTCATCTGATTCTTTACTTAATCAAAATTAGTTAATTGGAGTGATAAAAAAAAACATCTCGGTTAGTAAGTCCACGAAAGTCAGTAAAGTCCGGAATGAAAAATCTCAATCCGGACTTTCTGACTACTTATCTTTTGTTTTCCAGAACAAGTCCTTCAAACTTTCAGATTTATACTTTCTTACCTTTGCTGCCTTTTAAAATCTCATCTACCATTCCAAACTCTTTGGCTTCTTCGGCAATCATCCAGTAATCACGATCAGATGCATCCCAAACTTTTTCATATGGTGCACCGCTATGATCGGCAATTATCTGGTACAGTTCCTTTTTCAGCTTAGTGATTTCATGGTAAGTGATTTCAATATCTGATTGCTGGCCCTGCGCGCCTCCCGATGGTTGGTGGATCATTACCCTTGCATGTGGCAATGCGGCCCTCTTACCTTCGGTACCTGCACATAATAATACGGCAGCCATTGAGGCAGCCATACCTGTACAAATTGTTGCTACATCATTTGAAATGAATTGCATGGTATCATAAATACCTAAACCTGCATAAACCGAGCCTCCAGGTGAATTGATATAGATCTGGATATCACGTTTACTATCTGCCGATTGCAGGAATAGCAATTGAGCCTGAATAATGTTTGCAATATTTTCATAAATAGCATCACCCAGGAAAATGATACGATCCATCATCAAACGTGAGAACACGTCCATCTGGGCCACATTTAGCTGGCGTTCCTCAATAATATAAGGAGTCATGCCGGTTGGTACAGTTGCAATACCACTTGGGGTACGACAGTGCTCAATATTTGAAATATATTTATCTACGTAAATACTGTTAATACGGTGGTGTTTAACAGCGTAATTTCTGAATTCGTTTTTATCGATGTTACTACTCATGGTTTTTGTGTATGTTAATTTTAGGTGCAGGCTTTTTGCCTGCGATAAATATAGTTTTTAGTTGAATACAATTTTAGAAAGATAGTTTGTATAAAGTAAAAATTATTTTTCTTGATGAAGGTTAAGGGACTACCATTAGGTTCCGTTTTACCGGTTCTTCGATAACGTCATTGCGAGGTACGAAGCAATGACGCTTTTTTACGTACGCCTTTTAACAATATGCTATTATACACCAAAAGCAACCTTGTGAGTTGCTTTTGGTAAATTTTATATTCAAAATTGGTTTCTTATTTTTCAGAAACCAATTTATTAAAATCGGTAAACAAAATATCCTGTTTATCTAAAGTGATAACACTTTTAATAAAATCAAATACCCTTAATGCTTTTACCTCTTCAAATATCTTGTTAGCATTCTCTTTGTTTTGCAGGTATTGAACAGTGTACTGCGCTAACTGATCTTCAGGGATCGGTTGCGGGCTGTACATTCTGAATTGCTGATCTAAACGTTGTTTAGCCAAAGCGAAAACTTCATCGTATTTTAATTCGATCTTGTTATCAGTAATTATTTTGTTCTCGATCAAAGTCCATTTAAGGTTTTGAGCAAAATCATTATAACCACCTTCCAGCTCTTCTGCAGTCAGTTTTTCATTTGTAGCTTTTAACCAGCGTTTTAAAAATTCGTCAGGTAAATTAAAATCAACTTTAGCAATGCTTGTTTTGTAGATATCATCCTGCAATTTGCGTTCAGAATCCTGCACCATCATTGTTTCAAGCTCTTCGGTAATTTTAGCTGTAAATTCCGCTTCGGTTGTTACTACACCTTCACCAAATAATTTGTCAAAGAACTCCTGGTTCAAATCGCCTTCTTCTAACCTGTTAACATTTTTAACAGTTAACTGAAAGTTCGATTTTAAATCAGCCGCCTCGTCTTCTTCTATCTTTAATAACCCTGCAACCTTAGCTGCATCGTTATCATAAGCTTTCTGAATATCAAACGTTAATACATCTCCTTTTTTAAGGCCAATCAATGAAGCTTTAATGGCTTCATCCTTGATCTGATCTAAACGTACGGATGCCGTATTGTTTATCCCACCCTCAAAAACACTACCATCCGGAGAAAGCTGTACTAATTCACTATAAAGAACGTCATCATCTGCCGATACGTCAGGATTTGTCATTTTGCCATAGCTACGGCGAATATTTTTGATACGTGAAGCCAATGTTTCATCATCAACTTTGATCACATACTGGGTAACTTTATCATTTGATGAAAAGTCTATATTAAACTCAGGTGCTAAACCCAGTTCATAGTTAAACTCAAAATCATCGTTAAAATCCCAGTTATATTCTTTTTCACCATCAACCTTAGGCAATGGCTGGCCTAATACCTGCAGCTTTTGCTCGTCAATATAGTTTGTTAATGTATCCTGTAATAAGTTATTGATTTCTTCAACCA
This sequence comes from Mucilaginibacter sp. P1_A3, assembly GCF_056406855.1. NCBI lineage: Bacteria > Pseudomonadati > Bacteroidota > Sphingobacteriia > Sphingobacteriales > Sphingobacteriaceae > Mucilaginibacter > Mucilaginibacter sp. P1_A3. The sequence goes on from NZ_JBFTZJ010000005.1 coordinate 141,269, forward strand.
GTATACTTTTACCATACATTCTTTTTATATGTGATGCGGGAACCATACCCGGGCGAAAACCTGGCAATTTTGCTTTTTTTGCGTTTTCCTTTATCGCTTTATCAACACGTGGCTGATAATCTTCGGGGTTAATGTTGATTTTAACAACAGCATTCAGGGCATCTACTTTTTCCTGTGTAATATTCATCTTTCTACCGGGTATGTTAATTTGATCTATTGAAACTGTAGACCGAAAATCAATTGCGGACTATACAAATTTCGAGGCGCAAAAGTATGAATTTATTTTAATTTAATTCCTAATTTACATGGGCGTAAATTTACTTACCCTATTTTTTATCGGTTTAATTGTTCGCATATAGGCGTATATAGCTTCAAGATCGCCGGCCTTCATACCTGCATATCTATACCATGGCATAATTGACTGGTATTCAGCCGGCTTTACATCAACCTGTTTCCGTGAGCTATCCGCATAAATTTTAAAACGGTTAACAAATTGCTCCTTTGTCCATAAACCAATACCGGCAACTTTATCAGTTGTGATATTGGCCGACCGCACAGTTCCATTGCCGGGTATTTTAAACTCGCGACCACCGGCATATTCCAACCCGGCTATTGCTTTACCCTGGTTAACCTGGCTATGGCAATCTTTACAGGCTGCAATGGTTACCAGGTATTCGCCGTATTTTAGCGTATCTTTTTCATTTGGTACGGCACCCAAAGTTGCTTTCTGGGGCATGGTGTGTACTAAAACGTTCAACGGAAAATCAAGCTTACGTTCGGGATAGTCTGTTTTTATTGGTTTAAGGCTGCGCAGGTAGGCTATAATAGCATAAACATCTTCCCTGCTCATTTTTGAATAGCCCGGCCAGGGCATCAGCGGAAATATAGCCGAACCATCTTTTTTAACGCCCGTGGTTATAGCACGGAATAGTTCGCCATCGGTCCAGTTACTTAAATGATACGGGGTTATATTGGGCACTTGTACGTTGCCTGGAAAATCCACTTTGTTATCAAATTTTTCGCCGCCCATACCATCGGTGCCCTCAACCATTGGACCTGCAAACTTGCTCCAGTCGCGGGTGGAGTGGCAGTCCATACACAAGGTTACGTGATTAGCCAGATATTTACCGCGTTCAAGGCGTTGCGGCGTTATTTCAACTTTAATATTTTCGGGTTCGCCAACATTGGGCAGGGCCAATGTAACGTATGATACACCGGCAATTACAATTAAAATTACCGCTACTACAATGTAAGCTGTATACTTTAATAACTTTTTCATGATAAGGCAAAAGGTTGTGGGTTTTACTTACAGGCAGGCATCAATCAACCTTTTTTACAGTTGATGCCCCTGACTTATCGTTATTTACTGTTGATGGCGAACCTTTATATTCAATATCGGCAGCACCGCTTGAATGTATATTTAACGTTTTTAATACGTTGATCCTGCAATGACTTACCCCCGAGGTATTTATCTCATAATCACCAACCACAAAATCAAAGGCGTTGATTTTTGACACCCCGCTTGATTCTACACGGTGTGATGCAGCCTGCCCGGTTAAATTAAGTTCGCTCATACCACTGCCTTCGGTTATTACATTGGCCGCGTTGAGGTCAAGGTTTACCTTAGTAGCTCCTGACAGATCAAATTTAATATCGCCGGTATTTATTTTGCCGTTTGATGAAACACTTACCGCGCCCGATGCGCCAATTTCTTTCAGGGAACGAATTCCTATGTTGACAACAATACTATCATCAGTGCAGAAATTCTTTTTAGATTTAATGGTTAACAGATTCCCCTCAACAGAGGTTGATACATATTTAAGGAGATTATCATCGCCGGTAATGCTAAGGGTTAATGAGCTATCCTGTTTTAAATGAACCCTAAACTCTCCAGAAATGTCCAGTTTGTTAAACTCATTGGCCTTGCGGTTTTCGGTAGTAATATTACCAGAACCATGCACACACCGGTAACGGCATGATGTAAATATGCTTACCGATACCATAGCAATCAGTACCGCAATATTTAAACTGAACTTTTTCATAGTGTTTCTTTTTTATGACGTTGTTTATAAACAGGAAGTTACACCAAAAATAAAAAAAGCTACCGCATTTGAGCGATAGCTTTTCAGAATATATGATGGACTTTTGCAAAAGCTTTTTTATATATTATATACCGGCTAAATCATTTTCGTTTTTGGCAGTAGTACCGTTTGTTACTCTATCATTATAAGTACCGGCAACAAAGTTATTGTTGTTTACACTTGATTGCAGGTTGTGGTTTAAGTTATACACGGTAGCTGTACCTGTAAGCTCAATTTTAGCATTGTCGCTTACGTTAACATTGGTATTGTAAGTTTCCAATTTCAGTTTAGCAGTAGCGTTGTTGTGCAGGTTAACTTCCAGATCGATAGCAGATAAGTTACCAAATGATTTTACCTCGGCATTATCATAAGCACTGATGGCACGCAGATCATTTGCTGTTACCCATACTACCAATTTTTCTGCAGTGTATGATGCAATGCGCAATACACCTTTTGAGCTTTGCACCAAAGCGCTTTCGGCATAATATTTATTGTAAACCTTCACCTGGTCTGTTGTGCCGGCAGATACGTAAAGCTCCACATTACCGCGGATTTCGATTTTGCTGATGTTGCTTACATCGGTTAAAACAGTAGCAACAGTTTGAGTATTTTTTGTAGATGCGAAAGTTGATGTTGATAAACCAGCTACTAAAACTAATGAAGCGGCGATGGTAAAGAATGTTGTTTTCATGATATTAATATTTTGATTGTCAAGTGATTGTGTTTTTATATTTTTAAATACACCAATAAGACGCCACCATTTTTAAAACGTTACAGCCATTTTGGGTGAATTAGATGTACACCCTGTTTTCATCGGCCAACGGGGTGAAAACATCGGTGAATGGCGGAAGATTTTTTTTAAAGGAGGGGCGCATTACTATAACTATAGATGTTTTATGAGAATACATCTACCTGAAAACAATAATTTCAGTTACAACTTAGAAGAACAGCGATGAAATTGATCCTTAACCCGTGAATTGTTTATTAAAGATCTGCTTAAAAAGTTACACCCAATTGCAGCCCGGTAGCTACAGAAGCCGGCTGGTTATTGCCAAACCTTACCGGCAAGGGTACCGAAACAAAAAAACTTGCATCTTTTCCCTTAACAATCATTTGGTTAAAAACAGGTGTAAACCCAAAACGGCCATTTGTTTCAAAAGCCATGCGACCGATAAAGGTAAAGCCATGTTTAAACCGAAACATGGCACCGGGATGAAATAAAACAGAATTGACTTTTGATATATTTTTTTCTGTGCGGATTGCCGGCGCAACCTCCAAGCTCACCCCAAAGTGGTCGCTTTTTAAAATATTAACTCCAAACGGAAAGCAAATGGTATATACATCGGAGAAATTACTGGTGACACCATCTTTATTCCAGGTTGCAACGGGATTAAAAACACTAAAGTAACCCGTAACTTTAGGATAATTTGCCGATTGCTGTGCATGACTGATTTTAGCCGTCACTAATATGAATATTAAAAGGATTGTATACGGCTTGTAAAGCTTTATAAGTAAATGCATGCACAATATTATAAAAGCAGCACCGGCTAAAATTGTATAAATTTAACTATTGGTATCCTTTTTACTTTTCGGGTGATTTTTTATATCGAAAGGCCTTTCCCCTCCTTGTATAGTGCATTTAATCAACCTTATATTTTATTAAAATGCATTCCTCCTCGCAACAAAAAACTCAGTTTTTAATGTAACAGATAAAAACATTTATATTTTTAAATACAGTATAATAATTTAAAGAATCAATTATTTAACATATAATAAAAGATATCTAAGTTATTATTAAATATCTTTGCGCGATTATCAATAAATTATTGAATAATAAAACATATAACTAAACCATATCACTTAACAAACCTGCACAAACAATGAAATCAATTAAAGCAATTATCCTGTTAACCTTAACATTTGGCGTAATAACCCTAAATTCATGTAAAAAAGATGATAAGGAAGCAACAGTATCAACCTCAATTTCAGCAAGTATTGACGGAACGGCCACAACATTTAACAACGCGGTTGGCCTTACGGGCACCGTTGGCGGCGTAAAATTCACAAGTGTAACGGGTACCGCGTCAAATAAGGCAGCTATCTCGATAACTTTAAATGGCACCATAACAGCCGGTAAAACATATTCTGCAGCAGCAACCAATGCGAACGACAAGCCACTGCTGTTATATGCACCTGATGACAACGATGACTATTTTAATGATGATAGTAATACTGCTAAACTGGTATCAGTTACAGTAACATCAATAAGCGCAACCAACATCCAGGGAACGTTTAAAGGCAACGTTACCAATACAATTTCTATAGGCAACGGAACCGGCAAAATTAAATCCATCACCAACGGAAAATTCAACGTTACAATAACCGGAAAATAGTTTCCTGTTTTAAACAAGATTTCTAATGAATAATAAAAGAGGGCACTGTTTTAAAAACAACGCCCTCTTTTATTATATGGTATATTTCGCCTGATTACCAGGGCATCTCTTTACCCAAATGGTAAAATTTACCGTTAGGGCCATCTTCGCCAATTAAAGCCATCTCTACGCTGGTTTTAGCACCATCCGGAATTTCCATTGGAGCATGTTCTGTTCCTATTTCGGTTTTAACCCAACCTGGGTGTACCGAATTTACTTTAATACCTGTACCCTGTAATTCCTGGGCCAAATGCACCGTAAAAACATTTAAAGCGGTTTTTGAGGCATTGTATGATAACCTCTTGGCTGCATCTATCGGACCATTAGGTATAGAATGTACAGTAAGCGACCCCAATATGCTTGATAGATTAACTATGCGGCCGGCATCGCTTTTCTTCAATAACGGAAGCAGGGCATTGGTAAGGTAAACAACACTAAAAAAATTGGTTTCAAAAACATACTCAAATTCATCTGCAGTAGTTTCAACGTTTTTCTTTACAAATGCCGAATCATTTTTAGGCCCCACACCGGCGTTGTTTACCAGGATATCCAGCTTGCCAAATTTATTTTCAATATAAGCCGCAGCAGCTACCCTTTGTTCAGGATTTGTAACATCCAGCTGAATGCCATAAGCCTCAATACCCTGGGCGGTTAACTCTGCTGCCGCAGCTTCGGCGGCACTTAACTGGCGTGCTGCTACTATTACAGCGATTCCATTTTCTCCTAATTGTTTTGCGGTTTCAAATCCTAAACCGCGGTTTGCGCCTGTTATTAAGGCTACTTTTTTTGTTGACATGATTTTTGTTAATGGTTGTTTGTTAATTTGTAATTATTCGTGATCTGTACTGGTTGAAACTTCGATCCATTGATCAATTTCTTTACCTGTTTTTTCTGCATTGTTTTTGTAAGTACCGACAGCATCTTTACCAATTGGCAAGTGTAACGGAGGGTTTTCTGTATGGGCAAGGTCAACAACAACTTTAGCCAGCTTTTTGGGATCGCCCGGCTGGTTGCCATGTAATTGATCGGCCATTGCCCTCATTGGGCCTACGGTTGTATCATAATCGTCAATGATATTTTTTGATGCGGTATATGATTCAGTGCTCAGGAAATCAGTGCTGAACAAGCCGGGTTCAACAACGGTAACTTTTATGTTTAACGGGGCCAATTCAACAGCTAATCCTTTTGAAATTCCTTCAACTGCAAATTTGGTTGATCCATATAGTGCCCAGCCCGGTATAGCATCAAACCCAAACAATGATGATACATTAATGATATGGCCAGAGCGTTGTGCACGTAAATAAGGTAAAACCGCACGAATCACGTTTAATAAACCAAATACATTGGTTTCGTATTGATTTTTCACTTCGGCGTCAGTAGCTTCTTCAATGGCGGTAACTATTCCAAAACCAGCATTGTTGATCAGCACATCAATTTTACCAAAATGATCGATGCTTTGCTTTACTGCAACTTTTACCTGCTCTTCGTTGGTTACATCCATAGTTACCACCAACAAATTAGGATTATTGCCAAGGGCTGCCGCTAATTGATCGGCCTTACTGCGCACGGTTGCTACAACTTTATCGCCTGCAGCTAAGGCTGTTTTTGTGATCTCTAAACCAAAACCTTTTGAGGCGCCGGTTACAAATAATACTTTTTGAGTTTTCATTTTGTTTATCAATTTATTTTTTTAGACTTTTTGGTCTATTTTTAGCATTTAAAAAAACCTTTATCAGGTTCGATATATTTAATCTTTTATAGTTATTTTAATTGGTAGCTCTTCAAATCAGTCTTAAGCATTTTGATAATGTCATGCATATATTTAGTGTTACCCGTAACACGAGACATCATCATGCCGCCTTCCAGCATAGTAAAAATCTTCATGGCCATTTCTGCCGGATTAATATCTGCAGAAAACTCCTTATTGGCTACCCCCTCATTAATGATATCGCGAAAGCCTTGCTGCCCTTCTTCAATCATGACCTTTACTTTTTGTTTAATGGCAGGATTAGTATCATCCGCTTCTACACCAAAGTTGAGTATCGGACAGCCACCGGCTATATACGAGTTGATGGGATCCTTATACACATCAATAAAAGCAAAAAGCTTCTTGATGGCTGTTTTCTCCTTGTTTATTACCGAGGCTATTTTGTTACCCAGCTTATTTAGCAGGTAATCAACCATTACCGTTGCAATTTCCTCTTTGTTTTCAAAATGACCATACAGCCCGCCTTTTGCCATTTTGGTAGCGGCAAGTATATCATCAATTGTGGTGCCGGCTATCCCCTTCTCGTTAAAGAGCGGTGCAGCCTGCTCTATAATAAATTGCCTTGTTCTTTCTGCTTTGCCCATGTTGTTGATGATTGACAGAACAAAATTAGACCAAAAAGTCTAAAATACAAATTATTTGTGAAGGTTTTATTGGTTGTGACATTAGGATGAAGAAACCCATTAAATCCCCGTTTTATCACCCGCATTTTCTTTTATCCATAAATCCTTTGTCCTTTATCCTCAAAAAACTATCTTACTTGCTCAAACCAATCAAAACCTATGAAACGCAGAAATTTTGTGCAAAGCTCGGTACTTGCAGGTGCATCATTACTTACAACCGGTGTTTTAAAAGCGGCCGCGCTTACAGGCCGTACTGATCCGGCCGATTTAACCGCTATAGCTACTGATAAACCATTTAATCTTAATTATGGCATTCATGATGGCATGTTTAAAAACCATGCTGGTGATGATTTTATTGAGCAGATTAAATTTGCATATGACAAAGGTTTCCGTTCAATAGAGGATAATGGAATGAGCGGTCGCCCCGAAGATCAACAGAAAAAAATAGGCGATACACTGGCCAAACTGGGTATGGGCATGGGTGTTTTTGTGCAACCGGGTTTGGGTAACGATAGTAATATGCTGGCATCGGGCAAAGCCGAACAGGTTGAAAAATTCATAGCCTCCTGTAAACAGGCCGTTGAAATTGCTAAACGCATCAACAGCAAGCTGGTTACGGTAGTACCCGGCGATTTTGTGCGCAACCTGCCCATTGGCGTACAAACCGGCAACGTAATAGAAGCGATTAAAAAAGGGACAGCCATATTGGAGCCGCATGGCGTTATTATGGTATTGGAGCCGCTAAGTGATAATCCCGACCTTTTTCTCCGTACTCCTGATCAGGCTTATGCTATTTGTAAGGCTGTGGGCAGTCCGTCATGCAAAATTCTTTATGATATGTACCACGTGCAGCGCAACCAGGGCAATATTATCCCTACCCTCGATTTGGTTTATGACGAAATTGGTTACTACCAGATAGGTGATAACCCTGGCCGTAAAGAACCAGGCACCGGCGAAGTAAACTACAAAAACATATTTAAGCACATTTATAACAAAGGCTACCGCGGCGTTTTGGGCATGGAGCATGGCACAGCCGGGCAAGGTAAAGAGGGAGAGCTTGCTTTGATAAAAGCTTACAGGGAAGCGGATAGTTTTATGTAGAGAATCGCCCCTTTAACTCCCTCCCTATCCCCATAAAACTGCGGTGATTAAGCGGAAATTCTAATATAACATGCGCCAGGCTAAGTATAAATAACCATTTAATGCCTAAATTATAATTATAAAAATATAAGCCAATGGAGGCTATCCAGATAGACCCGGCAATAACCGCTTTTGTTACCGAAATGCGGTGCCATTTAATCACTTTTGTTTTGGTAAACCAGTTAATATAATGATAGGTATAGGCAAAAGCAATAAGCCTGGTTAATACAATACTGGCCTGGTTTGTATAAATATTTATGGCCTGGTTACGCAATGTTACAGTATTAAGGTGTGCAAAATGTTTATAATTACTCATGGCCCATTGCGTTGGCGCCTGGTGCAAATTGGTAAACAACAGGCACAGCAAAACCGGGCAAACCAAAAAGATAAACAATGCCAAGTAACCAGAAAAATGGCGGTTCTTTAATGCCCCCAATAACAAAAAAGCCCCGGTGAAGATATAAACATGAATAAGTGTAGGGATATATAGCCCAAAAATGGTTCGCAGTAAATTGTTGGTGAGCAAGAAGTAGCCCAGTGCTACAAGTAAGGCAAAAGCAAACAGGCGTGTAAAAAAATTATTGGTTACCAGCATAATAAACGACAGACCAAAGGCATAGTAAACAAGATTGGCAAAAGGCAGTTTAAGCAAAACCGTGACTATAACTACACTTACTATCAACAGAAAATCATACTTTTTCAGCGTAAAAAATTGTCGCCCGTTTAGCCACGAAATCTCGGTAAGGTAATGCGCCGGGCCAAGTATAGCGTATGATAGCAACACCATTTCAAACGGAATAAACAAGGCAAGGCATGAGGCAACCAACATGGCAAGTATATTGTAATAATTGATGTGGTTAATATTGACACTCATTTCGCGTGCTTATCTGGTTTTTTACCTGGGCAATTTAAACTAATCAGCCCGTTCAACAAAAAGTAAACTAAATACATAATTTTATAAATGAAATTTAAACTTACACTCCTATTCCTTTTCATATCCAGCCTTACCTTTGCCCAGGACAGCCTTTTTGCCCGTAAGTTAGTGGACACCCTTACATCTCCCTATTTTTGGGGGCGTGGTTATACGCACGATGGCGTACACAAAGCCGCGGCTTTTATATCGGCACAATTTAACAGCTACGGTGTAAAACCTATGGATGGCAAAAGTTACCTGCAGGAGTTTAGTTACCCGGTTAATATATTCCCCGGCAAAATGGAGGTTACTATAAATGGGATTAAGCTCATCCCCGGTAAAGAATTTATTGTAAGCCCGGAGAGTAAAGGCGTTACCGGCGCAGGCAAACTGGAGCAAACGGATAGCACACACTTTGTTGATCGCAAAAACAGAGTTATTGTTTCTGTAGAAGATAAACTTACCTGGTCTGTTGAAGGTAAAGCGCTTGATTTTACACTGATACAGGTTGATAAAAAGGCTTTGAAACAAATGCCAGCGTCCATTAAAGTAGCTATTGAAAACGAGGTTATCCCCAATTTTAAAACCGCTAACGTTTGTGGTTTAGTAAAGGGCACAGTAAAGCCCGATTCTATAATTATGATTACCGCGCATTATGACCATTTGGGAGGCATGGGTAGCGATACCTATTTCCCCGGCGCTAATGATAATGCCAGCGGACTTACCCAATTATTAAGTCTGGCCAAATATTACGCGGCAAATCCGCAGCCTTATACCATGGCGTTCATTGGTTTTTCTGGCGAGGAAGCCGGCTTACTTGGTTCCAAATATTTTACAGAAAACCCGCTTATCCCTTTAAAAAGCATCCGCTTTCTCATCAACCTTGATCTTAATGGCACGGGCATAGATGGAATCACGGTAGTAAACGCAACCGTATATCCAAAAGAGTTTGCCGCCATACAGCAAATTAACAACGAGGGTCATTACTTTGTAAAGGTGATGCCCCGCGGAAAAGCCGCCAATAGCGACCATTATTTATTTACAGAAAAAGGTGTGCCTGCTTTTTTCATATACACCCTGGGAGGTATAAAAGCGTACCACGATGTTTTTGATATCAGCGCCACCTTACCACTCAATAAGTATAAAGATCTGTTCAGGCTGATTGTAAAGTTCAACAGTTCGCTCATGCAAAACGTTAAGCCATAATCAGGATATGCTCAATCCAAACTTTTCACCATTTCCGGTTTTAACTACGGAGCGTTTAACGCTTCGCCGATTTATTAATGCTGATGCAGCCAGCCTTTTTAAATTGCGCGGTGATGCGGACGTGATGCAATATATCGGTCGCCCGTTGGCCAAAACGGTGGATGATGCTGTAGCATTGATAAATGTAATTGATGAGTTGCTGGCAGGCAACAATGGCATTACCTGGTGCATATCGCTTAAAACCAATGCCGACTTTATTGGAAGTATAGGCTTTTGGCGGATAGAAAAGGAAAATCACCGGGCCGAGATTGGGTATCTCTTAAACCCGGTTCACCAGGGTAAGGGTATTATGCAGGAAGCTGTAGCTGCTGTTTTAAACTTTGGATTTGAAGTCATACACCTGCACAGTATCCAAGCCAATGTTGATCCCCAAAATACAGCATCCCTTAAACTGCTCGAGCGCAATAATTTTGTACGTGAGGGCTATTTTAAGGAAGATCATTTAGTTAATGAAAGCTTTGCCGATACGGTTATTTATTCATTATTAACAAAAAAGTAAATGTGTTAACAAATTATTTATACGAAACATTTTGAATTAAAAAATTTTAATGCATGTTTACAACTCGAAACCAATTATATCTAAGCTGAAAACAATTCAGTATAAATGGAGTTAAACTAAAAAACAAAAAAGAAACTTATCATGGCAACAGAAAAAGGAAGCGGTATTACCGCGTATTCAGTAAAAACAAAAACTAAGAATGTACCGATGATTGATCCTGTGATTGATATTAAATCGGGAAGGTACATTGCTACCGGCAAAGATGCCGCAGGAAACAAAATGGCTGCTATTATGGGCAAAGCTACAGCCGAAGAGCATATCAGCAATGGTAATGCAAAAAAAGGCACTGGCTGGGCTTAATATTTTATTAACCTATAAAGCCCTGGCTTAATTTTGTTTAAGCCGGGGCTTTTGCGTTTTTAAAGTTTTACCACAATCCCTTATCATCACTTTACCAAAAAGTTTTACCTAATCGGTCGCAGGCAACCGCCTACCTGGTTAAGTAATTATACGTACGATAAAATGGGTGAAAACACCTATTCCATCGCTTTAACATTTGCTTTAATTTTATAGCACCTAATAATTAAAGCAATTTGATATGGCTGTACGTATACTTTGTATTAAAACCGATGCTAAATTGCATCACAATCCATATGTGGCTATCGATTCATTGGAGTGGGTGAACGAGCGCATAAACGTGAAGGGAATAACAGAGCGGACCAAACTGCATGACTGGATAAAGAATAAAGAGGGCGAAGCCTATATTTTAGATGATAGCGGAAACAAAACCTGCCTCATCCCAGCCCTCTGCCCCGAAGGAAATAAATACGTAAAAACGGTTAATGATGAATCCGAATCTGAAATATTGTTTGGCTTGCCGGAGTGCGCTTAAAATATAGCGCACATTTACCATTTATTGAACGGTCTTACCGCTAGGTTTGAGTTGTAATACCTATCGTCGCCGGTAACCTCTTTGGTAACCCATGGCGGGAGTATAAACTTTTCATCTTCGCTGTCAAGCTCAATTTCTGCAAGCAGCAAACCTTTATTTTCTCCTAAAAACTCGTCAACTTCCCAAACCTTACCCGCAACTTCAATACAGTAACGTCGTTTCCTTAGTTCAGATACTGCAAAATTATCCAACAACTCTTCCCCTTCAACAGCAGGTATGGTGTACTCATACTCCAGGCGGCTAATACCTTTTGTACTACCCTTTATGGTAATAAAACCCTGGTCGGGCGTTACGCGGATGCGGATGGTTTTAGTATCGTCACTTAAAATGTATCCTTGCCTAAAATACGTTCCTATTGGTTTAGGCATTTGCTGCCATTGCTCCATATCAACCAAAAACTTTCGTTCAATTTCAACTCCCATAGGTTTGCTGCTTTTTAAATTTAACCTGCCTTTTGGCAGATGGTTTTAAATTTCATTAGGTAATGGAACTCCTATTTTAAAATATTCACAAATATTAACTTTTTAAAAATCAATAGCCTATATTTAATGTATATTCGTTTAACCTAAATTAAAAAGCCTTATGAAACCGATAATAAAACTTTCAGGGTTAATTTTGATGTTATCGATTAACTTTCTTAACCAGGGCTGCAAACAACCTTCCGTAGTTAAACATGATGGCGAAAAGGACCGGATATCGTTTAAACCAATATTCGGTAGCACTTATACAGAAATTTCACGGCGCACTGCAAATGGGCTTTCTTTTAATAATTACGGCTACCAACTGGAACCTCAATGGCAAATGAATTTTGTTTCAGACGATTCAGTAAGTATCTACAGCCCAACAAAAGACCGGTTTATTAACTTTCCACTTACCAGGGGATATGATTCTGTTTTTAACACAGCCAGAACATGGCTCAAGGTGAAAAAGATGAATAAAGACAGCCTCAGGCTCGAAGTACTTGAAGCCTACGGTGACTCAGTTGATACAAAAGGGGTCCGGGTTTTCATGACCTTTTATAACAATGATTACATAAAAAACACACTTCATAGCGATACCGGGGTATTAAGAAGACCCAGCCGTAAAGATTCTTTATATGTCAGATCATTATCAGCTGTGGCAAATAAAGATTATAAAAAAGCCTTTTCTGCCAGGGAACCAGTTGTTTTCACAAGCAAAAGCCCCAATGTAAAAGTTAAAAAATGGATTACCGAGGGCGACATGTTAAATCATTTTAGTACAAGTGATGATTATATGAATCCCACATATGATATTGCCATTAGCAAAGCTTACGCTAATTTTTATTATTCATTCACCGTATTTGTTACCATAGATGGGCAGATGTATTACGGCAAGCCTTTAATACCCTTTTTCAATCAGTCATTTAAAGATAATTATCTCCGTCTTTCGCATTCGGTAATGGATAGCTATCTTAAATATTACCTGCAGGTAATTCCTGGTAAAACACTTGGAATGCCCCATTCAAGTGAGGTAAATGTACACGTAGAAGGAAAAACTGGAATTTAGGGTTTCTGTGATTTATTTCGTATTACAATAAAAAAATGTGGTTGCAGCAACAGCGAATCACTTGATTCGTGCCTGCTAATAATAAATTACTTACTGATTTACAGATATTTAAATAACGCTATAGCAACCTTAAATTGTTGTAGACATTAAAAAATTCAACCTTTATTTTAATTTATATTGTTAAAACGATCTTCATAGAAAATTCATACCTGTTACTAATGTTTGCAAAGTTGAATTGAATTGAGGACAATGTATAAAATAAAAACCCTGCTATTTTTATTAGTTGTATTTTTTTGCTGTAATACAAACCGGGCCACCGCCCAAACCGACACGGTTAAAATTAACTTTCAGGACGCCGAAAAACAGTTTTTGGAAAACAACCTGAGTCTATTAGCCCAAAAATATAATATTGAGGCGTCAAAAGCGCTCATACAGCAAGCCAAACTTTGGGATAACCCCGTACTTAGCACCGACCAGAACATATGGGATGGTGGCAGCCGCAAATTTTTTAACCACAACAATGGTGGCGGGCAAGTATTTGTGCAGCTTAGCCAGGTATTTGTTACTGCCGGCAAACGCGGCAAACAGGTACAGGTGGCGCAAGATGATGCCAAAGTTCAGGAAGCTGCATTTGCCGACCTGATGCGTAACCTGCGATACAATTTGCAGTTAGATTTTAGCCAGCTGGCTACGCTTAACGCGCAGGAGAAGGTTTATCAAAATGAAATTAACTCGGCAAAAAACCTGGTAGGCGCTATCCAAAAATCATTTGATGCGGGTAATACCTCTATGAAGGACCTCATCAGGCTTAAAGCTTTGCTTTTTGGCCTGCAAAACGACATGGTGGAAAACAACCGCCAAATCAATAGCCTGCAAACCGAGCTGAAAACTTTATTACAAACCAAAGAAACAGCTTTTGTTTACCCACTGATAAATGATAAACCGGTAGAAACGGTAGTACTTGATATACCAACACTAATAGAACAGGCCAAAACCAACAGGCCCGATTATTTATCTAACCAATATCAATTAAGCTCGGCAACCCATAACCTTGCTTATCAAAAAGCCCTCGCCGTGCCCGATGTTACCATAGGCGCAGCATATGATCAAAATAGCAGCTATGCCAGAAATTACTATGGTTTACAAATTGGCTTACCCCTGCCCTTCTTTAACCGCAACCAGGGTAATATCAAATCGGCTAAATACAATATCCAAAGCCAGGAAAGTACGGTAAAACAAAACGAGCTTCAGCTTAAAAATGATGTTGTTGCAGCTGTAAACCAGTATAAATTAAACCAGCAGCTGTTTTCAACCCAACAACTGGAGTTTAATGAGCAGTATGATAAACTGTTTAGCAGCATGCTTAAGAGCTTTCAGCAAAGGCAAATTAGCCTGGTGGAGTTTGTTGATTTTTTTGACACCTATAAGGATACCAAACTTAAAATACTTCAACAGCAATATAACTTGCAAAAGGCTATCGCCGATCTAAACTTCGCCACAGGCACCACTATAATTAAATCTTAAAACACTTTATACTATATATGATGAAAAGAGAAACGCTGATACCTGCTCTTTCGGCTTTACTGTTTTTGGCTGCCTGTAAAGGAAAAACTCAGCCCGTTGCAGAAAACAAACCAATATGTGTGAGCGATTCAATGGCCAAAATAATCACCATTGATACTGCCAAAACTACTGCTATAAAAAACGAGCTTACGCTTTCGGGCCAGGTATCAAATGATGAAAATACCGTTGTTAAAGTTTTTCCTTTTTCAAGCGGGCAAATATTGGATGTGAAGGTTTCCTTAGGGGATAAGGTAAGCAAAGGTCAAACCCTGGCAATTATGCGCAGTGCCGATGTTGCAGGTAACTATACCGATCTTACAGCTACTAAATCCGACCTGGCGATATCAAAACGCCAGCTTGAACAGGCCGAATACCTATATAAAAACGGTATCTCAAGCGAGCGCGATTATACCGAAGCTAAAGAAAACTTCAATAAAGCCCAAGCCGCCAACAGGAAAATACAACAGCAGATAGCTATCAATGGCGGTGGCAATACCAATGCCGGCGGCACCCTGGTAATAAAGGCGCCGGAAAGTGGCTATATCGTTGAAAAAAATGTAACTACAGGCAGCTTCATCCGCCAGGATAATAACGGAAGCCTATTCACCATATCAAATATGAAAGATGTATGGATTTGGGCCAACGTATTTGAATCAGACATCAGCAAGGTTAAAACCGGCTACACGGCCAAAGTAACCACAATAGCCTATCCGGGTAAGGTTTTCGACGGTAAAATTGATGCGGTAAGTTCGGTGCTTGATCCGGACAATAAGGTAATGAAAATAAAAGTGGTATTGCCCAATAAAGACATGCTTTTGAAGCCGGAAATGTTTACCAATGTGGTTATCACCAATAACGATGCGGCAACAGCGGTATCCATACCTGCAAAGGCGGTAATATTTGATAGCAGCAAAAATTTTGTAATTGTATATAACGACAAATGCAATTTAAAGGTGCGCGAAGTAAGCGTCATTAAAACAGTAGATAATGTAAGCTACATAGCATCAGGATTAAACGCGGGTGATAGGGTAATTTCCAAAAATGGTTTGCTTTTATACGATGCTTTAGCAGGAGATTAATTTGAGAAGTATCAAGTCGCAAGTATCAAGTATCAAGTATCAAGATTTTGATCCTGTATATTGATATACGACTTAACTCTGAAACTAATAAAAAAGTCTTGCTACTTGATACTAAATACTTGATACTAAAAAAGAATCTAATTACCTGATACTATCAAAATGAATAAATTCATTAAAAATATAATCTACTTTTCGCTAAGGCACCGCTATTTTGTGTTTTTTATGACACTGGTACTGGTTGTGCTTGGTATATGGAGTTACATGAATACGCCCATCGAGACGTTTCCCGATGTAACCAACACGCAGATCATCATTATAGCCCAGTGGCCTGGTCGCAGCGCCGAAGAGGTGGAGAAAATGATCACCATCCCGATGGAGACCGTTTTAAACTCGGTACAGAAAAAAGCCAACCTGCGTACAACCTCGGCTTTCGGCCTTTCATACGTGCGTATCATTTTTGATGATGATGTGGATGACGCCTTTGCGCGGCAGCAGGTGTTGAGTCGTTTGGGTAACGCTGATTTACCCGATGGCGTTAAGCCCGAGGTTGAGCCTCCTTATGGCCCTACAGGTGAAATTTACCGTTACACACTTAAAAGTCATACCAAATCAATCCATGAGCTTACAGCTATCCAGGATTGGGTGTTGGATAGGCAGTTCAAATCCGTTCCGGGTGTTGCCGATGTTAACAGTTTTGGAGGCGAAGAAAAAACTTACGAGGTTAGTGTTAACCCTTCTCTTTTGCAAAAATACGGGCTAACATCGCTGGATGTTTACACCGCCATTAACCGTAGCAATATCAACGTAGGTGGCGATGTGATTGAAAAAAATGACCAGGCCTATGTAGTGCGTGGCATCGGGGTTATCAACAACATTGAAGAGATCCAGAACATCATCATTAAAAACGTAAACAATGTACCTATCCTGGCCAAGGATATTGCCGATATTAAAGAAGCTGGTTTGCCGCGTTTAGGGCAGGTAAGCCGTGATAAGCAGAAGGATGTGCTGGAAGGTATCATCGTAATGCGTAAAGGCGAAAACCCTGCCGAAGTTTTAGATCGGATACGTGATAAGGTAAAAGATCTGAACGAGAACATTTTGCCAAAGGATGTAAAGATTGATACCTTTTATGATCGTACCAACCTAATGGATTTTTGTACCGAAACGGTGATCCATAACCTTTGCGAGGGTATTATCCTGGTAACCGTTATCGTGTTCCTGTTCATGGCCGACTGGCGTACTACCTTAACGGTAGCCATCATTATCCCGTTGTCGTTACTTTTTGCCTTCGTATGTATGCGAATAAAAGGAATGAGCGCCAACCTGTTATCAATGGGGGCAGTCGATTTTGGTATTATTATAGATGGTGCGGTGGTAATGGTCGAGGGTATTTTTGTGGCGCTTGATCATAAGGCCAAAGAAGTGGGCATGCAAAAATTTAATGGGCTCGCAAAACTCGGCCTCTTTAAAAATGTAGGTGCCGAAATGGGCAAGGCCATCTTCTTTTCAAAGCTTATCATCATCACCTGCCTCATTCCTATCTTTGCATTCCAGAAAGTTGAAGGTAAAATGTTTAGTCCGCTGGCTTATACTTTAGGCTTTGCACTCCTTGGAGCACTGATATTTACACTTACATTAGTACCTGCATTATCAAGTATCCTGTTGCAAAAAAATGTGCGGGAAAAACATAACCCGGTTGTTATCTTTTTTGAGAACGGCATCCGCAGGATGTTCAATTTCACATATAAAAATCAAAAGCTTAGTCTTATAGTAGCGGTAGCCTTTATGGCCATCACTTTCTTCTCGGCCAGGTTTTTAGGTTCGGAGTTTTTACCCGACCTCAATGAAGGCGCCCTGTGGGTTGAGGCCGAACTACCGATGAGTGTTTCACTGTCTGAAGCGGAAAGCATCAACCAAAAAATGATGCAAATACTGCATAAGTTCCCCGAGGTAAAACAAACCCTGGCACAGGTTGGCCGTACCAATGATGGTACCGACCCTAAGGGTTTCTTTGATGTACAGATCCAGGTGGATTTAAGGAACAAAAAAGAATGGCCCAGCGGCTTAACCGAAGACCAGCTGATTGACCAGATGGATAAGCAGCTGAGCAAAATCCCCGGTACCGTATTCAATTACTCTCAACCCATCCGTGATAACGTAGAGGAAGCTGTAGCGGGTGTTAATGCGGCATTAGCTGTAAAAATATTTGGCCCTGATTTTCAAACGCTTGATCATAAAGCAGATAGTGTATTAAAAATCCTGAAAACTGTTCAGGGGGTCGAAGATCTTGGTGTACTGCGCAATTTAGGTCAGCCGGAGTTCAGGATTGAGCTTGATCAACGTAAAATGGCGCTGTACGGCGTTTCAACAGCCGATGCTAACTCGGTAATTGAAATGGCTATAGGTGGTAAAGCCGCAACTGAATTATATGAAGGCGAACGCCGGTTTGATATCAGGATAAGATACCAGCAGCAATACCGCGATACAGAAGATAAGATAGAAAACCTGATGGTACCTACCTTAAACGGATCAAAAATTGCGATAAAGGAAATTGCCACTATTAAAACCATCACCGGCCCTGCCTTTATTTACAGGGATAATAATACCAGGTACATTGCCGTAAAATTCTCTGTTCGTGGCCGCGACCTGGGGAGTACTATCAGGGAAGCTCAGGATAAAATTCACTCAAAAGTTACCTTTGGGCATGGATACACCGATGTTTGGGCTGGCGAGTTTGAAAACCAAATTCGCGCATCAAATACATTGGCGCACGTAGTGCCTATATGTTTGCTGGTTATATTCCTTATTTTGTTTATCACGTTTGGCAACGCTAAAGATGCCACACTGGTTATCATGAACGTACCATTCGCGTTAATAGGTGGTATACTTGCATTGCACATAACCGGTACCAATTTCAGCATCTCGGCAGGTATTGGTTTTATAGCCTTGTTTGGGGTATGTATTCAAAATGGGGTAATCCTGGTATCCGTTTTCAAAAAGAACCTGGAAGAACACATCCCGCTTGATAAAGCCATATTAGATGGGGTAATAAGCAGGGTAAGGCCGGTAGTAATGACTGCGCTTATGGCAGCTATAGGGTTGATGCCTGCAGCCGTATCAACGGGTATTGGGTCTGAAACGCAGAAACCATTAGCTATAGTGGTTATCGGTGGTTTGGTTACTTCAACCATATTAACCTTACTTATATTGCCTATTATATATGCTATAGTTCACCGTTTGATCCATCGCCGGGAAAACCGAAAACTATTGAAAAAAATGGGCGTTGTAAGAAATGCCTAACTCCATCAAAAACGTCCGGGCAAACACCCGGGCGTTTTTTTATTAGGAGCTTTAGGTCTTGCGGGGTATCAGATGAATCCATATTTTAGAGGCTTATTACAACACACCCATTCCTTATATGAAAGTATTTTGTTCGCTCCTGGTTATCCTGCTATCCGCAACGTCCTGCAAAACCTATTACATGACCCCTGCCAGTTTAACAACCCAGCTCGAAAACATTAAACCGGAAAAAATAACCGATGCCTACGATTTCAGGCTCGGTCTTACAGGGGTATTATTGAAAAACGGAAAAAACTTTTACAATGGAATTGATAGCATCCAGGTAACCGATAAGGACGGAAAGCAAGTTAAAATACCGGTTACGGTTCATACAAGCCTTCGGTTGACGGATAATACGGGTCAGAGCGTTACCGTATTTTTTGACTCAATGTTTAAGAAAGACAGCTTGATCTTTGCAAGTAAATCTCATTTTTTTAATTTGCCCGTTAAACGCAATATCAATAGTATCAAAAAAATCGAAACTCAAATAAATTAAATCTTTCCTCCTTAAAGGAATCCATCCTCACCCGCATATCCACATCATTGCTGTATAAAATTTATGGTAGCAGTACATTGTGGTATTTAAGTTTTATTTTGCGTGATATAATAAAACAGTATTTACCCATATGCCAGCCATCAGATCTGTACTTTGTAATGCTTTTGCACTTACTTTATTATTAACCTTAACGCTAACTGCATCGGCACAAAAAAGAAAAGATAAAGACTTTGCCCAGCTGGTTGATCCCTTTATTGGCACCGGCGGGCATGGGCATACTTACCCCGGTGCTGTACTGCCTTTCGGGATGGTGCAGCTTAGCCCCGATACCCGGCTGGATGGCTGGGACGGCTGCTCGGGTTACCATTATACAGATACGGTGGTTTACGGCTTTTCGCATACGCACTTAAGCGGTACGGGCATCCCCGATTATTGCGATGTATTATTTATGCCTACTACCGGCGACCCGCAGTTTAAAAATACCGAATATCGTTCTGTATTTAAAAAGAAGAACGAGTCAGCATCCCCAGGCTACTATAAAACCCTGCTGGATAAATACAACATCGGCGTTGAACTTACCGCGACCACTCGTGTTGGCGTACACCGCTACAATTACCCCAATGCCGAAAAAGCCAATATCATCATAGATCTTCAACACCGCGATGAAGTGCTTAATTCATGGATAGAGGTGATCAATAATCACGAGATTCGCGGTTACCGCAAATCAAAATCGTGGGCTAATGACCAGCAGGTATATTTTTATGCCAAATTCTCTAAACCGTTTAAAACATACGGCATATCCCTTAATGATAAATTGCAAGAGGGAAAAAACAAAGTTGAAGGCAAAAACATCAAAATGTATTTACAGTTTGATAACCCCGGCGAAGTAATTTCTAAAGTAGGGATCTCGGCTGTAGATGCAGATGGCGCCTTAAAAAATTTAGATACCGAGGTACCTGATTTCGACTTTAAAAAGATCCAAAAGGCAGCCAAAGCAACCTGGAATACCGAATTGAATAAAATACAGGTAGAAGGCGGCGGACTATCATCTTCGCAACAAGCTGAACTTAATGATCAGCCAGGTGTCAACAATCCCATGCCTAAAGGTAAAAAAGCCCGCCCGGTTGATGAAGTTAAAACCAAACAGACCATTTTTTATACCGCTTTATATCACTGTATGCTGGCGCCAAGCATTTATAATGATGTAGATGGCAAATACAGGGGCTTAGATCAAAAGGTGCATACCGCGCAGGGATTTAATTATTATACAGTATTTTCTTTATGGGATACCTACCGGGCAGAAAACCCATTGCTTAACCTCATTGACAGAAAACGTACGCTCGACTTTGTTAAATCATTTTTAGCGATGTATGACCAGGGCGGGCTGCTCCCGATATGGCCATTGGCCAGCACCGAAACTTATTGCATGATCGGTAATCATTCCATCCCGGTTATAGTAGATGCATACGCGAAGGGGATTCGTGATTTTGATGCGGAGAAAGCCTTTACAGCTATGAAAGCCGCGGTAAACCGCAATCAATTTGGGTTGGATATCTATCGTAAAGATGGCGCGGTACTTTCTGATCAGGAAGAGGCATCTGTATCTAAAACACTGGAGTATGCTTATGACGATTGGTGTATTGCCCAAATGGCTAAAATGCTCAACAAACCAGAGGATTATACAGCGTACATAAAACGTGCGCAATACTGGAAAAACGTTTACAACAACCAGAATGGTTTTATGCAGGCCCGCAGCAATGGCGGCTGGTTAACCCCTTTTGACCCTGCCGAGATCAACAATAATTACACCGAAGGCAATTCCTGGCAGTACTCTTTTTTTGTTCCGCAGGATGTGGAGAGCCTGATGGCAGCAATGGGTGGCAAAGAAGCTTTTGAAACAAAGCTTGACGAATTGTTTACCACCGAATCAAAACTAAAAGGCAGTGATATACCCGATGTAAGCGGATTGATAGGCCAATACGCACATGGTAATGAACCAAGCCACCACATGGCCTATTTGTATAATTTTACAGATTCGCCGGATAAAACCCAGTTTTATATTGACCGCATATTGCGCGAAGAATACAGCAACAAACCCGATGGATTGGCCGGTAATGAAGATTGCGGCCAAATGTCGGCCTGGTATGTAATGAGTTCATTGGGGATTTATAACATTGCGCCTGGGCAACAGCAATTCCAGGTAGGCATACCACAATTTGATAAAGCAGTTATTAATTTAGAGAACGGAAAACAGTTCACCATCATTAACTCCGGCGCAAGCATAGGCAAAGGAAACATCTATCTGCAGGGCATCAGCCTTGCAAAAAAGGCATATAATAAACTATACCTAAACTTTGCTGATATTGCCAATGGTGGCGAATTTGAGGTATTTGCAGGCAAACTGGCCAATAAGATGTTCATACATGACATTGAAAAACCAACATCAAAGATCACTGACAGCCTCATCGTGACTACTCCTTACATCATAGCTCCATCCAAATCATTCAAAACTCCTATCAGCATCCAAATAAAAAGCGCCGGACCCGGTAGTAAAATTTATTATACGGTGGATGGATTAACGCCAACAGCAAATTCATTGCTTTATACCCAGCCTATTATAATTTCGGCCAATACAACAGTTAAGGCAATAGCCATCAGCAATGGCAACAGCAGTTTTATTGACGAGGCAACCTTTATAAAACTAAAAAACTAAGAAGGGGACATTAAAATCCGGAAGTTATTAAACTGATAAACGGTACATTTTGCAATGGGAACCAAGGTGGAATAAATTAGTTCACAAGCTAAACATTTGATAATAAATATGGTTAGCTTTAATAATTAGTTATCACTTAAATTAACCTTCACCTCATGAACGATTTCTCATCAAAAGATGACGGCAAATTAGCGGGCATCATTAGTTATTTTACAATTGTAGGGTGGCTTATAGCATATTTTGCGCTTTATCAAAACAATAAAACCGCGCTTGCAAGTTACCAGATCAGGCAAACCCTGCTTTTCCACCTGGTTTCAATGATTGTTTCTTATGCTGCCGGCGCCCTTTTATTTTCTCCGGGTGCATCTTTCAGTTTAACAATACTTTGGCTGGTAAGAGTAGCCCTTTTTATAATTTGGGTAATTGGGCTTATTGGCGCCATCGGAGGTCAAAGAAAACCAATGCTGCTAATTGGTGAACCAGCCCAATCAGTTTTTTCGGGTATATAATGGAGATAAAGGCCTTACATAGTTTTTTAACCTATGTAAGGCCTCTATTACTCTTTTAACAGCAATTTTTTTGATTCATCCAGTTTTTTCTTTTCCTCTTTATCCAATACCGGATAATTTAATTTCAAACCCTTTAAAGTGTCCAGAATAATGGATGAAATAGCTATCCTGGTAAACCATTTTTTATCAGCAGGGACTACGTACCAGGGGCAATCTTTGGTAGCTGTTTCCTGGATAGCTGTTTCATAAGCTTCCATATAATCGCTCCACCTTCCCCGTTCCTCAATATCCGCCGCCGCAAACTTCCAATTCTTTTTCGGATCATCTATCCGTTCTAAAAACCGCTCCTTTTGCTCATGTTTAGAAACATGGAGAAAAAACTTAATGATCACAGTTCCATTATTAACTAAATGGTTTTCAAATGAGCGGATGCTTTCATAGCGTTTAGCCCAAAACTTTGGATGAATGTCTTTAACTTCTGTTATTCCGGGTAGATGTTCATTTAGCAAAAGCTCGGGGTGAACTTTGGTTACCAACACATTTTCGTAATGCGATCTGTTATGGATCCCTATGCGGCCCCGCTCTGGCAATGCACGGTAGTGTCGCCATAAAAAATCATGTTCATAATCTTCGGTACTGGGCTGCTTAAAGCTAAAAACCTGGCAGGCCTGGGGATTTAGTCCCGATAATGTATGAGCTATAGCGCTGTCCTTTCCGGCCGCATCCATCGCCTGGAAAATGATGAGCAGCGCATATTTATTAGCAGCGTAAAGCTCTGTTTGCACGTCAAATGTTTCTGCTATCAGGTTCTTCAAAATAGCTTTTGCATTATCTTTTTCAAAACCATCTGAGTAACCAGGATCAAAATCTTTAAGTGAAAAACTCTTGCCATGGTGGACCTTAAACTTGTCGACTATATTACTCATGATAAAAAATTTGCTTTACGCTTTGTTAACGTAAAATTTAGGTGTTAAAATTGCGTTGATTATAATGCTGTTTATTTTAGCCGATACCTGCATTTTATTCAATAGTAAATATTATTTACCAAAAATGGGGTAACAATTAATTTACGATGAAGAATGCTTTTACGCCCTTATCAGGTAAAAAGGCGGATAATGATTATATTATTAATTTTTAAGGAACAGCATATATTAATATTTGTTTGGGAGCTATGATTTAGCCCTATAATTTTACATCTTTACCCAATGTTCAGACGAATAAGAAACCGATTTCTGAGGTTCATAGCCATATTTATATACTTCATTATTATCTTCTTTTGCTCTATCGAGCTCAACTTCCTATGGCTGTCAGGATACTCTCCTGATATGCAGGATATTAAAAACCCTGTAATGTCAGTAGGCTCTGAGGTTTACACAGCAGATGGTAAATTAATAGGGCAATATTACAAGGAGAACCGCTCTCCTGTTGATTTAAAACACATCTCCCCCAACCTGGTAAACGCCCTTATATCTACAGAAGATGTAAGATTTTACAGTCACCACGGGGTTGATTTTTATTCGTTTTTTACCAGTCTGCTATCCACTGCCAAGGGCGATCGCCGCGGGGCAAGTACCATTACGCAGCAATTGGCAAAAAACCTCTTTGAAACCCGTAAACGTAAATCGCAGGGCTTTATTAAACGCGTGCCGTTTATACGCACTATTGTATATAAATGTAAAGAATGGCTTACCGCTTTTAAAATAGAACACGTTTATACCAAACAGCAAATTCTTACCTTATATCTCAATACTGTTCCTTTTGGTAATAACTCTTACGGCATTAAAACCGCTTCGTTAAAGTACTTCAACAAACAGCCCGACCAGGTTACCCCAGCCGAAGCCGCTTTACTGATTGGAATGCTGAAAGCGACATCAAATTACAACCCTATCCGTAACCCCGAGCGTGCCACAGAGCGCCGTAATACGGTGTTAGGGCAAATGGAAAAATATGGCTACATCACGAAAGAGCAATATACCACAAGCACAGCATCACCCATTAAACTTGATTTGAGCTATGTGGAGCAGGATTCACATGGTGACTCTTACATACGCCGCGCGGTTGAAAAATGGCTTGATAAATGGTGTAAAGAAAATGGCTATGACCTTTACGAGGATGGCTTAAAAATTTACACTACTATTGATTCCCACCTGCAGCAATATGCCGAAGAAGCAGTTGCTGAAAAGATGAAGATGCTGCAAAAACGGTTCAATAATCTTTGGGGCAATAAAAACCCATGGCGTGATTCTAAAGGTGTCGAGATCAAGGATTTCATTTTGAAAAACGAACAAAGACTTCCTATTTATAACCTGCTGCATAAAAAATATGCCGGCGATACTGTAAAGATTAACGAGTACTTTAAAACAAAAAAAAGGATGACCGTTTTTACATGGAACGGCGAGCAGGACACTACCTTTTCAACTATCGACTCCATTAAATACTACGCCAAAATATTAAATACCGGCATGATGACCCTGGAGCCATCAACAGGTAAAATAAAGGTATGGATTGGCGGTATAGATCATCGCTTTTTTAATTACGACCATGTAAACCAGTCGCGCAGGCAGGCGGGCTCAACGTTTAAACCATTTGCCTATTTAACTGCTTTGGATAACGGCTTTACGCCATGCGATAAATTTACCGACCAACCGGTAACCATCAAATACAAGGATAACGGAAAAGATGAAGTTTGGCAGCCAAACAATGCCGATTTCCATTTCTCGTACCAGGAAATGTCATTACGCTGGGCCATGGGCAAATCTGTAAACTCCATTACCGCACAGCTTACAGAAAAAGTGGGCTGGGATAAAATTGTGCAGTACGCCCATAAATGCGGTATCGAAAGCCCGTTAAAATCGGTTCCATCGGTATCATTGGGTTCAAATGATGTTTCGGTTTATGAAATGGTACGGGCTTATAGTACCTTCCTGAACAAGGGCCAAAAGATCGATCCTTTACTGGTTACCAAAATCACAGATCAGGATGGAAATGTGCTGGATGAATTTGAATTAAAAACAGAAAAAGTATTGAGCGAAGAAACTGCCTGGCTGATGCTTTACATGTTTCGCGGTGGTATGGAAGAACCGGGCGGTACCTCACAGGCTTTGTGGGAATACCCCGGACTATGGAAAAAAGACAACCAGATTGGCGGCAAAACCGGCACCTCATCTGATTATGTTGACGGATGGTATATGGGTATCACCAAAGACCTGGTTACAGGCGTTTGGGTTGGCGCCGATGACCGCAGTGTTCACTTTACCACATCAGAAACCGGTGAAGGCTCACATACCGCACTCCCTATTTTTGGACGCTTTATGGAAAAAGTTTATGCCGATCCTAAATCCGGCTATACTTACGGCCCTTTCCCTAAACCATGGAGCAAGATCACCAAGAGTTACCAATGCCCATCACCACATATTGTTGCCGATACTACAGAAACAGATAGCACAAGCAACCCTATTGATACCACTAACGTTATACCGACACCGGCTACTACAACGCCAGAAAATCCTGAAAACCCTCCGGCTAATCAAAAATAGTGGAGCTATGGGCATTACGGTGTATGTATAAGTTTTAAAATATTGATTGGCAGGCTCCTGTAGCCTGCCAATTATTCGTTAAATTGGCCCATCATCTATTTAGTTTAAATTATGAATAAAAACTACTCATTTTTAAATACAGCTAAAAAGTTCCTCCTCATATTTATTTGCCTATTTAGTTTGTTGCTGATCAGCAACAACGCAAAAGCACAATATTTTGGTCAAAATAAAGTACGTTACAAAAACCTCAAATTTAAGGTATATAAAACCCCGCATTTCGAGATCTACTATTACATCAAAAATGATAGCATGATCAAACGCTTTGCCCAGGAAAGCGAATTATGGTACACCCTGCATCAGCAAGTTTTTAAGGATACATTTAAAACTGCCAACCCTATTATTTTATATGCTAATCACCCCGATTTTCAGCAAACTACGGCTATCGACGGCGAGATTGGCGTGGGTACAGGCGGTATTACCGAAGGGTTAAAAAACCGGGTTGTAATGCCGGTAATGGAAACCAACCAAATGACCCGCCATGTTATCGGGCACGAATTGGTGCACGCTTTTCAATACCATGCCTTGTTAGGAAAAGAAAACGAAACTTTTGAAAATATTAACAATATACCCCTCTGGATGATTGAGGGTATGGCGGAGTACCTTTCATTAGGTAAAAAAGATTCATACACGGCCATGTGGATGCGTGATGCTTACCTGAACCATGATATCCCTACTGTTAAAGACCTTACCGAGAGTAACAAATATTTCCCATATCGTTACGGTGAAGCCTTTTGGTCGTTTTTAGGATCAACTTATGGCGATACGGTAATTGTACCTTTCTTTAAAAACACAGCGCGTTACGGTTTGGCCTACGGCATAAGGCGCACTTTTGGGTATGATGATAAAACACTATCCCGTCTCTGGAAAAACTCTATTGAAACAACCTATAAGCCATTTTTAAAAGATACAACGCAAAAACCAGTAGGCATTAAATTGCTTGACAAGGAAAACGGCGGCGACCTGGTAGTTGCTCCCGCAGTAAGTCCCGATGGTAAGTATGTGGCATTCTTATCGGCCAAAAGCCTTTTCAGCATTGATCTTTACCTGGCCGATGCCAAAACGGGTAAGATTTTACGAAAACTCACCAGCAAGGTATCTAATACACATATAGATGAGTTTAACTTTATCGAATCGGCGGGCGCATGGTCGCCGGATGGTAAGCGGTTTGCTTTTAGCGTATTTAGTAAAGGCCGAAACCGGATGGAAGTAGTTGATGTAAATAGCGGAAGCATGCTTGATGATGTATCAATGGAAAAGGCAGAGCAATTTAGTAACCTTTCATGGTCGCCTAACGGTAAGGATATCGTTTTTACAGGACTTTCTGAAGGGCAGAGCGACTTATACTCCTACAACTTCGATACAAAAAAGATTACTCAGCTCACCAATGATAAATACACCGATTATCAGCCTGCTTATTCAAGAGATGGCAAAAAGATCATTTTTTCAAGCGATAGATCAACATACGAGCAATCGTTAGAGCAAGCTATCACATTTAACCTGGCCGAGCTTGACCTTGCCAGTGGAAAAGTAACTGATATTAAGATATTTAATGGAGCCAATAATTTAAATCCGCAGTATTCCGCAGATGGTACCCAGATCTATTTCCTTTCAAACAGGGATGGTTTCCGCAATATGTATCGCTATACCATGAGTACCGGCCAGCTGGAACAGATGACAGATTTGTTTACCGGAATTTGTGGTATCACCGAATTTTCGCCGGCATTAAGCATATCCGCTAATGACGACGTAGTTTACTCATATTACCGTGCCCAAAAATATGCCTTGTATAATGCCAAAGCATCAGCATTTAAACCGGTTACTTTACAGGCCCAGGCAGTTGATTTTAGCGCAGCCATGCTACCTCCCTCCCGCGCTGTAGGGGTTGATCTGATCAATTCAAACCTGAACAACTTCCTGGCATACAAAAAGATCCCTACCGATTCTGTAAAAGAAATTGCCTATCATCCCAAATTCAAGCTCGACTACCTCGCAGGAAGTGGCGTTGGAGTTGGTGTAAGTAGTTTTTATGGCACCAGTCTTTCCAGCGGCATCCAGGGGGTATTCAGCGATATATTGGGTCGTAACCAAATTTTTGCGGCCGCATCAGTAAACGGGCAGATCTATGATTCAGGCGCGGCTATAACTTATGTAAATCAAACCGGCCGATGGAACCTTGGTACAGGTATTTCACATATCCCCTACCTGTTTGGCTTGCAAACCCAAACTTTTCCTAAGCAAAATGTAGGTGGTAAAAATGTTACCGTATTATCACAAAATACCGATATCATCCGCAACTTTGAAGATGCTGCCAGGGTTTTCACCTCCTATCCTATCAACAAAACAACACGTTTTGAAGTAAGCGGAGGCGCATCTTACAACTCCTACCGTGTTGACCGCTACAGTACCGTGTACAAATTAGATACAGTAGTTAATGCTGATAAAAGCCAAACTATTAACACAACCCCTATAGGCAGCGGGAAAAATAAAATACCAAATGGCGAAGAAAGCGCGCTGCTCAATTATAATTTAAAATCATACTCGCTTTTGCAGTTATCAACCGCTTTGGTAGGTGATAATTCCTTTTTTGGGGTTACAGCGCCGTTAAATGGTTTCAGGTATAGGTTAGAGGCAGGGTATAACTTCGGCACTTACCACTTTTTCTCACCAACTATCGATCTCAGGAAATATGTACGTGTTGAGCCGGTAACTTTTGCAGCCCGTTTCTTTGGCTACGGTCGCTTTGGCGATTCTAACGGGATCTATCCATTATTCATAGGGTATCCATTTTATATCAGGGGATACGAAGGGCAAACCTTTTACAATAACAACAAAAAGTCATCAAATGGCTTTAATATTGATCAGCTGTCGGGAAGCAGAATGGCTGTATTTAACTTCGAGACACGATTGCCATTTACCGGACCAGAGAAGCTGGCCCAGATCAAATCAAAATTCCTGTTTACTGATCTGAACTTTTTTTTTGATGCCGGTTTAGCCTGGAACGCGGGAGATCATATCTATTTCCAGAAAAATCCGCCGGTTTTGGGCCAAACACCCTCAATTGATGCCAATGGAAACCCACAACTTGATAGTAAAGGCAATCCCGTTTTAAGCAACACCTATGGTCGTGTACCGGCCTTAAGTGCCGGTATATCCTTGCGGATAAACGTTTTTGGAGCGTTTGTGTTAGAGCCATACCTGGCTATTCCATTTAACCGTACTGACGTTAGCAAACCCGTATTTGGCTTAGGTTTTACACCTGGATGGTAAACACATTTGAAATCGATATATTTGCGCGGCCTAAGGCCGCTTTTTTTTTATTAAAATTAAATTAATAAAAACACTTGAGTATTTGATTGTTATACTTTATAGACATCCGTTTTTATGAAAAAATTATTGTTGCTTGTTATCACCTCTCTATATTGTTCAGTGTTGTTTGCGCAGGGTCCGTTAGTGTCCGTAAATCCAAAAGCTATAGGGCCGCTTAGGGTGTTGGCCGGCGATGGCATGTTGCCCGCCAATGATATCATCAAAAATATTGCCTTATCAAAAGAGCTATCTACATTTTATAATTTTATAAATAAAACCAACCTGGCTGCAACTTTTCAAAGCAGAGGTCCTATTACCATGTTTGTGCCCGCCAATGATGCTTTTTTGAATTTACCTGATGGCAAACTCGATTCCCTGATGAAGCCCGCGTACGTTTGGGAACTTACCCGCCTCATTAGCTATCATTCTATTCCCGGCCGGTTCAAAGCCAAAGATATTGAAAAGGAGATCAACAAAAACAAGGGAACGGCTACATTCACCACCCTTACCGGTAACAAACTAACAGCAAAAATTGATGCCAACCGTAATATTGTTTTAATTGATGAGAATGGTGGCGAAAGCATTATTAGTCGTTTTGATATTGAACAAAACAACGGCATGCTGCATGTGGTAAACAAGGTATTACAGCCCAAGGTAAAAACCATATAATTGTACCAATGGATGACAATCCACCTGAAATATAATTTCGTATTTTAAGTATAATAGATTGTAAGGATAGGTTAAGTTTTGCGACTAACCCAGGTACGATCGGAATTAAAAAAAACTTAAAATGAACAAGGTAATGAGAAAATCGATTTTTGCTATAGCTATACTAAGCATTATAACAGCTTTTGGCTGCCAAAACAGTAATGGGCAGGCTAAACGTAAACTAAGCAAACCCGCGGCGGAGTGGAAAAAAACACTCACACCAAACCAATATTATATTATGGTTGAAAGTGGCACCGAGCCACCTTATAAAAACGATTACTGGAACAACCATGAAAAGGGTGTTTATGTAAGCGCGGCCACAGGCGAAGTATTATTTAGCTCTGAGGATAAATTTGATAGCGGTACAGGCTGGCCAAGCTTTGTAAAAGCGGTTGACCCTAAAAAAGTTGCTGTTGTTACCGATAACAGCTACGGCATGAGCCGGGATGAGGTTATCGAAAAAAGCACTGGCTTACACCTTGGTCATGTATTTGACGACGGCCCTGCAGACCGCGGCGGCAAAAGATTTTGCATGAACTCAGGCGCTTTAAAATTTATTAAAAAGTAATAGTCCTCCTGTTAGCATTTACAGATGGGCGTAATTGTGGCCTTACACGAATACCGCTCTCAAACTTTAAACCAATGGTCAGATCTACCCAATCAGGGTTAACAGGTCTGATCATTTTTTCTTTCTGAGGCCTTGTAAAAGTGCTCACCACTTTAAAGCGTTCCATTGCCTGCTCTTCGGTATTTATTTCTTCAAAATAAACTAAACGATTGAGCTGCTGTGCGCTGTCAAAAAACAAAGTTGGCATGTCGCTGTAAAACTGCAATGTTTTTACCAGGTCTGAGCATAAACCTACATGAAGATTTTTCCTGTTTCTGTCGGTGATGATATATACAAAACGTTTCATTTTTTGATAAAAAATTTGGTGAACGAATAAATATTACTAACTTTATGAGCATAAAATTACTAATAAATTTAGCAAATGCAAATTTTATGTCAATAATTTCACAAAATATTAAATTCCTTCGCAAAAAGAAGGGAATTACCCAACAGCAATTCGCTGATGAAGTAGGTATAAAACGCTCATTAGTAGGCGCTTATGAAGAGGAACGAGCCGAGCCCAAATACGAACTACTAAAAACATTAGCAATATACTTTGACATTAGCATTGATGATTTTATTAACGAAACCATCAACGAAAAGTGGGTGCCCAAGCCAAAAGGGAATCCGGCTAACCTGCGCATACTCAGTATCTCTGTTGATAAAGAGGATAACGAAAATATTGAAATGGTGCCGCTTAAAGCCAGCGCCGGATATTTAAATGGCTACGCCGATCCGGAGTATGTTTCCAAATTGCCTAAGTTTTATTTACCTATGTTTAAACAGGGTACTTACCGGGCCTTTGAAATAAAAGGAGATTCGATGCTGCCTATCCTATCCGGCGACATCATTATAGCTGAGTACCTGGAGAACTGGGCAGACGTTAAACCCGGCGAAACCTATATAGTGATATCAAAAAATGATGGCGTGGTGTATAAACGCATTGGCAACAAATTTAAAGACAATAAAAAGCTAAAGCTGATATCTGATAACCCTGTTTACGAACCTTACGAAATTAACGGCGAAGACGTGCTGGAGATATGGAAAGGAAAAGGCTATATATCCACCCATTTACCACAACCAACTCCCGAGCCTACTATGGAAAGCCTTACTAATATGATGGCCCAGATGCAGCGTTCGATATCAAACTTACAGCAAAGCAACAATTAAGTTACATCGGCTTTCTTAAACCATTACGGCATATCTTTATCATAGATTAAAACGTAAATTAAATTTAAAAGAGCTATGAAAAAATTTCTGTTGATGTGCTGTTTCCTGATGGGGATTGCAGCAGTAAGCCATGCACAAGGTGGTGGTATGAGAAAAAGCCCCGAAGAAAGGGCTAAGGATCTGCAAACACAATTAAAGCTAACTGACGATCAAACTACCAAAGTAACGGCTGTTTATAAAGAACAGGCAACTAAAATGGATAGTGTAAGAACTGCTGCCAATGGCGACAGGGATGCCATGAGAAGCGCAATGATGCCAATGAGAAAAGCTACAAACGATAAAATTAAAGCCATTTTAACACCTGAACAGGCTACTGCTTTTGATAAAATTCAAAAAGATATGATGGACAGGATGAGGCAGGGCGGCGGCGGCGGAAGCAGCGGCTCTCAAAATTAATGTGATAAATGAAGCGGCGATAAGCCGCTTTTTTTATTTTTGCATAAAGCGTTTAAAAGTTAAAAGCCCAATGCTTAAAGCTCGAAAGGTAA
Organism: Mucilaginibacter sp. P1_A3; assembly: GCF_056406855.1. NCBI lineage: Bacteria > Pseudomonadati > Bacteroidota > Sphingobacteriia > Sphingobacteriales > Sphingobacteriaceae > Mucilaginibacter > Mucilaginibacter sp. P1_A3. The sequence goes on from NZ_JBFTZJ010000005.1 coordinate 174,104, forward strand.
ACGCCGATACTAATTATTGTTTAATATCCATTGAGATTAGCAAACGATTACCTTAAAAGCAAACTTGATGAACGAAAATCATCAGGCATATACAGAACTTTAAAGCCCGAGAACAGCCTGGTTGATTTTTGCTCTAATGATTACTTAGGCTTCGCCCGCTCGGTATTTTTAAAAGAACGCATTGAAGCCGAAATTAAAAATCACCCGCTAAGTTTAAACGGATCCACGGGCTCCAGGTTACTCTCCGGAAATCTTCAATACGCAGAGGAGCTTGAATATCAAATAGCAGTATTTCATGATTTTGAAGCGGGTCTGCTTTTCAATTCCGGCTATGATGCCAACCTTGGTTTATTATCATCTTTAGCCCAACGCGGTGACACCATTATACTCGACGAACTGATACATGCCTCTGCCATTGACGGAGCGCGCTTAAGTTACGCTACCCGATATAGTTTCAAACATAATAATGCCGAGAGCCTGGAGGCCAAATTAAAGCTATCTAAAGGCAACTGCTATGTGGTTGTAGAAAGCATATACTCTATGAATGGTGACACATCACCATTAAAGGAGATTTTAAACATTACCGAAAAATACGGCGCCCATTTAATTGTTGATGAAGCCCATGCCGTGGGATTATATAAAAAAGGATTGGTAAATGAACAGGGACTGCAAAACAGGGTATTTGCCTCGATAGTCACTTTTGGTAAGGCACTGGGTTGCCACGGCGCAATTGTATTGGGCGATAACTTACTCAGGGATTACCTTATTAATTTCGCCCGTCCGTTTATTTATAGCACCGCCCCATCCTTTCATCATTTAGCGTCGATAAAAATGGCCTATGAGCTATTGAATACTGCCAACGAAGAGATCTCCGGTCTAAAAAACAACATCCACCTATTTAAAAAACAGGTTAACCATTCAGAGACCACTCCCCTGCTTTTAAGCGATAGTGCAATTCAATGCATTATTTTAAAAAGTAACGACAAGGCCCGTGAAATAGCAAACACCTTGCAATCTGCAGGTTTGGATGTGAGGCCTATACTAAGCCCCACAGTAGCAGCCGGGGCCGAACGAATAAGAATATGCCTGCATAGTTTTAATACCTTAAATGAGGTAAATTTGCTTACCAATACTATAAACAACTTTATTAATGCACGTTAAACAGCCCATATTTATTACCGGTATTGGCACCGGGATAGGCAAAACCATCGTATCAGCTATTATAACCGAGAAACTAAAGGCAGATTATTGGAAACCCATTCAATCAGGCGATCTGGATGACAGCGACACTCTGAAAGTTCAAAGCCTTGTATCTAATGAGATTACAAAATTCCATCCCGAAGCTTACCGTTTAACGCAGCCTTTCTCGCCCCATAAATCGGCAGCAATTGATAAAGTAACAATCAACAGTCAAAACTTTACGCTGCCCCAAACTGATAACCAATTAGTTATAGAAGGTGCCGGAGGATTAATGGTACCCCTTAATGATAATTTTTTAATCATCGACCTCATCAAACAGTTAAATGCAAAAGTGATATTGGTGTCGCAAAATTACCTGGGCAGCATTAACCATACCCTGTTATCATTACATGTCCTTAAAACATATAACATCCCGGTAATGGGTATAATATTTAACGGCGTAGAGGATATTTATTCAAAAAGCTATATACTTAACTACTCCGGTATTACCGAGCTTGGGCAGATCCCAATGTATGATACCCCCCATAAAAAATCAATCATTGAAGCTGCCGCACTTATTAATTTGTAAAGGATAATCCGTACTTGGCGAAGCAAATAATTTAACTCAATTTAGCATCACATAACCTGGTAAACGATGAAAAATATTACTGTTATCGGCTCGGGAACTATGGGCAACGGCATTGCCCATACTTTTGCTCAGCATGGCTTTGAGGTATCATTGGTTGATATTAACACATCAGCATTAGATAAGGCTGTACAAACCATCGCCAATAACCTTGATCGCCAGTTAAAAAAGGGGAGCATTAATGAGCAGGATAAAGCAGATACGTTAGGCAGGATAAAAACCTATACCGATATTAAAGAAGGTGCAGCCAATGCTGACCTGGTGATTGAGGCAGCCACCGAAAACCGCGAGATAAAACTTAAACTTTTTAAACAGCTTAGTGATATTTGTGGTGACGAAGTGATCTTAGCCTCCAATACATCATCCATATCTATTACAGAAATAGCTGCCGTAACCAAAAATCCGGACCAGGTAATAGGGATGCACTTTATGAACCCTGTACCTGTAATGAAACTGGTAGAAGTAATAAAGGGGTACGCTACAACCGATGCAGTTACACAAACCATTATGCAATTGGCCAAAACGCTGGATAAAGATCCGGTTGAGGTAAATGATTATCCTGGTTTTGTGGCTAACCGGATATTAATGCCCATGATCAACGAAGCCATTTACACCCTGTACGAGGGTGTAGCCGGTGTAGAAGAAATTGATACCGTGATGAAATTAGGCATGGCCCACCCAATGGGTCCCCTTCAACTGGCCGATTTTATCGGGCTTGATGTTTGCCTGGCTATATTAAAGGTTTTGTACGATGGTTTCGGCAATCAAAAATATGCACCTTGCCCATTACTGGTTAACATGGTTACTGCCGGACACCGTGGCGTAAAAACAGGAAGCGGCTTTTATAAATATACAGTCGGCAGCAAAACACTTATAGTTGCAGACAAATTCAGTTAGCAGTTTTCAGTGGGCGGTAGTATGCAGTTTTCAGTTAGCAGTAGGCAACCGTGCTAACTGAAAACTGCTAACTGCGTACTGCCAACTGCGTACTGAAAACTGCAAACTTACATTCGTTCAGGCACATCAATACCAAGCAAACCCATTGCTTTGCTGATCACCTTTGCTGATGACGCGGATAGTTGCAGGCGGAATTGTTTTAACACCTCATCCTCTGCCTGCAATATTGATTTTTCGTGATAGAACTTGTTATAGCTTTTGGCCAGTTCATAAACGTAGTTGGCAATAATTGCCGGGCTATATCCATTGGCGGCCTCTTTGATTACTGTTGGAAATTGGGTGAGTAACACAATCACATCACGTTCTACCCCGGCCAGTTCTGTTATTTCAATATTTTTATTTGGCTGATATGCTGCCCTGCTCAGTACCGATTTAATCCGGGCGTGGGTATATTGAATAAATGGCCCCGTATGCCCCTGAAAATCTACCGATTCATTAGGATCAAACAGCAACCTTTTTTTAGGATCAACTTTAAGTAAGAAATATTTAAGCGCTCCCATACCAATGGTATTGTATAAAGCAAGCTTGTCTTCTTCAGAAAACGCGTCTACCTTACCCATGGCCTCCGTTTGCACTTTTGCCGTAGTCTCCATTTCGTCCATCAGGTCATCGGCATCAACTACCGTTCCCTCACGGGATTTCATTTTCCCCGATGGCAAATCAACCATCCCGTATGATAAATGGAACAAGCCATTAGCACCTGCCTTACCCAGTTTATGAAGTATCAGGAATAGTACTTTAAAGTGATAATCCTGTTCGTTACCCACCACATAAATAGACCTATCCATGTGGAAATCATTATACTTTAACTGGGCGGTACCCAAATCCTGGGTAATATAAACCGATGTACCATCTGACCGTAACACCAATTTCTCATCCAATCCGTCGGCAGTAAGATCAATCCATACAGAACCATCCGGCTTTTTAAAAAAGACGCCTTTTTGCAGGCCTTCCTCAATAATATCCTTACCTAATAAATAGGTATTTGATTCATAGTAGTATTTATCAAAATCAACACCTAACTGCTTATAGGTTTGCGCAAAGCCGGCATAAACCCAGCTGTTCATGGTTTTCCATAAATCGAGAACTTCCGCATCGCCTGCTTCCCATTTTTGGAGCATTTGCTGAGTCTCAACCATTAATGAGGTAACGTTTTTGGCAATCTCCTTTATCTTGTCTTCTTCGACACTAATTTTATCTGTTAATTCGCCAATAAGTTTGGTTTCAGTATCGGGCGTAGCATATTTTTTTGCTTTGAGCTTATCAATGCTTATCAGCAGGGCGTGTATTTTTTCCTTTTGATTATCATTAAATAGAGACAAATCATTTTTTTCGTAAACGCGTTCAAGAATGGGCGTCAATTGCTTTTTTAACTCCTTATCAAACAACACATAATATTTACCCACCAAATGATCGCCTTTTAAGCCAGATGATGCAGGTGTTTCGCCATTGCCAAACATTTGCCAGGCCAGCATAGATTTACAGATATGAATACCACGATCATTCACCAGGTTAACCTTAACAACATCATACCCGGCAGCAGCCAATATCTGCGCTACCGAAAACCCTAAAAGGTTGTTGCGGATATGGCCCAGGTGCAGTGGTTTGTTGGTATTTGGCGATGAATATTCCACCATTACCTTTTGTCCGTTTGGTTTTGCTACCGCGAAATCATCCGGAAGTATCTCATTATATAATTGACCAATCCAATATTCGTCGCTTAACGAAATATTTAAAAAACCCTTAACTATATTAAAATCAGCCACTTCTTTCAATTCAGCCTTCAGATACTCGCCTATTTCTGTACCTGTTTGTTCAGGTCCTTTGCGGGAGAATTTGGTAAACGGAAAAGTAACTATGGTAATTTGTCCCTCAAATTCTTTACGGGTTTCCTGTAAGCCTATTGCTGCCGGTGCTACATCTGTTTGGTACAGGTGCTTAATTGCTTTAACGGCCGCATCAATAATAAAATCCATGCGGCAAAATTAATTAAATTGAGGATACTGGCTGTAATAAATTTAAGTGGAGAAGAAAGACTTTATAAAGCAGCAAGCTTTTTCTTTTTCCATTTAACAAATGCGGATAAATCTTTAAGCTCTAAAGGCCTTGTGCCTCAAGATTACCGTGAGGCAATTCCTTAATTTCGATGTAATCAATATCCATTGCGAATACTTTTTCGCCCAACGCCGTATCCAAAACTTTGTAAACTGCAGCTTTTAGCCATTTACTATTTTTCACCAATTCATAATTAGGTAAGCATATTCTAAAGCCTAAAGACTTTGGCTTGTTTTTATTATCCAACGGTAAAAACCACATTTCAAAAGGTTTAAGTTCTACGTCTTCAAAAACAGTAGTATCGCCCAAACCTCGCGCTGGCATAAACGCGATGAATGACCACCCCTTTAGATCGGGCGCGGCTTCAATTAGCTCCTCTACTTTGTCGAAATAATCAACGTCACCTTCAGCGGTTATAACAAACTCCTGGCTTTCACCATGTAATCCTCCAAGATCAAAATATAGCTTGTCGCAGAACAGATGCAATTGCTCCAATATACTGTCAAGCAATTCTTCCCGGTCATTTTCGCTAAGATTGGGATTGTTTATTTGAGTTAATTTATCCTGGTGCTGTTTAAACCAGTTCCAAAAGTGTGAGGTTGTTTGCGACATGGTATAGTTTATACCCAAACATAAGAATATTTTAAATCGCCCTATCTCAAATTTACGCGGCCACCACATTTTCTTATTTAATTTCTGATAGATTTGTGTTTGATATACTTGTTTATGGCACTTAAAAATTCTGATTTTAAAATAGATGTAACATCCGAAATTGGCACTCTGCGTACGCTGCTCATTCATAGCCCCGATAGTGGCCTGGGCAAAGTTGTGCCATCAAAAGCACAGGACTGGTTGTTTGAAGATATTGTGCACCTGGATACCATGCGCCGCAACGAGTACGATTACTATGTAAAGCTGTTACTCTATTTTTTAGATCCGGATAAGATAAAAGGCAAACTCCGCCAGGTTGAAAACGATTACGACCGCTTGTTTTTTAAGCCTGATAACGAAAACTTCCATGCATCAAGCAACGTTATTGAGATACAAACCCTATTGGCCGATATTTTAGAACAGGCAGATATTCGCAAAAAACTGGTGGCATCTGTTTGCGCCATTGAAAGTTGCAATTATCGCCTGCAGCAGCAGCTCATAGATACCGACCCTGTTGAACTGGCTAAAATATTCATATCAGGATCATTAGGTAACGAGGAAATGATCTTCGCCCCTATTCCAAACCTTATTTTTTCGAGGGATTTAGGGATAGCAGTTAACAATTTTATGCTGCTCAATAAGCCGGCAAAAAAAGCCCGTTTCCGCGAAACCTTGCTCATGAGGTATATATTTTTTAATCACCCATTGTTTGCTGATTATCAGAACAACATTTTAGAAATTCCCGAAACAGCCCAGCATTTTTTACGCCCCGGCGAGGATAACCAGGGAAAAACCACTTTAGAGGGTGGCGATGTGATGATGGTTAGTCCGCAGCATTTGTTAATAGGTTGTAGCGAGCGTACCTCCATTACCGGCGCCAATGAAGCCATTAAGTTGCTGTTTGAAAATGATGTGGTAAAAAAGGTGACTATTGTAAAAATTCCGCATAAGCGCGATTATATGCACATTGATACGGTATTCACCCAGGTTAAGCGCAATACGTGGGTATTGCTGCGCTCGCTGGCTGTTGCCGAAGCACCATTGGAAGAGCAGGAGCCGATGTCATGGTTTACCGATAAAAAATCAAAAGACCGTACCGAGATAGTTCAGTTCAGAAAAAATAAAAAAACAAAAATATTTAACTGCCTGGAAGATCTTTTGACTGATATTAGTCAAAGAGATTTGGAAAGTACCACAGAAACTCAATTCATTTATTCGGGCAATAACACTTTCCCATTTGATGCACGCGAACAGTGGACAGATTCATGCAACCTTTTAGCATTAAAAGAGGGCGTGGTTTTAGGCTATGACCGTAACGATAAAACCGTTGAAGCCTTTAAACAAAAAGGCTTTGAGGTGATAAAAGTGAATGAGCTGCTGCAAAAATTTGAAACCGGCGAACTTGATCCGCAAACTTTAACTGATACCTTAATTTTAATGCCTTCGGCAGAACTTTCCAGGGCACGTGGTGGTTTCCATTGTATGAGCATGCCGCTTTTGAGGGATAAGGTAGTATAACCTGAATAAAATTCCGGTTCAGAAAAAAAATATAACCAATGACTAATCAACAATCAACCAGCAACATATTAATGATAAGGCCGGTAAACTTCGGCTTTAATGAGGAAACTGCCGAAAGCAACGCTTTTCAGAAACGCAATCCCAACCAGCAGGCTGTGCAGGATAAGGCACTGGCAGAATTTGATCACTTTGTAAAAACACTTAAGCATAATGGTGTGAATGTTACTGTAGAGAACGATACACCACAGCCTTATACGCCCGATTCTATCTTCCCAAATAACTGGGTATCATTTCACCATGATGGCACCGTTTTTCTGTATCCTATGCAGGCAGAAAACCGCAGATTGGAACGCCGGGAAGATATCATAACCGACCTGGAAGATAAATTTAAAGTTGCCCATGTAATTGACCTGAGTCGCTTTGAGGCCGATCATAAGTTTTTGGAAGGTACCGGGAGCATGGTATTGGATAGAGAAAACAAAATTGCCTATGCATGCCTGTCGCCCCGTACAGATAAAGAAGTTTTGGATCTATTTTGCGAACAAACCGGTTATCAGCCTATCAGTTTTGAAGCAGCAGATCAACATGGCCAGGCTATCTACCACACCAATGTTTTAATGTGCATAGGCAGCAAATTCGCGGTGATCTGTACCGATAGCATTCCAAATCCGCATGAACATATTGTGGTTTTAGAGTCACTTAAATTAACAAAAAAAGAAGTTGTCACCATCAGCTTTGAGCAAATGAACCAGTTTGCAGGCAATATGCTGGAGGTAAAGAATGATAAAGGCGAAACGCTGATTGTAATGTCGAAAAATGCTTTTGAAGCATTAGATGAAGAACAAAGAGCAACACTGGCAAAATATGGCAAATTGGTTTATGCCGATATCAATACCATTGAAACTAATGGCGGTGGCAGTGCAAGGTGCATGATGGCGGAGGTACATTTACCCTTTATTTCGTAGTTAATGGTTTATATATTATAGCTAATTTTCGCTTTGCATCGTCAAGGTTCAGGTTCTGTGAACCATCAACCGTGAACCATTAGCTATAAGCAAAAACAAATTACATTCAGACTATAAATTTTATCCCAACAAATAGCTGTTTATTCCGTTTAAAAATCACATTTTTGCCCCAAATTTTTAAAGGATGCAGAGTTACCAGGAATTTCTTGATTTAAGTGTGGGTTTTCCGCAGGATGGTTTTGAGATCATCGACGATGAACTATACTTTCAGGACCTTAATTTAATGGAGATGATTGAAACGTATGGTACTCCCCTACGCTTCACCTATCTGCCTATGATATCTAAAAAGATACAGCAGGCAAAGCTGCTATTCCAGCAGGCTATTATTAAAAACAATTATCGCGGCAGTTATAAATATTGCTATTGCACCAAAAGCTCGCACTTTAAACATATTGTTGAAGAGGCGCTTAAAAACGAGATTCACCTGGAAACATCATCAGCTTTTGATATGCCGATGATTGATGCCCTTGAAAAAAAGGGATCTGTAAACAAGGATGTAACGGTAATATGCAATGGTTTTAAAACCTTCCAGTACAAAACATATATTATTGATATGTTGCATGATGGTTTTAAAAACATCATCCCGGTATTGGATAATAAGGAAGAATTTAACCTTTATGACGATGAGATTGAGATGGACACCCCTTGTAACCTGGGTATCCGTATAGCGGCTGAAGAGCAGCCCGACTCTCAATTCTACACCTCGCGTTTAGGTGTGCGCATGGAAGATATCATCGATTTTTATCATAATAAAATAGAGGATAATCCTAATTTCCAGGTAAAACTGTTGCACTTTTTCATCAACTCGGGTATCTCGGATACGCCATACTATTGGAACGAGCTGGAAAAATATGTAACCCTTTACTGCAAATTCAAAAAAATAAATCCACATCTGGATACGCTTGATATTGGCGGAGGTATGCCATTTAAAGATTCATTGGTTTTCGATTTTGATTATGAATACATGATCAACGAAATTGTAAGCCGGATTAAAGAGATCTGCGCCGAGCATGATACCATGGAACCGGATATCATTACCGAATTTGGAAAATATACCGTTGCCGAAGCATCTGGAATTTTATACAAAGTATTAGGCCGTAAACAACAAAATGACCGTGAAAGGTGGTTGATGCTTGATGGATCATTCATCACCAACCTACCCGACGTTTGGGCATTAAACCAAAAATACATCCTGTTGCCAATTAACAACTGGGACAGTGAATATGAGCGTGTGAACCTTGGCGGTATCACCTGCGACGGCCAGGATTACTATAACCAGGAAGCGCACATGAACAGTGTATTTATGCCTAAAACCCGTAAGGTGCAATACCTGGGCTTTTTTAACACAGGCGCCTACCAGGAAGTACTAAGTGGCTACGGTGGTATACACCATTGCCTGCTGCCATCGCCTAAACACGTAATTATTCGCCGCAACCGCGATGAAACATTCAACTTTGAAGTTTTTGGCGAAGAGCAGAACAGTAAACAAGTCTTGAAGATCCTGGGTTATACCACGTAATCAGTTAGCAGTTTTTAGTTAGCGGTTCGCAGCAAAAATATTATAGCGATGGGTTCATACTCATCGCTTTTTTTGTTACCTTATTTTCTGAACCGGAATTCACAGAATTAAAGAATTTTCAGAATTTTGACTAACGTGGTTGGTCTCTCAAAAAAACTGCTAACTGCTAACTGCAAACTGCAAACTGCGAACTACTTCCCCGATGCCACTCCCCAATAGCAACTGTTACGGATCTTTTTCAGTAATTCAGGGGTAATGTTTGATACAGCATGTTCCAGCTTATTTTGGTTATTGATGAGGTACATGGTGCCTTCGGCGTTATTATACACGTATGAAAGCAGCATTTTATCCTCCCCATCTTCTATTCTCTTTAAATCAACGCGGATGGCATTGGTGCTCTTGCTGGTATCGGGCTTTAACGCAGGGTCAGATGCTTTTACCCAGTTAACCGTGTAATTTATATCTTGCGGCGATAAACTGTATGTGTTTTCTTTAAAGCTTTTACTTTCCTGTATTACCTGCAACAGGCACTTTACACACGGCTCGGCAACGGTAGCATTACCATAATTCTTTAGCGGGTTATTAAACACACTATCCTTTTTACCCGCCACCTGCACCGTTGTTTTTGAAATATCTTTTGAAATAGGACCAGGCTTGGCCTTAGGCTGATCACAGGCTATTAAAATTACACCCGTCATCCATATAAAAAAACAGGTTTTGAAGTTATTCCGACTCATATTTAATTTCACAATAGTAGATTAATTAAATACATATTTTTAGTCCTTTTGTGTTAAATAATTATAAATACAGCTGCGGTAAATTGTACAAAAACTTGCCTGTTTAAATTTAAACATGGTTTTATTGCAATTTATGGACAGATTAGGGCGCGTTTTCTTTAAAAAATCCTTAAAATTGTCTGATTTAATTTTCCCCTGCCACAAATAAAGCCGGCGGGCTATTGTTAGCATAACAATTTGGCAAAAATCAGATTATAACTGGTGTAATTTAATTTCAAAATACCTGTTACAGGGTATCATAATAAGATGACTAATAGCGATAAAGTTTCGGGCACAACGGTTGATGTAGTATTAATAGGCGCAGGTATCATGAGCGCTACACTGGGTATGATGCTGAAGGAGCTACAACCAGATTTGACCATCGAAATTTTTGAACGCCTGGATGTCATCGCCGCAGAAAGTTCGGCCCCGATGAATAATGCCGGCACCGGGCACTCAGCCTTTTGCGAGCTGAATTACACCCCCGAGCTACCCGATGGTACAGTTGAAATTAAAAAAGCCATCAAAATTGCGGAGCAATTTGAGATAACCAAAGAGTTCTGGACTTATCTTATCGATCAAAAATACATCGCATCGCCTCAAAGCTTTATCCGTAAGGTGCCGCACATGAGCTTTGTTTGGGGTGCTGATAATGTTAATTATCTTAAAAAACGTCAGCAAGCCCTTATCAAACATCACTTTTTTAAAGGGATGGAATACTCTGAGGATAAAACCCAGATAAAAAAATGGATTCCCCTGGTGATGGATGGCCGTGATGAGCAGGAAGAGGTATCCGCTACTTTTATGGATATTGGTACCGATGTAAACTTTGGTAGCCTAACCGGTAGCTTAATAAACAACCTTAAACAAAAACAGGGCGTTAGCCTGCATCTAAATCATGATGTAACTAACCTTAAACGCAATAAAGATGGCAGCTGGCTGGTTACCGTAAAAGATAAAACAGGCGGCGAAAAAAGAAAGTTAAATGCCAAATTTGTATTTGTTGGTGCTGGTGGTGGTGCTTTGCCCCTGCTGCAAAAATCAGGCATTCAAGAGAGTAAAGGTTTTGGCGGTTTCCCGGTAAGCGGGCAATGGCTGGTGTGTAGTAACCCCGATGTTATTAAGCGCCACGAGGCTAAGGTATATGGTAAAGCATCAGTAGGCTCGCCGCCAATGTCTGTACCTCACCTGGATACGCGGATGATAGATGGCAAACGCGAATTACTTTTCGGTCCGTATGCAGGTTTTTCAACGCGTTTCTTAAAAAAGGGTTCATTGCTTGACCTCTTTTGCACTATCAAACCAAACAATATACTACCCCTGCTTGCCGTAGGGCGCGATAACTGGCCTTTAACCAAATACCTCATCAGCCAGGTATTACAATCGCCTGCAGACAGGCTTAAAGCCCTGCAGGAGTACCTGCCAACGGCTAAAGCCGAAGACTGGACATTGGATATTGCCGGTCAGCGCGTACAAGTGATCAAGAAAGATGCTAAACATACCGGCGTGCTGGAGTTTGGTACCGAAGTGGTAACATCCGCAGATGGCAGTATTTCAGCATTGTTAGGAGCTTCCCCGGGCGCTTCAACATCGGTACCAATTATGGTTCACCTTATTGAGCGTTGCTTTAAAATCCATATCAAAACACCCCAATGGCAGGAAAAGCTAAAGCTAATGATTCCATCGTATGGGCAATCGCTGGCTAAGGACGAAGCTTTGAGTGTAGCTACACGCGAGCGTACAAGCAAGGCGTTGGGCTTGGATTAGTTAGCAGGTGTGATAGAGCTGTTATCGTTTACCATGGTAAAGCTTACTGGTATCATGTACACCACATCTGTTTTGATTCCATATTTATAACCGGGCAACCAATTAGGTGATTTCTTTAAAGCTTTTAGTGCTTCCAGGTCCAGACTCGGATAAAGAGTTCGAGCAACTTTAATGTCCGATAATGTGCCATCTTTACGAATAACGAACCGAAGTATTACCCTTCCCTGAACCCCATTTTCTCTGGCATCAGCTGGATAGTTAAGCGTTTTACCAATGTAAGCGCCGAATTTTTCCACGCCGCCAGGAAACTCTGGCAAACTTGCAATTTGTGTAAAGTGGTATACCTGTCCCGTTGAGCTAACACTGCTACCTTTCTTTAAACTCCCCATACTATAAGTACAGGTATAATTGATGGTGTCATTAAGCCGGCCTCGCCATTCACCATCTTCAACACCTGTTTTCACTATACCTTCTGCAAATGGGATATTGGATCCGTGGTATTCTGCCCACTTTCCGTTTCCTTCATCTGTCATTATTTTCCCTAATGAATCAAGGCATTGTTTTAAGATTATCGGCGGCATTGCATCTGCCCCTATCACACCTTTGTCGACTACCGTCTTGACTGTATTTAACCTACCGTTCGGGAAATATTCCATTACATCGCCTGTTAGCGCACCTTTATTATAATTACAAATTTTCTTTTTGTGTCCGTTCTCAAAATACGCCACGCATGTACCGTCCAGCTGCGTATCCCAGGTCGGTGATAATGATTCCCCGGAGAATTTAAGTTTTCCATTAAGATAGTAATCGTTCACCCGATAAAGTCCATTGCCACTTACGGGTGACATTAATACCCGAACGAAAGTAGCCTCTTCCTTGTTCAGAGCCGGCTCACCTTCCCCGGTATTAAATATGTTATAACCTTCAAAAGAGTCTTTCATATATAACAACACGGTATCTTTTTGGGCAAACACCCTACCTATACCAATAGAAAACATCATTATTAATCCAAGTAAAATTTTCTTCATAGTCAAATAAAAAGGGCGCTGATATTATTAAATACCGGCGCCCTAAATATAAAAATATTGATGAGATAATTACTGGAATGATACCGCCGGCATATTGCTGTTCACCGCGGTTTCTTTAACCTTAAAATCGGCAGGGTGGCCCAGCACAACTGTTTTTATAACAAACGGGATCTTCACCCCGCCGTTTATGCCTTCATAATTACTCCATTCGATGATTGAATTTACCGGACCATCCACTACCTGCTTCACTTTCAACCCGGTTTTTTGATCATAAAAATTCCTGATCACAGCACCATCGGCAATGTTTACATCAATTTCATAAGCCATCTCATTATTTACAACCTTAAGGGTTGAATCAAGTACCATGGTATTTCCATACTTTTCGTAGTCCAGTTCGGGGAATGGTCTGCTTTTTTCTTTCACCAGTTTTTTTGCCACGTCATCTAACGGAACATCATGGTTTACCTGCTGTACACTTATATTATTATCATTTACCAAAATATGGCTAAGTACCAGGTTACTGTATGATGGTACCGTAATTTGCTGAAAAAACATCCCCGGTGTACGATACCTGGTAACCATTTGCACTTCAGAACCCTGCACACTTGCCGTTGATGAAATTTGCAGGTCCTTTATATTTTTCAGTTTATCAACACCACCAATGGCCTCCAGGTAGTTTTTAATAACGCTCGCGGTAGTTACCCCTTTTGGTACAGGCAAACCACTAAAGGAATTATTCTCCGTATTTACATCCGGCAGCTTATGATCAGGATCAATAGTTGCCACCGTTATTTTCGAGGTTGATTTATAAGGGAATGTCCATACACTGCCACGTTGCCAAATTTCGGCAGGGAGTTTTACTATAGCTGTTTTGCCATTTTCTTCTTTTATGCTGATAGTAACAGGCAAAGCCATTTCTTCCAAATTCTCAATGGTGATAAACGCCCCTTTGGTGGCATCGCCATTAGGATAGTTAATGGCGGTAATACCCTGATCAAGCTTCCAGGTGGTAAAAAACCACTCATTCCAAAACCAGCTCAGGTCTTCGCCGGCGGCATTATCCATGGTATGGAAAAAATCCCAGGGCGTTGGGTGTTTAAAGGCCCAGCGTTTTATATAAGTACGAAAAGCATAATCAAATCGCTGCTCGCCCAGGATCTGCTCCCGCAAAATCGTCAAACCCAAAGCTGGTTTTTCATAGGCGGCTACGCCCAAAAAGTTTTCCTGTAATACATCAGGAATAGTCATAATTGGCTCTGCATCGGCACTAAACAAACCCGACGCTGCTTTTTGCTGATCGGTAACCTGGTAATATTCGCCTTTATTAAACGTGCGGGTATCCACATCGTTTAAAAACGTGTTAAAGCCTTCGTCCATCCAGGCATATTTACGCTCGTTGGAGCCTACAATCATCGGGAACCAGTTGTGCCCAAACTCATGGTTGGTAACCTCCCATAAGCTGCCTGCTTTATTTTCAGATCCACAGAAAACAATACCGGGGTACTCCATACCGCCCACCGTGCCGGCAACATTGGTTGCCACAGGGTAGGTATACTCAAACCATTGGTTTGAATATAGTTCAATAGCGGCTTTTACGTACTCTGTCGACCGGCTCCAGGCATCATTACCTTTTGCCTCAACCGGGTACACCGATTGTGCCAGGGCTTTTTTGCCGCTGGGCAGGTTAATGCGCGCGGCATCCCATATAAATGCTTTTGAAGCTGCCCAGGCTATATCACGGGCATTTTTGCAGGCAAAGTGCCATGTTAGCGTTGGCTTTTTAAGGTAATCGTTATTATGCAAAATATCAGCCTCATCCCTTATCATTACCGTTTTATCGCTATTGCGGGCAGCGGCAAGCCGGGTAACCGTTAACGGCGAATAGACCTCCGCAGGATTAAGCAACTCACCAGATCCGGTTATTACTAAACTTGCCGGCGCGGTAATGGTATAATCAAAATTGCCATACTCCAGGTAAAACTCACCTGCGCCAAGGTATGGCAAGGTGTTCCATCCGGTTACATCGTCATAAACCTCCATTCGCGGATACCATTGCGCCATTTCATAAATCCACCCGTTTTTGGTTTGCAGGCGGCCCATACGGTCGGTACCATATTTAGGGATCTCAAAACCATATTCAATTTTTAGCTGCAGCTTACCGCCCGCCGCTTTTAATGAATCTTTGAGCTTTATCTGCAGGCGTGTATCAGTTACTAAGTAATCAGCCTTTATGGTTTTGCCGTTTTTGATAATATAGATGGCTTTTATTTCATCGCCCTTGGTGTAGGTTTTGTTAGCGAAACGGCCACCGCTCACATTACTGGTAGCCTCGGCCCTTGAATCTTCGCGGTAAATATTTTGATCGTCCTGCAGCCATAAAAATGTTAGTGCATCGGGGCTGTTATTGGTATAACTGATAACAACAGTGCCATCAATCCGTTGCTTTGCAGTATCTAATGTAACATTCAATTTATAATCGGCCCGGTTTTGCCAGTACTTTGCGCCGGGTGCCCCACCGGCGTTCCTGAATTCGTTGCCTTTTTCGGGATAAAATAAAGGGTTAAACACTTTATGCTGATCGTACTTTGCACTCTGCTGATCGCCATTTTGCGCATAGCTTAAGGCCGAATAAGTACACAAAAGCACAAAGAGAATTGCTTTATTCAATTTCATAAGGGTTTTATTTATAGTGATGGGCAAGTTATACAAATATTTTCAAGTGCTTTTAACGTAATTGAGACTTTACATAGTATAGTTAGGATGTTAAAGAACGTTAAATAACAACAGTATCATCTACCTTAAAAATCATTATACAAACCATTACCTATTTTTTATATTTTTGCGGATGATTGCGGGCAAACATTATTTTAGCCCAACGTCCCATCCCGAATAAATGGATATATCAGTAGTAGTACCGCTTTATGACGAAATTGAATCATTGCCCGAGCTTACCTCTTGGATAAGCCGCGTAATGGACGACAACCGTTTTACTTATGAGATCATATTGATTGATGACGGCAGTAAGGATGGTTCCTGGGAAATGATCAGGAAACTAAAGCTAAACAATCCCTTTATAAAAGGGATAAAATTCAGGCGTAATTATGGCAAGTCCGCTGCTTTAAATATGGGCTTCGCAGCTACCCGTGGGGATGTTGTAATCACCATGGATGCCGACCTGCAGGACAGCCCGGATGAGATCCCGGAGCTATATCGCCGTATTGTTGAAGAAAAATACGATCTGATATCGGGCTGGAAAGCTAAACGTTACGACCCGCTCAGCAAAACTATCCCAACAAAATTATTTAACGCCGCCACCAGGAAAATGAGCGGCATAGATAATTTGCATGATTTTAACTGTGGTTTAAAAGCTTATCGGAGCACCGTTGTTAAAAATATAGAAGTTTATGGCGAAATGCACCGCTATATACCTGTATTGGCTAAATGGGCAGGTTTCACCAAAATTGGAGAGCAGGTAGTTGAGCACCGCGCACGTAAATACGGCAAGACAAAATTTGGCATGAGCCGTTTTGTTAACGGCTTTCTTGATCTGCTTTCTATATTTTTTGTAGGTAAGTTTGGCAAACGCCCCATGCACTTTTTTGGCACCCTGGGAACATTGAGCTTTTTTACCGGGTTGGTAATAGCTATCTGGATGATCGCCGATAAACTTTACCTGATTGCTCATGGCGAAAAATATAGAGATGTGACCTCGAGCCCCATGTTCTACATAGCGCTTGTGGCCATAATTTTAGGCTCTCAACTATTTTTAACCGGCTTTGTTGCCGAACTGGTTTCCCGTAATTCAAGTGAACGTAATCATTACCAGGTAGAGGAGACGATTTGATGTACAAATTTCGGATGTGCAGATATGCAGATGCGAATTGTTTAATGTGAGGGTGAAAAATTGTATAATGATTAACCTTATGAGCACATCAAAAAATCAAACAAAATTTAAGATCAAAAAAATCATAAAATCCGCAGCTTCAACGGCACATTTGGAATCTGCGCATTTGCACATCTAACAGTATGTTTTTTTCCATCATCATTCCACTATATAATCGCCCGCAGGAGATCAAAGAACTGCTGGATACCCTTGTACTGCAAACGTACCGGGACTTTGAGGTTTTGGTGATAGAGGATGGTTCTGTTAACGATGCAGAGGCTATTGTAAACAGTTTTACCGATAAGCTTGATGTTAGGTACTTTAAAAAAGCCAACGAAGGCCAGGGCTTTACCCGCAACTTTGGTTTTGAAAGGGCCAAAGGCGAGTACTTTATCATATTCGATTCGGATTGCCTGATCCCCGCCGATTACCTGGAGATAGTGAACAGCTCTTTAGCCACAAATTACCTGGATGCTTACGGCGGACCAGATGGCGCACACGCTTCATTTACGCCAACGCAAAAAGCCATAAGCTACTCCATGACCTCCCCTTTTACTACCGGCGGCATACGTGGTAATAAAAAAGGAATTGGCCAGTTTCACCCGCGCAGCTTTAATATGGGCGTATCAAGGCAGGTATGGGAAAAGGCGGGCGGTTTTATCATAACACGCCTTGGCGAGGATATTGAGTATAGCATCCGCATTCATTCTATGGGTTTCAAGATCGGGCTGATACCTGATGCTATTGTTTTTCATAAAAGGAGAACCAATTTTATCCAGTTTTTTAAGCAACTACATTTTTTTGGCCGGGCGCGGATCAACATTTATAAATTTTTCCCACGGGAATTAAAGGCAGTTCATTTCTTCCCGGCAGCCTTTACACTTTTCATTCTTTTCACCCTCATTTTCAACCTGCTTGGCTGGCAAATAGCCCAATTAGGGAACTTTATACTGGCTCTTATCATTTTGTTAATATTTTTTCACGCTTGGTGGAAAAACAGATCGGCAAAAATCGCATTTTTGAGCATTATAGCTGCCTTCACTCAACTTACGGCCTACGGAATAGGATTTATGCAGGATTTTTGGAAGCGGGTAATTTTTAACAGATCATAACCACCTATGTACCACTCATTTTCTGTTGCAGAAACCATTAAAACTGCATGGAATATTTTAAAGAAAAATTTCGTTCCACTTATAGTGTACTCCGTTCTATCGTTGTTCATTAATGAGGTGGTTGATTTTTTCAAAACCTTTTTTCTGATAGGTGATTATGTAACCAAATTCATTTTCATATTTATACAGTTGGTTATACAATGTTACATTGGTTTAAGCTTTTATAAACTCATATTAACCCTTATGGATAGGCAGTATTATGAGTTTGAGCTTAAAGACATATTGCCTTCATTTAAAATGACTTTCAACTTTGTAATAATAGGATTGATTACCGGTGTGTTTATCCTCATATTATCATTGATATATTTTTTTGCAGATAGGGTTTTAGGTATTTCGAGCATCATCGAAGTAGTGGAATTATTGCTTATTCTTTATATCAGCTTGCGCAGCATTTTTTGCATTTGTTTTATTGTTGATGATGACTCGGCCCCAATAGAATCATTAAAACAAAGCTTCGAAATCACTAAGGATAACTTCTTTAAAACACTTGGCATTTTTGCTATTATAATTTCTATTTTGGTAGTAACCCTTATACCACTTGTAGTTGTAATAAGTTTATTTGGGCTTGATGAGGGCAAACGGGACTTTATATTTCGCCTTGCCTCTTATTGCTGGGTGCTTTTAACTTTTCCTTTTATACAGGTAATAATTATGGTAACCTACCGTAAATTAGTTTACAGCCACAAGGATGTTGATGATGATATTGCCGAAACCAATTAAACAATGGGTTTAAAATCTGTATTGAGCAAAGCGTTTGCTGCACTGGTAAACAGGGAACTTAACCACTTGCGCAAAAACGCGCCCGCCCTGCAACAAAAAACAATCAGCGAACTCATTTACCAGGCAAAGGATACCACATTTGGTAAAGCGCACAATTTTGCGCAGATCAACAATTACGAAGACTTTAAGAAAAATGTACCCATTCATGACTATGAGGATCTGCGCCCTTATATTGATAGGGTTGTAAAAGGAGAAGAAAACGTGCTATGGCCGGGCAAGCCAGCTTACCTCGCCAAAACATCGGGCACTACCTCGGGTGTTAAGTACATTCCAATATCCAAAGAGAGCATGCCACAGCATATCAAAGCTGCCCGTAACGCCCTGCTCAGTTACATCCATGAAACCGGCAATGCCGATTTTGTAGATGGCAAAATGATATTTTTACAAGGCAGCCCGGTATTAGCCGAAAAGAATGGCGTTTCTACCGGCAGGCTCTCAGGCATTGTGGCGCACCATGTGCCGGCCTACCTGCAAAAAAACCGCCTGCCCAGTTATGATACCAATTGTATCGAAGACTGGGAGCAAAAGGTTGATGCCATTGTTGAGGAAACCTATAACCAGGATATGCGCCTGATCAGCGGCATACCACCCTGGTGCCAGATGTATTTCGATAGGCTTTCGGCAAAAGCAGGAGGCAAAAAGGTAAAAGATATCTTCCCAAACTTTAAGTTATACGTGCATGGCGGCGTAAACTATGAGCCTTACCGCGCCCGGATGGAGGAAAGTATTGGTTTTAAAATAGATTCTATCGAAACGTATCCCGCATCAGAAGGCTTTATCGCTTTCCAGGATTCGCAGAAAGAAACCGGGCTGTTGCTGTTGGTTAACTCAGGCATATTCTACGAGTTTATTCCATCCGAAGAATATTTTAACGAGCACCCTACCCGAATCAACATTAAGGATGTAGAGCTGGAAAAAAACTATGCCCTCATCATGAATACCAGCGCCGGTTTATGGGGATATAGTTTGGGCGATACTATTAAATTCATTTCCAAAAACCCATATAAGATCATCGTAACGGGCCGTATCAAACATTATATCTCGGCCTTTGGCGAACATGTAATTGGCGAAGAAGTAGAACACGCGTTGATGACTGTTGCCAGAGAAGAGGCGGTTGATGTAATTGAGTTCACCGTAGCACCGCAGGTTAATCCACCGGCCGGTCAGTTGCCCTATCATGAATGGTTTGTGGAGTTTGGCACGCCACCTGCCAACCTTCATGCATTTGCCATAAAAGTTGATAAAGCACTGCAAAAGAAAAATATTTACTATTTTGACCTGATTGAAGGTAACATTTTGCAACCTTTGATCATCCAAGGCCTGCAAAAAGACGCGTTCATCAATTACATGAGATCGGAAGGTAAGCTGGGCGGACAAAACAAAGTACCCAGGCTATCAAACGACAGAAAAATAGCTGACGGTTTAAATGAGTATATTAGCAAATAAGAAAACACGTTATTGCGAGTGGTAAAATTTCGCAAAAACCTGGAAAGGAAATAACATTTTAAAAAAGGGCTGTCATGCTGAGCCTGTCGAAGCATGTGGGCAAAGGCCTCTGCGCGCGACCCTTCGACAGGCTCAGGGTGACAGGCCACTTTAGAGTGTACTTACGTTAACAAACACGTCATGGCGAGATATGAAGCACTGGCGATTTTAGAAATATTTAAAAGTTACATTGAGTAATCAACAAAAAAACATCGCCATACTTGGCTCAACAGGCAGTATAGGTACACAAACCCTCCAGGTTATAAAGGGTAACGGCAATTTGTTCAGGGCTTTTTTACTTACTGCACATTCCAATGCCGATTTACTTATTAGCCAGGCCATTGAATTTGAGCCGGAGTATGTTATCATATGCGATCAAAGTAAATACCTGCAGGTAAAGGAAGCATTGGCTCACCTGCCTGTAAACGTACTTGCCGGTCATCAGGCAATTATAGATACGGTTACCCATCCTGATATCGCTATAGTGCTTACCGCTATGGTTGGCTTTGCCGGACTGGAACCTACCATTGCTGCTATTAAAGCTGGCAAGGATATTGCCCTGGCAAATAAAGAAACCCTGGTTGTAGCCGGCGAAATTGTAACCGCACTCGCCAAACAATATGGTGTAAAAATCCTTCCTGTTGATTCAGAACATTCGGCTATATTTCAATGCCTTGCCGGCGAAAGCGCTAACCCTATCGAAAAGCTGATCATCACTGCCTCCGGGGGACCATTCCGTGGTCGGGGACTTGATTTTTTGGCCGGTGTAAGCCGCGAGGATGCTCTTAAACATCCTAACTGGGTAATGGGTGCCAAAATAACCATTGATTCGGCTTCGCTGATGAATAAGGGCTTGGAAGTGATAGAAGCCAAATGGCTTTTTGATATAGAAGCCGATCAGATTGAGGTAATAGTTCATCCGCAGTCAATCATCCACTCGATGGTACAATTTAAAGATGGATCTATCAAAGCACAAATGGGTTTGCCCGATATGAAGCTGCCTATTCAGTATGCGCTTACCTACCCTTCCCGCATGCAAAATGATTTTAAACGTTTTAGTTTTACTGATTATCCAAATCTTACTTTTGAAAAACCAGACCTGGATACTTTCCGCAATCTTAATTTAGCATACATGGCCTTAAAACAAGGGGGTAACATGCCTTGTATTATTAATGCGGCCAATGAAATAGCTGTAGCTGGTTTCCTAAACAACAGTATAGGATTTTTGGCCATGAGCAACCTTATTGAGGAATGCATGCAACATATAACTTATATAGCACAGCCAACCTTAACTGACTATTTGAATACTGACAAAGAAACACGCATCTTTGCGCAAAATTTTATACAAAAATTGCCGTTAAAGGCAATACACTACTAATAGATAAATATAAATAATGAGTATAGTGATCATGGTGGGCCAGCTTGTACTGGGCCTTTCAATTTTAATAATCCTGCATGAGCTGGGGCACTTTTTAGCGGCACGCGCCTTCGGGATTAAAGTAGAGAAATTTTACCTGTTTTTTGACGCATGGAACATAAGCCTGTTTAAATTTACATATAAAGGTGTTGAATACGGTATTGGCTGGCTGCCTTTGGGTGGTTATGTTAAAATTGCCGGTATGATAGATGAATCCATGGATACCGATCAGTTGGCCGGTCCGCCGCAGCCCTGGGAGTTTCGCTCAAAACCAGCCTGGCAGCGTTTAATAGTAATGCTTGGCGGTGTTACCGTAAACGTTATACTGGGTATCCTGATATTCTGGATCCTGACCATGCGTTTCGGCGAAAGCTATATACCAAACTCAAGCGCTAAATATGGTATTGTACCCGGCGTAGTTGGTAAAAAAATCGGGTTAATGGCCGGCGATAAGATCACTGCGGTTAACGGCAAAGCTGTTGAGCGCTTTGATGACCTTACCAGCCCTAAGGTATTACTTGAAAATACGGTTTTTACCGTTCAGCGTGGTATCGAAACGTTAAGTGTAACGGTACCGCACACCATATTAAATGACCTGAGCGATAACGGTATTGAAGAATTTATAAGCCGTGTGCCAAGGATGAAATTTGTAGTTGATTCCTTATCTCCAGGTGGAGCAGCACGAAAATCGGGATTACTCAAAGGAGATAGCATTGTTGCCATTAATAGCTCTCCTATAGCTTTTTATGACCAGGTAAAACCCGAGCTTCAAAAAAACAAAGGAAAGCTGGTTGAATTGACCATAAAGCGAAATAACAACCCGATGGTGATAAAAGCTCAGTTGGGCAATGATGGCACATTGGGTTTCTATCCATCTAAAAACGACCTTCCCGAGATAAGAACCATTAAATATGGTTTCTTTGCATCCTTACCAATAGGTGCATCAAGAGCAATCAGCACTTTTACCGATAACGCCAAAGGTTTAGGTAAAATATTTAAGGGCGATGTAAAGTTTAACAAAGCAGTAAGCGGTCCGGTTGCAATTGCCAACCTGTTTGGCAGCACGATAGATTGGGTTCACTTCTGGAGCCTGGTAGGCTTTTTATCAATGGTATTGGCCCTGATGAACCTGTTGCCTATCCCGGCGCTTGATGGCGGGCATGCTGTATTTCTTATCATCGAGATGATTAAAGGGAAACCGCTAAGCGATAAGTTCCTGGAGCGCGCCCAGATTGTTGGGTTTGTAATACTGGTTACTTTGATGGTATTTGTTTTTGGTAATGATATTGTAAAACAAGTAATGAAGAAGTAAGCACTTCTTTCTGCATATGGAAACAGCCCGGGGATTTACCTCCGGGCTGTTTTTGTTACCCATAGTTTGTGCACCTGTGTCTATAGGTATTCGGAAGATATAAAGAGGCAGGGGCAATGTGCGATTCGTTCCTCGAGCAAGGCGGAAGTAAGGGTTAAATCAGGCGTTCAAATGCCACTGCGAATGGCATGTCGGCGAAACCCCTCCCTGCCATTGCGCGCATTGCATCCGCACCCCTCCCGTTGGGAGGGAATAAAAAAACAGTTAACAAATATTCCTTATCCCCACAGTTTGTGTCCCCACAAATTGCTGCTACCAAATTAATCGTGCGAAGCAGTTTGTGAGGACACAAACAGCAGGAAAAGGGTTAAATCAGGCGTTCAATACCGCTGTAGATGGCATGTCGGCGAAACCCCTCCCTGCCATTGCGCGCATTTGCAGCCGCACCCCTCCCGTTGGGAGGGAATAAAAAAACCGTTAACAAATATTCCTTATCCCCGCAGTTTGTGTCCCCACAAATTGCTGCTACCAAATTAATCGTGCAGGCTGTTTGTGAGAACACAAACAGCGGAAAAAGGGTTAAATCGGGCGTTCAATACTGCTGTAGATAGCATGCAGCCGCCCCCCCGTCCTCCCGTT
Source organism: Mucilaginibacter sp. P1_A3 (assembly GCF_056406855.1). Taxonomy (NCBI): domain Bacteria; kingdom Pseudomonadati; phylum Bacteroidota; class Sphingobacteriia; order Sphingobacteriales; family Sphingobacteriaceae; genus Mucilaginibacter; species Mucilaginibacter sp. P1_A3. The sequence goes on from NZ_JBFTZJ010000005.1 coordinate 197,913, forward strand.
GGGAGGGAATAAAAAAAGCGTTAACAAAAAGGCCCAATCTTATCAGAAAGGGCCTGTAATATTATAAGGTTAATTTGCTTTAAACAGCTGGATCAATTGGTGTTGAATCATCATAACCGGCTACATCAAATGGTGAACGCTCTTTTTTAAATATGGCTGCACCTATAAGCGCTATAACAGCTCCTATAATTGCCGAAATGAAAACAGCTCCTACAGCGCCGAACACCGCGAAATATTTACGCGTGATGTTCATGGCCGAATCTATCTGTTCCTGCGACATGTTTTTTGCTTCCAGTTGAGCTTGTGTAGAGGAAATCATTTTCTCAACCATTTCCGGGCTCAATATGGCATAATACACATAAGTAAATATTGCAGTTAATACGCCGGTAAAAACGGAATATAAAAAACCCGATAAAAAACCTTCTCCAAAGGTTAAATAACCATCCAGTTTGTCCCTGTACTCCTTTTGTGTTAAAAATAGAAAAGCTATAAAAGGCAGAAAATTAAGGTATTTAACAGATGAATTAGGATCTACATTAAGAAACTGGAATGCATAAGTTATGATTATTGACATAACCAGGCTGATTAATGCCCACTTGATTGCGGGTTGTGATGGACTTGCTTTTTTTGCTGTCATGATTTTAGGTTGTTTATTGAACTAAATTAACTAATATTTCATAAATCAGCTATATCACCAGATGTTTATTTATGTAAGCCTGTGAACAATATACACTTAAGCCATCTTTATAAAAAAAACAGGCCTTTTCTTTTCAGAAAAGGACTGTAAGTATGAGCTAAGCTTATGTTATACCGATGAACCATCAACCAGCGGACTTTGCGCCTGCCCCTCGTTCTTATAAAAAGCGGCGAAGATGATTGATAACACAAATAAAAATATGATGCTAACAGCAAACGTCTGAATTTGCTGACCAATGGTGATGTTTCTTTCACCTTCAAATGCCTTACGCATCTCAGCTATTTTTAAATCTGCTTCTTTTGCATTTTGCGGGCTGCTTTCCTTTAACTTATTAAGTGCATTAAGCATTGCCGTTTCTGTTTTATGAACCATATTGGGCTCAATAACTTTTGCAAACAACTGGTCTTTTACGATATACACCATGAGGTACGATGCAAAAAACATAATATAGATGCCTGTAGTAGCTTGCCTTAAATTCCAAAAACCACCCACCCGCTTTTTAAGATAATTACAAAATAAAATTGATATCCCAATGGGCAGTACGTATGAAAACAATACCGAACCAATGGTTATGGAAACAGCCGATTTTGCAATCAAAATTATAAAGTAAAAATAAAGGATGCTTGTTACAGATAATATGCCACCTAATACCAAACCATTAATAAGCCCTTGTTTTTTTATCTTTCTACCAATCTCTTCATTCATGTTACGTTAATTAATGGGTGTAAAGCTTATTGAAAATTAACCAATATCTCTAACACAGCCATATCAAAATCCTTTTCCAAAGCGTTTTCGGCTATGATAGCTTTTGCTTCTGGTGATGGATCAACGTTCTGGAAAAAGCACATCATCGGGTAAAACAGTTCTGCAAGTTCAGAATCCTCAGGTAAGCTGTTTGCTACATTAGCAATTTCTTCAACCGGGCTTTCCATCAGGATCTGGTTAGAGATAACAGGCTCGTAAATGCGGTATTCATCCTGAAACTCGTCTTCATCAACCAATAAAAACTCTTTAAGGTAATCTTCCAACTCGGGCTCAATATCTTCGTCTTCGCACTCATTCAGGTACAATAACAGGTTCAGCAGCTCGGTACCACGGTCAAGCGTTTGCTCTTCAATATCTTCCCACTCCGGGGTATCCAGGTAATCTTCTTCCAGTTTCTTTACATCGGCACTAAAGAAGTTGATCATCAATAAATCAAAAAACACTTCTCTAAGTACCTCAACCTGGGGGTTATTATCAAATACCGCATCCAAAGCATCTACCTTGGTTAAAAAATCTTCGTCTGATGAGAAAACATCACCAAAATCACCGGTTAGTCCTACAGCATCAAAGCTATTATATTTAGAAAAAGCCTCTAAGGCTGCCTGGAAGGCTGTTTCTATTTTTGGATCAATCATTTTTTTCTATTTAAGTAATTGTTGATTATTATAAGTTAACAGCACTTTCCCCTTTAAGTTCTGCCCCATAAAGGGAGAGTTTTTTGATTTTGAAAGGTTGCTTTTGCTATTATATTCCCATGTGGCTTCCACATCAAAAAGCACGATGTTAGCTTTTTCTCCTTCGGCGATAACGGCTACCTCTACGCCTAAAATTTCCCGGGGATTGATGGATAGCTTCTCCACCAATAGCTCAACCGGTAATCCCGATTGCAGGGCCAGCGCTAACGTTGTCTGGAAGCCAGTAATACCATATTCGGCCACCTCGAACTCCACATCTTTAAACTCAATTTCGTGTGGGGTGTGTTGCGATACAATGGCATCAATTGTGCCATCCTTTAAGCCTTTTATAAGCGCCTTTACATCATCTTTGGTACGCAGTGGGGGCTTAACCTTATATTGACTATCGAAACCCAGCAGGGCCTCGTCAGTAAGTACCAGGTGGTGGGCGGCAACATCGCAGGTAACTTCCAGTCCTTTACGTTTTGCCTCCCTGATAAGCTCGACAGAGCGAACGGTGGATATAGTGCTGAAATGTATTTTAGATACGGTGTATTCGGCCAGGTAAAGGTCCCGGGCTATCATCAGTTCTTCGGCCAGCGAAGGAATGCCTTTCATACCCAGCAGCGTGCTGATCTCGCCCTCATTCACCTTTGCTTTTCCCGCAATTGCGGTATCCTCAGGGTACGAGAAAACCAGAGCGTCAAACCCCTGGGCATACAACAAGGCACGTTCCATGAGGCCGGCATCCTGTACAGGGCGATTGCCATCAGTAAATGCTTTGGCGCCGCTTAAATACATATCGTACATTTCGGCAAGGTCTTTACCTTCACGCTTGTACGATATGGTACCCAACGGATATACATCTACCAGGTTGCCCTTTGCGCGGTTAAGCAGGTATTCAATTTCGGCTTTGGAGTGTACGGGAGGTACTGTATTCGGCATCATTGCCACGCCAGTAAAGCCACCGGCAGCGGCAGCCTGGGTACCTGTACGCATATCTTCCTTGGTTTCCAGCCCTAATTCGCCAATATTGCAATTAAGGTCAAAAAAACCGGGCGATACATATTTACCCTCGGCCTCAACCAGCTCGGCATCGGCTTCAATATCGTCGCCAATGCGGGTAATAACGCCGTTTTCAATTAAAATATCGGCAACTTGTTGATGAAAGGGTGATCCGGGATCAAGGATAGTGGCAGATTTGATAAGCAAATTCATTAGCACTGCTTTAAGGATTTTTGTTGATTAAACCGGTTGCTTTACAGCCTGCATATCGGGTTTAAAATACCTGATGAGCAAAATTTCGGCAGCCAGAAAAATCAATGCCAAAATTATACAAAGTTTCCATAATTGTGTACCTAAATTTGTTTCGGTAACAATACCTTTTAAAGAAGCATTACCACCTGTAATTAAGGTGGTTGCCTTTGGCATGATTTCTTTTAATACCGATGGACTAAGGTAACTCATGTCAGATTCGCTCCTGTTATCATTAAAAGCCAGCGTAGCTACTGTGCTATCCTGCTTTTTTAAAGTGTAAATTCCGGGTTGGTGCAACTGGTCTGATACATAGATCAGCGTACTTCCCTCCTGCTGCCGCACATCGGGAATGCTGCTTTGATCGCCTTTGCTTAGTTTGAGTATTTGTTTCCCGGTGACCTGTACAGGTGCTATCTCTAAAGTCTCTTCCTTCCCCAACGTGTAAAACAGCGGCAGATCATGCCCGCTTAATAAAGCGATCCTGAATAACACAGGCACAAAAAGCGCGTGGCGTGGCAGGTTGCTAAAATCTTCATTAAGTGGCACCGCAGATAGGTAAACCTTGCCCCGGCCGCTACTATATCCGGCTAAGAAAGGATCACCACCGGCTAAAGTCATCAGGTTATCCGGGCTACCTGCTGAGGTACTTAACTGAAAATATTTTTTAACCGTGGGCAGATCCGGACTTGCCGGAAAGTTCTCGAACACATTTTTAAATACCGGGCTTTGGCGGTTAAGGCCGGATACTTTACCTGCTTCGGTAATAAGTTTCAGGGGGTATGCAGCATTCATCGACTGTAGAAACGAGCGGTAATTTGTCAATTGGGCATCGGCCGACGGAAAAACCATCAAAATACCACCTTTGGATACATAGTTTTTTAATTGTTGCGCCAATCCGGAAGATATGGCTTTAATATCGCTTAAAACAATTAATGGGTAGCTGTTTAATGCGGCGTAATCAACATTACCGTCGGGCGTGCGCTGAGCCTTAAAAAACGGATCCGCCGCAAAAACAGCCTTAAGATATGGATCAGGGGTTCCACCATCTATCAGCAAAACGGGCATCTGCTGTGCAACGTTAAAACTAAAGTAAAATTTATTATCAAATGTGATGGGGTTATCCTGCAATTGCACTTCGCCTTGTTGCCAGCCGGCCTGCAGACCCATAAAGGACAATGTATCGTTTTGTTTTGATCGTGCCGCAATGGTATAACTGCCTAAAGCTTTTTGTGCGCCGTTGATCAGTACTTTAAGCGGGATTTTCTGTGCCTTTTCATCGGCATAGTTATGTAGCTGAATAACCAGTTTCTCACTTTCGCCGGGGCGATGGATGGCGCTTAACAGCCAAACAGAATCAACAGCTACATTAGGCAGGTTACCAGCTTTAAGTTGAATTAAACTAAAGGCAATACCACTATCGGTTTTTAATGGCTTATCTGCCATGTTTTTTTGCAGATCGGAGATGATATAGGCTGATCTTGTTGCGCCGGGCTGCATTTTTAATAAACCCTGTTGCCTGCTGATGATCTGTTGCAGCGTACGGCTTTGAGGGCTAATCTTTACCTGGTCAACGGCATCATTAAATTCATCACGACTTAGCAAGCGTTGGTGCCGCCCTTCAAAATCCTGCGTAAGCAATTGGAAACGATCATTTATATTATAGGCGGATGCTATTTCCCTGGCCTTTTGTTTGGCATCATCAAGTAAGGAGCCCTCCCGGTTGAGGGTTTGCATGGAGTATGAGTTATCTACAAAAACACTCACGGCATTTAGCCTGCCTGCGCTTACCGAGTTTTGGGCGGGAATAAATGGCCGGGCGAAAGCGAAGACCAAAAAGGCCAATGCCAGTAACCTGGAAGCAAGGATGAGCCGCTCCTTTAAATTTCTACGGGACGATTGCTGCTCCTGGATTTCCTTTAAAAACTGAACGTTGCTGAAATTAACCTTTTGAAACTTACGAAAGTTGAATAAATGGATGATGACAGGAATGGCCAGCGTTAGTAATGCAAATAAAAAGGCCGGGTAGATGAAATGCATATGTGCGGATTTCAGATGTCAGATGTGCAAATATGCAGATTTAGAAAGCCAAACGTGCAAGTTGTTATAAAGGTTATAAAACAATAGCCTCATTTTTTTTTAAAATGAGGCTATTGTTTTTTTAGGTGGTGAGTATTTGACTACTCATGACATCTGCACATCTGCAATTTGAACATCTGCACATCTATTTCGTTTCGTTATAAACACCAAATTCTGTAATGCTTGGCGCATCATTATATGTTTGGATAGACATACGCACTTTATCTCCCTTCACCTGGTTAAAGCGGTTAACTTTAACACGGCTAAGGTTTTCGCCCTCAAAAATTGTTTTCCAGGTAGTGCCATCAAGGTACTCAAGTTTGTATTTTTTAATATTGGCTTTACGCTCAAAAATCACCACGGTGTTGAACGGCTGCCCCGGTTTTAAGGTAACCTCATACCATGGACTTTTTACCCTTGGGTTTGATTGCCATGATGATTCAAAATCATCGTCGTTGGCAAAATCCATAATATTTGAGTCATCGCTCCAGCTTGAATTAGCAGGTACACGTTTAGCCAGGTTATGCGATATAATAGGAGGACCTGTTTCGCCCAATTTAGCCACTGGGCCTTCATTTTTCCATAACTGCCCTATTTGTTTTAAACCTGCAAGTGCGTTATCATCAAATAAGCCATCACTGTTTGGCGCCACATTAAGGATAAAGTTACAGCTGGCATTATTAAGAGGGATCAATACATCGTTTACCAGCTTGGTTACATCACGTATTGGGGTTGTAGGAAAATCAGTTTTCCAGAACCAATTGGCTTGAATTGGCAAACAAGCCAATGCCGGCATTTTGTTGGTTTCTTTTGATACCCGCTGACCAGCACCCATTTCATAGGTTTTAATATCTGTATAGTATAAACCTTCGGCCGGGTATTTGGCGCCATTAAGATCCATCAATAAGCAGTTTGGTTGTATTGATTTTACCAGCTTATAAATTTCTTCAAACGGAACATCGTCATAAGAAATTCTTGACCATGGGGCATCCCATCCATCGATTATAAGTGCTTCAATCTGACCATAGTTGGTAAGCAACTCTGTAATTTGCTTTTTAACCATGTCGATATGCTTTGGCTGGATCATGTTTGGGCGCAAACGGTGGTGCGTATCCAAAATTGAATAATACAACATCACCTTTAAACCCTGATCCCTGAATGCTTTGGTGTATTCCTTTACCACATCCCTTTTCAGCGGGCTATGCATCACGTTATAATCGGTAGTTTTGGTATCCCAGATACAAAAACCGCTATGGTGCTTTGTGGTAAGGCAACCATAAGTCATATTTGCTGATTTTGCAGCCTTTGCCCACTGTACACAATCCAGTTTTGTTGGGTTAAATAAAGATGCAGGTGTTTCCGGATCAGGCCAATCAGCGTCCTGGTAGGTTGGAATGTTAAAGTGGATAAACATTCCAAAGCGCAGGTCTACAAATTTTTGCTGCAATTCTGATAAGGGGAGCGGCGTTTTTGAAACACTCTGTGCATTTAGGTTGGAGGCACTTAAAATTAAAGCGCACAATAAAAATGAAAGTAGCCTTTGTTTAATTGTATTAATATACATAATTAGTAAAACGTTTTATCGATTTAAATCAATTTGATAAACAGCTAAGTTTATAAAAATTTATCAACCGACATCCATTCATTTTGGCATATTATTCAATGATATTGACAAAGGCCTCCAATCAAATTATACACGCGTTAATTTTACCGGCGCGGTATGGTAGGCATTCCACTGGCATACATAAACGTTTTTATCCTCATCAACACAAACATCATGACCATGCTGAAACACAGGGTTCGTTGCCTGCAGGGTAGGCTGTAAAACGCCATTCTTATATACAGGTGCTGACCCGCCGGGATTGGAAACTACTTTATTATCCTTATCAAGCACGGTTACAAAGCCCGAATAATCAAAACGCTGCCCAGCCGCATTTTTGGACCAGCAAACACCGGCATAAATATTTTGATCATTCATTACCGCCCGGCAAACATACATCCCCGGCATATCAATTCGTTTGATGAACTTACCATCCATGGTGAATACCTTAAAGCAGTTTTCCTCGCGGGAGGTACAGATCAGTGTGGGGTTATTCTTATCCCGGTTATCAACCGTGATGCCATGCGCGTTAACCAGGTTATGATCTTTATTAGTATTATTATGCCCACCAAAATGACGGATATACTGCCCCTTGCTATCATAATGAATGATATAATCAGATCCGTATCCATCGGCTACATAAATATCACCGTTGGGTGCAACAGCCGTTTCGGTGGGTTTAAAAGGCTCATTATCCTTATAAACACCGATGGTGCGCGGGTGCCCGATGGCAAAGATCAGCCTGCCATCAACCGTAGTTTTCAATACCTGGCCAGATTGCCCGTAGGAATTACCGGTTTTGTCCTGCGCCCAGCCGCAATCGGTCAGCAGCAGAAAATCTTCGCCGCCTTCCTTACTGATGGTTAAACCATGCCCGCCCGGTAAGGCTGTGCCCCAGTAATCCAGCAGCTTGCCCGACTTATCAAATACAAGGATGTTGTTTTGTGTATGATCGCCCAGCATGATCAGCCGGCCCTTGCTGTCCTGCACCATCTCATGGCAGTTGGCCAGTGGATTACTGTTTACGCTGATTTTGGCCCATCCCTTATCACCTTTGTAAGTAAACCCGCCATGGCCAATAGTTTGAACGTCGGGTTGCAAATCCTTATGCAGGATTGCAAAACTGTTATTTACCGGCCCGGCAGCTACCAAAGCTGTTGCTATGGCTGATTTTTTTATGAAATCTCTTCTTGAATTTTCCATGGTTTATAATTGTACATACATAATTACAAAGTTTATATGTCTTTTACAAATCTTACCGTAATAAAGCGTTTTAAAATGTAACAGATGGCCGCATAAATAATCTATATGTTTATTAAATTCTGTTTAGTGCAAATAAAATATTAGTTTTAAATTGTTTGCTTTACACATACAAAACATCACAGGTGACACCTAATACTTTATGAGCATTACATTTGAACCACTTATAGCAATTTTAATAGCAACCCAGCTTCGCAAAAAGATAAAGGCCGAAGGCACCAGGCCCGATTTAGCCCAATATATGCTTTATGCCATGTATGCCGCCGTTGCATTGTTATGCCTTGGGTTTACTTTTCATAAAACAACATTAATTCTTTGGCTTGATCACCTCCTGATATTCGGGCTGGTAGCATTACCTTACGCAATAGATGAGTTTAAAAGTAGCCGTAACCTTAGTAACGCTATAATACCCTATGCTATAGCATCTTTTATTTCGGATGTGTTTGAAAAACTTTTCCCTAAGGTTTTTGAAAGCACTGAGGACTTTTTTCAAAGCGCCGTAGCCTTCGCTTTTTTATGGGCCTGTGCTATGTGGTTTATTAATCGTAAGCAAAATAAAGCTCTGGAAGTTGAACGCACCAAACGCCGAAATGAGGAAGAGCAAAACCGCATGATGGCCGCAATGAAAGTAAACCTGGAAAGCCAGGTTAAAGAACGCACGGCCGAGCTTACTCATCAGAAAGAAGAATTGCAGGGCGCCCTGGCCGAACTAAAAAGCACCCAGGCACAACTGGTACAACAGGAAAAGATGGCATCGCTGGGTGAGCTAACTGCCGGTATTGCCCATGAAATTCAAAATCCACTAAACTTTGTAAATAATTTTAGCGAAGTAAGTATTGAGTTACTGGAAGAACTTAAGGACGAAATATTAAGCAAATTGCCCGATGATGTTAAGCAGGAAGCGGACGACATCATGAGCGATATTACCCAAAACCTTACCAAAATAAACCAGCATGGCAAGCGTGCCGATGCCATTGTAAAAGGGATGCTGCAACACTCACGCACTACAACAGGTAAAAAAGAGCCCACCGATGTTAATGCCCTTGCCGACGAATACCTGCGCTTAAGCTACCATGGTCTGCGCGCTAAGGACAAAATGTTTAACGCCGGTATGAAAACCAGTTTCGACGAAAACCTGGGTAAAATAGAGGCTATTCCGCAAGACCTGGGCCGGGTATTGCTCAATCTTTTTAATAACTCCTTTTATTCTGTTGCCGAAAAGAAAAAGCAAAACATACCGGGTTATGAACCTACAGTAAGTGTAGTTACCAAAAAGGTTAAAAACGCTGCAGGCCTAAGCGCCGTAGAAATAACAGTAAGCGATAATGGTACCGGCATCCCTCAAAAAGTGCTGGATAAAATATATCAGCCTTTCTTTACCACCAAACCCACAGGGCAGGGAACAGGGTTAGGCCTATCAATGAGCTACGATATCATTACCAAAGGGCATGGTGGCGAGTTGAAAGTGGAAACAGCCGAAGGGGAGTTTGCCCGGTTTACTATCACCATTCCTGATATAAAAGCCAATTAATAGCATACAATTGGCAAGAATTTCATTTCTTATTAACAACCTATACAATAAACATAAAATTTAACTTTGGAATAATATTTACTTATGAAAATACTTGTTGTTGACGATGAGGCCGATGTACAGCCGTTGTTTTTACAACGTTTCCGCAAAGAAATAAAAAGTGGAGAAATTGAGTTTAACTTTGCGCAATCCGGAGAAGATGCCATGACATTCCTGGCTGTTAACCATTCGGAAGTGGTATTGATCTTATCAGACATCAACATGCCGGGCATGAGCGGCTTAGAGCTTTTGGATAGAATAAGGCATACCTACGAAAAGCCACCGCCGGTGGTGATGATGATAACTGCCTATGGCGATGACGAGAATTACAAACGATCAATGGAATTAGGCGCGAATGACTTTTTGACCAAGCCGCTTGATTTTAATAATTTAAAAGAAAAACTTAAACATATAGAACAATAATGGCCAAGATACTGGTGGTTGATGATGAATCGGATCTGGAATTTTTGATAAAACAAAAATTCAGGAAGAAGATACGCGAAAAGGTTTACGATTTTGTATTTGCCCATAATGGTTTTGAAGCATTAGTCAAACTTGCCGAGGAACCTGATATTGATGTTGTGCTAAGCGACATCAACATGCCCGAAATGGATGGCCTAACCTTGCTCACAAAACTCCCCGAGGCTAATCCTATACTAAAGGCGGTAATGGTATCTGCTTACAGCGATATGGATAATATTCGTACCGCCATGAACCGTGGCGCTTTTGACTTTGTATGTAAACCGGTAAATTTTGATGATTTGGATATCACCATCGAAAAAACCCTGCTACATGTAATTGAGCTCAAAAAAACACTACAGGCCATAAAAGAGAACAATATCCTACGCATGTATGTGGATGAAAATGTTTTGAATTTTATGACCCATAAGGAGTTTGAAGCCAGTCTGTTATCTAACGAATCCATTGATGCCACGGTTATATTTATTGATATATGTGGTTTTACAGCGATATCAGAGCATGTACCAGCCAACACTGTTGTAGGCTTAATAAACAAGCTTTTTGATTTGATGGTGAAAGAAATTATAGCGCAAACCGGGCATATTGATAAATTTATGGGTGATGCTGTTATGGCGGTTTTCAGAGGCGAATACCATCTCGACCGTGCTATTGACGCTGCTTTGGCCGTAAGAGAAAAAATGAACGCAGCCGAAGCCATAATTTATGGCGATAAAACTTTTAAGCCCGAGGTTTCTATTGGTATAAATTCCGGCGAAATGATATCGGGCAATATTGGTTCGGCATCCTTAAAACGACTGGATTATACTGTAATTGGCGATGCTGTTAACCTGGCCCAACGCCTGCAATCGGTAGCCAAAGCCAACCAGATCATTGTTACCGATGAGGTATATGAAAAAGCAAAAGAATCGTTCGCTTTCAACAAGATTGGGGAAGTAAACCTGAAAAACAAGTTGAAACCTGTGGAGATTTATGAAGTAGTGAGTTAGTAGCAAGTAGTTAGTATCAAGATAGCTACAGGAAGTGGCTTCTTCATAAAATCTTGATACTTGATACTAACTACTTGACACCAAAAATCAATGTTCCCTTACGCGTTTCTTTAAAACTCCGCCGGCAGCTTCTTTAATACTATTGGTAAATACAAAAGCCTTAGGATCAATACTGTGAACCAGATTTTTTAGTCTGCGTACCTCAAAACGGGTTATTACGGTGAAGATGATATCAACCGGCTGATGTACATCAAAACTCCCCTTTAAAAAACCGCGTTCCCCTTTATAAATGGTAATGCCGCGCCCCAGTTCCATTACCAGCTTTTCTTTGATGATCTCGCTTTGGCCGGATATAATGTTTACTGCAGTATATTCCTCTAAACCATCAATAACAAAGCTGATAGTGCGCGAAGCCGTGTAATAAGTTAATATAGAGTACAATGCGGTTGGAAGGCCCAATTCAAAAGCTGCTATTAAAAAGATAATAATATTGATACCTAAAATAATTTCGCTGATGGTAAAGCTGCTGCGTTTTAGGGTGTAAAGAGCCAGTATCTCGATACCATCAAGCGCACAGCCTCCGCGGATGGAAAGCCCTACTCCTAAGCCCATAAATACTCCGCCAAATATAGATACCAGCAACTTATCGGATGTAATGACAGGGTAAGGCACATATAGAAGGCAAATGCCCAATCCTATAACACAAATAAAGGTTTTAAGCGCGAATGCCCGGTTTACCTGGAACATCCCCATGATGATAAACGGGATATTGGCTGCAATGATGACGAAAGCTATATTAATATGATATAGCTCATGAATAAGCAGGGAAATTCCGGTTACCCCACCATCAAAAAATTGGTTGGGGACCAAAAATCCTTTTAAGGCAAAGCCGCAAAATAAGATCCCAATAACTACGGTAACTACATCCTTAATTATTTCAGGTAAACTATGCTCCGGTTTAGACATGTATATTATTTAAATTTAACGCTTCAATTATTGCTTTCAGGTGCTTTTCCTTGGCAGCCGCCCTTAAATCTACAGCCGTTTTGGTAAAGTAATGATGGCTTCTTAGAAAGCTTACCTGTTGTTTATCCCATTCCTGTTCATTTTGCAGGTGATGTGTTATTACAAGTTCCGAAAATAACCTTTTGCTGAGTATAAAAAAATCATTCCGGCCTAAATAATCCAAATCGGCATCACAAATAATTTCACCCAGTTTATTGCGCGGACTTTGCGGCAGTTTAGTGGCCATAATAATATCACAGATCGTCGCTATTTCATCAGGCGAATAATCAAATTCCGGCAAGTATTCACGCGCAATTTTACAGGAACTATTTTCATGATCATCATGCCCATACAGAAAACCAGCATCATGAAACAAAGCGGCAGTTAATAACAAAACAGTTTCATTTTCGCTTATCTCCTCACCTAATGCAATTTGTTTTGCCGCTGTGTAAACATCTTCGGCATGTGTAACATTGTGGTAGTAAAAATTGGCAGGGAGTTTCCTTTTTATTTTATCCAGTATAAATTCCCTCGCCTTATCAATCTGCATTTTAATTAAATAGGCCGCTAATATAATAAATTGCCCTGCCAGGAACGGCTGAACGTAGAAAATCTAGGACTAATACAATAATGTATTAATAATTACAATATTAGTATATTTACATACAATAGAGGAGTATGGATTTTATAAACAAAAATATTTTAGTAGTTGGCGGCAGTTCAGGTATAGGATTCTCGTTAATTAATTTACTTTCTTTGGCTGGCGCAAAAGTTTATAATGCATCAAGAAATCCAGCAAATAATTGGCCTCAAGGAATAAATCATATAGCACTCGATGTTTTAGGCGACATGAGCATGTTGGCATCTCAACTTCCCGATCAATTGCATGGATTAGTTTATTGTGTTGGCAGCATCACCCTAAAACCATTTTTACGCGTAACTACCGATGATTTTTTAAATGATTACAGGCTTAACGTTATTGGTGCTGCAGGAGTTATTCAGCAAGCGCTTAAATCTCTAAAAGCTGCACCATCATCCATTGTTTTGATAAGTACCGTTGCCGTAAAAACAGGCATGAGCTATCACACCAGTATCACGGCAGCCAAAGGCGGTGTTGAAGGTTTTGCCATAGCACTTGCCGCCGAACTTGCACCGCAGCTGATCCGTGTTAACGTAGTTGCTCCATCATTAACTGATACACGCCTTGCGCAAAATTTATTAAACACACCAGAGAAACGGGAAAGTGCAGCCAAAAGACATCCTTTGGGGAAATTTGGCCTACCGGGCGATATTGCATCTGCTATTGCGTTCTTATTATCAGACGAAAGTTCCTGGGTAACCGGACAGGTATTGGGTGTAGATGGCGGTTTGGGTAATTTAAAATAAGATGATCAATAAACTGATAGCCGATAACGCTTTTTTATCGTCGCAACGGCACGTTGGCGATGCACCTGCCGACGAGTTCATTGCCCGCGTTTTTAATGAAGCCACGCAAAAAAAAGATCTTTACAATTGGCTAAATGAATTAAATAGCAACACGCAATTATCATTACCATCACTTTTTGCGGATGAGCAACTTGTTAAAGATACGTGCCAGCTCCCATTTTGGGCAGATAGTAAATTGATGGCCAAAGGTTCCGCCTTTTTTACCCGCCATGCTACTTTGATCATGAATTTACTTGGGCTACTATCGCTGCCCTATTGCTATGCTGCAGCGGATGGTGCAATGGTATTATATTTATCAGATAAGATACGCAATGATACCGGCAAACGCCTTTATGATACCGCTGAGTTTGTATGGACCGTTATGGCGCCCGGCGCCTTTGAACAAAATGGCAGAGCGTTTGCAGCTATATTAAAAGTAAGGTTGATGCATGCGGCAGCAAGGTATTACACCTTAAAATACAATACATGGGATAGTGCGTGGGGCAGTCCAATAAATCAGGAAGATATGGCTGGAACAAATCTTGCTTTTTCATTAATAGTGATGAGGGGACTGCGTAAATTTGGTATTAATATCAGCGAAACCGACAGGCGGGCATTTTTACACTTGTGGCAAGTTATAGGTTATAAATTGGGTATTAAAACTGAATTATTGCCTGCAAATGGTAAAGAAGCCTATGATCTTGAACAAGCTATAAGGTCGCGGCAATTTAAAGCATCTGAACAGGGTAAGACATTGACAACCTCTTTAACAGATTTTTTTTCCAAACTGGAAAACATCACTCCTCTATCCCATAAAGAAACCGTACAACTCATGCGCTATCTACTTGGGGATGAAGTTGCTAACCTGTTGGATATACCGAAAGGAAACCTACCCGATAGTACTATCCATTTAATGCAGATCACTAATACTTTTAAAGATTTAAAACCGGTTGATAATCTTCATCATACATATCTGGACCTTTATTATCAATTTAAAAAAACAAACTTAACAGGGGCAAAATAATTGCACATTATTAATAAACAAACGTAATTGTATATTTACAAGTTAAAATAACTGCTACTTAAAATAGGCCCAATTATTGGTTTAATATGCTTATTTTAAATACCGGGTAAAATGAAGATATGAAATCGTACGAGCTGGCCCATCAAATGTTGAATTTAATAGAGGAATTTGAAAACCAAAATCCTGGGAAAGATCTTTCGCTCCAGAACTTCGCCGGCTTCTTTTTGAACCATGTAACGGAAAGCGTTAAGCCTATAGATTCTTCAGATGTACGATTTGGCGACCAGGAGCCAGAGGCGCAGCAATTGGCTTTTCAAATTGATAATGCCATAGGGCGATTGGTGGTTTACATGAGCCGGTATGCAAAATTCTACATAAAAAAAGCTTTAGATAAAACACCTTTGCAAACGGCAGAAGACTTTACCTGCCTGGCCATATTACTTACGCACGATAACCTTTTAAAGGGCGAACTTATCAGCCGCAACATTCAGGAAAAAACATCAGGAACAGAAGTAATCAGGCGCTTAATTGCCGCCGAACTGGTGGATCAAACTGATGATGAAAATGATAAACGCAGCAAGCGCATCACTATTACTCAAAAAGGCAGGGAGCTTCTTTACGTAGTATTTAACGATATGAATAATGTTGGTAAAATAGTTACAGGCAACCTTAATATGCATGAAAAATTAACATTACAATTTTTACTTCAAAAACTGGAAGACTTTCATTACGATGTTTATCAAAATAAAAACATCCACTCCAAAACCGACCTGCAAAAATTAGCGGAGGAAAATTCTTAATAGTTCAATACCATTCTAAATTTTATAATTTAATACAATATTGTATATTTGATTAATCGATCAAATATGCTGCATTTACAGGTTAGTATTGATAAAAATTCAGGTTTTTGCTTTGGCGTGATATATGCCATTGATATGGCCGAGCAGATCCTTGCCGAGAAAGGTTATTTATATTGTCTTGGCGATATTGTTCATAATGATGAGGAAGTAAAGCGTTTACAGCAATTGGGCCTTATTATTATTGATCATGAAAGATTCAATGAACTACGTAACGAAGAGGTATTGATTAGGGCGCATGGTGAACCTCCTTCAACTTATCAAATCGCACTCAATAACAATTTAAAGTTAATGGATGCCTCTTGCCCGGTGGTACTCAAACTTCAAAATCGTATCAAAAAATCATATGACAGTGGTAAAGAAATATACATTTTTGGCAAAGAACGGCATGCAGAAGTTATTGGTTTGCTTGGACAAACCGGTAACCACGCAATTGTATTTGAAAAATATGACGAACTTAATGCTCATACACTCCCCGCAGAAATAACTTTATATAGCCAAACTACCAAAAGCACTACAGAATTATACCATGTAAAAAATAGGCTTGAATCAAGGGGTATAAAAGTTGATCTCAAAGATACCATCTGCCGCCAGGTTTCTAATCGTGACGAGGAATTGAGAGGTTTTGCCTCGCGTTTTAATGTAGTGCTATTTGTTTCGGGCTCTAAATCATCTAACGGAAAAATGCTGTTCACAGCTTGCAAGGAAGCTAACCCGGCTACTTATTTTGTTTCGAGCCCAGACGATATTGATAATTCATGGTTTAAAGGAAAAGAGCAGGTAGGCATTTGCGGTGCAACATCAACCCCGATGTGGCTTATGGAAAATGTGAGAGACAAATTGCTTAAAATTTAAGTCGCCATACTTTAATGTTTTGCAAACGGCTATATTAGCTACATGAATAGTTGGTTCAAGAGTTACAAGGGCATTATATTTCTTATAGCAGGCATTACGGCGGGAAGTATCGCCGGTTTGTTTTTGGGTGATAAAGTAAACACTATTAAACCCATTGGCGATATTTTTCTCAACCTACTCTTTACAGCGGTTGTTCCGCTGGTTTTCTTTGCTATATCATCTGCTATTGCCGGCCTGGATGCCTCAAATAAACTGGGCAAATTATTGGGCATTACTTCAGTGGTATTTATATCAACAGTACTTGTAGCCGCCGTTATAACTATTATTGCCATCTGGGTATTCCCGATACATCAACATTTAGTGGCCAGCCCTATCACCGAGGCCATTGTTAAAAAGCCAATCGGCGATCAATTAACCAATCTATTTACCACCAGCGAGTTTTCCCAGCTGCTATCCCGTAAAAGCATGCTGGCTATGATCATATTTTCTGTACTGATAGGCTTTGCCACCTTGCGTTCGGGCGAGAAGGGGGCTGCTTTTGGGCGTTTTCTACATAGCGGCAACGAGGTGTTTAAAAATATATTCATCCTTATTATGAAACTGGGACCAATTGGTTTGGGCGCCTATTTTGCCTACCAGGTTGGCGTATTTGGTCCGCAGTTATTTGGTGGGTATGCCCGTTCCATGGCTTTGTATTATGGCGTGGGAGCATTTTATTTTGTGGTGATATTTAGTCTTTACGCATTTATAGCAGGTGGCGTAGGCGCGGTAAAAAGATACTGGCGCAATAACATCATTCCATCGGCAACAGCGGTTGGTACCTGCAGCAGTATAGCCACCATACCGGCCAACCTTGATGCCGCTAAAAAGATGGGCATATCTGATATTATTGCCAACGTAACCATCCCGCTGGGTGCAACGCTGCATAAAGACGGTTCAAGCATCTCGTCTATTGTAAAAATGGCTGTAGTATTTGCCTTATTTGGTAAAAGTTTTAACAGCGCCGAAACCATCGGTATTGCCCTGGCCATGACGGTTTTGGTGAGCCTGGTAGAAGGTGGTATCCCCAACGGCGGCTATATTGGGGAATTGCTGTTCATATCGGCCTATGGCTTCCCGCCCGAGGCCCTCCCTCCTGCCATGATCATAGGTACACTGGTTGATCCTATGGCCACATTGCTAAACGCCACAGGTGATACCGTAGCTGCTATGGTGGTTTCCCGCTTTGTAAATGGGAGAAACTGGATGTCATCCATAAGCCCCGGAGAAGAGGAACAATAAATTCGGATTTTGGCCTATGTATCTTGATTAAACCTAATAACTATATTTGTTAAACAAGCCTTAATACTTCACTATGCTGCACATCTTATACATCATAGCCATTATTGCCGAAGCCATGACCGCGGCGCTATCTGCCGGGCGACGGGATATGGATTGGGTAGGTGTTTGTATTATTGCCTGGGTTACCGCATTGGGCGGTGGTACTGTACGTAATATTTTGTTTGACCATTACCCCATGAGTTGGGTGGAGCATCCCGAATACCTGTTGATAACCGCGGGCGCTGCTATACTGGCGGCTGTAATAGCCAGGCTCATGACTAAAATGAAAACACTTTTCCTATATCTTGATGCTTTGGGTCTGGTGGTATTTACCATTATCGGTTGCCAGATAGCACAGCAAATAAACCTGCCTGCTACCATCATTTTATTAAGCGGTATGATAACAGGCTGCGCCGGCGGTGTACTGCGCGATGTGTTGTGTAACGAAGTACCTCTCCTGTTCCGCAAGGAAATTTATGCCAGTGCATCAATTATTACAGGGGCCTTGTATTTGGGTATAGAATATTTAGGTGCACCTGCGGGTGTTGCCATTGTTATTGCTTGCACCATTGGCCTTGCATTGCGCTTGCTATCTATCAAATACAATTGGCAAATGCCCAAGTTTGTATATCGCGAGGAATGGCATTAACTAATTAAGTTTCTTTTTATTCCTGTCATTTAAAAAGTTGCCCAGTTTCTCCACTTTATCGGTACCTATCACATCAACACCTAAGCCTATAAGGGCCTGCCATGCGGTTTTATTATCCGGCGTTTCCCAAAAACGAATCATTTTGCCGGCATTGTGCACGCTATCAATTACGCCAAGCAATCTGGCAGTTTCAACGGTGGGAATCTTGCCTGTGCCCTTCCATTTGCTGTATTTGGTAAAATTATAACTCAACAGGCTAATCCGCTGTAATTGTTGCGTAGTAAAACCAGTTAAATGATCAACATCAAAGGTTAGCCAGGTGGGGTAATTAGCAAGCTCAACAGCAGGTGGCACCCCGCCGGTTATTACTACGTGCAACCTGCCGGGCAAACCATTAACTGCAGCATAGTCCATTAATGGTTCCAGCTCTTCTATAATTAATGGCATCAGGATGTGGTAATCTACTTTTAGGTCGATAAGAAGCCTTAACTGCCTAGCGGTATCTACCTTTAATTTTTTTACCAAAGGATCGATATACATATTTTTTAATGTACGCTGTGGTTTGATATCTTTTTCTGCGTGTGCCACCATCAATTTTCCATTAACAGCAAACACGTCTGCTTCTATTGATCCAAAACCTTTATCGTAAGCGCCGTAAAATGGATTTTTATTGGCATAATCATTATGCGCATGGGCATCGGCCACGGTATAGATTTGCTTTTTTTGCGCAGAAACAACATTGGCAACGTTAAGCAACGCCGCCAATGTGATTGTTATTTTTAGTAGTTTGTTCATGAGCCCCCTACCCCCCTAAAGGGGGAATTAATAGTTAATTATTTTATTTATTAAAAGTTAAACCCACCATAGTTCCCCCTTCAGGGGGTTAGGGGGCCGTCTATTTTTCGTTCGATAACGAATAAGGAACGTCACTGTCTTTTATCCCCCTTGTTTTATTAGGCTGGGGCGCCATGTTGAAATTAATAGTAGCACCTTTTAATAACTCCTTATGGCTTAACCAGGTCAAATCATAAGGCTTTCCATTAAAATTGATGGTATTGATGAACCTGTTGGCATAGTTGTTATTTGCCGCATTTATGGTTACAGTTTTACCATTTTCCAGCTTAAGCGTAATTTTCTTAAATAATGGTGCTCCTAATACATATTGATCGCTGGCAGGGGTAACCGGGTAAAAACCCATTGCCGAGAAAACATACCAGGCAGAAGTTTGCCCGTTATCCTCATCGCCGCAATAACCATCTGGCGTTGCTTTATACAATTTGTTCATTACATCGCGTACGTGCAGCTGCGTTTTCCACGGTTCACCGGCGTAATTGTACAGGTAAATCATATGTTGAATCGGCTGGTTACCATGCGCGTACTGCCCCATGTTCACAATCTGCATTTCGCGGATCTCATGAATAGTTTCTCCGTAATAACTGTCGTCAAAAATTGGCGGCAGGGTAAATACAGAATCCAATTTGGTTATAAATTGCTTTTTACCGCCCATCAGGTTAATCAAGCCCTGGATGTCATGAAAAACACTCCAGCTATAGTGCCAGCTGTTACCTTCGGTAAAGGCATCGCCCCATTTAAACGGACTAAACGGCGTTTCAAATGAGCCATCTTTATTTTTACCGCGCATTAACCCTGTTGATGGGTCGAAAAGATTGCGGTAGTTCATACTGCGTTTTTTGTAAATATCAGTTTCGGCGGCTGGTTTGCCTAAGGCTTTGCCCAATTTATAAATGGTAAAATCGTCATAAGCATACTCCAAGGTACGGGCTGCATTTTCATTGATCTTTACATCATAAGGTACATACCCCAGTGTGTTATAATATTCAACACCCTCTCTGCCCGTGGCTGCAGGCCCCTTGTTATTGGCGCCATGAACCAGTGCCTCATACAGTTTATTAATATCGTACCCTTTACCGCCCTTTAAATAGGCTTCAGAAACTACCGAGGCGGAGTTATTACCAATCATTACAGCAGAATATCCGGGGCTCGACCACTCTGGCAACCAGCCTCCTTCTTTGTAATCATTGATCAACCCTTCCTGCATCTCTTTATTGATAGAAGGATAAACCAGGTTCAGGAATGGATATAATGCTCTGAAGGTATCCCAAAAACCGGTACCCGCAAATTTGTACCCCGGAAACACTTTACCTGTTGATGCACTGTAATGCACAATTTTATTATCGGCATCTATCTCATATAATTTATTTGGGAAGAAAACCATGCGGTAAAGGCAGGAGTAAAAAGTACGCGTTTGATCAATAGTACCACCTTCAACAGTTAAGCGATTAAGCGTTTTGTTCCAAACATCTTTTGCTTTTTGTTTGGTAACATCAAAACTATCATTACCTACTTCTCTTTTTAAATTTAGTTCGGCTTGTTCTATACTGATAAATGATGATGCCACCCTTAAATGCACCTTTTCGCCATGAGCGGTTTTAAAACCTATCAATGCGCTTGCATGTTCGGCTTTCAGTTCAAGACCATCGCTTAATGTAGTATCACTGTAGGTTTGTGCAAGGGTTATAGCCTTATCTACATAAATAACAAAATAGTTTTTGAAGTTTTTTAACGGCCCGCGGGCATATTTGGTAGAGTAACCTACAATCTTTTTCTCTCCGGGGATGATCTTTACATATGAACCTTTATTCAGTGCATCGATCACTATAAATGAGCTATCGGTTTTAGGATAGGTGAACCTGAACTGGGCTGCTCTTTCTGTGGGTGTAATTTCGGTTGTTACATCATGATCGGCAAGATATACGCTGTAGTAATATGGCTTGGCTATCTCGGCTTTGTGCGAAAACCAGCTTGCGCGGCCATTTTGAGAAACTTTTAGATGTTTGGTAACCGGCATAATTGCAAACTGCCCGTAATCATTCATCCAGGGTGATGGCTGGTGCGTTTGTTTAAAGCCGCGTATTTTATGCGCATCATAAGTATAAGCCCATCCATCGCCCATAACCCCGGTTTGCGGGGTCCAAAAGTTCATGCCCCAAGGCAAGGCTATCGCCGGGTAAGTATTTCCGTTCGATAAATCGTAATGCGAATCGGTTCCCATCAAGGGGTTAATGTATTCAACAGGATCGGTAACCTTGTTTACCTGCTGGGCAAATGAACTTGCAGCGGTAAAAAGGGAGGCAATAAGTACCAGGGCTTTCTTCATGCTTTTAAAATGATCTTTTTGGTAAAACGTTTAACCAGCCGTAAATATAAAAAGACTGGCACGTAAATGCCAGTCTTTTACAATCTTATTCACTAAATATTATTACCACCCGGTGTTTTGGGTAAGCTTACTATTGGTGCTTATCTCGCGCTGCGGAATAGGCCATAAGTAATATTGGGCTTTCATGGTAACATTTTGCTCATTTTTAGTAGCAGTAGCATCACCAAATGTATTATTGATCACATCATAAACCTGGTGTGTACGCTGAATGTCAAAATAAGCTTTGTTTTCATAAGCCAGCTCATGATAGCGTTCTTTCCAAACCTCTTTACGGAAGGCATCCTGGGTTAAAGCGCCAATTGGGGCCAACTGTGCACGTGCTCTTATCTTGTTGAGCTGGGCAATAGCGACGGTATTAGGCGCACCTTCTGCTTCGTTGCTAGCTTCCGCGTAAATCAACATAGCTTCGGGCAGGCGTAAAAAAGTCCAGTTTTCATCACTCTGACCGTTACCCGTTGCACTCTCTACGTGAAAATACTTATAAAGGGCGTGTTCGCCAAAGTTTATTATTGAACCATCTTTAAATGAAGGATAGCTTGAAAAATAAAACTGCCTTTCTTTGGTGCGTAAATCTCCGGCCTCGTAGCTGGCTACAAAAGCGTTGGTAGGAATCATTGCCCCAAGGTGATCGCCATATGAGCCAACCAATAGGTTAAATGGTACGGTTAATTGAGGAATTGCATTGGTAGCCACACCCACTAAGTAGTTGGATTGAAATATCAATTCGCCCTGATTTTTGTGTGCATTGTCATGCAGGTAATCGTACTTATCAAACAAAGTGTACGCGGTGCCATTTATAACTGGCAAAATTTCCGCAGCAGCTAAAGCATAATTTGCTGTCTTTTTAAGCGGGAAGCCTGCAGTAGTTAAATAAACGCTGGCTAACAAGGTACGTACAGCACCTAAAGAAACCTTACCTGTATTATCCGACTCTGGCAAGCCAGATACTTCAGCGGCTTTTAGATCGCTGATGATTTGATCATACACAGCAGATGCAGCTGTACGTGCAGGATAAAGATTAGGGCTGCTGAGGGTTACCGGAGTAGTGAGCAATGGCACATCACCGTATAACCTTACCAGGTGATAGTAGAAGAATGCCCTTAAAAAATAGGTCTCGCCCAATAAGGCCTTTTTATCAGCATCAGTCATTGGCGATATGGGAGGGATGTTGGCGAGTGCTAAATTAGCATTTGATATAGCTGCATAGCTATTTTGCCATACATCCTCAAAACCCGGGTTAACCGCATCTGTACGGTTATTGATAACGTTATTGTTGTTAACGCTTTGGCCTAATGACGTAGCGTGGCCTGCAAAAAGCTCGATGGTGATAAACGGGCTTTCGCCATATGCATCACCGTTTTGAAACAGGTAAAGCTTTTGATAAATACCATTAACAAATATACGCGCCTGGTTTGCACTGCTAAAATAATTGCTTTTTACAAAACCACCTTTGTTTTTTTCAACAAGTTCGTTTTTGCAACTGCTAACCAATATAGTGAGAATCAGTAATGAATAACCAATTCGGTATTTTTTTAAGTTAAACTTCATAATTGTATGTTTTAACGTTGAAATTAGAAACTAACATTTAAGCCAAGCAGGAAGGTTCTTGGTTTTGGATAATCATAAAACTGGATGCCTTGATTAAAGTTGCTGTTATTGTTAGGATTCTTAGGATCGTAACCGTAAGTAGAAACTTCAGGGTCATAGCCAGTATACTTGGTTATCACAAACAAATTTTGCGCCTGCGCATAAACCCTTAACCTGCTCAATTTTATTTTAGATATCGTAGCAGTTGGGAAAGTGTAACCAAGTGTCACAGATCTGCCACGGATGAAATTACCGCTCTCTACTTTTGTAGAGTAGATCTCTGTTTGGTAATATACATAAGCCGGCCTGTCTTCGGCGATGCTGGTATTTTGATTGGTTGGTGTCCATGCATTCAAAACTGTGGCATAGCTGTTAGCCTGGCCTGTACGATCCTGACCTGAGTGACGGGTTAGGTTCATGATCTGGTTGCCCCAGTTAAATTGCAAATCGACGCCTAAATCGATGTTTTTATAACGGAAGGTGTTACTTAACGTTCCGTAGCCATCTGGTATTGATTTACCAAGGATAACTTTATCATCAGCCGTGATTTTGCCATCATGGTTGGTATCCTGAATTTTCAGGTCACCAGGCAACTTGTTAAATACAGCAGCTTGAGATGCCTCTGCAGTACTCCATGTACCTAACACTTGGTAACCATAAAAGCTACCAGCAGGTAAACCTACACGCATCAGGTTAAATTGTGAAAGGAACGTTGGCGATAGGAATATATCATCGTTTGATGCTCCTAAGCTTAGTATCTTATTCTTTAAAAACGAGATATTGAATGAGGTGTTCCAGCTAAAATCTTTGGTTTTAATGTTCTGTGTATTGATGGTTAACTCCAAACCTTTGTTTTGTAAACGGCCAATGTTTTTGTAAACACTGTTTACACCACTTGTTTCTGGTAATGGTGCATTAAGGAGTAAACTTTGTGTTTTCTTCAAATAAGCATCCGCCTCAATGTTAATGCGGTTATTGAATAATCCTACTGAGAACCCAAGGTCATATTCAGCTGTTTTTTCCCATGATAAATCCTCGTTACCAATTGAACCTAATTGCGTACCAATAGCCTGGGCACCATTAAATACGTAGTTAACTGTACCAATTCTTGCCTGCGACTGGTATTCACCAATTTCGGAATTACCGGTTAAACCATAGCTCAACCTGAATTTAAGGTCAGATATTGTTTTATTGTCCTTCAGGAAATCTTCTTGTGAAGCGCGCCATGCGAAAGCTGCAGAAGGGAAGAAACCATTTTTAACGTTTGCACCAAAACGCGATGAACCATCCCTACGCCCGGTTACTGTTAAAAGATATTTTTCTTCGTAATTATAATTTAAACGACCAAAGTATGAGCGCATTTGCCATGCATCGTAATTTGATGAAGGAATGCCAGGGATAGAACCGGCGCCTAAATTATAATACTGATAATAATTATCAGACAGGTTGCTTGTATAAGCACCTAAGCCGGTTTGCTGGAAATTTTGCTGCTCTGTACCTACTACAACATTAATGTTATGCACCTTGTTAAAGGTTTTAGTATAAGTAACGTGATTTTCCCATTGCCAAAATGTATTGTTTTGCTCTTCAATTGAAGCCGAACTATTGGTTTGGCTTGCAACAGAACCTCCTACTAAACCGCTTTGAAAGTGAGGGTTGTAATTGGCAGATGTTGTTACGCCTAAAGTACTGCGGAAAACCAAGCCAGGTATAATGTTTATGTCAACATAGCCATTACCGCTGAAAATACGTTTTTTATAAAGCGCCTCAACCTCATTTGCCTGGGCCACGGGATTATCACCACCTTCTAAATTAGGGTAATCTGTACGTTTACCGTAAGTTCCATCAGGATATTTAATAGGAATAAAAGGTACCATTTCAATTAACATACGCGGAATGTTGTTACCTCCTGTACCATCATCGGCAGTACGCTGATCCTGGGTGTTGTAATTTAAGGTAGCACCAACTTTTAACCACGATTTTATCTGGTTATCAAAAGTCATGCGGGCGTTGTACCGTTTTAAATAGCTGTTTAAAATAATACCCTGATCGTTAGCATAGTTTAAAAAGAAACCATAGGTTAATTTATCTGTACCACCTGTAAATGTTAAGTTGTGGTTTTGGCTTACCGCGTTGCGGGTTGTAGCTTTTTGCCAATCCACATCGTAAAGCGGCTGCAGGTTTTGGTCAAATAATTTACCAATAAGCGCAGTACGTTGCAGTTTTGGATCTCTTGAAGCATAGTTTCCAGCTGCCCAACCTACCGGGTCATATTTTTTAATGTTTGCATATGATAGATCTTCAACTTCCATAAACTGTTTAGAGTTTAATACTGGAAGTTCTTTGGCCATATGCCCTACACTTACATAGGCATCGTAACTAACCGTACCTTCTCCCCTTTTTCCACGTTTGGTGGTTACCAGGATAACACCGTTTGCACCACGGGTACCATAAATAGCTGTTGATGACGCGTCTTTCAATACGTCAACCGATTCGATATCATTTGGATTGATCGCATTACCACCTTCTGTCCAGATAACACCGTCAACTACGTACAATGGATCAGATTTAGTATTGATAGAGCTAAATCCACGGATCCTGATCTTGGTGTTACCGCCTGGCGCGCCAGAGTTTGTTGAAACATTAACACCGGCAATTTTACCAGATAATTCCTGCTCCAGGTTAGTTTGTGGTCTTTCCTGTAATTGTTTTGCAGCTACGCTACCAACCGAACCTGTTAAATCAACACGTTTTTGGGTACCATAACCTACAACAACCACTTCGCTCAGGGCTTTAGGTGCTTCAACCAACAAAACATTCAGCGTTGTTTTGCCGGCAACAGCTACTTCTTGTGTAGTGTAACCAATAAAGCTAAATATTAGTGCTGCATTTTCGGGTGCATTTAAAGTGTATTTACCACTTGCATCCGTTTGAACACCAACGTCAGTTCCCTTAATTTTAACGGTTACGCCAGGCAAAGGACCTTTTTCGTCAGATACCGTACCAGATACCTTTATATCCGCAACTGAAGCTACAACAATATCTTTCTTTTTAACCACAATGGTTTCCTGGAAAATTTTGTAGGTTAAAGGCTGATCTTTAAAACATTGGTCAAGAGCTTGCTCCAAAGGAACGCCTGCTACTTCAATATTAATAGTACTGGCTTTTGACACATCCTGCTTATCATACATAAAATGATAACCGGTTTGCTTTTCAATTGATCTGAGTATCTTTTCAACTGAGGCATTTTTTTGATGCAAGGTAACCACCTGGCTATAGGTTTTGGCACTTACATTAGTAAGTACCGCTACCATGATAATAACTGTTAGCTTCATAGCTAAAATTATTTTGGATAATTGGGGCCATACCAAAGGCGTGGCCTTAGAATTAAAATTCATAAGTTTGTAGAGTTTGGGTTAAACATTTACGTTCAATTCGTGGATTGTAATTTTGGGGACCCAGATATTTAGCCGGGAAAGTACTGCGAATACTTCCCGGTATTTTTTTGGCTAATTTCTATATCATACATGATACGTTTCCACATATATGATAAACCGTTTTACCAATAGAGTCCCGCCCTGGATTAACTTATTTTTTGTATTTCTTCCATCATATGGTTGTTTAATGTGAACAATTGGTTGTTTATTGGTAGATTGTATTTGGGGTTATTTATGTTACGGCAACACCGTAATGTGTTTATCTTCTATTTTATAATTGATACCCATGTATTTAAGCATGCCCATTAATTCTGATGCTTTTACATTGCGCGATATTCTTCCTGTAAATTCTTTTACCGGCATCTTACCTGCAAAACTTACCTGTACATCGTACCAGCGGGCTGCCTGCCTCATGATTGTTTCAATTCCGGCATCCCTGAACTGAAAGATTCCCTCTTTCCAGGCAACGGCGTCATCTGCATCCGGGTTATCAATTACTTTTATAGGTCCGTTTTGATTAAGCTGAGCCTGCTGACCGGGCTTTAGCATACTGAAATTCTGGCTATTGCTTATTTTTACCGAGCCTTCTAACAAGGTGGTTTTCATTACCGCTTCATCATTGTAAGCCATAATATTAAAATGGGTGCCTAAAACCTCCACCACTGTATTATTCACCTTCACCCTAAATGGCATTTTGGCATTTTTGGCAACCTCAAAATAAGCTTCGCCAGTGATTTCAACTTCCCTTGTTTTGCCTTTGAATACCGCCGGAAAGCTTAATGATGATGCGGAGTTTAACCATACCTTACTTCCATCATCCAGCACCAGCTGATACTGGCCGCCTCTTGGCGTAGACACCGTGTTCATAGGAGCAGCCGAGTTATCACCATTCTTGTCGGTTTCGTAAACCAACTGACCATCCCGGGTTTTATGAATACGCGCGGCGCCCTCGTTAACTAAAAGACCATTTTTTGCACTATCAAGTGTTATGGTTTTGCCATTGGCTAAGGTCAAAATTGCCTTATTACCACCAGGTAAAACATCATGCGCCTGTTTTGCTTTGGCTATAGCTTTTTTTGCAACTAACTTCTTGTCCTGCCTTAATAATACATACGCGCCGAAGCCAACAAAAACCATCATGGCAGCGGCAACTCCCAATTTTAGCCACAGCGGTTTTTTATTCGGCGGACGTATTGGATGAATATTATCATGGTCAGATTTACCTTGAAGAATGCTGTTTAAGATATTTATGCTTTTTGTACGATCAAAAAGAGGCCCATCAATTTCGAGGTTATCCCAGGCCTCATGAATAAGTACAGTTACTTCCGCATCATTTGCAGATGAGTGAATGATCTCCATGAGTTCATCCTGCTCCTCTTGTGTAGCGGTTTGATGGTAATAACTATTAAAAAGGTAAGTAAGCCTCGCATTAACTGCACTCATACAGGTAGATGTTAGTTCATAATTTAAAATTGGCAAATGGAGTTGGGGTAAAACTCACATACAAGACAACAAAAGGGGTAAAAAAGGGGGTATTAGCTTTTAAAAAAAAATAAAAAAGTTTTTATTGTTATTAAAATAGCTGTAAAAACCTCCAGGTGGGTGCGCACATAATCGGTTATAGATGTAGTAGCTATTTGCAAATATTTCTTTACCGTTTCGCGGGAGAGTTTAAGCTGATCGGCAATTTCGGCATATTTGAGGCGATTATGCCTGCTCAGTAAATAAACCTTTTGCTGCTGAGGAGGCAGGTGATCAATTGCCTCATCCAATAAATTATAATATATGCCGGGATCTTGCTCTACGTTTAGCAGGCCAATACTACTTTGTTCCAGGTTTTTTATCTGTATCCGTTCTTTTGCAAGTTTTTTAAGGCAATTAAGCGCATAGTTTTTTGATATAACAAAGAGGTAGGCCTTAAAATCTTCAATATTACCGAGGGTTTCGCGGGTCATCCATATTTTTAAAAACACATCCTGTACAACTTCTTCAGCCAGTTCGGCAGAGTTGGTAATACGGTAAATATGAGTCCCCAACTGTTGGTGATACGCTGTAAACAATAAGCGAAAGGCATGCTCATCCCCTGCCGCTACCTTTAGAAGCAATTCGTTTTCATGATGAAGCTTCTTTGCTTTGGAAAGCAAATCGGGCTCATGGTCATAAGCAATATCCAACATAGGTAATGTATAGTAGTGTCAAATAACGATTAAAATTTAAACTTTCAACGCAAAATAATTCAGGCAAAACACTACTATAACTACGAAGTTGCGAAATAGTTTATACTTTTTTAACAATAAAGCATCTATAAATGGCATTATTTCTGAAATTGAGGCAATTATAATTTATGATTTAAATCAGTTTTCAGCATCCGGATGATTGAGTTCCTTCTCAATCCTCCTATCTGGAATAAACCAAATGCCTGCAACAACCACATATAACGTAAAGGCGGCTATGGTATTTATCAAGCTTACACCAACAGCAATTGCGTAAATGCAAACCGATATTTTCCCTTTCCAATCTTCACCAAAAGCCTGGGCAATCAAAGAATGCTCACCATGGTGGCGGATAAGCTTTTTCACCAAAATAAGATAAGCGAAACTATTCATTATAAGCACAAATCCGTAACACGCTACCGGCCATTTGGCAAAATGATTTTCGCCCATCCAACTTGTAACAAACGGTATTAATGATAACCAGAAAAGCAAGTACAGGTTGGCCCATAAAATCCCCCCGTTAACAGAGCGAACGGCCTGCAACATATGATGATGATTATTCCAGTAAATACCAACATATATAAAGCTCAAAACATAACTCATAAAAACTGGAATGAGCGGTTTTAATGATTCAATGCTTTCGCCGTGCGGCACCTTCATTTCCAACACCATTATGGTGATAATAATAGCGATAACGCCATCGCTAAAAGCCTCTAATCTTCCCTTGCCTAATGCCATAGTTTTAGTTTAGCTGCTAATTTATTTTTTTTTATCGAATGCCTGATATCTTTTCATAGCCTCAATGAAATAATAGTCGGCATAAGATAGCGGTACATCAATTTCTGTTCCTGCTGGGAAATGGCCTACGCTGTGTTGCAAAATAAAACCACCATTGGTACCGGCAGCAGCTTTGTAAGGCGGTGCAGAAAGTGTTTTTAATATTGTTTGAGCTACGTTAAAATACTCTTGCCCTTTTTTTGCATCGCTGTACCTGCAAAGCTCCAACAATGCCGAAGCCATAACAGCGGCTGCCGAAGCGTCTTTAAGTGCATTAGGGATGTTAGTGGCATTATAATCCCAATATGGAATTTTATCGGCAGGCAGGTTTGGGTTAGTCAAAATAAAATGACCTATATTTTGAGCCTGATCAAGGTATTTTTTATCATGTGTTTCGCGGTACATTACGGTATACCCATAAAGCCCCCATGACTGCCCCCTGGCCCATGCCGATTCATTGGCAAATCCCTGGGCGGTTTTCTTTTCTTTTACCGCACCGGTTTGGGCATCATAATTAATCACGTGGTATGAGCTATAATCGGGCCTATAATGGTTTTTCATGGTAGTGTTGGCATGAGTAACCGCTATTTTATAATAGCTGGAATCACCGGTTTCACGGGTAGCCCAAAACAGCAATTCCAGGTTCATCAAATTGTCAATAATCACCAAATAATCGCCCGGTTTTGAATCCCATGATTTTATACATCCCACCGCAGGATTAAACCTTGTTGATAAAGATTTGGCGCTGTTAACCAATATTTGCCTGTACTCCGGTTTCGGCTCAATTTTATTGGCATTGCCAAAGCTGCAATACATCATAAAACCCAAATCGTGCGTATGTGTATTAAACTGCTCCTTAGCCAGCACCCCCATAATGCGGTTGGCTTCGGTTAACAGTTGTTGATCTTTATTCTCCTGGTACAAATACAACAAACTGCCCGGATAAAAGCCGCTACACCACCAGCCCGAATTGCTATTTTCCTGCTTGTTTACATCGGGATGATAGGTTTTAGGAAACTCATCCGGCCCTATCTGCTTTGCCAGCACTTTATATTGAGCATCTGCATCAGCAAAGTTTTTTTTAATAGTAGCTAAAAGCTCCTTTTGGGGTTTAAAGTTGGCCTGGGCTAAGCTTAAAAAGCTTAGCATGGTAAAGCATAAGGTACACAACAACGCTGGCAAGATCTTGAATTTCATTAGGTATAGATTTGGCTGGTGCTAAAGTTGCACATTTTGGTTGAGATTTTAAACAGAATTTAATATCAGCCTAAAAACAAGATCTGCTTCAATAGCCACTAAAATATTTCACCAGCCAGAGCCAACCCCTCCACACAACAACGCATAATATAATATGCTATTTAAGCGCCTTCACCACCAAATTTTTATAGGCACCTAATGATGAATTACCATGCCAGTAACCAACAGAGCCGTTTTTCAAGGATGCATCGAGCGGGGTATATACCATTGATGGTTTGGCTGCATGGTTCACATACACTTCCATTTTACTGCCCATAACCACCACTTTTACATGGAACCAGCCATTGTGCGGCAGTACAGCTTTAGCCTGGTATTTTGTAGCTTCATAATCCCACCAGTTAAATTCGGATTTCTTTTCGGGCATGTATTGTATGGCGTTGATGGTGCCTGATGATAAAGGCCGGAAGTAAACAGTTTCGTAATGATGGGCATCTTTTACTCTGAAGGCAAGGCCTATATAACCATTTCCCTTGCCGGCAAATGCGAGGTCGAACTCAATGATACCATCCTTAAAGTTTAAGTTTTTAGGATAAGCCAGGCTACCTGATTTATAGTTGTCGATCTTTCTTTTTATCAACAATGCTTTTTGGCCCTGATACGCGCCAAATTCATAATCAAGTGTATCATTTTTGGGGATGATCCACTCTTTGGGCTTGATAACAGAAAGATCATACACCTGGTATTTTTGTTGGGCAGATACCTTAATGGATACAAGCAGAATAAATAGCAGTAATACCTTTTTCATGATGATAAATCTTAATGAGGTTTGTATTGATTTTTATTTAATCACAAGATTGGCAAAGTCGCCTGTTAATCCGTCTGCCCATAAGCCGATGAGGCCATCCTGCCTGTTGTTGAGCTTTTTAACTGTAAGGGAGGGGTTGGTAGAATGATCCACATAAACAACAATTTCATCAGCCTTTACTACAATACGCGCATGAAACCAGGCGGTTGCAACCGGGAATGGGGTTACAGCATTTTCATATACCAGGGGATGTTCTTTTCTCAGCCTGTCCCAGGGATAATCGGGCATACTCATATATTGAACAGTATGCTTTCGCCTCAATGTATCCGGCGACTGGAAATTAAATGGCCTGAAATAAATGATATCGTAAGTAGTGGTGTCAACACCATGAAAAGCAATTCCCAAAAAACTTTGCTGGAAAACATCCTTGCCCCTCAGGTCAACATCAATTGTCCCGGTTTTAAAGCCGACCTCCTTAAGCCATACAATGCCATTACAGGATAGGCCCTGCTTAGTGCCGTCGGTAAGTTCGGTTACACTTTGGCGGGGAGTTATCACCAGTTTATGCTGCTTTAATAAGCTGTTAAGATCATAGCTCCCATTTTGCTGTGCATAAACGGCTTTGCTAAAAAGAAAGATGAGTAAAAAGAGCGTAAACAAAATATTGTTCTTCATGAGTTTAGATTTTAACTTTATTCAAAAATTGCAAATTGTGCTCAAAATAAAGCTTTTATAAGCTTTTCAATTCTG
Organism: Mucilaginibacter sp. P1_A3; assembly: GCF_056406855.1. NCBI lineage: Bacteria > Pseudomonadati > Bacteroidota > Sphingobacteriia > Sphingobacteriales > Sphingobacteriaceae > Mucilaginibacter > Mucilaginibacter sp. P1_A3. The sequence goes on from NZ_JBFTZJ010000005.1 coordinate 230,417, forward strand.
TTCAAATTTGTTCAAACCTTTTTTGCATTTTTAGATACTGCATCATCATCTAAAAAATCAATGGAAAAAGAAAAACAATTGCTTTTATTATGCCGACAGCTGATTGAGCAAACATTGAACTGGGGCGAGAGCAGTATTTGGAGCAATCACGATTTTGAACAGCTGAGCAAGCAGATATTTGAAAAAACAAGGGTGCAGCTAAGCGTATCAACCCTTAAAAGGATCTGGGGAAAAGTACGTTATGAAAGCTTCCCTACCTCGGCTACCCTCAACGCACTGGCCTGCTTCCTTGATTATACCAGCTGGCGTGATTTTAGGCAACACCACCAGGTTAACGGCGTAATTGAGCAGGTAGAGATACTCTCAGAAGATGAGGCTAAACCAGTCATAAAACCTTTAAAAAACCGCTATAAATATCTTTGGCTCATTAGCGGTTTACTGATTGCCCTACTATACTTATATTTTATCGGCACAAAAAAGAAAACAATGGTCGATGCATCAACAGTTAAATTCAGCGCCAGGTATGCATCCGATGGCTTGCCGAACTCTGTAGTATTTCAGTACGATGCATCGGCCTTTCATTCGGATAGTGTTTATATCCAGCAATCATGGGATCCGGAACGGCGCGAGCGGGTGCCCGGAAATGGCAAACAATATACATCTATCTACTACCATCCCGGTTACTTTTTAGCAAAGCTGATAGTGGATAAGCAGATTAAAAAAGAGACTACCGTATTTATCAAAACCAAAGGCTGGATAGGTATCGTTGATCATTTACCCGTGCCTGTATACCTATCGCCCGGCGAAATAACCGGACATGGTTACATGGGTATTTCCGGAGACGTTATGCAGCAAAAACTTGGCACAGGTGTTTTTAATAATACCTGGGTAAAATTCTCAAACGTGCGCGAATTTCCCGGCATCAAGGCCGGGGATTTTACACTTGAATGTACCTTGCGTAACACCTCAACCGCCGGGCAATCCATTTGTAGTAAAGCCGATCTGACAATTTTAGGAGTCGGAGCAGCCATTGTAATCCCCATCGTAAACAAGGGCTGCATTGCCGATATGGGTGTTTTAGCCGGTGAATATTGGATAGGCGGAAAAGATCATGACCTGAGCGCTTTTGGCTGCGATTTTGCCCAATTTCAAAACCTTAAATGCGGCGTTAAAGATCATCGCCTAAAAATTTATCTCAATAACAAACAGATAATGGATGTTGAGCAAAAACACAGCATAGGCCGCATTGTTGGCATCAGGTTTGAGTTTGAAGGTCCGGGCCAGGTAAAACAATTTAAGCTGGAAACACCCGGGGCGCCGGCTTATGAGGAGAAATTTTGAGCGCGCTCAGGATGTCAATTCTACCTTTTGGCTAAAATCCTCGTAGCTTAATTTCCCTTTTCTTAGCTGGCTGATATATTTAAACACACTCAACTTATCCAGTTCCTCCTGGTAACGTCCCCGTTCCATGTCGGTTATAGGATTGTTTTGTAATTTTAAACGAATGGACGTCCGGGATATATCCTCTTCTAATTTATCCAGGGGACAATTGCGAAGATCATCAAAATTGCTGCGGGGAAACGGTATGCGGGGCATTGGTCTTTTACTTCCCTAAATTTACCAGTAAAGCATAAACATGAATTTAACTGCACATTATGTTTTTGTTATTGATTAAGTTTAAAATAACAACAGAAGGTAATAAAGCTTACTACGGCCCATCTTATCTGCAAAACTCCTCCGGAATATCTACACCACGATATTAGTTAAAACATCTACTACTCATCCAACCCAAAACATACATACTCATCTCCGGATTTGCTACCTATTTTACCTCCTCCGCAAGCTATAACTACATACTGCTTCCCACCGATAGCATAAGTTGCAGGCGTGGCATAACCTGCCGCAGGTAGTTGAGCTTCCCATACTACTTTACCTGTTTTTTTATCAAATGCCCTGATTTTTTCATCCTTAGTGGCGGCTATAAATACCAACCCACCTTTGGTAACAAGCGGACCACCATACAATTCTGTACCTGTAACCGGGATACCTTTTTTAGTCAACTCAGGGTATTCACCTACAGGCACTTTCCAAAGCAGCTTACCGGTGGTAAGATCAACGGCATTCAAGGTGCCCCATGGTGGTTTAATGCCGGGGTATCCATCCTTATCCAAAAACCGGTTATAACCGGTCATGGTGTAGGGGATCTCATCAACCACTTTCTTTTCGGTTTTAGTGCTGGCTGTACGGCCAGTTGTTGGTTCTTTGGCTAATGTTTTGGATGCTTTTGCATCTGGCAATTTTAACAGGAAAGCCAGCAATGCTTTTTTATCCTGTGATGCAAGCTGTTTAAATGATGGCATCATATTACGGCCGTTGGCGATGATCTGGCTTAATTGATCTTCCTTAAATTTAGCACCAATATTTACCAGCGACGGGTACGATGTACCGTTTCCCTTTAACTCCGGTCCATGGCAACCTATACAGTTTTTATTGTAAACTACCTGTCCCATCCCTTTAAGCGAATTATCATTGGTTGCCTTTGGCACATTGATCATTACCTGCGCCCAGGGCATTTCGGAGCAACTGATGTACATGATCTTAGTTTCATTGTCAACCGCTGCACCACCCCATTCGCCACCTCCGTCAAAGCCGGGAAAAATCCACCCGCCTTGTTTAGCCGGCGGAGTAAACATAAGGCGGTTTTTAATCTGGTTATATTTATCCAGCATCTCTTTATGTACCTCGGGTGTGCGGTCCGTCACGTCCTCGGGGTTAAATATTTGTCTTGCAAAAGGTTGCGGTAAGGTAGGTATTGGCTGTGTAGGCCACGGCGCCTCGCCGGGCAAGGCTTTAGTAGGTACCGGTGTTTCCACTATCGGGAATATGGGTTTACCATTGGTCCTATCGAACATAAAAATATAACCATGTTTGGTAATTTGAGCCACCGCGTCAATCTTTTTGCCGTCGCGGGTAATAGTTACCAGGTTTGGATTGGCCGGCAGATCTCGGTCCCACAGATCATGATGGACCACCTGGAAATGCCATTTTAGCTTACCTGTAGCGGCATCCAATGCCAGTAGCGAATTAGCAAACAGATTTTGCCCCTTCCGGAAACCACCGTAAAAATCGCCGCCGATGGATCCGGTTGGGATATAAACAACACCTCGTTTTTCATCTAATGACATCCCGGCCCAGTTGTTGGCTCCGCCAAACTTTTTATAAGCAGCAGTATCCTGCCATGTTTCGTAACCCTTTTCGCCCGGATGCGGAATAGTATGGAAGATCCATTTTAGCTTTCCTGTAAGTACATCATACGCCCTGATATGTCCGGGTGCCGCGTCGGCAGATTCGGCTACGCGGGTACCTACTATCAGCAGGTTTTTGTAAACTACGCCGGGAGTAGTGCCCGCTACAAATGATTTGGTATCACGGTCGAGGTTTTTAGTCAGGTCTAAATATCCATTTTTGCCAAACGTCATTATTGGTGTACCTGTCTCAGCATCAATGGCAAAGGTTTTAGTACCTACACTGTAAAACAGGCGTTTCTGTCCGCCATCCTTATTTTGCCAGTAGATCACTCCCCGGCTCACTTTATAATAAGCCATCGGATCGCCGCTGTTTGTAGTATCAGCCTTTGCCGGATCAAAAAGCCATTTTTGTTCGCCTGTGGCAGCATTCAGTGCAAATAATTTCAATTTTGGACTGGTGCCGTACAGTACACCATCAACCATGATGGGATTACACTGATTCTGGCTTCTGTTGGCCGAGTCCTTATCCTTTGTGCTATAAGTCCACGCTACTTTTAACTTGCTAACGTTGCTTAGATTGATCTCCTGATTTGATGAATAACGATTACCTTCTTTTGAACCGGCGTAAGTACCCCAGTTGCTGTAAGTTGCCCGCCCCTTGTGGGCTTTTGGATTTTTACATGACGCATAAATACCGGCCGCTAAAAAAAAGGCGGTTACAAATCTGTTCTTTATCATCATTGGTTTATTCTATTTTACAGCAAAAAGGTTCATCCGGGTCCAGAAATCCTATTCCATGGTTTTTGCATCGATATTTTTATATACAGATACTTCACGCTGCTCGTTTTCGGGCGGTCCAGTTGTTTGTATTTTTTCGGCTTTTGAAGGATCAAGGTAGGCCATTACGAGGGCCAGATCCCACATTACCCAAGTGTCTTTAGCCTCTACAAAATCCCAGCGGTTATATAACAGTTCGCCCAATTTACCCTTATCTTTTAGGTTAGTACGGCAAACGGTGCGGTTAAATCTTAAAGCAATAGCGGTATTGATGGGCATAACGGTAAGATCCAAACCTTTACAATTAAGCAACAGGTCAAAGGCATTCAAATCGTTACGCACATTAAACTCGCTTTTATCCCAAACCTTGCGGTCGCTGAAATAACGTGCGGCCAGTACATATACCCTTATTTTAGGAATGATGGTAGTGTCTAACTGAATAGCCGAGGCGATATTTGATGCCGCCCCGATGCACAGCACATCCAGTTTTTCGCCATCCTTAAGTTGGTGTACCGCTGCTATAATTCCTTTTTCGGCAGCAGAAATAACCGGATCTTTACCTCCCCATGAATGCCCGATAGTGCCTCTGCTACCCAGTGGATGAGGCACATCTGTTCTGGAAGTAAGTTGTAGTAACTGCTCATTCAAGTCCTGACTTAGTTGTACCGTATTGATATTTTTTGTGGGGTAATAATGCCATTTATCGCCAACCAGCATATCGGCATTATTGAAATGTGCAGAACTTAGGCCAACAACATTTACCTGCGGATCTTTAAGCAGGTAAGTGATGGCATACAGATCATCCATTTCATTACCTGTATCTGAATCAAGCCAGACTGCCTTTTTTTGAGCATAGCAGGTACAGGCTATTAATATAGCTATTAAACTAAAAGGGATGACTTTTTTGAACATGGCGGTTTATTTTTTGAGCAACTCTTCGGTTGTTACCTCATTGCTCAGCAATCTACCAAAAAGTTCCCATCGTTTTATAGGGTCTTTGGGGGTACCGCCATTTTTTTCTATATAGTTTTTTACCATATCCAAACCATAGTTATAATTGATTACATAACTGCGGTATTTTTTAATAAAACTAATGGATTTGGCAGCCGTTTCATCATTCATCAAACAATATTTAGTAAGATAAGTGGTTGCTTTATCGCGCGACATCGTCTTGTTAATCAATCCCCTCGCGGCCTCGTTACGGGCATAATTTAGTGTGCCTTTTATGGCAAGAGCTTTAAAATACACGTTGATGCCGGCTGTATCTAAACCAGCCAATGGCAGCAATACGTTTTTAGCAAACTTCACCTTTTCATCTCCGGGGAAAGCTACTTCAATACCGTAATTAGCGCTCCCCTCGGCAACTAAACTTTGCGGACTAAAAAGTGGGTACATGGATACTTCTACCCAACCTTTATCGTGATACAGATTTTTCTCCAACAACATATTGTACACGTGGTGACCGGGGTAACTTTCATGGCTGCCCACATCAATTGCCCGATCAATAAAAATTTTCAGATCGGTATTAATCTGCACCGTGCTTTTATAATTGCCTTTGTACCAGTTATAGCCACTCCATGGTTTATTAGTTACATACTCCAGCGTAAAAGCTTCGCCTGCAGGTAAAGTGTAGTGGGCCATAGTTCGCTTGCGGGCTTCGGCAATAGCAGCCTTAATCACCGGGTCGAGTTTATCTTTCGGGATAATGAATTTATTAGCCAGTTTTTGAAAACGGTCGTTCACCCGGCCTTTACCCGGCAAAATACTATCAAGCAAATTTACCTGGGACTTAAAATAATCCTCGGTGTAAACAGGTGCAACTACGCCAAAAAGCTCTTTTGATTCTTCATCAAAGGGCCTTTCCTCGCCAGAAAAAATCCTGATGCGCCTGCTGAATGCTACCAGCTGATCCATAAGCCAATTTGCGCGTATTTTATTGGTATCTACCGCTGAGTTAGTTGAAATAATTTTCAACTCATTCATTAAAACATTGGTATTGGCCAGCAAACTATCCTTCGGAAACTCTTTTGCAGGCGCTTGCTTCGGCTTTAACGAATCCGGACCATAGTAGGCATCTACAAAATCAGCATCATATTGACCGATAGTTAGCCCCAACCTAACATACTCAACCGCAAGACTATTAAGCTTCTTATTTTCCTGTAGCTGAGCCGGATCATGCCCGCATGACAGTATAAAAAGTATGGGTATAAATAGCAATATTTTCTTCATGATAAATTGTCCTGTTCAAAGTAAATGTGGAACAAGATAATGATTACATTGTTTACGGAGGGAATTGCGTTCCGTATTTATGTCAATCGAAAGGAATAAAACATTGATAATCTGAAGGATAAATACCAAAAGGTAAAAGGTAAAAGGTAAAAGGTAAAAGGTAAAAGGTAAAAGGTAAAAGGTAAAAGGTAAAAGATTTACGAAGTTTTAAAAACTTCGTAAATCTGGGATTCTACAACTTGGCTTTGAACGCTGGCAACCGACTCACCCCGACATCGCTTCGCTCGTCACCCAGCGTAGCATAGCCGGGGTGAGTCGACTCGATACCATGCAGTAACGCCTTACGCCCAATTAAACTCAACCACCTTACCATTCAGTTTCCATTTTTCGGGCAGCATGGTGTCCATCCAATCCAGGGGTTCGCCTAAGGGTAGTACTTTGGCGGCAGCGGCGAATGCCTTTTTTACGGCTGCCTTTTGTTCGGCGCCCATTGCCTCGGGTTGCCCGCAGACGAATAATGGTGCACCGCTTTCTGCCAATAATTCAAGCCATTGTTTGTTTCTTGCCCATTCAATTTTTGTGGTAAGGCCAACACAATCCCCGTCAACGGCATAAAATTTATTGTGCTGCGGCAAGCGGAAAGCCAATGTATTTACCCCCATTTTGCGTGTTCGGGCCCATTCATTCCCGCTGGTATCGTCTCCTATCCGGCACATTTCAAATATGCCTGCACTTAAATGACTCATAGTGTTACAACCAATCACATAAATACCATCACCCGCCGCCTCACGGATGGAGCGATACAGATGCAGGATGATCTCGGCAGTGGTTTTACTCCTGTCGTTAAAATTCCAGCCAGCTGTAGTTATACTGTCCTTCATATCAATGCCCCAGCGGCCGGTAATATCATAGGTGCTAAAATCATGTTTCACCATCTCATAGCCCCATTGCTTGTAAAAATCAAAGTTGCGTTTAACGCGTTCAATATTTTCGGGGATGGTTGGATCGAGGGTTGGGTTTTTAGGATCGTCTCTGCCTGGGATCTTTGGGGCCAGTAAACTTGCTTTTTCATCATGGCGGGCACAAAGCGGGCGCATCCACAAACCGGGGCGCATACCCAGCTTTTTGATCTCATCGCCCAACAGGTGCATATCTTTAAATTTATCGTTGGGTTTAGAAAAATCATCATTCCAGCCGCCGTCGCCCGGTAATAAGGGCGAATAGGTAGCCCAGCCTGCATCAATTACAGAAAATGGCTTGTTATTAGTATCTGTAACCAGCTCGCTCATCATGGCGGTGGTTTGTTTTATCAGGTCGAAATTGTTGTTGCCATAAGCAAAGTACCAGTCATTGATACCATAAATTGGCTGTTTGGGTAAGCGCGGTTTTTCGCACATGATACCGCAAAACCGATGATCGGTACGGAAAGGTGTTTCGCCGGGCAAGCCATGGGTAGTAACAATATCCGCGGCATGCAAAGTACGATTACCCAACAATACACCGTTACCGCCCGAATGTGTATCCAAATTAAGATCGAGACTATCGGCACCCAAGCCCCACCAGCAAATACTATTAGCGCCCGTTTTTACGCCGAAACACGCCGTTTGCTTTCCATCATTAATAATTACATACCATGGACTTTTACCACCATTAAAACCGGTTTTCCATTGCAGGTCGCCATAAGAGCGCTCCCAATGATCGCCCAGATATTTTGCTGATGATGATGTATTGTGTTTCCATTTTAAACGCACCGAATTAAGCTGCTGAGTTGGCGATTGTATATATACCCCTTTTGCATTTCCATTGGCTTTAACCGTAACCTCGATATCATTATAACTGAATTTACTGCCATTGGTATTCTTCAGCTTAAACCATTCGGTGCCGGATTGTGCCCAAACCTCATCGGGCAGATTGATGGCCGTTGTTTGGGTTGACGTTGCATAAGTTAGCCGACTAAATAATATAGCCGCACCGGTAGTTGTTGTAAGTTTGATAAAATGTCGCCGTTGCATAGTAGATGTTTGAATTGGATATACAACATTACTAAAAGGATTTAGGGATTTAAAATGATTATATTAATAATCGGTTTAAAAGTGTAAAAGGGATAAAAAAACCATGCAATATGCCCATGAGCTTTATACCATTTTTTTTCGGCTGGCTACTATCCGCTCGCGGTGCTGTATGCCCCAGTTCCTTAACTCATCTATCACACTATTTAATGATCGGCTATATTCTGCAAGCTGATAGGTAACGGTAACAGGCCTGGTTGATTCAACTTTGCGGGTTAAAAATTCATTCAGTTCAAGTTCCCGTAGTTCCTTCGACAAAATTTTAGGGGTGATATCGCCCAATGCCCGCTGAATATCATTAAACCGCAGGGGGCCATTTTGCAGGGCGACTATTAATGGCAGTTTCCATTTTCCATTCAGCACATATAGGGTATCACGCACAGCGTTTATACTGGCGTTACAGGCTTCGGGGGTATGAATGTGGTTATCTGTAAGTGTTTCCATATTGATGAACTATCCTAAAGGATACCGCTATCCTTTGGGATAGTAGTATCTTATTGATAGCAAAGATACATAAGTTTGTATAACAAAATACAAACATGAAAGCTACTAAAATTACTTACTGGGTTACTACTTCTATTATTTCATTAATGATGACCTACTCGGCCTTTGCCTACCTCACCAAGCCAGAGATGGCACAGGCATTTAAGCACCTCGGTTTTCCCGATTATTTCAGAATTGAACTGGCCATTGCCAAAGTGATAGCCGCCTTATTACTTCTTGTTCCGGTTTTACCCAAAATAAAAGAATGGGCCTATGCCGGATTATTCATCGTATTTATATCCGCCTTTATCGCGCACTCAGCCTCGGGCGATCCTGTTGCTATGCGGGTGGCCCCACTTATATTTTTGGCAATATTGGTGGTTTCTTATGTGAGTTGGGGGAAGAAGAATAAGGTTGCAGCGACAAAATAGTAATTGTCATCGCTGAGAATCCCCCAGGGATAAACCTAAAAAAATGGTGATGACCTATGGCAGGCGAGGCTTTTCGTATAGACGCATATTTGCGTCTCCAGCTATACAGAGCGGATTTACATCGCCGATTTTCACGCGGGAGACGCAAATATGCGTCTCTACAAAACAACACTAACAATCAACTACTTACATAATCGTCATTACGAGCGCAGCACGGCAACCTCGAAACATTACAGGGCGAATATGCACAGTTCGCGATTGCTTGCAATGACATATTTGCAAAAAAAACTTTTGTCATCCTGAACGCAGTGAAGGATCTATTCGCAGACTTTACAGGGCGAAGAAGCATGGCGAATAATAGATCCTTCACTGCGTTCAGGATGACAAATCTTTTTAAACATTAATTGATCCTTTGCTGTCCCAGCATTTTATCCCTCGTGACATAACTTATTTAACTAATTAAACCACACTACAAACTCCGTTTGCTTCTCGGCAACAGTTTTTAAACTGAATTCAAAACCGTGATTCAGCAGAATTTCCCTTGTTAGGGTAAGCCCTATCCCCTGCCCGTCTTTTTTGGTGCTGAAGAATGGTGAAAAAAGATTAGTGCTTTGTTCGGCGGTAATGCCCTTACCGGTATCGGTAATGATGAGTTTTCTTTCACTGGGGATAAGCGTGAATTTCACCAAACCACCGCCATCAATTGATTCGATGGCGTTTTTTACAATATTAATTAAAGCCTGCTCCAGCTGCTGTTCATCGGCCAATATGTTTACCACATCATCGGGTAGGTTAAATTCAAACCTAACTCCTTTTTCTTTGGCTTTAATGTCCATTAAGGTGGCTACAGACTGGATAAGATTCTGAAGTACCATTGGTTGTTTATTGGCAGGCGGCAGCTTCACCAAATCGGCAAAGTTGCGCATAAATAAGTTGAGGTTTTGGTTACGGTCCATAGCTACCTGCAATGCATCTTTCAGCACATCAAATTCATGGCCCTCCCAAAGCTGGTGAGTTTTCATAGCCGATTGCATGATGGAATTAACAGGACCAATGGTGTTATTTACCTCGTGCGCCATCATCCTGATCACCTTGCCATAAACCTTTTTCTCGGCCGCCAGTATTTCGGCCGTCAAATCCTCTATCATAATAAAATGGCGAGAAAACCCTCTGTCTACAAAATGCGATTTCTGCAGTTTAAATGAACTTACGCCATCCAGCTTTACTACCACGGTTTCGCCCGATTTTAATGCACGCATTTGCTCAAATAAGGGGTGCTCCAATTCATGTATGGAGGTACCATGCAATTGATCCTCGGCGATAGCCAATAACTGCAGGGCCTTGGGGTTTATCTGCTGTATACGATCATCAAAATCCAATATAATGATGCCCGTTGGCGAAGTATAGATCAGCTTTTCTAAAAAGAAATGCTGCTGCTCCTGCCTTGTGCGTTCTGTTCTCAGCTCGTCCATCATCTGGTTATAAACATCAATCAGCGCATCTACCTCGTGTTTGCCGGTTGATAAAAATTTAACATTAAAATCCTTGTCCTTTATAGCTTCTACCCCCTGCATCAATAATTTTAAAGGGTTGATTAACTGCCGATAAAGCTGTACGGCTACCACAACCGAAATAAGCACAAACGCCTCTGAAGCAATAAAAAAGATCTTGTTTTGGTTAAAAATAAAATAGGTGAGCACAAGGATGAGCAGGTGCAGTATTACAACAAATAAAACATATTTAGTCCTCAGCTTCATCGTATGGTATCTGGTATTTGTCCAGCCGGCGGTACAGGGCGCTTCGCGTAAGCCCCAGGGCCGCCGCGGCTCTGCTTATTTTATTTTTATGGTGATCCATGGCACGCTTTATCATCTCTACCTCTACTTCCTCCAAAGTTAAAGTGCCTACACCCGGCAACTGCATGTTCCCTTTTTTTACCGGCGATAGTTCCAGTTGCGAGCGAAAATCATCAATACCAAGTTCGTCTTTTTTACTTACCAGTATAGAACGTTCCACCAGGTTTTTCAACTGCCTTATGTTGCCCGGTAAAGGTAAAGTTTGCAGCCACTTCATGGCCGATGGCGCCACAGATAATTTTGGCCTGTTATAGATCTCTTTTAAATTATTAATAAAAAAATCAACCAGTAAAGGAATATCCTTTGGCCGCTCGCGCAAGGCAGGCAGATAAACGGTAATCAGATTTATACGATACAACAAATCTTCCCTGAAAGTACCGCGCGATACCATTTCATTAAGGTTTTTGTTGGTGGCACAAACCACCCGGGTATCCAGCGTTTTGGTACGGCTGCTACCCAGCATTTCGTAGGTCCTATCCTGCAACACCCGCAGCAGTTTCACCTGGCTGCTGGCATCAAGGTCGCCTATCTCATCTAAAAATATAGTCCCCTTATTTGCCATTTCAAAACGGCCCACCCTATCAAACCGGGCATCTGTAAAAGCTCCCCGGATATGGCCGAACATCTCGCTCTCAAACAAAGATGTGGAAATGCCGCCCAGGTTCACCTTTATAAATGGCTTGTTGCGGCGCAAGCTATTCTGGTGAATAGCCTCCGCTATTAATTCTTTACCCGTGCCGCTTTCGCCCATGATGAGGATAGATGCATCGGTAGTAGCTACCCGCCCAATGGTTTCCAGGATATCCAGCATTTTAGCATCTTCGCCTATAATGTGCTGAAAGTTGTACGTTTTATCCAATTGCTTGCGGGTACGATGCTCCGTTTTTTTATCCTGCAGATCAAGCAGGGTTTTAACCGACTGTAAAAGGTACTCGTTGTTCCATGGCTTATTAATAAAATCATTGGCACCCAGCTTCATTCCTTTTACAGCCAGTTCGATACTTCCCCAGCCGGTTATCAGCACCACCGGAATAGCGCTGTTAACCTGTTTTATCTTTTCAAGCAAATCCATCCCCTCCCGGCCCGAAGTATCGATAGAGAAATTCAGGTCGAGAATGATCAGCTCAGGGCTTTTTTTCTTTATGATCTTAATGGCCTCAGCGGGTTCTTCGGTACTTAACACATCATAACCTTCGCTTTTTAGCAGCAACAAAAGCGAGGTACGTACAGCAATATCATCATCAATAACCAATATCATAATTGCAGGTTAATATCGTAATTATTCTTCGTGTAAAGCAACTGCCGGATAAATTGCCGCCGCCTGCCTGCCGGGATATAATGAACAAACCAGTACCAGCAGGTAAACGAATATGATAGACAGCAACATACCTATAATATAAATATGCGCCGATAGATCAAACACGTTCAGCAACGGAAACTGTATGGCAAAAAACGATCCGATAATGAGCGAAAGCGTAGCCAATATCATAGATTCCATGACCAGTTGCGATGATACCGAGTTACCTGTTGCACCTATCGCCCTGCGTAAACCTATCTCACCTTTACGTTTATTGATGTTGTACCAAAGCACCCCAAACAAACCAAGGGCGACATTGATGATCAGGAAACAGCTTACTATGGATAATACGATCATTGGGATCACCGCGAAGTAATTGGTATCCTTTAATTTATTGGTTAAATGTTCAATTTCAATATTAGAGTTTTTCATGTAACCAGCCATGGTTTTGTAAAGCTTACCTTCAAAAGCAGCATCGGCACCGGGACTAACTTTAACGAGTATTTTACTTAACCACCTGAATGAGCCTGTATCGGCGCGAAAATAAAGGCCAGGACCAGCTTTCACATAGTCGCCGTTTCGTTTTATAGTTTGGATCACTCCTATCACCTTCATTTTCTTTTTATCGTCATCATTACCCAAAAGCTTACCTACGGCCTGTTCTTTTCCAAAAGTGGCTTCCTTTAAATCGGCATCAATCACTACAAGTTTATATTTTGATACGGCGTCTGATTTGTTATACCAGCGACCTTCCAAAACATCCAAATCCATTGTCTCTTTATAACTGTCTTCTGCTGTAAAATTATTTAGATGATCAATGTGTTTACCTTTAAAAGTTAAACCACCCTGGTTAATCTGGTTCGAAAACGGAACATTGCCGCTCACAAAACTCAAATCTTGTACTTGGGGCAAGGATTTGATGATTTTTCTTAATGTTTCGTAATACAGATCGAGTGAATCTGTATTTTTTGTTTGGTACGAGTTATTAATATTGATAACCCAAACATCCTGGTATTTGAAACCCATAGGCTTTTTGTAGTTATCATAGTAATAAACCATTAGCGTAAACACCGCGAAGAGCACCATAAAGGATACCAGCATCTCGGTCATGAGCAAAAAGTTTTGTTTCTTTTTGTTCCAGATGAGTTTAAATAAATGCTTAAACATAATATTTTGAATTTAATGATGAAAAATTATTGAGCCTTAAGCGCGGTAACCACATTGAGTTTCGACATGCGCCAGGCCGGATACACGCCCGACAGAAAGCCAAAAATAAGGCATGCCAATAGGGCGATGAACAATACCGTAAAGTTGATGCTTAACTGCAGGTTGGCTATCAGATCGGCATTATTAATGGCCCAAAGTGCAATTACTGATAACAATGTGCCGATGATACCACCCAACAAGGTAAGGATCAGGTTTTCGACTATAAACTGGTAAACCAGCGTTTTTGACGACGCCCCAAAAGCTTTACGCACGCCAATCTCTGACGACCGCTCCATAATGCGGGTAATATTGATATTTACCAGGTTAAGCGTTGGCAACAGCATAAATATGAATACAAATATGCTGATAGCTGTAACCACGATGAATACACCAGAGGAAGCCTCATTACCGGTATCAACATAACTTCTGAAAAAACTGTTGGCATGGCTGTATAAATGTTGATAGTCTTTACTTTCAACCGGTACGCGTTTCATCAGGTTTTCGTATTCGGCCTGCATTTTGGGCACGTCATCTTTCGAGGCCGCCAATAGCACGCCCATGTAGCCGCCGCCATAGCTTTTACTCTTATAATCGGCTTTTGATACCGTATATGGCAGGTAGATATCGCTAAAAAACATATAACTGGTTACGGGCACATTTTTAACCACGCCCAACACCCGGTAATTCACGTTATCCGCCTCGATGTATTTGCCCACAACCGGGCCAACATCGCCAAAATACTGTCTCTTCATATCTTCAGATATGATGGCTACATGATCAGCATTGTCTACCTCTTGTTTGTTAAATGGCTTACCTTCTGTGAAATCGTAATCCATTACATCCCAAAATTCGGCATTGGTATATTTATAGCTTACAGCTATCTTTTTATTATTTACATAGGTATTGGTACCGTTAAAGCCCGATGATATGGCCACTTTAACCGGCGTTTTCATCATACCGGTATAATGACTCAGGAAATAGTAGGATAAGGTGCCCGAGGTCATGTTATCCTTGCCCTTCTGCTCAATGCGGTTGACGTACAATAACCTGTCCCTTTTTTTATCGGGGTAGTTATCGCCAATAACCTTATCTATAAATGCGGTTAATACCATAAGTATGGTAAGCGTAAAGCTGATACCAAACAGGCTGATAAAGGTGAAGAACTTTCTTCGGCGCAATACCGCTATGGCTATTTTAAAATAATTTTTAAGCATAACATTATATTTAAGCGGTTAATTATTGAACTTGCGAACCATCAAACAGGCGCACCAAACGGTGTGTTTTGTGAGCCATATTTTCATCGTGTGTAACCATTACAATGGTGGTACCTTCATTACGGTTCAGGTTGATCAGGATCTCCATAATCTCGTTACCCATGGCGCTATCCAGGTTACCGGTTGGCTCATCGGCCAAAATAATGTCCGGCCTGCCCACAATGGCTCTTGCTATAGCCACACGCTGCCTTTGACCACCCGATAACTGGGTAGGGAAATGTTTAACACGGTTAGCTAAACCTACTTTTTCCAGCGCCTCAGTTGCCAGTCTTTTGCGTTCTTTAGCCGTGGTATCGCGGTATAGCAGCGGCAACTCCACGTTATCCAATACCTGCAAATCATTGATGAGGTGATAACTCTGGAAGATAAAGCCCAGTGTTTTATTCCTGAACTGCGCCAGCTGCTTATCATTTAGATTTTCGGTTGATTTATCGGCAATTTTGATCATCCCTTTTGACGGTGCATCCAGCAGACCCATAATATTCAACAAGGTACTTTTACCACAGCCGGATGGGCCCATGATGGATAAAAATTCGCCTTTGGCAATATCAAGGCTTATGCTATTAAGGGCCAGAGTTTCTATAGTGTCTGTGCGGTACACTTTTTCAATGTTTTGTAAACGGATCATATCTTTTTAATTAGTGATTTATTGAGTTAGTGAATTAGTGATTTG
Organism: Mucilaginibacter sp. P1_A3; assembly: GCF_056406855.1. NCBI lineage: Bacteria > Pseudomonadati > Bacteroidota > Sphingobacteriia > Sphingobacteriales > Sphingobacteriaceae > Mucilaginibacter > Mucilaginibacter sp. P1_A3. The sequence goes on from NZ_JBFTZJ010000005.1 coordinate 245,960, forward strand.
GGTCTATTTAATTAGTGAATGACTGAATATTGAGTTATTGAATTTATTTTTATTTATTGATATGTGATTTTTTTGTTGGTTTCAAAATCGTAAAGTGACAGGTAGCGCAACTGATAGTAGGCTCCCCAAAAATCGCGGAGCGAAGCTACATAATCCCGTTTGGCCTGGTCGTTCTCGCGGAAGGCTATGCCGAGGTCGGTGATGCTCAGATCGCCTAAAACATAGCGTTCGCGGGCTATCTGGTATTTCTCGGATGCAATACTATCAGCCTCGGCGGTGTATACCAGCTGCTCTTTCATCACGTTAAAAAGCGATACCTGGGTTACTATCTGCTGCTTAAAAGTTTGCTTATCCTGCTCAACGGCATACTCGGTAAATTGCTGATTGGCTAATGCTGTTTTGGCGCGCGATTTTGAACGGCCCCAATCCAATATCGGCACGGCTAACTGTACCTGCAGCACCTGCTGGTTTTGTGGATTTTTATACACGCCGGGAATACTGGTTGCCGTATTTGAATAGCCCAGGTTGGCATTCAGCGTAGCAGTTAAACCATTTTGACCCTTTGCCTTGGCCACATCCCTTTTAGCTTCGGCAACACGCCTTAAAAACGCAATGGCATCCGAGCGATTAGAAAATGCTTCTGCCAAAACTTTATCTGATGATACCTGCATCTGGCTGATGTTCTCGGGCACAGCCAGCACTATCTTCTCCTCTCCCTCCAGCCCGGTATAACTGCGCAGATTTAGGGTAGCAATTTCCATATCGCGTTTAGCGGTACCTACCGCCTTTTTTGCGTTGATCTGTTCCAGCTGCAATTGCAATATCTCGTTTTTTGATACCTTGCCCAACTCAAATTTAGTGTTGGCAATGTTCATGATCTTTTGCGTATTTACATAGTTAGTTTCGGCAATTTTTAAATTAACCTGGGCCAGTAACAAGTCAAAAAAGAAACCTTCAACATCTATAGCAATCTTTTCCTGCGCCTCAATATAGGCCTGTTTGCTTTCATTATATTTTAAGGGCTCTATTTTTTTGTCCCATTTAAGGCTGTTAAACTGGAAGAGTGGCTGGGTATAACCGATACCGTAAGGAATCCCATTGTACAGGATATTATGCCTGTCGAAATCATCAAACCGTTGCAGTTGGGTTGTGCCATAAATAGTACCTCCTGTAGCCGTAATACTCTGACTAAAGTTAAGTGCCAGCGATGAGTTATCATTATGAATAGGCTGAAATCGGATGGTACCATCGGGCTGTTGCACCTGTGTAAAGGATTTAGTATAACCAGGCAGGATACCGCTTAACGATAGCTGCGGCTGGTAATTTGATTTATAGGTACGATATTCCCAATACTTGGTTTCGCGCACGGTGGCAGCTTGCTTGGCAGCTATAGAATTAGCCTTCGCCATTTCAACCACTTGCTGTAAAGTTAAGCGCAGCGTATCGTTGCTGCCGCCGGCAAATAACTTTGTGCTAATGGTTAGCAATAATATGGAGTATAAAAGTTTCATTTGGGCTGAGGCTATTAATTCGTAATCGTTACTTCTTTTGAGTTTTTATATTCGCTCATGTCTGTTGTAATCACCACATCGCCGGGTTTAACACCATCCTGTATTTCCACATAATCAAAATTGGTGAGGCCGATGTGCACCGTGCGCTTCTCCGCCTTGCCGTTGTTTACCACAAAAATATCCTGCACAGCTGGCCCCTTGAACGCCGGCCCGTTAGCCACCCGCATGATCTTGTTATGCGTTGCAGTTACCAAAAAAACATCCACTTTCATGTTTGGGCGAAGCAGTTTGTTAGCCCGGTCATCTAACTGGATATCGAAAGAAATAATGCTGTTTTGTATAGATGGGGATACATTGGTTACGTGGCCGCGCAGTTGATTGTCGTTAATACGGATAATAACCGGAATACCACTATGTAACTGATCCATAGAATTATCTGATATACTGCCCGATACTTTGAAACTGCCCAGATCGGCAATACGGGCAAGCGTTTCGCCTTCATGCACATTTGCTCCAATATTTTTATTTACATAGGTGATAACACCAGCACGGGTGGCAACTACATTAGCCAGGTTTAATTTGCGCTGCAATGCGTTGATATCATTTACCTGGATATCGGCCGCTATCTGCGCTTCTTTAATCTCGATCTGCATGGTTTGCTGCTTATTCCGGATCTCGTTTTCCAGTTGTTTTTTCTCTAACTGAGCAACTTTCAGATTAAGCTCGGCCTGTTCAATCCCTTCCCGGGTGCCTCCGCCAGCTTTAAACAACCGTTTGGCATTTTCAACAGCATCAGCCAGGTTGCTGATCCGCAGTTGTTTGATATCGTTATTGGATTGAATATCGTAAAAGCTCTTGCCCAGATCGAGCTTTAACTTGCTAATCTCGTTACGCTTAGATTCCAGCGTAAAATTCAGTTTATCAAATTCTGTTTGCGTAGCCGATTTATCAAGTGTGAGTATCGATTGGCCCGGCTTAATTTTATTACCGGCATCCATCAGCGCGCTTTTTATTGATGCATTTATAGGGCTGGTAATAATCTCTTCAAATTCCGGCAAAACCTCGCCTGTAGCGTTAAGGGTATTTTCTATATTGCCTACCTCAACAGTAGCCATGGTTATCTCAGATTTTTTTACTGATGATTTGATGAATCCGCGAAGTACAACTATTAACAGTATCAATACTGTGATGCTTATAACTGTTATCAACGCTCCTTTTTTTCTTTTTTGCGATGATACCTCGAGCGTAATTTCCTTATCCATTGTGATATAATTTGCATAAGGTTTTGCAAGAGCCATACCAATTGTAATAATCTAATTATAAGATACTTATAAATTAAAAGCTTTAAAAAAGTGATCGATATCGGACAGATTTTGTGATAATGAACAGGAGACTGAGAGACTGAGGAATTGCGGCTGAGATGCGCGCAATCGCTGGGATGGTTTTCGCCGACAACCATCGGCAACGGCACTTGAACGCCTGATTTAACCCCTACCTCCCCTTCCCCGAGGAAGGAATCGCACATTGCCCACGCCTTTTTTAGGTCTTCTGAAGACCTATAGTCCTAAGATGAATTATAACAGGTCCTGTTTTTAAAGACAAGGATTAATAACTTGTTGTGATGGAATCTGAGAAATTCCCTTTAAAATAAAAACACACGAATATATATTAGCTCAGTGTATGAGCTTTTAATATTTTATACTAATCTGCTAATCAAATTTTACAGCAACCGCCTTATTTTCCCCAACAGGTCATCAATTTCAAAAGGCTTGGCAAGGAAGTCATCGGCACCAGCTTCGTAAGCAGAGCGCTCGATATCGCGGCTGGCAGATATCATAATAATGGGAATAGCTTTGGTATCGGCTCGTTGTTTAAGTTCACGACAAATATCGCGTCCGTCTGATCCGGACATCCAGATATCAAGCAAAAGCAGGTCAGGAAACTCCGTTTTCATATCCAAAACAGTAGCTCCATTTACCGTCGACGAAACCTCATAACCTTCAAAATCCAAGATGATCTCTACCGCATCCACAATTCCCGGATCATCATCCGCAATCATTATCTTCTTTGTAATTCCCACAAGAAAATCACAGCAAAAATCAGGCCTTTAATGTTAATTTTTCATCAAAATTTCATCTCAAAAAATGTAGCGTTAGATTCAATAACTTTTATACGGAACTTGCAGAGAAATAAACAATTTTTCATCAACCTCCCCATCGGCTGATAAAACCCAGTACATAAAATATAAAACACTGAAAATCTGCCACTTTAAATTTTAAAATAGCATACATATCAAGGCATCCTGTCAATTCAGATTGAAAAAACCAGCGTAAAAATGCTGAATACTTGCAATTCCATCTTTCTTTTCTAAAACTGATAAAAAATGTTCTGTTTGTATTCGGTAAACATTTTATAGTGTTTGCGAGGAAACCTAACTGGACACAGGTGTTATTTCTTTCTCAGCATACAGTTGTCCTGTTTGCTGCATATAAATAAATCGTGAACTCTATTTAAAGAACGTTAATAGTCTGAATAGTCTGCCGGGTAAAGAAAGGTGATATCAACATGTGATACATTGTTCTGAAATTCAGCTTTTGCAGATAAGGTTTTCCAATATACATCTTTGCCAAATGCATCCCAATGCTTATCCCTATCATCCTTATTATTAAAAGTAGTCATGTACATCAAATTCGGCATATGGGCGCCCGATACCACCTCTGAGTAAAAAACCGCGTTAAAGCCAAGCCTTTTAAAAAGACCTATTTCATCACCATCATTAAACATACGCACCTTGTTGAAGTTATATTTCTCGGTAGCGCTTTCATAACTCCGCAATTCATATATCCTATCGGCTTTGTTTCCGGTAAGTAGCGGTACCGCCGGGGCAGGCATACCAGGGAAGGCGTGCAATATCATTATTTCTATACGGGTGTATGGTGCATCCTTATAATCCGCGTTCATATAGTCCTCTCCATCGGTAAAATACTTGGTATCTGCCTGTAGTTTTTTATCAATACCGGTAAGCTTATCCAACGAAGTAAATGGAGTATAAACGTAAATACGCCTATCGGCGGTATCCTGTTTTACCGGCTTAAATACACCAACATTAGCAATCCCGGCCCTGTGCAAAGCAGGCAAATAAGCATCTTTTAAATAATGTTCTATTCTATTTTCCTGTTCAAAGGTTTTGAAATGATAAACTTTGAGCTCGTAATAATATCTTTTGGGGGAGGCAGAAACATTCGAAGCAAAAAACAGGAAGCTTAAAAGCAAAGTAATTAAGCGAATAGATATTTTTTTCATGTGGGTTTAAAATTTCGTAAATATAATAGGAAATAGCGTCAGGAGATAAGAATCATGATAAAAGACAATGCACAAAGAATGTAACGATATTAAGCTTTCCGAGACAATCTATTTCGGCATAACAATTCGTCTTTTATAACATTAAAAAAGCCCGCCAACTAACGCTGGCAGGCTCCTTAAATATCAAAAGAACTTATTTTACAATTCTCTAACCCAGATATTACGGAAACTAAGCGGCTCGCTTTTGTCACCATGGGCTTGTAGTTTTATAGGTGCTGCACCGTGCTTCTTACCTTCGTAAGATGGTTTACCTATGTATTGGGTTGGACCAAGCAGCTCAAAGTTGTTTTCAACCAGTACGCCATTGAAAAATACAGTTGCTCTTGCAGCTGATTTTAGTGTACCATCCTCATTAAATACAGGGGCTGTCCAAACTACATCATAAACATTCCACTCACCTGGTTTACGACCTGGGTTTGCCAACGGAATAACTTGTTTGTACAAACTACCGGCCATACCATTAACATAGGTTTTGTTGTTGTATGAATCCAAAACCTGTAACTCATAACCAGCATCACCTTTACCTAATGAGGCTAAGAAGATACCGCTATTGCCACGGGCCTGGCCTGTACCGGTAATACTTGCAGGTACGCGCCACTCAATATGCAACTGATAATTGGCAAATTTCTTTTTTGTTTCAATATTGCCTGTGCTTTTGTTTACAGTAAGGATACCTCCTTTAACAAGCCATTTTGCAGGGGTCTGATCTTCAACAGATACCCATTCGTCAAGGTTTTTACCGTCAAACAAAATAACAGCGTCTGAGGGGGCATCTCCTAATACTTTAGCCGGAGCAACAACTTTTGGAATTGGCTCCCAGATTTCGGTATCTTCTGGTTTAGCGTTTTGTGCATTAGCCATAAAGAAACTTCCGGCTAAAATGGTGGTTAATATTATTGAATATCTCATTTTATAATTGGTTTTATTAAATATGAAGCGTGTTTTTTAAGTATGCAGCACTTTGAGCAATACTTACGTAAGGATCAATATTGGTGTAGTTTTCCTGCTCAACAATAAAGTGTTTTACACCGCCAAGTTTAGCTTTGCCCAATATTGCTTTAAAGTCGATATCACCGGTGCCAATCTCTGTGTTCAGGTTAGGGTTGGTTTTATCCCTGTCTTTAATATGCACAAAGGTAAAACGGCCCGGGTGCTTTTCAAAAATTGCCAAAGGATCCTGTCCTGCACGTACTACCCAGTAAAGATCCATCTCCATATTTACCAGTTTAGGATCGGTATTGTTAAGTATCACATCGTAAAAAGTTGTATCGCCAACCGGCGCCCACTCAAAATTGTGGTTATGATAGCCCAATTTTAAACCAGCTGCCTTACAAATTTCGGCGGCTTTGTTCATTTTTTCAGCAACGCCTTTACAGTCGTCAACCGTTTTAATAAAGTTATGGTTTAATGATGGTACAATAATATAAGTTTGCCCAATGGTGTTGGCTACATCCATGTACATTTTAAGGTCGTCGGTTTTACCTTCGCCAAAATACGAATCCAAACCATAGTGACCGCTTGGACTGCTCAATCCATTATCTTTCAATAGCTGACCAAAATCCTTGCTTGGCAAACTCCAGTAGCCTGTATTTTTATTATAGCCAAAGGTTTCAACTTCTTTATAGCCTGCTTTGGCCACTTTACCTATTACACCTTTAACATCTTTAGGTAACTGATCGCGCAGACTGTATAATTGCAGACCTGCTCCGTTTTTTTCTTTTGCCGATAATAAAGACGGCGCCAACATCACACCCGCCGAAAGTAGACCGGCCTGTGCTAAAAATGTTCTTCTGGTTGTCATGTATTTCTTTTTGGTTTATGCTTTGTTTGAGTGTATTCTGACCCGAAGGTTTAAACGTCGCAAATATGTACCGCTTTACGGAGTGATGCAACCTTATCTTTTTGCTTGGGAATAAATTCCTGAGCAACAAAACCTTTATGCCCTGTTTCTACAATAGCTTTCATAATAGCCGGATAATAAAGCTCTTGTGATTCATCAATCTCATTACGGCCGGGAACCCCACCAGTATGATAATGATTAATGTAGGGATGATACTGACGAATGTTGCGGATCACATCACCCTCATCTATCTGCATATGATAAATATCAAACAGGAGTTTAAAGTGCTCTGAACCTAACCGTTTGGCTAACTCCGCACCCCATTCTACCCTATCGCACTGGTAATCTTTGTGATCAATTTTGCTGTTCAGCAACTCCATTACCAAAACAACATTATGTTTTTCGGCAAGCTCAACCATAGGTTTTAATCCCTCCACACAGTTGTTCCAACCGGTTTCGTTATCCTTACCACGGCGGCTTCCGCTAAAACAGATGAGGTTTTTATAACCTGCAGCAGCAACTTTAGGAATCATCTCGCTATAGTTTTTGTGCAACTGGGCATGAAACTCTTTGTCACCAAAACCATCGGTGAGGTTAATCTCGGCACCGTTACACATAGACGAGAACAAGCCATATTTTTGAAGTGTAGGCCAATCTGCCGGGCCAACCAAATCAATACCTTTTATACCGATATCTTTAGCTGCGGCGCAAAGCTGCTCTACAGACATATCGCCATAACACCAACGACATACGGCATGATTAATATTACCTTTTAAAGCAGTATCAACAATCATTTCTTTTTCTCCAGATTTAAATGACGATAACATGCCTGCCGTGGTAATTGCGGCAGTACCCGTAACTATACTTTTTATAGCCGATCGTCTGTTTTGATTTGAGGTCATAATTTATAAGTGGTTTATATCTCGGTTTGCGCAGATGGTTCCTGGATATCTAAACCAGGTTTGGTAGCTATATCGTTAGTATCCTTAAATAACAAAAGGAAAAATATCAACACAACAGCAGCAATACCTGCGGGAATAAGCCATATAGTTTGCCAGTTGTGTGAGGTAGCGGACGTTTGCCAATGATCTACTATCGGCCCAGAAATATAGGAGCCGATAAGCATCCCTACACCGTAAGTTGCCAGGGTTATAAATCCCTGTGCAGCACTTTTAAAGCGCTCTCCAGCTAAGTTATCCGTATAAATTTGACCGGTAACAAAGAAGAAATCGTAACAAATACCATGCATCACAATCCCGGCAATCAGCATCCAGTAATTGGCGCCTATATCGCCATAAGCAAACAATAAATAACGCAGCACCCAGGCTAACATGCCCACGGCAAGCATTTTCTTAACGCCCAGCCTTACAAAAAACAAAGGCATTAAAGCCATAAACAAAAGCTCAGACATTTGCCCCATGGATTGTTTACCAGCAGCAGCTGTTACGCCCACTTCATTTAAGAAGGGGTTAGTAAAATTGTAGTAAAATGCAAGCGGAATACAGATTGCCACAGATGCCAGGAAAAATGTAAGGTATGACTTGTTTTTAAGCAGACCTATAGAATCCAAGCCGATGATATCTCCAAAAGATGTTTTTTGACCTTTTTTTACAGGAGGGGTATCAGGCAATGTAAAACTCAACAAGCCCAATATTAAAGAAGCTCCTGCTGCCATTTTAAATGTAAGCACCAGGGAGCCCGATTTTTCCCATCCAAGATAACCAATAACTAAACCGGCAACTATCCATCCCGCAGTACCAAATACCCGTATAGGAGGAAACTCCTTACTTGGGTTTTGCATTTGCTTAAATGAAACCGAGTTAACCAATGCCAGTGTTGGCATGTATATGATCATGTAAAATAATATATTAGGATAAAACTTGTCAAAACTGGCAATGGTGGTTGCATAAAAAAGTGAGGCAGCACCAAGCAAGTGTAAAACACCTAATATTTTTTGCGCCGAAAAGTATTTATCAGCAATAAGCCCAATAACAAAAGGAGCAATAATGGCTCCTAATGATTGTGTTGCATAAGCTCCGGCATTTTGTGTACCTGTGGCTTTTAACGTAACTGTTAAATAGGTGCCCATAGTTACAAACCATGCCCCCCAGATAAAAAACTCCAGGAACATCATTGTAGAAAGCTTTGCCCTTATTCCAGCGGTCATAATTTTTAGGTTAGATGAATCTGATTAAGATTATTTTTTTAATGATAGAATGTATTTTACTAATTCTTTTGCATCGCTTTCGGCAAGCGCTGCGTGTGGAGTCATGGCCATAGTACCCCAGTTACCGCTTCCGCCTGTTATTACTTTTTTGGCAAGCATGTCGATGTTAGCTTCTGACGCTTCATATTTTTTGGCGATATCCTGGAAAGCAGGGCCAATAACCTTAGTATCTACCTTATGGCAGGTACCGCAATCATTTGCCGCTAATAACTTTTCGCCTGCCGAAGCTGTAGAAGTACCAGCAGCATCGGTAGCTGTTTTGGCTACAACTGTATCTGCATCAGCGGTTGTTGCTTTTGTTGAAGCAGTGCTGTCGCCGCCAGCTTTACTTAATGAATTGCCACCGCAAGCAGTAACTACCGCACTGATGCAGAGAATAAAAAATACCTTTTTCATTGAATTAATTTTTTAAAGTTATCGAAGCCAAAACTTCAATAAATAGTTAGTTGGTTAATTGGTATAACCCGCCAAAACCCCACCTGTTTTGATGCGTATTTTGAGGGATTATACTGTTTTTTAGTTGTGTTGTTAATTATCGTGAAAAATACAATTTTATTCTAAAAAAATCGACTGTTATACTACTACTGTGGCTAAAGGTGCTGTTTTTTTCTTTGCACGCATATAAAATACAAGTCCTGTAAAGGCTACTATCAACACCAAAGGTATAGCGAGTGTAAAATGCAGTACATCCGGACCAGCAAGGCTTTTTGCACTTTCCAGCGCTTTGGCCATATCTGTGCCTGGAGCTGCAGTTAAATATTTAGCAGGATCAGAACCGGCAGGCAGCTTTGAAATTACAATGCTATCATAGTATTTACCCATAATAATTGTCCATATAGATACCGCGAACATACCAGCTCCTCCCATCAGGTTTAAACCTAATGCGCCGGATTTGGGGATATTTTCAGAAACAAAACCCAACATAGTAGGCCAAAAGAAACAAACCCCCATACCAAATATGATAGCCGCAAGAAAAATGATATCACCTGTCATAGTACTAAGCATAAAAAGCCCTATGGAAGCCACAATGGTTGACATTAAAATTACTACCTGGGGAGAAAACAATTTAAGTATAGGCTTCGCGAAAGCACGGCCCAATACCATAACACCTGTTTCTAAAGTGAGCAAAAGCAACGCGTTATTAGTTACATTCTTTAGCAAAACATCAATCCATTGCCCGGTAAATAACTCTGTTATAGCAGTACCAAACATGCAAACAAACATAAAAATGAACAATGGCGAAGCAACTGCCTTATACATTCCGGCTGTTGACACACCTGCTGCAACACGTTCGGTTACAGGAAAATCAAGCCTCGAGAACAAATAACCATATATAGCGGTTGGTACCAGCATCACTCCTACCTGAACTTGCCAGTTAAGACCAATTAGTTTAAACAGTGTAACAATCAATGTACCTATTACAATACCTCCGGGAAACCATAAATGGAAATGGCTAAGCTTTGTTGTTTTGTTTTCGGTATATAATGAGGTTACTAATGGGTTACATGCGGCTTCAACTGTACCATTTGCTATGCCGATAACCAGGGTTGAGAAAAATAAGGTCCAATATCCTGTAGCAAAAATGGTAAGCAAAATACCCACCAGGTGAAAAATAAATGCCATCAAAAGCAAACGTTTCATCCCAATAATATCTACAATAATACCTCCTATTACAACAGCCAGCGGAAAACCCCAGAAAGCAGTTGCTGTAATTGTTCCTAATTGTGATGCGTTAAGTTCAAATTTTGTCCCCAGGTCGCCAAGTATTCCGGCCCGGATGCCGAATGACAAGGAAGTTACCAAAAGAGATAAACAACTGGCTCTGAAAAGCTGTGTACGGTTAATAGTTTGCATTTAAATTATTTTAGGTTTTGATAATTGGTTAATTGGCAATGTTAAATCACTTGTCATGCAGGGTATTTTTCCCATCTTTTATCTTGCACGTAGTAATCAGCGTTACGAAGTTTTAAAACTTCGTAACGCTGATTGTCATGTTGAACCTGTTTCATCCCACCTGTGTAGGTTAATACCTGCATATCGCAGGCCTGTCCTGTGGGATCCCGAAACAAGTTCGGGATGACTTCATTATAATATTATATCCCCAGCGTTTTCCGGTTTAGCGCGTCATCAGCACCTGATGCGGCAAAATCGTCAAAAGCGCGTTCGGTAACCCGGATGATATGGTTCTTGATAAATTCAGCTCCTTCGCGGGCGCCGTCTTCAGGATGTTTAAGTGCACATTCCCACTCCAACACAGCCCATCCAGGGAAATCATATTGCGTTAGCTTACTAAATATTCCTTTAAAGTCAACCTGGCCATCGCCCAGTGAGCGGAAACGCCCGGCGCGGTCAACCCAGTTTTGGTAACCACCATAAACACCTTGTCTCCCGGTAGGATTAAACTCGGCATCCTTCACATGGAACATTTTTATGCGCTCATGATACAGATCAATATATTCTAAGTAATCCAAACACTGCAGGATAAAGTGCGATGGATCATACAGCAGGTTTGCACGTTTATGTCCTTTTACTTTATCTAAAAACATTTCAAAAGTGATACCATCATGCAAATCTTCCCCGGCGTGAACTTCGTAACAAAGATCGATACCGTTGTCCTCATAAACATCAAGGATAGGCACCCAGCGTTTAGCCAATTCTTCAAAAGCCGTATCAACTATACCGGCAGGGCGTTGCGGCCATGGGTATAGCATTGGCCAAAGCAACGCACCACTAAAGGTAACCGATGCTGCCAAACCTAAATTCTTTGAGGCGATTGCTGCATATTTCAATTGCTGAACAGCCCATTTTTGCCTCTCGGCCGGGTTGCCACGTAATGCTTCCGGAGCAAAGCCATCAAATAAAGTATCATATACCGGGTTTACCGCTACTAACTGGCCCTGTAAATGGGTTGATAGCTCGGTGATCTCTAATCCGTGGCTATTAACTATACCTTTTACTTCATCAGCATAAGTTTTGCTTTCGGCAGCTTTTTGCAGATCAATAAAACGGGCATCCAGTGTTGGTAGTTGAACGCCTTTGTAGCCCAGTCCCGCAGCCCATTCGCAAATGGAATCAAGGCTGTTAAATGGTGCAGTGTCACCAATAAATTGTGCTATAAATATTGCAGGTCCTTTTATGGTAGTCATAATTTTTATTTAGATAGAAAATTCAGTCCACTTTTTATCTGATTTACCAGATGCTATTACATTTTCAATAAATGCCATACCACGTACCCCTTCCTGGATACCGGGGTAATCTTTTTCTTCGGGGGTAGCTTCCCGCCCATCTAAACCAGCTTTAATAGTTAAAGCAAAGTTGCGGTACAGGTTAGCAAATGCCTCCAGGTATCCCTCAGGATGACCCGCCGGTGTGCGGGCGTTATGCTGCGCGAAAGAACTGGTGTAACCACCGCCTGTACGCCATACTTCCATAGGTTTATCAGTATACATCAGGGTTAATGAATTAGCATCGCTTTGGTGCCATTCAAGACCGCCCTTTTCGCCATAAACCCTTATTTTAACATTATTTTCTTCGCCGGCAGCAATTTGTGTAGCAGTAAGCACACCACTTGCACCGTTGTTGAATTTCAATAATGCAGCGCCGTCATCGTCAAGTTTACGACCAGGAACAACTACATTAATATCGGCACAAATTTGTGTTACTTCCAGGCCGGTAACATACTCAGCCAAATTAAAGGCGTGAGTACCTATATCACCCATAGCACCTGCTATCCCGCTTTTACCCGGATCAGTACGCCATGAGGCTTGCTTGTTATCATCACCTTCTAAAAAGCTGCTTAACCATCCTTGCGGATACTCCACATAAACTTTACGGATGGTGCCCAGCTTACCTGCTTTTATCAGTTGTTTGGCTTCCTTCACCATTGGATAGCCGGTATAAGTATGCGTTAAGCAAAACAGCCTGTCGCTTGCTTTTACCACTTTATCCAACTCTTTGGCTTCGGCCAAAGAAAAGGTCATTGGTTTATCCAAAATTACATGGAAGCCATTTTCCAAAGCAGCTTTGGCAGGATCAAAGTGCACATGATTTGGTGTAACAATACTAATTACCTGTACACGCTCATCTTCTGGCAGTTGTTTTTCTTTTTCTATAAGTTCGGTATATGAACTGTATACACGGTTGGCTTGTAAACCCAGCAGCACACCGCTTGCTTTTGATTTTTCGGCATTACTGCTAAAAGCACCACAAACCAATTCATATTCACCATCTATGCGGGCGGCGATACGATGTACGGCACCAATAAACGCGCCCTGCCCGCCGCCAATCATTCCTAATCTTAATTTCATTGTTTTTTGAGTGAGTGGTTGATTGGGTTGATTAAGTGAATGGTTAAAAATCCCAAAAACCAATTTATAAAGTGAATGGTTGATTACGCTGATTAGGTGAGTGGTTAATCAGGTAAAAAATTACCCGATAAAACAACCACTCACCTAATTAACGTAATCAACCAAAAACCAATTCTTTAGGTTGCCCAGGCTTTATCGCCTTTTTTGTATGGCAAATTACCATCATATTTTCCGGGTACTGCAATATAGCGCAGGGCTTGTGTTGCACCGGGTTTTGAGGTGAAGAAACCCAACAGGGTTAATTCCTTCATCATCCTGAAATAATGGTTAGGATCCTCTGGCTTTTTGGTTTTAGTATAGGCTTTTTGTTCAATGTCAAGCGCTGTAAGTAATTCGGTGCGCTGATTTGCATCAGCCTCCATGAACTTCTTGCCAAACTTCTTTTTACTGGCTTCATCCAAATCAGAAATACCTTTTATAAAGATCTTCTGATCTGCCGGCGTATAACAATCCTGAACCATTACAGTCATAAAATTGCCTACATCGGCCGCTTTTGCACCCGGTGAAGAAGTAGCTGGCAAAATAGTTTCGCCAACCTCGTTCAGAAAAGCAACGTTGTCTTCGTCAAACAGTTCGTTTACTTTTTTTGAAGTTGATTTACATCCTGAAATGAAAAACTCGGCGCCTATCACCGTGCCTCCCAGTATCAAACCAACCCTGGTAATTGCATCTCTTCTATTCATTTTTCTAATTATTGGTTTAGTGAATTAGCGATTTTTTTTAAATTATTGAATTAGCGAAGGAGTGAATTAGCGATTTTTTAATTTTCCTTTCAATCACTAATTCACTCCTTCACTAACTCACTAATTAATTATGCTTTCAGTTCAAATCCCTGACGGTACTCGCGTTTAATGTATTGGTTAACATCTTCAAAATTGGTAACCTTCATTAATGAATTATCCCATACCAATTTGATACGTCCACCTTTAAGTTCATGACCACGTACTGCAAGGTTTGCCATTAGCAAAGCTTCGGTAAGCGGACCAGCCTTATCAAACGATGAGCTAAGTTCTGTTTTACCGTAACCGGCTAAACAACCTTCAACCCATTGCGCATAGTGACCGTTTGCACCGCCTTGTACACGCGCCCATTTCTGAGGCGCTTTGGCATCCTTAGTACGCTCTGTTGGTAACAGTGTCGGAGCATCAGAATAAGTACTTGCGTACATTTTTCCTTTTGTACCAACAAACAGTGTTCCGTTACCTTCTTCGCCGCCAAATTTTTCACTTGGTAAAAGCTCTATCGGTCTTTCGGGTTGGATACCGCCGTCCATCCAGTGCAGGGTAACATCTCCCTTAGTTTTATCAGTTTTAGGGAAGGTTAATGTAATGTGGCTTGACGGAGGGCAGCTCTCTGGGAAATGACCTTCTTTAAACTCATCAACATAAACACTACCAACACTTGCCTGTACATCCTTAGCGTATTGTATACCCAATACTCTAAAAGGCGCTTCCACAAGGTGGCATCCCATATCGCCCAGGGCGCCGGTACCGTAATCCCACCATCCGCGCCAGTTAAACGGCACTAATTTATCAACGTAATCTTTTTTAGGCGCAGTACCCAACCACAGATCCCAATCTAATTCTTTTGGAATATTTGGTTGTGGTGCAGGCCATTGTATACCTTGCGGCCATACCGGCCTGTTTGTCCAGCAATAAACAGTATGTACATCACCAATCAGGTCGGCATCATACCATTCAGATAGCAAACGGGTACCATCATTTGATGATCCCTGGTTACCCATCTGTGTAACCACTTTATATTTTTTTGCTGCTTCTGTTAATAAGCGGGCTTCCCAAATATCATGTGTCATTGGTTTTTGCACATAAACGTGCTTGCCCAACTGCATGGCGCGATAAGTTATGATCGCGTGGTTATGATCCGGGGTAGAAATAGATACGGCATCAAAATGTTTGTGTTCTTTATCATACATCTCGCGCCAATCTTTATAGTACTTTGCCTTAGGGAAATCAGCGCGTGATTTGGCAGCCCTTCTATCATCAACATCACATAAAAAACCAATTTCGGCTTTACCGCTTTTATAAAAGTTAGCGATATCGCTTTGGCCTTTACCACCTGCTCCAACACCAGCAATAACGAGGCGATCGCTTGGAGCTGTATAACCTTTACCGCCCAAAACAAAGCGCGGAACAATCATGAAACTTGCAGCGGCTATTGTACTGCTTTTAATAAAATCCCGCCTTGATGGTTGGGGTGTAGTTTGATCTTTTTCTTCAGACATAGGTATTTGCAATTATTAGAATTAGATTTCGTTTTTCTTTAAAGCTTTAACAGCATAGTCGGCCGCACGCGCGGTTAATGCCATATAGGTAAGTGATGGGTTTTGGCAAGCTGCTGATGTCATACATGAACCATCAGTAACAAACACGTTTTTAGCATCCCAAACCTGGTTCCACTCATTAAGTACCGATGTTTTAGGATCGCGGCCCATACGTGCTGTACCCATTTCATGAATACCACGGCCTAAGTATGGATTGCTGCTGTGTGTTTGTACATCTTTAGCGCCGGCTGCTTCCAATATCTCTCTAGCATCCTTTTCTATAGCAATACGCATCTTCAACTCATTTTCCTTCAATTCGGCATCAATAGCTACAACAGGCAGTCCCCACTTATCTTTTTTGGTTTTATCAAGCGTAACTTTATTATCATGGTAAGGCAATGTTTCGCCAAAGCCACCCATACCTAATTGCCATGAACCTGGTTCGGTTAACGCGTCTTTAAACTGCCCGCCTATATTTAGTTCGGCAATATCCCTGCTCCATCCTTCGCGGCTTGCACCGCCCTGGTAACCAAAGCCACGAATAAAATCGCGCTTATCATTGCCAAGGTTAGCAAAACGTGGAATGTAAAAACCATTTGCACGCCTGCCGAAATAATATTTATCCTCGTAGCCTTCCATGCGCCCAGATGCACCAACACCCAGGTGGTGATCCATCAGGTTATGGCCAAGCTCGCCGCTGCTGCTACCTAAACCGCCATCCCAAACATCAGTTGCTGAGTTCATTAAAACCCAGGCCGAGTTAATAGTTGAAGCGTTAAGGAATACAACTTTAGCAAAATACTCATAGGTTTGGTTAGTTTCGGCATCCAATACCTCTACTCCTTTTGCTTTTTTAGTGTCTTTATCGTACAATATTTTAGTTACGATGGACCATGGGCGTACGGTTAAATTACCTGTAGCCATAGCTGCCGGTAAAGTAGCCGACTGCGTACTAAAATATGCGCCGAAAGGACAACCCAACCAACATTTATTACGATACTGGCAGTTTGTACGATCATTATGTGGTACCGTGATATTGGCTGTACGGCCAATGATCATAGGGCGTAAATCTTTATAATATTCTTTTAAGCGCTTGGCAACGTCTTTTTCAACAACGTTCATATCCATTGGCGGCATAAAATCGCCATCGGGCAATATGGCAAGGCCATCTTTATTACCAGATATACCTGCAAATTTCTCTGCATAGCTATACCATGGCGCAACATCCTTATAACGGATAGGCCAATCAACAGCGATACCATCTTTTAAGTTGGCTTCAAAATCCACATCGGCCCAACGGTATGATTGCCTGCCCCACATTAATGAGCGCCCGCCTACGTGGTAACCGCGAAACCAGTCAAATCTTTTTGTTTCGGTATAAGGACTATCTTTATCGCTTGCCCAATAATCAAGATTAACTTCATTCAGCGGATAATCGCGTTTTAAAACAGGATAATCCTCAATCATTTTTTGCGTACGCCCGCCCCTGTGAGGAAATTCCCAGGGATCTTTATTAGCGTTTACATAGTCTTTTATATGCTTGATATCGCGGCCGCGTTCCAGCATGATGGTTTTCAAACCTTTTTGTGTTAGTTCCTTGGCAGCCCACCCGCCTGAAATTCCTGAGCCAATGACTATAGCGTCATAAGTGTTTGCAGACATACGAATATATTGATTAGTTGTTTTGTTTATTAATTGGTTACTCCGCTAAATGTATGAATAAAAATTATTTTACAAATGGTTCATTGTGTTTTTTTCACACGATGTCGTCAGTTAACAGTTTTCAGTTCATTGTTAGCAGTTCTTGTAAGTTGACGTAAGTACTTACCGGTTCTCCGAGTGTCGTTTTGCTAACTGCTAACTATTCTGCTTCCAACTGCAAACGGCCTACTGTAAACTATATATTTCCCTTTTTCATTTCACTCACTGCATAATCAACCGCCCGGGCCGTAAAGGCCATGTAAGTAAGCGATGGGTTTTGGCATGAGGTTGAGGTCATGCAAGCGCCATCTGTTACAAACACATTTTTTACGGCATGCATCTGGTTCCATTTGTTAAGCACCGATGTTTTAGGATCATTACCCATGCGGGCACCGCCCATTTCATGAATATCCAATCCCGGCGCGCGGTTATCTGTACTGGCTTTTATATTGGTAAAACCAGCGCTGGTGAACATCTCCGTTAACTGCTCCACATAATCCTTCTTCATCTTCTCGTCGTTATCATCATACTCAACAGAGATTTTTAACTGCGGGATCCCCCACTGATCTTTCAACGTTTTATCAAGAGCTACATAGTTGCTTTCTTTAGGAATAGTTTCGCCCATCATATGCGATCCTACTTTCCAGCCGCTCAGGTTATCCTTAACTAAATTATCTTTCAGGCTGCTGCCAACTCCATCCCATGGGCGTTGTTGATAACGGTACGCGCTAAAGCCGGATGCATAGCCCCGTAAAAAGTTGGTTTCCTGTTTATATACGTTACGGAATCGCGGAATGTAACCACCACCTGCAGGATTACGGCCATCAGTTGTCCATTCTTTGAAACCATCATACTCGGCGCCAATATGTGCCGAATAATTATGGAAAGCCACATATTTACCCAATACTCCGCTATCATTACCTAACCCGTTGGGGAAGCGGTTTGATGTGGAATTAAGCAGTACTAAATTAGTATTTAAAGCCGCCGCATTTACAAAAATAATTTGCGCGTAATATTCAATTGTTTCTTTTGTGTTTGTATCAACAATGCGCACGCCGGTTGCTTTACCCAGTTTTTCATCGTAAATAATAGATTCAACCACCGAAAACGGGCGCAAAGTACAATGGCCGGATTTAAGCGCCCATGGTATTGTTGAGGCATTGGCGCTAAAATATCCACCAAAAGGGCAACCACGCTGGCAAAGGGTACGTTCCTGGCATTGTACACGTCCCTGATCCAAATGAATTTGGTTGGGTTTTGACAAATGCGCACAACGCGCGCTGATCACGTGGCGATTACTGTATTTTCTTTTTACGTGCTGACTAAAATAAGTCTCGACGCTATTTAGCGGGAAAGCGGGTAAAAACTCCCCATCGGGAAGTTCTGCCAGGCCATCTTTATTACCAGAGATGCCGGCAAATTTTTCAACATAGCTGTACCACGGCGCAATATCTTTATAACGGATAGGCCAATCAACCGCGAAACCATCGCGGGCCGGGCCTTCAAAATCAAATTCGCTCCAGCGTTGGGTTTGGCGCGCCCAAAGGAGCGACTTACCCCCTACCTGGTACCCTCGGATCCAATCAAATGGCTTTTCCTGAACATAGGGATGCTCCTTATCTTTTACAAAAAAATGAGCGGCGTCTTCACCAAAGGCATAGCAGCGGTTAACTATAGGGTTGGCTTCCTGTACAGCCATAGGCATTTCGCCGCGGTGTTCAAACTCCCAGGGATACATGTTGGTTGTAGGATAATCCTTAATGTGCTTTACATCGCGGCCCCGCTCCAATATCAGGGTTTTAAGGCCTTTATCTGTAAACTCCTTAGCAGCCCAGCCACCACTCATACCCGAACCTATAACAATGGCATCAAATGTTCTGTCCTTTACGCTATCTATATTTAAATTGGCCATTATTTATACTGCTTGCTTTTGTTTATATGGAAAATGCGCATTATACCGACCAGGCACCAGTTCATAAATTACCTGCTTGGTCATAAAATATTGCGAATTGGTGTAACCATTTACGGTTTGCCCTTTTACTATGCCGTAAAACGTTTTTAATTCTGCAGGTATAGAAATACTTTTAGGGTCTTTATCTTTTTCAATACTCAACAGCATTTCTTCGCGCTGCTTAGTATTTAGCCCGGCAAATGTGTTATTGTATTTCTTTTTAACAGCATCTGTAAACTGCGCCATACCGCTCATAAACGCCTGCTGGTCTGCCTTTTTATAACAATCATCAAGCATCTTCAATACAAATAAATGCAGGTTTAAATCTTTTGCACCAGGTGTGTTTGTTTTAGGGATAATGGTTTCGGCCATATTACCTATCAGCTTTTCCTGATCCGCACTGATTTCAACATTTTTAAGGGCAATGGATGCTTTACCTTTTTCCTGCATACAGGCAGGTAATAAAGCAGCGCCCCCAATAATTAAAGCCAGATTTTTGATGACCGTACGCCTGTGCATATTTAGTAAATTGTTTTAGCAATACTAATTAAATTACCTGTGGTGTTTACAGGTTAATTTAACTTATCAGTTTGCTTGGGTTTATAAACGATTGTCAAACTTAATAATTTTCGTTTTAAAAGTAATGGAGGCAAAAATTAAATCTTTGGTTAATTTACTTCTTTACTATTAATAACCCCATTTTTTCATGATTTGTAAATCAATTTTTACACAATCAACCGGATCTTTGCCCTGGTATGCTTCCTGCTCAATGATAAAAAGTGAAGTTCCGCCCTTTTTGCTGGCTGCTTTCACTATTTCTTTAACAGGTAATATCCCTGAACCTAAAATGGTGCTTTCGGTATCATCCCCATCATGCACAGGTACTTTTATCTCGTCTTTTACGTGCATTGATTCAAAACGACCTGGATATTTGATAATAAAATCGAGCGCATGACCACCTGTGCTCAGCATATTACCAATATCTATTTGCTGGGCTACCAAAGCAGGGTCAGTATTCTGGATGATATAATCATAAAGGGTTATATCACCAACCTTGGTGCTGATCTCGAAGTTATGGTTATGGTAACCAAATTTCATTGAAGATTTTTGACATAGCTCGCCGCATTTATTAAACTGCTCCATGGCACGTTTCAGGGCATCAGTATCGGTCCTTACTTTTTCATCAAGCCATGGGCTGATCACAAATTTCTGTCCCATGGTGGCGGCATCTTCCACAGTATATTTCCATGCATCAGTAAAATCCTTTTTTGAATCATCCCAATGCTGGGCTGTCATTACAGTATGCCCACTCGGCATTTTTAGCGACAGATCGTCCAGTATCTTTTTAAATTCCTTTGCAGGATAACCATAAAACTTGCGGTCGACATAGTTGGCATGCTCTACGTGGTAGTAGCCAGCATCCGCAATTTTCTTAAGCGTCCCCTTTGGATCAACTTTCATCGCATCGCGCACGCTATATAGCTGCACACCTACCCTTTGAAGTTTCTTTTCCGCGGCAAATAGGCTATCAGGTAATAAGGCCGCGCCTGCAACTGCTAAAGCGCCGGTTTTTAAAAATGATCTGCGTGTGGTTTGCATATTGATTTATTTTGGTTCGTGATTCGTGATTTGTGTTGCGTGGTTCGTGTTGCGAGGTTGGTGATTTGGTTTCAATTGCGCGAACCTCGTAACCCGCAACCCGAACCTCATATACCTCTACTTTTCTATCGGGAATACCGGGAACAGCAGATTTGAGTTGCTCACAAAAGCGATATGCTTACTATCAGGCGACCATGATGGTGTGTTGATAGTACCCTGCCCGCCATATAAATAGGCCACCACTTTTGATGGGCCACCATCTATCGGCATCAATCTAAGAAATACGTGCTTATAAAAAGGATGATCGCCTGGTGAAACTTCGTTTTTCAGGAAAGTAATATAAACTATCCATTTACCATCTGGCGATACATGCGGAAACCAGTTGTTATAATCATCATTTGTTATCTGTGTTTGCTCACTGCCATCGGCTTTCATACGCCAAACCTGCATTAAACCACTCCGTACCGAGTTAAAGTAGATGTATTTGCCATCGGGGGTATATTCCGGACCATCATCTAAACCTGTAGTTGTTGTCAGCCTTTCTTCGGGGCCGCCGCCAGCAGGTACGCGGTATACATCAAACTCTTTATTACGCTCGCCGCAAAATACAAGATACTTACCATCAGGCGACCAACCATGCATATAGCTTGCACCAAGACCCAAAGCAGTTACTCTTTTAGCGGTCCCTCCAGATGAAGGCACGGTATATCCTATAGATGGCCCGCCATCACCACTGCTAATAACTAACATTTTGCCATCAAAAGAAAGCACATGATCGTTATTGTTATTTTTTGCAGGATTGGTATTTAAAACGGCAGGCTTATTGGTTTTAAGATCATATTTATATAACGAACCCTCACTGTTATAGATAAGCGATTTACCATCTTTCATCCAATTGGGCGCTTGTAATGAGCGCGGCGATTGATAAATAACAGTGCTGTTTTGAGTTGCGATATCAAGTATCTCGATACTGCTGCCAAGATATTGCTTATAAGGCACCAATGAAGCCGGTGCCGGCGTAACTATCCGCACGTTACTGAAGGTGGCTTTTTCTGTAACATCCGCATTGTGCGAGCAGATGAAGATACCAACATAAACCTCATCGCCAAGATCAAGATCACTTACTTCTTCGGTAACAAACAGATCGCCTCTGCGCGCTACCGACATGGTATAAACATTGCCTTTACGTTCCAGCTGAATAACATCGGCGGCGGTAATACTTGCTTTTTTTTCTTCGGTAACCCCGCTAATAGTTTTACGGTATTGCAACGAGGTTAATCCATCGCCATGTACCACAGCGTTGATATGTTTTGAATTAGAATCGAGCGATGTACGGATCATCAAACCAACCTTGCGGTGAAGCTCTACCCCTTTACCAATAAACGCGGCATTAGTACGAAGTATAAAATCGCCTTTTATGCGTTTCCATACAAAATGAAAATCATCACGGGTAGCCCATATATTTGCCCCTGAACCGATGAGCTCATATTGCTGCAATTTGGCATCATATTGGGCACTACCCTTGTGCTTAACTGCACCTACATCTGTTTGGCTATCAAAGATACCCAAGTCCTGTGCCTTTACTCCTTGATTAAAAAGCGCAAAGCACAACAAGCAAACTGATAAACAGAATATTTTAATACGCATTGGTTTTTGGTGTTTAAGTTACACTATAATTGGGTTCACTAAGATATAAATTCAGTTTGTAATTAAAATAATACTATTTTAACATTTATGCCCTTATTGAACAAAAAAGGAGCAACCTTTTAAGTGTCGCTCCTTTTCTATTCATCCAATTTTATGTCGAACTTCATCAATCCTCATCAGCAAAGCGTGTTGTTTGCATGCGGTTTGAATGCCCGGCAGTAACCGGTATGAAGTCTTTTTTACTTTGCTCTCACCATCACGGGCTTTACTTCGGCATATTTAACCGCCGCTATTTGCACAATGGGTGTTTTAGGAAAATAGGTTAATAAAAATTCTTTTTTTGAGTCACGATATGAACTTACTGCGCCCAACATACTCATTAACTTTATGTAACACCAGGCCAGATCAAACTGATGTGGTTTGAAGCCGGAGCGGGCGCTTTTTGGATATAGGTGGTGGTTATTGTGCCATTCGCCTGCAACATAGCCCGGCCACAATTGGTTTATTGACATATCCTCCCGGTTATGGTCAACACCTTCCCTGCGTTTATCTTCTCCTTTACCATGACCTTCATAATTAAATGTACGTACGCCTACAGCCCACACACCAGCCGAACCAAATACAGCACAAGCCAGCGGGAAGCCACCCAACAGGTAAAATGCCCCGAACCAGAATCCCCAGTTAAGAATGATACCCGCGATGGTACGGTACGGATTGGCAATGGTACCCCACTTTTGATATTGTTTGTAGGTATTTGGTGTAACACCAACGTGCTTCATTAAGTTAACGCATTTTTTGTAGCTGGCCTCGTTCATGTTGCGCGCTATTGGCTGGTGATTTACATCGGCTAAAAAGCAATACAGAAAACCACCCTGTGCATTGTACGGGTCGCCCGGCTGATCAGATAAAGCATGATGCACATGGTGCGATACTGCATAGATCTCCTCCGGGATAATTTTAAGTGTAAGATTTTGCGTAAAAAAACGCCAAAAATTATTGCGGAATGTATAAGCACTGTGCGTACAATACCTGTGGTGCCATATGGTACCATGGGTACCCATAATGATCATGCTGTAAACAAAAGCTACAATAAGCCCTGTTATACTAAAATATTTAAAAATGAATAAAAACAGGATTGGCGCCAGGCAAAGCACCAGGAACCAACTTAAAAATGAAAGCCAGTTTTTTTTATCAGCAAATACATTAAGCCTGGAAAAAAATTCTTTTACGATTGTAGCATTGGTAGGTTTTGAAAGGTTACCATCCTTATCAGTCCAACCATACGAAGGTGGTTCGAGCACAGTGTTTAAGAAAGCCATTAAAAAAAAGGGGAGTTTAGTTTAAATTGATCGGGCGTTAATTAGATTGTCACAAGATAGTAAAAAACTACTATTCTCATCATTTTATAAAGATATAGATGAGTTTGCCAAATCCACCAATAAACTTAAAACGTTTTCGGAATAATTAAATTACTTATCAGCAAGTATATATTTTAGTTTTTATACGTATTACTTACTATTTAAGATACAATAACATGTTAATTAGATAATAAAAAAAGGAATAATTTTTGTTTAGCCAGCCAACGGAAGGCTAAAACTAAAGGTGCTTCCTTTATTTACCTCTGATGTTACCCATAGCCGACCGCCATTAAACTCAACCAATTCCTTACATAAAAACAGGCCAAT
Organism: Mucilaginibacter sp. P1_A3; assembly: GCF_056406855.1. Classification (NCBI taxonomy): domain Bacteria; kingdom Pseudomonadati; phylum Bacteroidota; class Sphingobacteriia; order Sphingobacteriales; family Sphingobacteriaceae; genus Mucilaginibacter; species Mucilaginibacter sp. P1_A3. Next base: position 270,132 of record NZ_JBFTZJ010000005.1, read on the forward strand.
ACCTGTACCTACTTCTCCCATGGTACCGTTCTCGGTAAAGTGCGAATTAAAACCAAATAATTTGAGCTGCTGTTCATGGGCAATACCCTTGCCTGTATCGTTTATATTGATAATAAGTTCATTTTTATCAACACGGCTGCTTAAGCTAACAGTGCCATTATCATCTGTAAACTTTATAGCATTGCTTATGAGGTTGCCAATTACAACCTTAATATGCTTTTCATCGGCCTTTACAAAATCGCCCGTGATAGCCACGTTTTGAAACTCGATATTTTTTTGAAGCAGCTGGTAACTATAAATTTGCGCCATCTCCTGGCCTATCGCATAAATATTAATAGCTGATGGGCTTATATTGATGCCCCTGATCTGGCTACCGGCCCATTCCAATAAATTAGATAAGGTGAGCTCGGCCCCTTTTATTACGGGTTCCATTTTCTTCATCAAACCATGCATGTCTTCCAGGTTTAAATCATCATCTTCAAATAAACCCATTATATTACGCAGGTTGGCAAAAGGTGTGCGCAGATCATGCCCTATTACTGCCAGTAGTTTATCTTTTAGTTTATTTACTGCAGCCAGGTTTAGGGCTTGCTCTTCTATCAGGTTTTTCTGAATTATCAGGGCCTCCTGCTGCCTGCACAGCGATTTGCTCAGTAACTTCTTTTGATTATAACTGTAGTAAGTGATATATAAAGCAATAAGCACTACCAATAGCGAAATTGCCAGTGTTATGATGATGATAGTTTGAAAATGAATTTTTTCTTTTGCCTCCCTACCCTTTCGTTCAATAGCGGCTATCTCATTCAGCCTGGCATTAAACGTGAAATAGTTTTGTATGAGCTCGGTATTATGTCTTTTATTGTACACATTTAAGCTATCCAATGCCGCGCTGTATTTCTTTTGATAAGTCAGCGCATTTAAAAGATCATGCTTTTGCTCAAAACTAACCACCATTGCTTTGTAAGCCGATGATATGCCCTCCATCAAACCCAAACTATCAGATAACCTTGCTCCTTTTTGTGCATACCCTATAGCTTTATCGTATTGTTTAAGCTCATTATAAAGCACAGCAAATTCAATGGAGGTTTTTGCACGCAGGCGCTTATTGCCGGTTTTAAAACTCATCCTAACAGCTGTATCCGCGTAAGCAATGGCTTTGGGGTAATTTTTTTTATAGTGATGGATGGAACCAAGACGGGTATAAACAATGCTGATATTACCATCATCTTTAGCCTGCTTAAAATAGGTTAATGCCTGCATACTGGCAGGTATTGCATTATTGTAATCCTGCATCCTGATCAGGATCAATGCTTGTTCGCTATAAAACTCACCTAACATTAGCGCATCCTTACCAGCATATTTTGCCGAGATATCGACATTGCTTTTAGCTTCTTTATAATTTTTAAGTTCAAGGTAAGTGCGGCCCAGAGAATTGTAGCATTCAGCCAATAAGAGTGGCTTATCCTGCGGAATATATGTTAAGGCAGATTTTAAGTAGAATAAACTTATAGGATAATAAGACTGTGCCCAATAAACGTGCCCCAGGTTTAAAAACCCATACCCTATACCATAATTGTATTTTATTTTTTCAGAGCGGAGCAGCGCCTTTTCGGCCATGCGTCGTGCGGAATCAGGATTACTTACATAAAGTTCATCTGCTCCTATATTTAACTTATCAATACCAGCTCTTTCTGCCGCGGCATTAACAGGTTGTACCTTAGAAACTTTGTTTTGGGCATAAGTTACGCCGCCTGGTAACAGTAACAATAATAATAACTGGCCAATAATTTGCCTCATTTATACAGGAGTTGGGAAACCTTAGTTCTTAATTTATTAATATGGCGTTACCCAAAACTTGCTGCAAATTAGCGGATAACTTAAAGACGTTACCCAGCCACTAAGCATCTTTCGCCCACAAGCAGCTGAATGCAATGCTCATAATTATCAGGCATTTGTATTTGCTCAACTTCTTTCATATAACTCTGTTTGATTTCTTTACGGCGGCGTGCCTCTATAAATCGCCTTACCTGTTCGCGATGTTCTAATATCAATCCCGGAACTTTGGCCGGCTTGTTAGCATCATCCTTAGCTACCATGGTAAAATAGCTGGTATTTGTATGCTTTACAGAGTTGTTCTTGATGTTTTCTGATATTACCCTGATACCCACTACCAACGATGTGTTACCAACGTAGTTAACCGAAGCCATTAATGATACCAGCTCGCCCACCTCAACGGGGTGCAAAAAATCAACCGTATCAATAGATGCTGTTACACAATAATTACCGGCATGTTTAGCAGCGCAAACATAGGCCACCTTATCCATCAGCGACAGCAGAATCCCCCCGTGGATCTTTCCGCCAAAATTAGAATAAGAGGGGATCATCAGTTCCGTGATGGTAGTTTCAGAAAAGCTTACCGTTTTATAATCGGATTGATCTGTAAGAGCTGTCATGTGATAAAAATTGTGCTTACAAGTTTAAGCATCCCATGCTATTAATGCAACATTAGTATTACATAGTTAAAACAGATTAAACTTTAGCAAACTTAAATAGTCAATAACCAAACCCAATTATCTTCAAATGGTTGATATTAATGGCAACCTGTTTTATATTTACCCAAAATCAATATCACAATTGAAAACTATTATCCTGTTAATTGTCTCCCTATTTTGTATCAACAGCGCCTACTCACAGGAAACTGTTGAGCGTAGCCATAAAATTAACGATCATATTACAGAAAAACTGCATGTGCTAAAAAGCGACAAAAGTACAAGGCAGGGCTTGTACCAGGCCGTGTATAACAAATCAATCGCTATAGCGAGCGGTCAGTTTGATAAAGATATAAAAACTGGTGTGTGGCATTTTTATGATCCAAACGGCCATCTGCTGCAAAATTACGATTACACTAAAAAGGATCTCTTGTACGAGGCCCCAGAAGATACTACTTCAAACCTTCGTTATTTTGTAGATAAACAACTTACCGATACCGACCGCACCACTAAACCTGTTAAGGCAGGCGGAAGGTATTATGGATACCTCCCTTATTTAAAACTATTTAAATTACCGGCAAACCTAATGGATATTAATAGGGATGTTTCCATTGCCGTGGTTGAATTGCTGGTTAGCCCGGGTGGGCGGCTGGCCTATTTTAAGGTAAGTATATACAGTGGCAACTACTCCAAAACTTTTAATGTAAATATTGATGCCCTGAATGATGAGGATAGAACATTTATCCCCGCAACCTTAAACAACGAACCTATTGGCTGCAGAATATTAATCAAATGCTTTATTGATAATGATGGCACTTTGATTTTTTAGCAAAAAAAAACACCTTCTGGTGTTTCATGCAGGCTGATAATTAGTAGCTGGATCTTTGATCATTTCTCCGCTATCCACTTAACAGCTTCGTCCAGCTCATCTATGGAGTAGCCTTTATATTTACCTGGTAATATATACTTAAACAGGTGGCTAAACTCCCGCACGCCGCGCTGATCTGTCACGATTGCCAACTTGTTCCATTTGGTAAAGTACTTAAGGCCAATACTTATATTGCCGCACCATGCCCCTGCATCAAAATTTTTTATATGAGTTTCCAATACCAATAGAAAATTTATTTTACCATTTTCTTTAATATGATCATGGATCAAAGGTTTCAACGCATCTTCATAATCTGTATTTGTGATTTCTCCAACAGCGTGTAAACCTAAGATATGTTTTGGCAGGAAATTTAAGTGCTTAAGCATTTACATACGGTATATTTTATCAATAGTTACAAAAACCACACCATTAATTAACAAAAACGTCATTTTAACACTTATATTATCATTTTAAGCTGAAATCCCCTGAGAACACGTCTATTTTTTGACTTTCAATTTATAGTATCTTTGTGGCAGATATGCAAAACAGAACGCTATATAGCCAGTTGATTAAAGACGAAGCCCAAAAGCTTGGTTTTTTGTTTTGCGGTATATCCAAAGCAGAGTTTCTTGAAGAAGAAGCCCCCCGGTTAGAATCATGGTTAAAAAAAAACATGCATGGCGAAATGCAATACATGGAAAACCATTTCGACAAACGCCTTGATCCGCGGCTGTTGGTGGATGGTGCAAAATCTGTGATCTCATTGGGTATTAACTACTATACAGATAATAAACAAACTGATCCATCAGCACCCAAAATATCAAAATATGCCTATGGCATAGATTACCATACTGTTATAAAAGACAAACTGAGACAATTATTACAGCTCATTAACGAGAAGATTGGCGAAGTTGGAGGCCGGGTATTTGTCGATTCGGCACCGGTATTGGATAAGGCTTGGGCCAAACGGGCTGGCATGGGCTGGATAGGCAAAAACTCCAACCTGTTAAACAAAAAAGCCGGTTCCTTCTTTTTTTTGGCAGAATTGATCATCGATCTGGAACTGGAATATGATATAGCCCCCACTATGGATCATTGTGGTACCTGTACCAATTGCATTGATGCCTGCCCTACTGATGCCATTGTAGGCCCTTATGTAGTTGATGGCAGCAGATGCATCTCTTACCTCACCATCGAACTTAAAAACGAGATTCCACCGGAGTTTAAAGGTAAAATGGATAACTGGATGTTTGGTTGTGATGTTTGCCAGGATGTATGCCCCTGGAACCGTTTCTCCGTATTAAACACTGAACCGGAATTTACCCCCCACCCCGACTTGCTTAATTTAAAAGCCACCGACTGGCAGGACATGACCCAGGATGTTTTTCAAAAGGTATTTAAAAACTCGGCAGTAAAGCGTACCAAATTTGGTGGCTTAAAGCGGAATATTGATTTTTTGAAGGAGATATGAGACTTTTTATGAAAGTACAATTTCATTAATGCAAAAAGCCCCATCAGGGGCTTTTTGCATATCTCATATCTAAATTAAACACTAACCTTTTTTAAATTTCAATGCCAGCTGGGCCAGCATATCATCATTTACAGGTTGAGCAGGTTCATCCTTCTTTTTAAATGGCTTGGGTGGATATTGAGTTTTGGTATGATCTGGCTTGTGAAACTCTTTTTTAGGATAATCCGCTTTGGGAGCTTCCGGCTTTGGAGCCTGGGTTTGCTCGGCAGGTTTAGGCTGTTGAGCAGCATTTTTTGCCTGGCGTTCCGCATTTCTTTTAGCATTCCAACGGGCGTGAATTTCTTCCAGCTTGCGTTTGGTATATAAAGGAAAATCGCCCTGCATCATCCATGAATAATAGCTTGGCTCGGCAGTTAATACATCTTCCACTCTTTTGCCTTTATGCTTGCCAAAGTTGATGGTTTCTTCGCCCTGCTCGTTGTAAACCATGCGGCCTGCAAAATCAACCGGCTTACTTAAGTTGGTAAATTTATGCAAAGCCTCTACATCGCCCACAACCGGAATGGTGATATTGCCTTTTTTATCTTCCCATTGCATATTTTCATAGCGCTCAATCTGCGCCAGCAATACTTCCATGGTGGCACGGGTATCAGCCTCGGCCGAGTGTGCGTTCTCTATCTTTTTATCGCAATAAAACTGGTAAGCGGCTTTAAGTGTGCGCTGCTCCATTTGGTGAAATATATTTTGTACATCCACAAAATGGCGATTATCCAAAGTAAATGCAACGTTAGCACGCAAAAACTCTTCCATCAGCATAGGAATATCAAACTTGTTGGAATTGTAGCCGGCAAGGTCGCTATCGCCAATAAATTCGGCAATGGCCTGGCCCAGGGCGCCAAATTGCTGCTCGTTCTGTATATGCTCGTCATAAATGCCATGCACTAATGATGATTCCAACGGAATAGGCATACCAGGATTAACGCGCCACGTTTTAACTTCTTCGCTACCATCAGGCTGCAGCTTAATAACAGATATCTCAACTATGCGGTCGGCCCCTATATTGGTGCCCGTAGTTTCAAGATCGAAAAAGGCAAGCGGACGTTTTAATTTTAGTTTCATGGTAAAAAATCAGTAATACTGTAAAGGTCGCAAATGTCTTAAAAAGAATCAGCAGAATAAATTTTTTAATTTAAATAATATTCGGTTTTATGTATTAAATTAAAACCATCCTAATTATCGCAATTATTGTATGAAAAAAATACTCCTTATTACTATTTTATTTATTGGTATTCAACACTTTGCAATCGCTCAGGATTTTGAAGAAAGTGTAACCACCGAAGACCTCAGCCTAAAAAAATACGCAAAAGATACATCGGCCCATGCCTTATTTTTAAATGAGTTTGGTAAAAGCAGAATTGATATTACCGGGGACGACCATGTAAGACTAATTTTCAATTATCATGCCCGGATCAAAATCTTTGATAAAAAAGGACTTGAAAGTGGCACCATCGAGATACCTATTCAACATAGCGGTAATAATGAAACTACAGAAGAAGTTGAAGAAATAGTTGGCACTACTTATTACCAGGATGATGATGGCCTTATGCGCAGTGCACCATTTGATGCAAAAAAAGTATATACTGTAAAGGATCATAAGTACCGAAGTACTGTGAAGTTTGCTTTACCAGCTTTGCGGCCAGGTTGTGTAATTGATTTCAGGTATAAACTTATATCACCTTACCTTGACGAATTCAGAAATTGGGATTTTCAGGATTTTATACCCAAGGCGCGGTCAAAGTACGAGGTTCATATCCCCGCATTCTGGACGTTTAATGCCATATTGCGCGGAAGTTTAAAACTCTCAAACAATACATCGGAGATTGAACGGGAATGCTTTTCATCTCACGGCGCCAAATGCGATTGTTCGTTAATAGTGTACGAAATGAAAGATATCCCTGCTTTTGTAATAGAGGACCATATGACCTCGCCCAAGAACTTTTTGGCAGCTATATATTTTGATGAGGTTGAATGGACCAACCCCTACACCAGTGCAAAAACTGTTGTTTCAAAAACATGGAAAGATATTGAATATCAGCTTAAAACCAATGAGTACTTCGGATCCCAATTTAAGCGTAAGGAGCTGATGAAAGATAGGATTGCTGCTGTAATAGCTGGAAAAACAGATGACCTGGAAAAAGCCAAAGCAATTTACGCCTACCTTCAAAAATGGTTTAAATGGAATGATCTTACCACCATTTATAGTCCCGACGGTATAAAAAAGGCCTATGAAGCACATACCGGTACCATTGGCGATATTAACCTGGCCCTTGCTGCGGCCTTAAGGGCAGCAGATATAAACACCGAAGTAGTAGTTTTATCAACCCGTAATAATGGCAATATCAATATGCTTTACCCGGTAATTAATGATTTTAATTACGTAATAGCTAAAGTTAATATTGGCGATAAAAGTTATCTGCTTGATGCCACCGATCCCTTACTATCATTTGGATTACTACCGCTCAAATGCCTAAATGATAAAGGCAGGGTGATCAGTTTAGATAAACCATCGTACTGGATTGAATTAAGCGGGCTGCAGAAGGAGTCAACAACACAATCACTGGACCTTACTTTGCTTGATAATGGTAAGCTTAAAGGCACCATATCCAACTATTATTCTGGTTATGATGGCTACTTAAAACGCAAGGCCATTAAAAAGTTCAATTCGATTGATGAATATGTTGAAAACCAGGACGAAAAATTACCCAAACTCAAGATCCTTAAATCAAGCATATCAAACCTTGATAGCCTTGATATGCCGCTTGGAGAAACCTTTGAAGTTGAAATTGATGCGTTTGATAACATGAACCATAACCGGTTGGTGTTTAATCCTTTTTTATGGGATAAAATTACAACCAATCCATTCAAGCTTGCCGAAAGAGATTACCCCGTTGATTGGGGAATGGCCTCAGATAACCGGTTAATACTAAATATGCACCTGCCCGATGCTTATACTGTTGAAACCCCGCCACAGTCAATAGCTTTTAAAATGCCGGGCAATGGAGGCATGTATGCAAGCAGCTTTGAAAGTATGGGCAATACATTTACATTCTCGAACATCACTAAGTTTACCAAACCTATTTACACATCCGAGGAGTACCCTTACTTAAAAGAGCTTTATAATAAGATTATCCTTACCCAAAAAGCCGATATGGTTTTCAAGAAAAAATAATGAAAGTATTTGTAACGCTGTTATCATTCCTGGCATTAAACATAAGCGCCGGCGCACAGGAAAATTATGATGTATCACTGATACCAAAGGATTTGTTACCCTATGCCAGCGCGGTTGTGCGTAATGAGGAACTTAATATTGAGGTGAAAGATCTTGATAATACTTTTTATCATATAAAACAGGCTATAACCATATTAAACAAAAATGGCGCTGACGAAGCCGAAATAGTTGTGTTTCATGACAAAGCCAATATTATAAAAGGCATAAAAGGAATAGTATACAACCAGTTTGGTAAGCCCACAGGTAAATTTTCTGAAAGCGACTTTGAGGATGTTGACGCGGTAAGCCGGTCAACACTTTTTGATGATACCAAGGTTAAACATTTTAACCCGGCAGTATCGGATTATCCTTACACTGTGGCCTATGAATATGATATAAAATCAAAGCAATCACTCAATTTCAGTGATTGGGTACCTAATTCATCAACCGGAGTAGCCGTTCAAAAAAGCACCTATACTTTCAGCTGTAAACCCGATTTCAAGATCAGGTATAAAGAGTTAAATGTACCGGTTGGTGTGGTTACAGGTACCAATAAGCAGGGAGAAAACACCTATACATGGCAGTTAACCAATTTAAAAGCAATAAAGGAAGAGCCATACAGCCCCAATCAAGATAAATATTTGAGCAGGGTAAAAGTAGCCCCCGAAAAATTTGAATACCTGGGTGTACCCGGGGCATTTAATGATTGGAATGGGATGGGTAAATGGATATATGATAAATTGCTGGCCAGCCGCACAACGCTCCCGCTGTCAACAAACGAAAGGATGAAGGAGATCACTAACGGTATTACCGATCCTAAATTGAAAGCCAAAAAAATTTATGAATACATGCAGGGCAAAACACACTACATAAGTGTACAGGTTGGCATTGGCGGTTATCAGCCATTTTTGGCAAGCGATGTAGACCAGCAAAATTACGGCGACTGTAAAGCACTGGTGAACTATACTCAGTCATTGCTTAATGCCGTTAATATCGACTCCTATTATTGCATCGTAAAATCGGGTTCACGTAAGCAGGGTCCACTGAAGGATTTTGCCAGTATGAACCAGTTTGACCATGTTATACTATGCCTGCCATTTAAAAACGATACCACTTTTCTGGAATGCACAAGCCAGCAAATCCCCTTTGGTTTTTTAAGTGATTTTACCGACGACCGTTATGTATTAGCCTGCACACCCGAAGGCGGTAAACTGCTGCACACACCTAAATACACAGCCCAGGATAACGTACAACATTGTAAAGCCAGCTTCACCATCGATGCAGATGGTATGTTAACAGGGAATATGCTTACTACTTTTAAAGGCACACAGTATGATAACCGCGAATATATCATCCAGGAAGCGCCAAAAGACCAGGTGAAAAGCCTTCAAAAAGAATATCCGATAAACAACCTCGAGATTGAAAAATTTGAATTTAAACAGGACAAAAGTATTAACCCTGTAGCCACAGAAATTATAAAACTAAGTGCGCCTGATTATGGATCTGCAAGTAACGGTAAGATAGATTTTTTAGCTAATGCCATTAACCGCACCGACGGGGCACCCAGGGAAGTTCATAACAGGCATAACGCTTTTTATATTAACAGGGGCTATACTGATGAAGATGAAATTAGTTACACCCTGCCTAAAGGTTACCATGTTGACATGCGACCGGCAAGTGTAACCATTGATAAGCCCTTTGGGAAATTTTCTGTATCGGCCGTGGTGATTGGCGATCAGCTGATATATAAACGTAAGCTGCAGGTAATTGATGGCACCTACAATAAAGATATGTACCAGGAGTTTGTGGATTTTTACCAGGCCATCAGCGAAACGGATAATAGCAATGTTACGTTGATTAAAAATAACTAAATATGACGATGCCGAGTATGATACCTATAATCATAACCAGGTATAGCAAAATTTCGTTCCCTGCAAACTTTTTATACTTTGACCAGAATGAGTATTCTTCTTTTTGATTTGACATAACGATGCAAAAATATTCATTTTTAACGTAGTTTGTAATTACCACATTCTTATTGCTATCTAAAAATAAAAAAATAGACCGTTATTGTGAGTTTGAAAATTCGGAAAACTCTAAAGGGTGGAAATGACAAGCTGCGAAAGACTTACGAAGTTTTAAAAACTTCGTAAGTCTGACATTCAACAACTTGTCATAGGAAGTTTTACTATCCGGGGGACACTGAAAGGAAAATGACGTTTGAAAAGTTTGTCATCCTGAGGAACGAAGGATCTATTTGCAGACTGTGCAGGGCGAAGAAGCATGGCGAATGACAGATCCTTCACTGCGGTTCAGGATGACAAAAAGTTTCTTTGCGAACACGTCATAGATACGCACGAAGCAATCGCAGGCCTTATACTGGGCGGATCTGTACAGTTCGCAATTGCCGCGCTGCGCTCGCAATGGCATGGTGTTGTTGCGTTTCAGACAGCTTCTGAGTATTATGGATATTATTTTGCGGTGTTGTTAAAATCTGGTTTCACTACCGGCCGCTCTGTTTTCTTGACAGTTCCGCATGCCGAAATAAACATAATTACGGCAAGCACATAAAGCGTTAGATACCGCCTATGCAAACCAAATAGCCATAATTTAAAAGTTGGCATGACAAGTTAAGTTAGTTAATATAAACTTACAAATACTGATCCATAACCAAAAGACACACTGGAAATAAATTAGTTACATCAAAAGAGTAAAGACTGGAAGATTAAGGAACAAAGACCAGAAGATTGAGGAGCAAAGACCAAAGATTAAGGACAAAAAGCTAAATTGCCTCCCCAATTTATTTCACCTTTCACCTTTCACCTTTCACCTTTCACCTTTCACCTTTCACCTTTCACCTTTCACCTTTCACCTTTCACCTTTCACCTTTCACCTTTCACTAATTTGTCGACACGCTCACTTCATCAATAGAGCCCGCCCTGGAAAAATATTTATATAAAGAAGGATCCCTAAGTTTTACGATGATAACCCCACGCCTTGAGCTTGCATGAACTACATATCCGTTTTGAAGATAAACACCCACATGGCTAAATTGCTTGCCATCAAAATCAAAGAAAACCAGGTCGCCCTCTTTCAATTCATCCTCATATTTACGTTTAATAACATTGATTTGCTTACTGGTCATGCGTGGGATAGTGATACCGTACACCTGTTGCTCTAACAAAAAAGCAAGTCCGGAGCAATCTACTCCGTCCTTATCCAGGCCACCAAATTTATAGGGAGTACCCATCCACTGCTCAATAAAAGCATATAATCTGCCGTTTTCTATATTGCTTTTACTTACGCCCATGATTTCGGCGTATTTGTATGCTATATCGGCATTAGGCTGAACAACTTCGCCTGGCTGCCCTCGCATAGCGGCCTTGCGCGAGTGACAGGAAGTTAAAATTACCGGCACAAAAAACAAGACGATGCAGTATAAAAAGAGGCGGTGTTTGGTCATGCAGTAAAAATAGAATTTAAGCCCGAGTGAATAAGGCGGATGTTTTTAACATATCCACATAGGGATGTGCAGGTGTGCAGATTTCAGATGTGCAGATGAAATTCCACTCTTTTGTCATCCTGAGGTACGAAGGATCTATTCGCAGACTACACAGGGCGAAGAAGCATAGTGGAGAATAGATCCTTCACTATCGTTCAGGATGACAAAGCTTTATTATCAGCACATCTAACTTTTTATTACCCTTTGTATCTCATCCAGCTTCATTAAAGCTTCTACAGGTGTCAGCGTATTTACGTCAAGATTATTCAGTGTATCACGAATCTTTACAAGTACCGGGTCATCTATTGAGAACATCTGCATCTGTACGGCTTGTTTTTGCACCTTACGGATGCTTTCTTTAATATGTTCTCCGCCTGTGCGTTCGTTTTCCAGTTTCTTTAATATTTCGTTGGCACGCGTTAGTACCTTTTGAGGCATTCCCGCTAATTTGGCTACGTGGATTCCAAAGCTATGCTCACTTCCACCCGGTACCAGCTTACGCAGGAATATGATCTGATGCCCAACCTCTTTTACCGATACATTAAAATTCTTGATACGATGAAAAGTATTGCTTAGCTCATTCAATTCATGATAGTGGGTAGCAAATAATGTTTTAGCCTTGGCAGCAGGGTGATTATGCAAATATTCGGCTATAGACCAGGCAATAGAGATACCATCATAAGTAGATGTACCACGACCGATCTCATCCAACAAAATCAAACTCCGGTCTGATATGTTATTTAGGATACTGGCTGTCTCGTTCATCTCCACCATAAAGGTCGATTCGCCCGATGAAAGGTTATCTGATGCTCCTACCCTTGTAAATATCTTATCTACCAGCCCAATCGAAGCCGATTTAGCAGGTACAAAACATCCCATCTGAGCCATTAAAACAATTAAACCGGTCTGCCTTAACAAGGCCGATTTACCCGCCATATTGGGCCCTGTAATAATGATGATCTGCTGTGTTTCCGAATCGAGGAACACATCATTAGTAATGTAACTTTCACCCAGCGGCAGGTTTTTTTCTATTACCGGGTGACGTCCGCCTTTAATATCCAGCACACGGCTTTCATTCATCTCCGGCTTTACATAATAGTTTTTGATGGCTATGGTAGCAAAGTTAAGCAGCACATCCAAGCGGGCTATCAGCTGGGCATTTAGTTGTATCGGTTTAATATACTCTGCAAGTGAATAAAGCAGATCATTATACAAACGTGTTTCCAGCACCAGGATCTTTTCTTCGGCACCTAAAATTTGTTCTTCGTATTCTTTTAGCTCGGGTGTAATATAACGCTCGGCATTTACCAGTGTTTGTTTACGAATCCACTCGGCAGGCACTTTATCACGATGACTATGCGTAACCTCCAGATAGTAGCCAAATACGTTATTGAACGATACTTTTAACGAGGGAATGCCTGTAGCTTCGGCTTCACGTTTCTGAATCTCCAGCAGGTAACCCTTACCTCCAAAAGCTATTTTTCGCAGCCTGTCCAGCTCCTCATTAATACCCTCGTTCATCACAGAACCTTTCACAATCATTACCGGAGGCTCAGGATGCAATTCGCGTTCTATTTTTTCGCAAATGAGCACGCAGGGATTAAGCTGCTCGCCTATTGCGCGTAATGGCTGGCTTTTTGAAGTTTCGGCAATCTTCTTGATAATACCAATAGCCATCAACGCTTTTTTAAGCTGACAAACCTCGCGTGGGTTCGCCTTTTGTAAACCGATCTTGGAGATCAGCCTTTCCAGGTCACCAATCTGGCGAATGTTGTTTTGCAGATTTTCGCGCAGTTCTTCATGTTCAATCATGTACTCCACCACACCAAGGCGATCGTTGATAGGTTTTATCTCCTTAAGCGGCATTACAATCCAACGGCGCAGTAAACGGGCGCCCATGGGCGAGCAGGTATGATCAAGTACATCAACCAGGGTAAGGGCATTATCATTGGTAGAGCCCACCAGTTCCAGGTTGCGTACGCTGAACCTATCCAACCATAAATACCTGTCTTCTTCAATCCTGCCTATAGCAGAGATATGTTGCAGGTTACGGTGTTCAGTTTCATTGAGGTAATGAATGGCCACCCCTGCCGCTATTATACCAAGGTTAAGCTTATCAATGCCAAAACCTTTGAGCGATTTTACACCGAAGTGTTTTAACAGCGTTTCAGTAGCGTAATCGCCGCTGTAAGGCCATTCATCAAGGGCGTAGGTATAAAATCTATCGCCGTAGCTCTCCTTAAAATCGCGGGTACGGCTTTTGGGGTAGATCACCTCCGAAGGTGAAAAACTTTGCAGCAGCTTATCAATATAATCGCTGTTACCCTGTGCCGTATGAAACTCGCCGGTTGAAATATCTATAAGGGCAATGCCGATGGTATTTTTTTCAAAGTGCAGCGATGCCAGGTAATTATTACTCTTTTGGTTAAGTATATTATCATTAGTGGCTACGCCGGGTGTTACCAGTTCGGTAACCCCACGTTTAACAATGGTTTTGGTAGTCTTGGGGTCTTCCAGCTGATCACAGATAGCCACACGTTGCCCTGCGCGTACCAGTTTGGGTAAATAGGTATCCAGCGAATGATGGGGAAAACCTGCCAGTTCAATATGAGTGCCCACACCATTGCCGCGGCGGGTAAGTACAATGCCCAGTATGCCGGCAGCCTTAATGGCATCTTCGCCAAATGTTTCGTAAAAATCACCCACGCGAAACAGCAGCAAAGCACCGGGGTACTTCACCTTTATGGCGTTATATTGCTGCATTAAGGGGGTTTCTTTGGTAGTATCTTTAGCCAAGCGGTTTACTCCTTTTGTTAATCGGGTAAAGTTAATGCATTGCCTGCGGTTTTAGGGCATTGTGGAAAAGTTGGTTTCTTGTGGATATCAGGCAGCTGGTATCCCCTGCATCGATTATCGTTTAAGGATTTCCTTTAAAAACTGCAGCATGATACTTTATAGATTGTGAATATACTTCTTAAAATACAGCTTATTACCCTCGCCTGGTCCACAGATAAAGAAACTCTAACACTTATTCAAGCAACAGGGCATCTTCATCATCGGTTAAATTAAGCTGTATGGTATCGCTGCCGGCAATGCCTTCAATGCTCCCCTTAATATGGGCCGCGTTCAGTAAAACCTTATCCAGTTGTTTCTCCCTCGATTTCCACATTTTTTCCATAGCATCACGTTCCTTTTGGATAGACAGGCGCATACTCATGTACCCTTCGCGAATAGCTTTCCACTGTTCAGAAAACTCGCTACTGGTTAAGTAATCATATAGCAGGTGCATTTTATCGCCCTTATTATCCTGCGATTTTACCAGGTTTGATAGCTTAATTATCCCATCGCGCAGGATGTAGGATACCGCTTTTACCTCATCAAAACTACATATCCAAACACCATCCTTCTCGCCAAAGCAATCCATACCTTTTGGATAGCATTGAGTAACTATTACCGCTACATCAACCCCAATGCCGCGCATATCTTTTTTAAGCTTATCTATCCAATCGGCGCCAAATGTAGCGGTGCGTTTACTTTCGTAAATAATGCGGCCGCACTCCTGCCCAAATTGGTTACGTACCGTTTGTACACAATCGGCACCGCGTACCCCTTTGCCCACTTCACTTATCAAATCAAACGGGAAATAGTTGCGCAGCAACTCCTCTAATATCAACTCTTGCACCTCACCCTGCAATTGCATGGAGCCCTGCTCAGCCTTCCGCTTCATTTCCTCGGCCAGTTTTTTCTGGTCGTCTAATTGCTTTTCAAGCTCCTTTACTTTTAGCTGGTATTCGGTATCTTTTATACTATGCCGTTCGGCCTCCTGCTTACGTATTTGTTCGCTCAGTTCGTTACGCTGCTCCTGTAACCGGCGCTGCACAGATAGTTCCAACTCTTCTTCCTTTAATTGAAGTTGCTTTTCACGCTGCAAAAACTCCAGCTCTTTTTGGCGGGATAATTTCAGTTTCTCCTCGCTCTCCTGTGCCGAGTTCTTCAGCATCACCACCTGGTTTTCGAAATCCTGGCTGATAGATCTGCGCAGATTTTCCTCAAGCGAAAGTTCCAATTGTTTTTTTTCGGTATTAAGGCGTTGTTCAAACTCCGCTTTTTGCTGCCGTTCCTTACTTAAAAATTCCTCATCTTTTTTTCGGTACTCTTCCTCCTTTTGGCGGGTATAATCCTGCATTTTAAGCCTGAGCTCCTTTTTATACTCCTCGGCCATCACCTCCTCTATCGGAAAACCAAAACCACAACTGGGGCATTTAACTTCTGTAGCCATACTAATTATAATACGAAAAACATTTTCGCACATCAAATATATGGATTTATACTATGCTTACGTTAATACACCGGCAGCTATTGCAGTTGTCGATTATTAATTCTACATTACATCAATGCAAATTTTACAAATTGGCAAGGCCATGTGGAGCTATGATTATGAAATCTCATCGCTTACTTTAATTGACGAGGCCGGATCTCTTTTCTCCTTAACACCTCCGCCTCACCATCGTGAGGGTGAAATTATACTGACCAATAATAGCCTGGTTATTGATGGCTATAATTACTTAAATATTCCACTTAATAAATTAGAGCAAATATACCTGGGGTTTGATGACGTATATAAACGATCATTGGTTAAAAACAATGGAATATTTTGCCAGCCTTTAAGATTACGCTACAGAGAAGGTGACAACATCAATGTTATATACCTCATAGTAGACCATCGTTTTTTTGGCACCAAAAACCAGCTTTGGTTTGATACTTTAAAGCAATTACTATCCGACTAAGGGTTACCTTTTTCTGCTCCCTTCAAAACAGCAAAATTTTTGTGCTAAAATACATGCTTAGTAAGCCCCAACCAGGGCTGTTTTTTTATTGTGTTTAATCTGCTATATTTGAAAACGTAAGCCGTCACTAAACCAATTTAACCTAACGATCAATACTATTGATCAATAATCTGCAGTGGGGCTTCCCTAAATCTAAATATTAATATGTTTATGAAAAAGCTCGGATTTTTAAGGCTATTTACCTGTTTACCGCTTATTGCACTCATCCTTCCCAACGTTACCGAATCATTAATGAACCCCAATTACAAAGTACCGCTTTTACATGTTATTATAGCAGCTGCACTGGTAGCGGTAATTGGTATTTGTAGTGTAATTATTTACTATTTACAAAAACAGGAATTAAAGGTGCAGTATCAACGCAATAAAAATTAAACTAAAAACAAACGGCGCCCCCATTTGCATGAGCGCGCCGCAGTGTTAATGTGTGTTATAATTATTTAGCTTTAGCAAATTCGCCATTAGCTTTAATAGTTACTTCGTCGCTTAACATAGCTGAACCAAATTTGGTACCGAAATTAAAGTCAGCACGTTTGATAGTACCAGTTAACTGGAAACCTGCATCATCTGCTTTGCTCATTGGGTTTTGAATTGTACCGCGGTACCACAAATCAAATGTAGCTGGTTTGGTAACACCTGCTAATGTAAGGTTACCGGTAACTTTGTAATGTTTATCAGATGTTTTAGAGATACCTGTGCTTGTGAAAGTAAGCGTTGGTTTGTTTGCTGCGTCAAAGAAATCAGCAGATTTCAAGTGACCATCGCGTTGATCGTTATCAGTACTTACAGAAGCTGTTTGTACAGTAAATGAAACTTTAGCATCGCTAAAATCTGGTTTTGTTGAAGTTATAGTAGCATCATAAGTTTTAAAAGTACCGTCAACGTCATTTACCAATAAGTGTGTAACAGTAAATTTAACGTTTGAGTGTGCCTTGTCAACCGTCCAGGTTGTTTGTGCCGATGCAGCAGTGTACAAAAATGCTGATGCTAACAGGATGAAGATTTTTTTCATTGTTCTAAATTTTTTTAAGCTTTGTTTATTTTCTATGGCTCAAAAGTAGGTAAAGAATTTGAATTATTTATAAATAAATGTTTAAACATCTTTTTTTTAGAATAGTATGACAAAACACTACTAATTTAGTGGGTATTTATAGAGTAAACTCATAGTATTAAGGTCGTTAGCTAACCAAAATATTCAATTTCGGCAATACACCTACCCTATATTTTCCCACTTCCCGGAGTCAAGGCTGCGGTAAATGGCATCAACCACCCTCATATCTTTTAAGCCTTCCTCGCCCGGTACACGGCTTTGTATATTGCGGGTTACACAGCTGGCGAAATCATCCATTTGGGCCGCTTGTTGTACTATCTGCGGAAAGTTCATTGGACCATTACTGGTAAAGCCGTCAATACCGCCATACCCGTATGCCGGTTCAAGCTGAAACTTACCACGCTCGGCCTGTACCTTCAGGTAGCCCCAATCATGGTTATAGCTGGATTTCCCGTTAACTTTTTGCCCGCCCGGGAATTTCAGTTCCCAAAAAACGGTTTCATCAACCTCTTTAAAAAAATCGGGCCTGGTTTTCTCCTGGGTAGCTTTTACAGCCAAAGGTTCCTGCCCCAGGGTATAACGAGAACCCTGGATGGAATAAATTCCCATATCCATTAATCCTCCCCCACCGGCCAGGGCTTTTTTTAAGCGCCAGGCGTTAGGATCGCCATTGTAGGTAAAGCCATTACCTGTTTCAATACTGGTAACTTTTCCAAAAATCTGCTTTTGGCCCAAACGCATCAACTCAATAGTATGAGGTTCAAAGTGTAATCGATAACCAATAGATAATAAACGGTTAGCCTTTTTACAGGCGGCTATCATTTCTTCACAATCCTTTGCATTAAGGGCCATGGGCTTTTCGCAGATAACATGCTTACCTGCTTGAGCCGCCCTGATGGTATATTCTTTATGCATAGATACCGGCAGCACTACATATACTATATCTATATCCGGATTTTGGGCAATAGTATCAAAATTTTGATAGTTATAGATGTTTTTCTCGGGGATATTATATTTTTTGGCCCAATCAACCGCCTTTGATGGCGTACCCGTAACAATACCTGCCAGGTAGCAGTTTTTTGTTTTTTGGAGGGCCGGTGCCAGTTGCCCACCGCTGTAACTCCCTAAACCAACCAAAGCAATACCCAGTTTTTTGCCGGGTTTAGCCATAGCAAACTGTGACAATGCCGGCCCCAACGCCAACGCGCCAAAACCTACAGAAGCATTACGGATAAAATTTCTGCGTGATGTATTTATTGAAGCCATTTTAATTGATTAAGTAGAATTAGGTTAATGAGCTTAATAGGTTATTAGTCAATAAAAATACAAGTTAATCTGGAATATTGTTTGATGAATTTAAAAAGCTTGATATTTAATAATGAATGGGTAACATCACACCCATCCACTATTAAATTATCTTTAACTTATTTACCAAACGTATAGAAAACTGAAATTGCAATATCGTTTGAAATTAGCCTAAAATCTACGCTATCACCGTTCCCACTTTGCTGGCCGTTTGTATCTTTAGATTTATAATGACTGTAGTTAAGGTTAGCCAATGTAGCAGCAACCCCAACTTTTTTTGATGGGTAGTATACCAAACCAAGGTTTACACCAGCCGCATAGCTATCTGTTTTACTGTTAGTATTACTGCCGGCGTTTGCAGGATCATCATATGTATACTTATAACTACTCCTGTTATAACCAATATAAGGACCGGTACGTATCCCTATTTTATCGTTATACATAAAATATTTCCGCAAAAACACTTTAGCACTATATTCTGTTGAATGTTGCCTTGTGGTCAAATTAACAGCATCGGTTTGATTACCTCTAGCGTAATACAAATTTGTGCCAATATCCAGTTTATCAGCTATAAAATAACTGTAACCAGGACCAATAAGAAAACTTGTACGTTTGCTGTCCAGGTTTGAAACTGCAGCACCCCCGGGAGTAATATAGGAGTTATTTGAACTTGCATGACTGAACCCCAAATCGAGTCCGAGTGTTTGTGAACCTTTTTCGGTTTGGGCTTTTGAAATTTGAAAAGCCAATAAAAATGCAGGAATTAAAAGCAGGATTTTTTTCATTGTGATTGTTAGTTTGTTGAGCAGTAGGAACGGCTTTTAATATTCAATATTTTATCAAAATGACTATTATTAAATAAATATTTTTTTGGATAAATTGGAATAATATAAGGCGGTAAGTGGCGTTAAATCAGATTTTCTTAAGCCAATAAATTAAGTTTCCGGGTAGCTTTCATACGCTTAATGCCAGCGAGCGCGAGCGGCATTAACGTCATAAAATAATTGAAAGTAAATGTCAATACCAGGAGAAGTATAATCTGCTTATAATTTAATTATAGCACGTGAAGTTAATATGAATGATTGACGAGGCTTTAATCAATCCTATCTCCCCTCCAGGTTGTCCCGATACTCCTTCAATGAGCGCAATATGGACCTCGCAATTGCATTTTGCCCGTCGTTGGAGTTAAGATAATCTTCATCGGCCGGGTTATTAATAAAACCCGTCTCTACCAATACGGCCGGCATCCCGCTTTGTGCCAACACCAGCACGCCCTGCTCTTTTACACCATAACTGTGGCGGCCATCGGTCTTTTTAAATTCGCGGTTTATCAAATCGCCAAACTGGATACTCTGCTTGCGGTATTTTTGCTGAAAAGCGTTCAATACAATGGTGTTAACCACATTATCTTCGCCGTAACCATTATACTTATTTTTATAATCCTTTTCTATGTAGATGGCCGCGTTCTCGCGCAGGGCCTCGCGTTGTTCCTGGCTACGGTGAAAACCATAAACCAGCAATAAAGTACCATGCTCTGTAGCTCTTTTTTGTGGGGATGAATTGCAATGGATAGATATAAATAAGTTCCCGTTATTGCTATTGGCTATATCTGTACGTTTATGCAGTTCAATAAAAACGTCGGTACTGCGGGTCATAACTATTTTAATACCAGCCATTTCATCATTCACCAGGTCGCGCAGTTTTTTTGCGATGCTTAACGCTACATTCTTTTCTTTTGAATAAGCGCCATGAGCGCCAGGATCTTTACCACCATGCCCTGCATCAATAATTAACGTTTTAAATTTAAAGCGACCGGCAAGCGGTTTGCTGCTATCCGTCTGTTGCGCAAATGAACTATTTGCGACTAAGAAGCAGAGTATAAAACAAAAAAATGCAGGGATATTGGTACTTTTTATGCAAGTGGCAGGCATGAATAATATATAAGGATAAGTACTGTAAACATTTTATCTATAAATGGTACAATTAAGATATTGTTTGACGCACAAGGTTTAAATATATGATTAATTAAATTTCGCAAAGGTAGTATTAGTTAGCAAGTTAGGTATGCATTGTTTTACAAATTTTAAAAACAACAGCAAATCCTAAAAGCAACGCCATTTTTACGAACCTTTAATTTTATATTTATTGTTTAAAAGTAACCCGCAAACCATAAGTTATTATGTATTTAAAGAAACTACTATTTACCCTGTTGATATCCACTACATTTGCACAAATCGGCTGCAGCCAGGAAAAACAAATACCTTATGGCGATAATGCTGCCGCAGGTAAATATTATGACGTACGTGGTGTAAAACTATATACCGAAACTTATGGCAGCGGTAAACCGCTGCTGCTAATTCACGGAAACGGCGATAAGATGAGCGCGTTTAAAAACAACATTCCCTATTTTGCCAAAAAATATAAAGTAATAGCTGTTGATAGCCGCGCGCACGGAAAATCTGTTGACCCGCGCGATTCCCTGAGTTTTGAGATGATGGCTGATGATTTTGCAGGTTTACTTGATGTAATGCACATCGACTCTGCATATGTGATAGGTTGGAGCGATGGCGGCATCAACGCGCTTGAACTGGCCATACGACACCCTAAAAAAGTAATAAAACTGGCCTCAACAGGCGCAAACCTCTGGCCCGATTCTACCGGGATAGTTCCTAAGTATTGGAAAGAGGAACAAATACAGTACAATAAAAACAAAAACACCGTTTGGAAAACCGCCAAAKAAAAAAACGACTGGAAGATTTTCCTGCTCGATTGGTTTCAGCCCAACATCAAACTTTCGGAGCTAAAGAAAATCCAATGCCCCTCCCTTATTATTGGTGGCGACCATGATGTGATCCCAACCGAGCACACCGTAATTATATCACAAAACATACCTAAAGCATACCTGTGGATAGTACCCAACTCGGGCCATCCAACACTTGTTGAACATAAGGATGAGTTTAATAAGCTGGTTGATGATTTTTTTGAACAGCCTTTTAATAAAAGGTAGATACTGAAATTAAAAAGCGGCTAAGGCTATACCCTTAAATAAATCTATTCATTTAAGGGTATAGCCTTATTTTGTTTTAAGGCAAAATAATAAGCAAGGTAACTTCTCCCCCTAAACTAAGTTATTGAACTTTACCGCGCTATCCCCGGCAACTCAAAACCCGAACTTCCTCCCCAATCCATGACAGACAGGGACAGTTCCAAATCATATAATCCATAGATTAGCATTACCAATTAAAACCAACTATTGTATGCAAATTATTTTTGGAGTTATTTTCCATTTTATCGGCGGTTTTGCCTCGGGGAGCTTTTACATCCCCTACAAAAAAATTAAAGGATGGGCCTGGGAAAGCTACTGGATAGTAGGCGGCATTTTTTCCTGGTTTATTGTACCTCCGCTGGCAGCATGGTTAACAATTCCGGGATTTACAGATATACTAACCCATACCACCACATCCGTTATCGGGTGGACTTATTTAATGGGTTTGCTCTGGGGCATTGGGGGGCTCACCTATGGCTTGGGGGTACGCTACCTGGGGGTTTCATTAGGTAGTACCATAATACTTGGGCTTTGCTCTGTATTTGGGGCACTCATACCATCAGTATACTATGATTTTTTTCCAAAAGCGGGTAAAGATACCTTTAGCATGATGGTGCATAACCAATGGGGCCAAATGGTATTATTAGGTATTTTGCTTTGCGTAGTGGGCATTGTTATATGCGGCAAGGCCGGTATGATGAAAGAAAAAGAACTCTCTGCCGATAAAACTATAGCCCAGGAAAATAAGGATTACCGCTTTGGGCTGGGTATTTTGGTTGCCATAGTATCGGGCATACTGAGCGCCTGTTTCAACTTTGGGATTGAGGCCGGTAAAACCATGGCCGATACCGCTAACCACCTTTGGCAGGCCGCGCATCCAAACCAAGGTAACTTTTTGTATCAAAACAATGTTACCTATATTATTATACTGTGGGGCGGGCTAACCACCAATTTTATATGGTGTATGGTGCTAAACATCCGTAATAAAACGTTTGATAATTATACCGATAAAAAAACGCCGCTGCTTAAAAACTACCTGTTTGCGGCATTGGCCGGCACCACCTGGTTTTTGCAGTTCTTTTTTTACGGTATGGGCGAAAGCAAAATGGGCAATGGCGCCAGCTCATGGATATTGCACATGGCCTTCATTATTTTAGTAGCCAACATGTGGGGCCTGGTACTTAAAGAATGGAAGGGCGTAAGCAAAAAAGCCTTTGCAACAGTAATAGCCGGCATTTTAGTAATTACATTATCAGTACTTGTGGTAGGCTATGGCAATTCATTAAAATGACCGAATTATTGAATGACTGAATTATTGAGTTGAGCTTCAGCATAGTTTATATCAATAGTTGTTAACCAATAAACATTCAATATTTCAGTCATTCGATAATTCATAATTCAATAACTCAATAATTCAATAATTAAAATACATATGTCTGTTAAAACAACACAATTTAAGCACGTAAGCTACCTGTGGGATGATGCAAAAGCAGCCGAGCTTGCCGGTGATGAAGTAGCATTATTAATATACCGATCAAACTTATTGGGTGCTGATCTTAGGTTAACCAACTACGGTGGAGGCAATACCTCTTGTAAAGTGACGTCAAAAGACCCACTAACCGGCAGCGATGTTGAAGTAATGTGGATCAAAGGATCGGGCGGTGATATAGGCACCCTTAAAAAAAGCGGTTTAGCAGCCCTTTATGTAGATCGCCTGCGCAGCCTCAAAAACGTTTATCGCGGCGTGGCGTATGAAGACGAAATGGTGGAACTATTTAACCATTGCATTTATGACCTGGCCTCCAAAGCGCCATCAATCGATACCCCGCTACATGGATTCTTACCTTTTAAACATATAGATCACCTGCATCCTGATGCAGCTATAGCCATCGCGGCAGCTAAAGATGGTAAAAAGATAACCCAGGAACTTTTTAACGGTACCATTGGCTGGGTAGAATGGAAAAAACCAGGTTTTGAGCTGGGCCTGCAATTAAAACAATGCCTTGACGAAAACCCGGGCATCCGTGGTATTATGTTGGGTTCGCATGGGTTATTTACCTGGGGCGATACCGCCTACGAAAGCTACATCAACACGCTTGAAGTAATTGAGCGCTGTGCCGATTACCTGGAAGAAAACTATGGCAAAAAGGCCCCTGTTTTTGGCGGCCAAAAAATTGATAGCCTTGATGAGGCCGGCCGTAAAAAGCAAGCTGCAGCCATTGCTCCTATTCTGCGTGGTTTTTGCTCAAGTCAAAAGCACATGATTGGTCATTTTACAGATGATGCGCGGGTATTGGAGTTTATTAATTCCAATGATCTTGGCCGTTTGGCACCATTGGGTACCAGCTGCCCCGATCATTTTTTGCGCACCAAGATCAGTCCGCTGGTATTGGAGCTTGAACCGGGCGAGGACCTGAGCGATGTGAAAGCATTACAGGAACGCCTTACCCCTGCATTTGAAGCTTACCGCCAAATGTATACCGATTATTACAACACCTGTAAACACGATAACAGCCCGGCTATAAGGGATACAAACCCGGTGATCATCCTGTATCCGGGGGTTGGCTTGTTCTCGTTCTCTAAAGACAAGCAAACAGCCCGTGTTGCTGCCGAGTTTTATACTAATGCTATCAACGTAATGAAGGGTGCCGAAGCCATATCAGAGTACACCTCATTACCGCGCCAGGAGGCTTTTGATATAGAATACTGGCTATTGGAAGAAGCTAAATTACAGCGCATGCCAAAAGCTAAAGCCTTATCCGGTAAAATTGCCCTTATAACAGGCAGTGCGGGTGGCATAGGTAAAGCCATCGCCAAAAAATTTGTTGACGAAGGCGCTGTAGTGATATTAAATGACATGAATACCGAACGTTTAGACAGCGCCGGTGAAGAATTTAAAAAACAATACGGTAAAGATTCATACACCACCGCGGTGCTTGATGTTACCAACAGCGAACAGATCAACGCTGCCTTAGAAACTGCGGCGCTGGCTTTTGGTGGGGTTGATATTGTGATCAATAACGCCGGCCTATCCATCTCCAAATCAATTGCCGACCACACGGATAAAGATTGGGATCTGCTTTATGATGTATTGGTAAAGGGCCAGTTCTTTGTTACACAGGCAGCCGTCGCTATAATGAAAAAACAAGCTATCGGTGGCGACATTATCAATATAGTAAGTAAGAACGCCCTGGTTAGCGGACCAAACAATGCCGGTTACGGATCGGCTAAAGCCGCGCAGCTGCACCTGAGCCGCTTAAATGCTGCTGAGTTAGGTGCCGACAGTATCCGCGTGAACGTGGTAAATCCTGATGCCGTTATCAGCGACAGCAATATATGGGCTGGCGGCTGGGCCGAAGGTCGTGCAAAAGCTTATGGTATTACCGTAGCCGAATTGCCTGCTTACTATGCAAAGCGTACCTTACTGAACGAGATCATTTTACCTGCCGATATTGCGGATGCCTGTTTCGCCTTTACCGGCGGCCTGCTCAACAAATCAACCGGCAACGTGTTGAATGTTGACGGCGGTGTAGCGATGGCGTTTGTGAGATAGATTTTTGGACGAAGGATTTTCGGACGAAGGACAAAGGACTTTAAATAAAACAAAATGTTATGCCGAACTTGTTTCGGCATAACACAGGACAGGCCTACAGCATGCTGGAAACTTAGCATGTGGGATCCCGAAATAAATTCGGGATGACTCGGTAGAGTTTGAGACTTACGAAGTTTTTAAAACTTCGTAAGTCTTGGATCCTGCAACTTGTCATAGGACGAACGACTTTAAATAAAACAAAATGTCATGTCGAACTTGTTTCGGCATCCCACAGGACTGACTTACAGCATGCTGAAAACTTAGCATGTGGGATGCCGAATAAATTCGGCATGACTTAGAAATATTTAGGATCTACAAATATGTCATTGCGAGGTACGAAGCAATCGCGAACTATACAGGGCAGGCTTTGCGCAGTTCTCAATCACTACGCTTGCAATGACATTATTCTTGAAAAATTATAAACCGATAACGATGCAATTAGAGAAGAGCATAATCGAAGAATATAACCACCAGCACCAAACAGCGCACCAACGCAAGTTTGACTTTATTGCCGC
Source organism: Mucilaginibacter sp. P1_A3 (assembly GCF_056406855.1). Lineage (NCBI taxonomy): Bacteria > Pseudomonadati > Bacteroidota > Sphingobacteriia > Sphingobacteriales > Sphingobacteriaceae > Mucilaginibacter > Mucilaginibacter sp. P1_A3. The sequence goes on from NZ_JBFTZJ010000005.1 coordinate 296,083, forward strand.
TGATGTAAACGGCCTGGATACCATTCTAAAAAAGTTAATTGATTTTAATATAGCTATACCAAGCTGGGCTTTGGGCACCGGCGGTACCCGTTTTGGTCGTTTTTCGGGCGGTGGTGAGCCGCGCAGTCTGGAAGAAAAAATAGAGGACGTGGGCTTGATCCACGCTTTAAACAGGAGCAGTAACTCCATATCGTTGCATATTCCATGGGATATCCCCAAAAATGCCGCTGATATTAAAGCGCATGCGGCCCAATTAGGTTTGCACTTTGATGCTGTTAACTCCAATACCTTCCAGGACCAGGCATCGCAGGAGCTGAGTTACAAATACGGCTCATTACACCATGTAGATAAAGCTGTACGCAAGCAAGCTATTGCCCACAACATCGAGGTGATCAAATACGGCGTTGAGCTGGATTCAAAAGCTTTGTCTGTTTGGTTATCTGATGGATCAAATTTTCCCGGTCAGTTAAACATGCGCGGGGCTTTTGAACGCACACTGGAAAGCCTGCAGGAAATTTATGAAGCCTTACCTGCCGATTGGAAAGTTTGGGTAGAATACAAACCTTACGAACCAAACTTCTACTCTACCACCATTGGCGATTGGGGGCAATCATACTTATTGTCATCCAAATTAGGCAGCAAAGCACAAACTTTGGTGGATTTAGGTCATCATTTGGGTAGTACCAATATTGAGCAAATAGTTTCTTTATTGCTGATGGAAGGCAAGCTGGCCGGTTTTCACTTTAACGATTCTAAATACGGCGATGATGACCTTACCGTTGGCAGTATAAACCCATACCAGTTGTTCCTGATATTTAACGAACTGGTAGAAGGTATGGATGCACGCGGAATAAACCATGCTACCGCCATAGGCTGGATGATAGATGCATCGCACAATGTGAAAGACCCAATTGAGGACTTGATCCAATCTGTTGAGGCTATCAAAATAGCTTATGCACAAGCCTTATTGGTTGATGTAACCGCTTTAAAACAGGCGCAGCAAGACAATGACGTAGTAAAAGCCCAGGAGATATTACAACATTCCTACCGCACAGATGTTCGTTCGTTACTGGCTGAGGCACGTTTACGTGCAGGCGGCGTATTAGATCCGCTGGCTTTATACAGGCAACAGGCGGTACGTAACCAATTGATTAAAGAACGGGGAGCAAAGGCAGTATCAACCGGATTATAATATGGCGCAAATACCCGTAATAGCTGTTTTTGATGTTGGCAAAACCAATAAGAAGTTGTTCCTGTTTGACGAGAACTACAAGATAGTTTTTGAACGGACGGCCCGCTTCCTGGAAACCCATGACGAGGACGGCGACCCGTGTGAAAATCTCGATAGCCTGCGCTTATCGGTATTTGATTCGCTGCGCGAAATTTTTAAGCATAAAGAGTTTGATTTAAAAGCGGTTAACTTCTCGACCTACGGGGCAAGTTTTGTTTACGTAGATGAAGATGGAACACCACTAACCCCATTATATAATTACCTTAAACCATATCCACCAGAATTAGGCAGGCAGTTTTATGAAACCTATGGCGATGAAGCCCGGTTTGCACGTGAAACTGCCTCGCCCGTTTTGGGTAACCTCAACTCGGGCTTACAGCTTTACCGGCTTAAATACCAGCAGCCCGGGGTTTTTAAAAGGCTTAAATACGCCCTGCACTTGCCGCAATACATGAGTTACCTGCTCAGCGGTCAGATGGTTACCGATCTTACCAGCATCGGCTGCCATACCGCCCTTTGGGATTTTGGCACCAACAATTACCACCATTGGGTTAGTGATGAGGGCATACTCCCTAAAATGGCGCCCTTAAAACCCGCCGATAGTGTATTGCCTTCTGTATTCCCCGGAAGTACCTTTTGTGTGGGCATAGGCTTGCATGACAGTTCTGCGGCGCTTATCCCCTATTTGGTGAGTTTTAATATGCCTTTTGTGCTTATATCAACCGGCACCTGGTCTATCAGCTTAAACCCATTTAACCAAACACCGCTTACTGCTGATGAATTAAAAAACGATTGCCTTAACTACCTGCAATACAAAGGCGGCCCCGTTAAAGCATCACGACTTTTCACCGGTTACGAATATGAACAACAGGTAAAACGCATTGCCGCCCATTTTAACCAGGACCAGATAGGCTACCGCACCATCAACTATGACCCTGCGGTAATAGCAAAACTTAATAAACAAACTACGTTGCACAGCCAAAAACAAGAAGGCGAATTACAAAAATCTGTTTTTGAACAGCGCAACTTAAATGACTTTAGTACTGATATAGAAGCCTACCATCAATTAATGATAGATATAGTTAACCAACAAACCATATCAACCAACTACATACTGCAAGGATGCAAAGTGCAAAGGATATTTGTTGATGGCGGATTTAGCAAAAACAGTGTATTTATGCACCTGCTGGCGCTCGCGTTTCCGCAATTGGAGGTTTACGCTGCTTCAATGGCCCAGGCTACAGCTGTGGGTACGGCCCTGGCAATTCATCAATGCTGGAATACCAAACCGTTGCCACATGATTTAATTGAGTTGAAGTATTATTCTGGAGTTCATGACGAGGTGGTGTGACGTAACGATTGCTCCAATTGCCCATGACGTTTTTTGCTAAAAAACTTTTTGTCATCCTGAACGATAGTGAAGGATCTAATCGCAGACTTTACAGGGCGAAGAAGCATAGCGAATAACAGATCCTTCACTATCGTTCAGGATGACAAACCTTTAAAACGTCGTTCCTCCTTCAGAGTTCACCGGATTTTATACCTCGCAATCACATAATTTATTACCGAAGCTCCTTTACCAAACCCACAATATCCCCTACAACTCCTGCGTCTTTAATGATCCGCTCATGCCCAAGACCAACGTACTCCTTTGTTAAAATATCAGGATGAGCGCTTAAAAACTCCCGCAAATAATTGTACGGCGAAATTTTATCTTCCATGTCAAATGCCAGCCAGTGTTTAATAGCTGGGCTATCTTTATAAAGATCATTAAGGTTAAAATCAGATGCTTTTAACTTAAACAGTGTTTCAAAAGCTTCAAAAAACTTTTCCTTTGCCGAAGCGGGAGCTTCCACCGAGTCCATCGTGGCGATAAAGTTTTCTTTGAGTTTGATGAGTGGCGCAATACTAATCTGCAATGCCGGTTTAGCGCCGGATTCGTTCATGGCGATTATGTTAGCCATGGCACCAAGCGAGTGCCCAATCAGCACATCCGGAGTACCGTAAGTTTCGATCACAGCTTTTGCTGCCTTTACAAAAAGTATCAGGTTGGATAGTTCCCCTTCCGAACTGGCATTACCCGGTGCATCAAAAGCTATGATCTGTAAATCTTCAACGGTTTTCAAACCCGTTATCACCTCATCAAAGTCGATTGCTTTTGAGCCCCAGCCATGAGTAATTAGTACCTTTCGGCTGCCATTACCCCAAATAAAACCGTTAAACTTTAATATCGATCTGCTAAAATGCGGATCATCAACTTCCAGGCTAAACCGCGTTGCTTCATCCAACAAAACTTGTTGCTGTAGTCTTGGCAACATTTTTGGCGAGTAGCAGATCAACTCCCAAAGCATATCAGTAAGGTGTTGATTTTCTTTATTCTCTAAAAACAGGATATGCCTGTATAGCAGTTTTAGTTTCTTCATGAAGCATGTTCAGGAAGCTAAGGTAGGTAAGTATAGTTAGATTAAAAAAAATGTCAATCCGAGTATCGCGGAGCAGCTATTTACGAACTATTCAACTCAGATTTGTATGGCGCGCAATAGATGCTTCATTTCCGTTACCCACGACGAGTTTTGCAAAAAACTTTTTGTCATCCTGAACGCAGTGAAGGATCTGTTGTTCGCCATGCTTCTTCGCCCTGTACAGTCTGCAAATAGGTCCTTCACTGCGTCCAGGATGACAAAACTTTTTAAAACATCATTTCACCTCCTGTCCCCCTCCCTAACCACAGTAGAGCATTTATCAGCAACTGATTCTGCGTATCGCTATCAAATGTTTGGGAAAGCGACCTGTTGGTGCCACCATCATAATCCATATCATTGTGCCCCATATTAAAATAAACCATGCGGTATTTCTTATTGGTCCACACTACCGGGTAGTAACCGCTGTGCCATATTTCGTGTGGCTTTGGCCCGTTACCAAGTGGAAAACTGGTGGAATCAATAGATAGTAATATATCAATATCCGGATTTTTACGCAGGTCATGTTCCCAGCGGTACCATTCGTTTGGTTGTGTTTTAAATGTTGCCGGCAAGCCTTTGGTTACCGGGTGCTTAGTATCCTCTACCCGCAAAATAGCCGATGTGGGGTGCCAGGTATTACTTACATACTGACCAGCACCCAAGAACTCATTATGATACCAATCCCAATTTTGCGGATAATCTGACGGCGTAAGCGCGAATGCCGAAAAATGAAATCCCATCCAGGCACCCCCTTTTTTCATGTATTGTTCAAATGCGGCCCGTTGAGCGGCATCATCCGGGCGGGTATCTAAAAACAGCACCACCTGGTATTTAGCCAAAAACTCCGGGTTCATATTGCTCCAGTTTTTGGTAGAATCGTAGGTGAAATTGTATTTCTTTCCCATCTCGGGGAAGCGTTTATTGGCTTCATGCATAAAACTGATATGCGCTTTATCGTTACGGCCAGTATAAAAGGCAATCACCTTAAAGGGCCTGGTGTTTTGTGCACCGGCAGTATAAAAGCTTAAACAAATTATACAAAGCACAATTGCCTGGGCTGCAAATTTTGAGATACGTGTGGTCATAATTTTTGTTGATTTGCTAATTGTTGTATAAAACTAAATCTTTTTACTTTAATGAAAGTGGCAGAATATGGGTTGAGAGGTAATGTAGGGCAACAACAGCAGGAAACCAAAGCCAGAAATCGTGAAAATCACTATCAATCAGTAGCTTCTTATTTAATTGGTTACACTATTAATAAAAAAACAGCCGTTGTATTACTACAAACGGCTGCTCCTAAGTTATTGCCCCTATACATAACTTATTACTCAAAAGTATAACAGGAGATTTGCAAAAATGCAAGCAGTATTACTGAATCACCATTCGGAATTTACCCTTTTTATCTGGTGGATTTTACGCTCAAAATTGCTCATTTATTCAAATAAGAATGCCCGGTTAAGATATAACCAGGCATGGGGTATTAAATATAAGTTTATAAATGGGTGCTAAACAGGTAAGCATATTACAGGCATTTCAGCTGCCTTATGATCAATACCATCAGGCTACTGTTATACTATTGCCTTTTGCTGCTTTTGGCCATACCAATACCAGCAGTACAAATAAACATGCTTAACAACAAAAAAAACCAATGTAAACGTGGCTAAAAGGGACGAAACGCCCAGCGGATATGTACCGCGGAGATTCTGAAAATTTCCAATTCTTCCATATTTAACCATTTGATAAGTACAATTTACAACTTCCGAAAATAAAAAGCAAATAATATACTCAAAAAGAAAATAATATTTTCAAATTGGTTAAATCATAAAAAATCTCAGTTAAGTTTATTGATTATTATAAATAAATTATAGATTAAAGTGCGCTTCAATACCTTTAGCTAAGTATTCATCTATACCTTTTCCTATTTGCTGCAATGGTATTTGATGATCACCGAAACGGTGCTCAATAACTACCCAACCGTAAAAATTTGTTTTGGTGATGGTATGAAACGAGGAATGGCTAAAAACACTAAAGGTAGTTTTACCAGTATCTACTCTGATTATCTTATATGTTTTTTCACCTATTAATAATTCAAAAGCTTCCATAATAATGTTTATACAAACTTATAGGGTAACCCACTTACCTGCAAGCCCAATAACACCCGTATTTTAACCCATTGAAAATTCAGTGTTTTAACGGAGAGAAAACATTTAGACAGGAAACATTTTAAATATATAAGCATACATTACATTTGCTGATTTTTAAACCATTACTGTTATAAAAATCAGCCATCATAAATATGAATATCCTCAAATCGATAACAATCTTTGTTCTTGCCGGCCTCTGCGAAATTGGCGGAGGTTACCTTGTTTGGCTGTGGCTTAAGGAGGATAAACCCTGGTGGTATGGTATTATCGGGGGTATTATACTGGCGCTTTATGGTGTAATAGCTACCTGGCAATCGGCGGGTTTCGGGCGTGTTTATGCAGCGTATGGTGGTATTTTTATATTAATGGCACTAATATGGGCCTGGCGGGTAGATGATTTCAAACCCGATAAATATGATATCATAGGCGCGGTAATAGCTGTAGCTGGTGCCTGTATTATCATTTTTATGCCAAGGGGAAAGTAACCTCTCTTACTTCATAAAACTTACTTAAATGAATTGTAATATAGATTTGGCTAAATGATAGCCTCATTTGCCAGGGGGATTTATTCTTCCCTTAAAAATTAAATTAAAAAAAAGCAGTCAAAGGGCAAACAAAGATGCTACGTGGTTTGTACTATAGCTGATTTTATTATTTATTTAAATAATAACAAAACAATCACTATATTTGCATTATCATACTAAATGTTAATAATTATGGAAAAATTAATAATATTAAGAATGTTTTTCTGTTTCCCCTTAGCCGGACTATTGCTTCCGGATGCCGGAATCTTACTGGCAGGTAACCCGGGCCATATACCATTAATTCGTCTTGGCATCGAAATTGGATTGATCATTTGCATTTTGATTTGCACAGTTGCTATTACGTATGGCAAAAGACGCAATCAAAATATATCTGATAAAAAAAACGAGGCATCATATTATTAAAGCCTATAACAGAAACATTACTTAACCTTCAATCCGGATTAAAGTATTGAATCAATTGGGGTTCTTGTGCCCCAAATTTCTACTACAGCTTTTTGTGTTTGGCGTTTTAATCCCAATTCCGGCGCGTTAACTTTCGGTATGTGCTTTGCTATATCAATATTGTTTTTTTTATTGATATTTGATCAACCGCTACTCCGTAAATGAAAAAAGTCTTATTCCTTATCCTCTTTCCGTTATCTTCATTTGCACAAACAGCATTTACCTACATCCAAAACGGAAACGCGAGTGCTAATGCAAAAGATTATAAAAGTGCTATCGATAATTTTACCCGGGCCATTCAGTTAAATGATAAAAATAGCGATGCTTATTTTTATCGTGCCAATGCCAACGGAAACCTGAAGGATTACAAAGCGGCGATTGCCGATTATGCCAAAGCGTTATCAATTAAATCCGACTTTACAACGGCCTACTATTATAAAGCAAACGCCGAAAGCAGCGTACAGGATTACCAGGCTGCAATTGCAGATTTTAACCGCGCCATTGCGCTGGGCCCAAAAACCGGCGAGATGTACCTCTATCGCGGTAACGCAAAATCAAACTTAAATGATAATGCAGGTGCCATTGCGGATTTCACCATTGCCTTGCAGTATGCACCCAACAACGCCGAAATATATGAATACCGCGGACTTGCAAAAAACAATAAAGGTAATTATGCCGCCGCTGTGGATGACTATAATATTGCCATCAAACTAAATCCACAAAAATCGGCTGTTTACCAGTATCGCGCCGGATCAAAAGCAAGCATGGGCGATAACGAAGGGGCTATTGTTGATTACACATTGGCTATTACGATGAATCCACAAAATGCCGAAGCCTATCTTTATCGCGGAAATTCAAAAGGCAATATCCAGGATTTCAAAGGAGCTGTTGAAGATTATAAAAAAGCGGCATCCCTAAATCCCCAACTTAAAAATGTATTCCTATACCTGGCAAATGCCGAAAACAATATGGGCGATAGCCTTGGCGCGCTTGATTACTTTAATAAATCAATTAATCAGCATCCGCAGCTTAGCGAGCCCTACCTTTATCGCGGCCTGGTTGAAAGCAATATAAAGGAGTATGATAAAGCAATAGCCGATTTCAATAAGTCGATAGCGCTTGGCAACCGAACGTCTGAGGCTTACCAAAGCCGTTCATATGTAAAACTATCAATGAAGGATGCCCATGGTGCTAAACTTGATGCTGATACAGCCATATCATTGGATCCTAAAAGTTTAAATGCATATATAAGTCGCAGCAAGGCAAAACTGGCCATGAAGGATACTACCGGTGTTATGGCCGATCTGGCTTTGGCTATAGCTATCAACAGCAAAAGTGATGAAGCTTACCTGGTACTCGGTGATACCCATCGCGACCTTGGCGATATGACTGCCGCTATAAATGATTACACCAAAGCCATACAGATAAACCCTAATTATACCTACGCATACCTAAACCGCGCTATAGAAAAAGATAAAATGAATGATAAAGTGGGCGCGGTAAAGGATTTTGAAAAACTATTATCCATTGCACCCAAAAAAGAAGATGGCTACGCCCGTTTAGGTAAAGTAAACAACTTTTATAAATACACTTCAAACGGTATACAGTTATTTACAGCGGCTATCGGAATAAACCCGGCGAACTCGAATTTTTACCTTTACCGCGGCGAGGCAAAAGCCTATGCAGGCGATATCAAAGGTGCTATGGCCGATTATAATGCATACATTAAAATTGATTCTGTTTCTGATGCTTCAGCTTTAGCTTACCAAAACAGGGGCTTTTTATCATCAAAACAGGGGAATTATAAAGCAGCGATGAAAGATTTGGATAAAGCTGTCTCCATCTTCTCAAACGATGAAACTTTTTTATTCAGGGGCGATGTTAAACTGGCTTTAAAAGATTACGCAGGCGCAGCCGATGATTATCACAATGCCGTTTACCTTAACCCTGCTTATGCCAGGGCATTGGCACACAGTGGTATTGCCAAAAGCTATTTGGGAGATATACAGGGCGTTAATGAGGATTTTGCGGCTGCCCTAAAAGCCGAACCAAACAATGCCGATACCTATATCGACCGTGGCGCCGCTAAGGTGAACCTGAAAGATGCCGCCGGTGCCGTTGCCGATTGCAGCCTGGCCATACAGCTTAATTCAAAAAACTCAAGAGCCTATTTACAACGTGGTTTGGCTAAAATAGCACTTAACGATAAAGCGGGTGCCTGTGCAGATATGAACAAAGCACTTGAACTGGGCTCAAAAGAAGCCCCCGCTTCTATTGCAAAATATTGCAAGTAGTTTTTTTGGACAAAGGATTTTCGGACAAAAGACAAAGGACTTTCAGACGAAAGACAAAATATTGAGTATCATTAAAAAAGGTCTGGCTCGTAACAAGCCAGACCTTTTTTAGTCATATTCTTTTCTATGTCCTTTGTCCGAAAATCCTTTGTCCAAAAGTCTGAAAATCCTTTGTCCGAAAGTCTGAAAATCAAACCGCTTTCCTATCTCCGCTTTGTAGTTGTGTGCGTAGTTCTTTCAGCTCAATTTCATAAGCGCGCATACGGGCTTGCAAGATATCTACCTCGGTACGCATCATTTGTATTTCGGTGATTAGCTTGGCCGATTCGGGCTTGTTGATTTTTTTTTCGCCACTGCCAAGAATAAGCCACTCTGGCGAATATTTAAGCTGAAAGCACAGTTTACGAATAAGGTAATAACTAATATCCTGCTTTTTATTGATCACTTTACTGATAAAGCCCTGATCAACACCGATAGCACCAGCCAAACCCAGCTGCCCGCCGTGTTCCTGCACAATTACTTTTAACCGTTTTATTATTGCTTCATCCGACATATACGACTGCAATAATAAACAATTTGTTCAATTGTTTATTATTGCAGTCGTGCATTCATTCATTAGTGATTTTTTGAGATATATCATATAAAGCGCCCCTATCAACAGGAACCCGTTTTGCATATTTATATACTCAAAAATGCAAATTACTTTTGCCGCTCTTCGGCTCTATACAGTAATTCATTAAGATGTTTATTGAAAATATCTATGCTGATACGGCCAGCTTTGTAATCGGCAGTTGATTTATGAAATTGCTGCTCTATATTGGCATCAGCATTACTAAGTGCTTTATTCAATCTATCCAGTTTTTGCCCCAGGCTTTGCATCATCAGTAATGGTTCCACATCATTGGTTTGCCGTAATGTTTTCCTCACTTTATTGCGTTGTTGCTTATCAAATTGTAATATCAAAAACACTACAACCGATCCAATGATTACAAAAAAATAAAAAGAATCCATAAAATTAACATATAGTTGTTTACAGTATAAGTTATTACGACTCCTGTTATTGATAGGTTACAATAAGTTTTAAACAATGCTATCAGCAGGTTAACACACATTTAATACTATTCTCCTAAAGTTAAAACCGATCCCCCCCTCTCGAACATTGTAATTTATAACTTGCACTTTTAATTTCCGGGTAAAAAAGCGGAACTTTACAGTAAATTAATTGGCATGCAAAATAAAACGCCTCTTTAAAACGCTTATAATATTATGAAACCAGGAGATAAGGTAATTTGCATTAACGACAAAATAGATCCCGAAAAAAGCGAAGAGATAAGACGTGACTTTGAAATTTGGATTACCAGGGATAAAGAATATACCATCCGCGAGATATTGGATAACAACGGAATTGTTACCGGGGTGCTATTGGATGAAGTGCACAACTTCCCCAAATTTTTTAAACTGATCAACCGTTTCCAGGAACCTGCATTTGCTCAATGGCGTTTCCGCAAGCTTAACTATGCCAGTCAACCTGCAGAAGCCGTAAGCGAAGTAGAAGAACTGGTGGAGCAATTGGAGCAGGAAAAACAGCACGTGAAGGTAAAATAGGTTAATACTATTTTCGCACAAAAACGTTAAGCGTAACTATTGTTCATTTTCTTTACAAACTACCTCTTTTTGCGCGAGACAATTAAGCCGGGATATTTACTTTGTTAAACATTTGCAAAAACAATTTCAGGATCAGATATTTATAAATAATCTGATCCTGAAATGAAAAAAATACCTGCCTTAATTCTGTTTTTAATTTCTGTAGCTGCAATATCGGCTTGTAATAGTCCGTCCAAAAAACCGTCGCCGGGTGCTTTAAAAGTACAAAACAATGGTGTTAATATTGCTTACACTGATAGCGGTACTGGCGATACTACCCTACTATTTGTGCATGGATGGTGTATCAATAAAACCTACTTTACCAATCAGGTTGATGCTTTCAGTAAAAGGTACAGGGTGGTTACTATAGACCTGCCCGGCTTTGGCCAATCGGGCAAAAACAGAACCTCGTGGACGGTTGACAACTTCGGGAAAGATGTTGCCTCGGTAATTACTCAGTTAAATTTAAAACACGTAATTCTTATCGGTCATTCCATGTCTGGCGCTATTGTAGTACAGGCTAAAATAGATGCATCTGATAAAGTTATTGGGTTGATAGGTATTGACAATTTTAAAGAATATAGCACAGGACCAGAAACCCCGGAATATAAAGCAGAATTTGATGCGATTATAAATGCACTAAAAAAGGATTTCAAAAAAGTAGCCACCGATTATTTTAATAAATATCTATTTTACAAAACCACCGACGCTGCTTTGCGCAAACGTATACTAAATGATGTTACCCACACGGATAGCACCATTGCCATCGCCAGCATGGAAGATAACAACTTTAATACCGCGGCCAGGCTAAAAGAGGCTAAAATGAAAATCCATCTAATCAATAGTGATAATACGCCGAATGACACTACGGGCTTTGTTAAGAACAATATCCCCTACCAGCTACTGATCGTCCATACCACAGGTCATTTCCCTATGGCCGAAAAACCAAATGAGTTTAATATACTCTTGCAAAAAGCCATTAATGATATCAAATAACAACTATAGCTCATAACCAAATAGCATAGCATCTATAACTATGTTTAAAATGCTATTTGGCATATATCAATCATAACTCCCTGCAGCTTCCGTTTCTACAAGCTGAGTAAGTATGGCTTTTAAGGTGGCTTCGCGGGCCCATTGCTGTTCCATGATTGAAGCATCGTCCTGGTACCATTTAAGAGGTGTATTTATTTCGATGCGTGCTTTATAAACAAAGTTTTTGGTTGGATGCATCTTACTCCCCTCGTAGCTGTTAAGATTTTTACTTTTAATTATTTTGGCAAAGTCGCGGGCTTTAACGTCCAGCTGCAGGCACTCATCAAGCGAATTTTTGAAATCCTGTTTATCTTCCAGCCAAAGGGTTAGGGTTTCGTCGTTGATGTCGTGGTCGGCGATAGAAATACGACTGTAATCATAGTCAACCGAAATGATCATCCACCAAAGCTGGTCTTTTAATTTTTGAGTAATCTTTATATTATTTATTCGTTAGTTTATTGGTTATTGATCTTAGCGTGGATATGACCGCTTACCGTAAACCGGCAACGGCAAACTGATAACTGTCTATTGCAAACTGCCTTACTATAAACTGGCAACGGCAAACTGATAACTGTCTATTGCAAACTGCCTTACTATAAACTGGCAACGGCAAACTGATAACTGCCTACTATAAACTGGCAACGGCAAACTGCAAACTGCAAACTGCAAACCGCCCACCGCTAACAATCTACCTGAAAGCAGGCATCCAGCCCGGAATATATTTTTGTATAGCAACAATTTCATCGTCAAGTTTTTGACAGGCCGCCTGGTAACCCAGGTAGCGTAACAGTGGTTCATGCTGGCAAGTATCATCACCGGTTATAAGCGAATGTTGAGCCGTATGATGTTCTTCGTGCTGAATGGCTGAATAAGCTATATGCATCTTTTGAGTTTAATTGGTTAAGTCAGGCTTTATTTATTCTAATACAGTATTTCTGTATTTATTTTCTTTAAATTAGATGTAATAAATTTGTTTTTACTTAAATTTGTATTACATTAGTAAAAATCAACAGGACAAATATAAAGAATAATCTTTATATTATTCAAGAAAAATCTTTAATATTTATTATCATGGATGATATATCAAAACCCGGTAAAATAAAAACCATTCGCCCGGAAACCCTGGAGTTTATTATCCTTTATAGCCAACTTAAGGGCAAAGCATTTACAGGCAATGCGCAACTGGCCGAAGCTTTGGGCTTTAATTCGCCCAGTTCCATCACTGAAATTGTAAAGAGCCGGCAAAATATCGATCCAGAAAAATTGAGAATTTTTAAAGAAAAATACAAAGAGTTCATCAATACAAATAAATCTGTACGTAATCAAGAAAATATTACAATAAATAAAGCAGAGGAGGGGATTCCGATGTATGAAATTATAGCCACCGCATCGGGTGTAGAAGTATACAATGATATAAATGATTCGCACCCGGTTGGGCGGATGAACTTTCCAGGCATTGAAGATTGCGACTTTGCCCTGCCTGTTTGGGGGCACTCCATGTACCCCTACCTGGAGAACGGTTGCTGGGTAGCGCTAAAGATCATTCATGATAAAAAGATATTACCCGGCGAGGTTTACTATATTGAGTGGGGCGATTACCGGATGTACAAACGTTTGCTTGCCGGCGATAAAACCGATGAAGTAATAGCACACTCAGACAATACTACCGAAATGGTTGGGAACCGCATTAAATATGCCCCCTTTACTATTAATGTAGCCGATATAAAGAAACTTTGCCTGGTTAAGGATATCCATAAAAAGCACAATCATTAGTACCCTCTGCCGGATCCATTAAGGAAAGCTTTTATACAAACACACATTAATTAGCATAGGATAACTTATCAGCCCGGATCACTCTTCCTTTAAGGGTCCGGGAGGATTTTCCATTCTAAATATCATACAATCAATATCTGTTTTTAAGCTCTCGATGATCTCCTCCAACTCGGCTTTGGATAAATCATCCCTAAAGTCGTTCCGTTTGGTGTTATTGATATATTGTAGATAAGCACCAATCATCAGGTTATGTTTTTTATCAAGCCTATCGCCATCATAAGCTATCATTTTAAACAAACGATCAAGATGAACGTAGTAATTACGTTTAGTTAAAGTCTCAATATCAACAGATTCTTTCTTAATTTCCTTCAAAAATTCTTCGAGAATCATAATCTATTATTTATATTTATTTCACACTACTTATAAATCAAAGTAAATATAGAAACAAAGGGGAAAACACCCACTATTTATAGATCATGAACATGCTTTCTTTTTATTAAAAAATAATATTGATAATTTTTAAAAGCTTTTAAAACAGTTTGGTAAGTACTGTTGTTTATCAGTAAATACTCTCAACCTATAACCTATGGCACTCAACGTTATAAATTTCGTTACTCAGCGGCTTAGTGTTGGCAATGCATTGCAGAATATTCTTTTTTATGCGATGTTGCTTTTTTTGTTCTGCCTAATAATAGCACAGCTCCAAACAAAACGCATATCATCAAAACAGCGTTCAGTAGTTAAATAAATAAACTTTATCTTCCTGCTATTTGCATTCTTCCCTCTTCTTTTAATTACCCCAAATTAAATTCCTGCTAAAGCTCAATTAGCTTAAATTTGCTTTTATCAATTCAGGATTTATTTTTCTTTTTTAATATGCTGATCAGACTTGCTACAATAAATGATATCCCACAAATCATGCAGCTAATTTCCCGCGTGGTGCCAATAATGATTACTTCAGGTAATTACCACTGGGATAATACTTACCCCAACGCCGAAGTTTTTATAGATGATATTACCCTTGGGAAGCTTTGGGTGGCAGATGTTGAGGGGCAAATTGCAGGCATTACAGCCATTACAACCGATCAGGAAGCTGAATATGCCCAGGTAGGCTGGGACATTACCGAAGTGGCCATTGTTACTCACCGGCTTGCTGTAGATCCACAATACAGGGGAATGGGAATTGCGGCTTCATTGCTGCAACAGGCCGAATCTGAAGCCATACGCCGGGGGATAAAAACCCTGCGTATTGATACCAACACAGGTAACCAGGCTACTCAAAATCTATTTCCCAAATTAGGTTATGTTTTCGCCGGCGAAATAGGGCTGGGTTTCAGGCCGGGATTAAGATTTTACTGTTATGAAAAACGGCTTGATTAACCTTCATTAACCACAGGTTAAATTTGCTATTAAAAACCATTGTTTTGGTTATTAATAGCTCCTACAAACAGCCTACTCCCCCTTTTTCATCTATTAATTATTAACATTGTGTCATTTTATCCACAATATCCAAAGCGCTAAATCAAAAAAAGCTTATATTTATTATGTAAACCAATTTCCCCAGCCGATACTTCAAGTTTTGAGCCGAACTGAATTATAAACCCTGAGAGATAACTAACATGGATCCTGCAATGACGCTTGTAATAGCCGCAATTATTGCCGCTATTATTTTGGTTTTGTTTAACAAACAACAAGAGAACAAGGTAAGCAATAAGATGTATACCGATGACGTACGTCAACTATACCTGCTCACCGCAGCCGAGTATAAAATTAATACTTTAGAAAGACTGCAACGCTTAAACGTTGACCATGAACTGGCCGGGCTAATCACTGCATTTAAAAGCGGCGAAATCCAGTTAAATAAACTCAATGAGGAACTTGACTGTTTACTAAGTAAATTTAATGCATCAGACCTTGCCCAGGTTTGTTAAAATTAAGCTGCCAAATCACCAATAATGCCATTTTATATTAAATATAATGGCCAATTTTATAATGGACAGAATCCTACCCAGCTTGTGCTATTACTAAAATTAAAGCTATTTTAAAACAACCACGTATCCCAATAATTTGGGCCTTCCCTTTTTTAAAATCTATTAAATAATAATACGCGCCCGAAGGTATCAGGCTAGTATTATATGTACCATTCTATGGCTTTGTGTAATCAACAGATTAATACAGTTGCTCTGCACCGATTAATTATACTTACTACAACAGTCGGGATAATTTACCAGTGACGGAATGTTCCGGGTATCCTTATACCCCCCCCCCATTTGACGTAAGTGTTCCTAAGACAATACATTTGAGAACCATTGGCAAACGCATTAGAGATACTACTTTTTTTTTCCGGTTAGCTAAAATCTATGCTTAGAAACCTATCCTCCAAGACCTCAACCCGAACCTACTCAACCCCATTTTTAAGCATAAAAAAAGCCGGGCAGTGCCGGCTTATACTTAAAAGAATAATTTTTTTATGTTGTTAGTTACGTCTGAAACCACCTTTACCACCGCCGCTGTTGCCACCGCCGTTAAATCCAGGACCTTTATCTTCGGCTACATTAACCGTTATCCTGCGTCCGTAATAACTTGCACCGTTCATACACCTGATCGCTTCCTTCGCTTCG
The DNA here is from genome assembly GCF_056406855.1 of Mucilaginibacter sp. P1_A3. Lineage (NCBI taxonomy): Bacteria > Pseudomonadati > Bacteroidota > Sphingobacteriia > Sphingobacteriales > Sphingobacteriaceae > Mucilaginibacter > Mucilaginibacter sp. P1_A3. The sequence continues at coordinate 312,273 of NZ_JBFTZJ010000005.1, forward strand.
TTATCGTTCACCATTTCCACAAACCCAAAACCCTTACTCTCTTTTGTTTCGCGATCTTTAATGATTCTGAGCGATTTAACCGGCCCAAAGTCACCAAAAACAGCTGTTAATTCGGCCTCATCTACTTCTAAAGGAAGCCCTGCAATAAATACTTTCATCAATGTCTTTAAAATTTGTATAAAGGTACAAAAAATTGAGGGTATTTAGTAGTTATTGAAGTAAATAGGCAGGTTGCAACGGCTTTTTTACCTTGAAATTACCCAATCACTTTTAGCTTATAAAATAGCTCTCCTATTGATTTAAAAACGTTTTTTTATTTAAGCTGTAGTTCAAAACTACCTTCAACCCTATAAAACGGAGAATTTTCTTTATCATCTTTAGCCAAAAAAGTAAAGAAAGTGCCTTTGGCTATCATATTATCCTTGTTGTATTTATCCAAAGTAATTTTCCCGGAATCGTCTTTCCCAACAAATTGGGTTAACGTATATTGTAACAAAGGTTTTTTTTCATCAACCGTAAAAAGAAATTGGCTTCCGGCTACTTTACTGTTAACATTTGCCGATGCAAAACCCTCAGAGCTTATTCCAAAACTCATGGTGTGTGCCTTATTAATGGCAGTAATGCCAAAGTACTTATTATCACCATTATGTACGTTAATAAACGCTATAGAATCTGTTGAAGCATCAAAAGTATAGGTTGAGTCTTCAATGGTTATTTTTAGTATACCTTTCCCTGCCAAAAAATTACCTGGAGTATTTATAATACCTAATGATGCGCTATCAATAGATGCAACGGGCTTAATGGTTCCCATGTCTTTTACTCCCTCATCTTTCTGGCATGACGAAGCCATCACCGAAATGAGTAAAACACATAAAATGAACCAATTAGTAAACCTTTTATTGCCCATAGGTAAATTGATGGTTAAAGCTAATAATAAAAACCCTGAAAGTTTATCTATGCAATAAATTTAATAAATATTTAACACTTTTTAACCCCTTAGTGACAAATTCTGCAAAAAGATTATTGCGCAGTATATTTTCAAAAAACAAACGCAATCAATCGATATACAAAAGCTAAGAAAGCTTATTTAGTGATTGGATAAAAACCCATGTTATTGCGAAGCTAACAGGTACCAGGAAGGCATTATTTAAAAATTGTAGTTTTTTGAGAAAAGCAGGCAAAAAGGGATTAAAACACCTCACCCACATTAATAAACAACCCTCTCGAGCCCTCCCTGCCAAAACCATAATCTATGGCTATATTGGTTTTTGATACTTTATTAAGTTTAACGCGCAAGCCCGGGCCGAAGGCTGGCTGTATGGCTTCTAAACGTGTACCCGGCGCAGCCGAAAACGACTGCCCGTTCACAAACAACACACCGCCCAATAATCCATTCCTTGTTATTTTAAAACGATATTCGCTTTCAAGGTATACCATTTGCGCCCCTCTAAATCTTCCCTGTATATACCCCCTGCCGGTGGTAAAACTTGGGTCATGCCCCGTCGCGGGCAAATCAAGATAGGCAGGCCTGCCGTTTAGTACCAGCCAATTGTATGACCAAAAGGCAATTATATTATCAGAGTTTCCGGGCAACCGGTAATACTTACGCACATCAATAATTAATGATCGCCATGGTGCAGTGCTGCCTAAAAAGGTAAAGTTGTCCCGGTACTGCGCCGATGCATAAAACCCGCGCGAAGGATTGATAGAATTATCACGACTATCAAACAAGGTGTTAAAGGTTACTCCTGTGGATATGGCGCGTGATACAGGCCCATATCTTTCATAATCAGATACGCCGCCATTTAACTGTCCTTTCTCGCCCATGTTCCAGCGATCATCAAAAATATATCCCAGGCCAGCAAAAAAATCTCCTCCTACATGTTTCAATACGGTTTCATTAAACCTAAAAAAGGAATAATCCAACGGGTTTTCGTTAGCTATATTTGAATTGGAGCCCAGGCCAAAGGTACTTTGAGGGTATTTGTAAAATCTAAAATCGCCTATAAAAGTGTATTGATTATCCTTTGTATAAATATTGGATTGCAGGGGAATGATTACCTGTTTTTTTTGAGTATAAGCAGGATTTATAGTGATAGTAGATATCCGCGCTTTAGGGCCGGTACGGAAAGCAATATTACCCGAAATAGTTGCGGCCAAAGATGTTTGCAAGGTATAACCAACAGCCGGCAAAATGGATAATACCGGCTTTGTGCTTATTGAATCAACCTTGGCCGGTTTATCTGCTTTAACAAAGGCGGCCTTTATAACATCAAATATATCTTTTTCATAAGCAGTATCGGCAGGGGCGGCAATAACAGTATCCTTCAGTTTTGAACGACCAATAGGGATATATTTTTTTTCTTGCGCGGATAGCTTTGTGTAGCAGAACAATGAAAAAACAAAACATAAAAGAAGTACTTTTTTGCCGGGCATTATAATGAGCAATTTGCGAAGGATTGGTTTAAAATTGCAATTATAAATAATTATTCCATTAAATTCTTCCACAATCATATTAAGCTTTTAGTCGTGGATCGAAAGAGAAAACATTCACATCGATAATTTTTATCTTATCAAAATCAGGATGTGCCGGGTTAAGCAGGTAATTATACTCCAGGTCGATAATGGCCGATGGCACTTTTAAAACCGCGGTTTCCATTTTGGCAAGCCAATTATCACCCAACTGCTGGGTAATGGGGTAATTGATTACCTTATGCCAGTTTGCGTCAAGTTTTATAAGTTGCTTCGTAGTAATTTCGGTAATTGGCAGATTACCTGGAATTTCGATAATTACAACCGAAAAATTACCACTATATAAAGATGTTCCTACTGAATGTACCAGTTTTTCGAGACAGGAAAGCGCCAGGGATCCGCCGGTATAAATTACATATTGCCCAAGCGAATTCCATCGGCCATCTATTCCGGATCCCTTACGGTCATGACTATACTTGGTTTGACTGATACGGTAAACGCGCAAATTAATTAGTGATTTAGTGATTGGTTGAATTTGTGATTTTTATTATTTTTCGCTTTAGTTGGTTTGCAAGTTATGATAGTGCTAAAAATGGGTGAGCAATTAAACCACTCTCCACTCACACAATCAACCACTCTCCAATATTAAGCCAAAACTCCGTAATCGATACGAATAAGCTGAGTTAATACAATACTGATGCCAGTAAGGGTATCAAGCAAATCAAAGGGTATGGCATCAATGCCGGGATTATAGTGCTTAAGCCAGCTTTTAAACTCATCCAGCGAGCCAAAGGTATCCAACCCTTTATCAAAAAGTTCAAAAAGTTGAATAATGTGCTCGCTAAGCCCCTGGTTTAACTCGCGCGAACTTTGGATATGTTTGCGTAGTGTTGGTTCAGTAATATCAAGCCATTTGGCAATATCAATTTGGGTAGCTCCGGTAACTTGTATTAAATCGGTAATAGCTGCAGAACGCAATCCCTGCTTTATAGCCCCCAACTTAGCCAGCGGCGATTTAAAATAAGTTTCATAAGGAACCAAAAGATCATTCACAATAAATGTTGATGCATTTTCATGCACCACATACGCCCTTGAAGCAGTTTGCCCTGCCACGGTTGCTACTGCCTGCCTTTTAATTGATTTGCTCATACACAAATGTAATTATTTTCTTTTTAAAAAGAAAATAATTACTAAAACCATCATAAATGTTCGCCTACATGACTAATCATACCGAATATTAAATCGTTGTTAGCCAACTGCCTTTTATTTTTTACCGGCAGCCTTGTCTTTGTTTGCTTTTTCCTGGCCAATCCCCATAGTCAGTGCCGTTAATCCTGCCATACTGCCAAGTTGCATGGTATCAATTGCCGAACTGGGTACAATTACAATAGTAGAGTTTTGTTTCAAACCTTCGTAAAGCATGTTCATTGCCCTTAAATGTAATGCCACCGGGTTGTCTGCGTACGTTAGGGCTGCTTCTCCAAACTTTTCGGCTACCTGTTTCTCAGAGTCTCCCAAAATTACCCTGGCCTGCCGTTCTCTTTCTGCCTGTGCCTGCATAGACATGGCGTTCTCCAGTGCGCCGGGGATCAAAACGTCTTTGATCTCCACAGAGTTGACATTGATACCCCATGGCTCTGTACGTTCATCAATAATCTTTTGCAGTATGCCACTAATTTTCTCCCGTCCCTCAAGCATGTCCGATAACATGGTCTTTCCGATAACATCGCGCAATGCGGTTTGCGAGGCCCAACTAATTGCCCCCATATAATCGGCAACTTCGAGGGCAGCTTTTTTCGGGTCAAGCACCTTCCAAAATAATACGGCAACCACATCAACCGGTACCGTGTCTTTGGTAAGGGTTTTTTCAGCCTTAAACGATGTCGTGATTACCCGGGTATCAATCCAGTAGGGTATGGTATCCAGAATGGGGATAATGAAAAACAACCCTGGCCCCCTGAGAGATTGAAAACGCCCAAGGCGTAATACCACGCCCCTTTCCCAGGGATTAGCAATCTTGATAGCAAGAGAAATTAGCAAAGCAACCACAAAGGCGCTTACCATAATGATGGTGCTTGTTGCGGCACTCGAAGCATCATATGCCATCCTTGCACATACAATGCCAAGACCAAAAATTAGAAAAAACATGATTACAGGAAACGAATTTTGATTTCTCATATCAAACCACCTCCTAATTGGTTAATATATTGTATATTAAAGATAATCAAATTATGTAACTGATTAGTAATGGTATTCACACATTTTGCAATCGAAGGATCTTTGTACCTTTCAGGATGAAATTCATACTGAAAGCATCAGCTTGTTTTGATGCACTCTAAATTCTTTAATCTGCAATTGTTCAAACCAGCTAACTGTTTTGCTGAGTAGCATGGTGCTGACCATTAACAATTAGCGCGTATATTTTACCAAAAAAATTAGCATATCTCAAATATATTCCCTACATTTGATTCTACTTTATGCCAATCGGCATTTTAAACATAAAACATGAAAGCTTTTTTTAAGTATGCACCTGCATCACAGATGATGCAGATGATAAACGATTACTTTGTATTTGTTAAAGGCGAATTACAGACTAACTCATCAACAGAAACAACGAAATTAAACCAACGCTGGCTACGTGAACCGGAAGTGCCCACATTACGTGGTCTGGCACTTTTCCTGGAATTTAAAAGCATAGCAGATTTTGAACGATATGAAAAAAAAGAAAAACACCGCAAAGCGTTAAGGTACGCGAGGCTAAAGATTGAAGCCGCTTATGAACAGCAGCTTTTTGAAAAACCTACGGGCGCTATATTCGCACTTAAAAACATGGGGTGGGATGATAAGCCAGGGGCAAAACAAGTAAGCGCACCTAATACACTTAAAGTTGAAATAACCACCACCGGCCCAGATACTGCCCGAAATGAAAAAGAGGTAAAGATTTAACAACCTCTCCCTTATCTCCTCTATTAATGCCTAATTACCAAAAGGATGACTAATGACCTGATACCTGATGCACCAAAATTTGAAGTTTCGATACTCTTTGGGCAAAACTACCACACAGAAACACATATAACGGTAAACCAGGGCGGCACAAGTTCTGGCAAAACCTACGCCATTACCCAGGTGCTGCTTTGCCTGGCTTGCCAAACAGCTAAGCTTGTTATTACTATAGTAGGCCAGGATATTCCCAACCTAAAAGCTGGTGCCCTGCGCGATGCACTCAGCATTTACAATAATTCTACCGCATTAAAATCTGCTGTAAAAAATTATAATAAAACCGATCGCATTTTTGAGTTTCATAATGGTACAGGAACAATGGGATAAGCTGGCTCAAAGCTGGGAAGCACAATCCCTTAAACCAGGCGCGTTTATGGATTACGAAGGCATTGTAGACCTATCCGATTTTATGGTCCAGCGCTATTTAACCAAGATACAGGTAGCCAACGAACGTTTGTACTGGTTGGGTAAAGGCTCAACCAAAGAAGCTACGTTCAGCGCCGCCTTCCCTGGTTTATTGCCAACTATCGCGGCAGCATCAGGTGTATACAAGGTAGGTTTAGGCAAACCAACAACATCTATGAGCACTACGGCTATTAATGCATCGGGAGTAGTAACAGTATCAGACACATCTACCTTAGCTGATGGCGATGTGGTAACAGTGACCGCGGTAACCGGCACCAGCAAGGATACAACCAATAGCGCGCCTGGCATCGATGTACAGGGTCAATCATACTTTATCCAGGTGCTGAGCTCCACATCGTTTAAACTGGTGCGTAATTACAACGAAGTTAACAGCCGTAAACCTGCTATTTTTACAGGTACATCAACAGCCGCAACCATCAGCTACATTAACGTAAGTAATGTGTTGCAGGTATTGGGCAGCGTTTATGCCCAGCTTGATCCAGCCGACCGTATCCAGGAAGATTTTAACCTGCAGATCCCGTTACATGTGGGTTATGCTTACGCACAAGCGCAGGCTAATAAAGCATTGAATGTTATCAACGCCTTTACCGACATGAAAAAGATGGATTACCTGGGTATCCCTTTGCAGATCATGAACCACTGGCAGGCCAACACCATTCTTGGTGCACGCTCATCAAACCTGTTTTTAGGGGTCGATTTATTGGGTGATGCTTCTGAACTATCCACCGTTTACATGAAGCCTTATACCAACGATAACGTAGTACGCATGAAAGCCCGCATGAAAGCAGCCGTGAACTTCAAATTTGCCAACGAACTGTTTTACTTAAGCGCGTAAGCGCTACGCAGTATCAAGTAATTAGTATCAAGTAGCAAAATTTTATTATCTGGTAATCTGATGAGTAACTCTTGCCAATAAACCAACCCATCTTGATACTTGATACTAACTACTTGATACTAAAAAATCACTCATTCAATAATTCATTAAATCACTAATTAATTCATGTCAATTTACAATAAAATAAACGCGGGCTTAAAACTGGGTACAGATGAGCCTATAACATCGGGGATAGAAGATGTGATCTACATTTTTAACCAGGATGATATCACACTAACCTATGATGTTACCAATCCGCTGATCATAACCGGTTTAGCGGCTGTAGGCAGTGCTAAGATCTATAAATTTGAAGGCACCAATAATAGTTTCAATACTATGTCTAAACTGGCTAAAACGCAGGTTGGACCACGCTTTACCGAGGAAATCGACTTTAATATAGCTGGTTTATCTGTTGATGTTAAAGCGCAGTTAATGGCGATGGGCTATGGCAGGTTACGTGCAATAGCGGTTAACAACTACAAATCAAGCGACTCGGCAATTGAACTATTTGGCGCCGTAAACGGATTGATCCTTACCGATGCAGAACGCAATGCCGCTGATGAAACATTAGATGGTGGTTACAAATTGAAATTAACCAACCCCGATAAGCTAAAAGAGCCTTACCCTCCACGTGCTATCTCCATTTCGGCCGAATCTGGCCCGGCAACATATGCCAGCACAATTACCGCTATTGAGGCACTGGTAGCGGCGTAATGAATAATTATTGAATTATTGGTTGACTGAATTATTGAATCACTTGTTATTAATTCAATAACTCAATACAAAACCTAACCTTCCTAACTCAATAATTCATTAACTCAATAATTCAATAATTAAAAAGTCTTATCAATCAATAATTCAATAACTCAATAATTCAATAATTAACATGAAAACCTACCTTCCCCAAATTGAGCGAAGAATATTGGTAAGGCCCAACCAAACATACGGCATCCTTAATTACGACCTCGATAACGCTTACCCACAACGCATGCTGGAATTGGTGGCCGGCTCGCCCACCGCAAAAGATTGCTGGAACAAAAGAGCAAAATTTATTGCTGGTAACGGTTTCGAGGCACAAGACCTGGGTAAGCAAGTGATTAATGCCAAAGGTTTAACCTTAGCAAGGCTATTAAAAGCCTTGGCAACTGATAAGGCGCTGTTCACCGGCTTTGGTATTCACGTAAACTATAATGCCAATTTTAAAATAGCATCTGTTAACTATGTAAAGTTTGAAGACATCCGGATGGGAGATACCGATTGCCCGGATACAGCTGATAAATTTGCGGTTTATAACGACTGGGGGCGCAAAACCTGGAAGAATATTATGCGCAGCAAGATCACTTTTTTGGATAAATACAATCCTGATTCTGCAGTAATTCAGCAACAGGTTACCGACGCGGGCGGATGGGATCAATACAAGGGCCAGTTATTATACTTTAATCCCGAAGTTGACGACTACCCTTTAATTGAAGCAGATTCTGTTTGGGAAGACTTTGAAACAGAAGCAGGCATTAAAATATTTAATAACCGGGAAGTAACCACTGGCTTTTTACCATCAACTATGTTATTTATGCAGGCCCGCCGCGAGGAAGCTGACAATAGCGGGCCCGAAGCAGATGAATTTGCCGGTGTAAATACACCATCGCAATTGGAGAAAGATCTTGGGGCTTTCCAGGGAGCCAAAAGCGCTCAAAAAATTATTGTAATTGAATACGAAGACGAAAACTCTAAACCAGAGTTTAAAGCCTACCCTATTCAAAATAACGATAAATTATTTGAAACAACAGAAAGATCTGTCGAGGCCCGCATCATCAAAGGGTTTTCGGTACCAAAAGAACTCATCAATGCCGAAAAATCATCTGGCTTAAGCAATGGCGGCGAAAAGAAACAGGCAATCATTGAGTTTAATGACAATACGGCCCCCGACAGATTGGAGCTTTTTGAAACCCTGGCCGAAATATTTAGTCACTTTTATACCACTGTTAACCCATCTGCGAATTGGAATATTGTAACCGTGCCAGCCATAGCTGCCGACGATAATGCAGGTATAAAAGCGGGCAAGAGCATCAACGAACTGCTTGCTTCGGCCATTCCGTTGAAAAACAAAATAGCCACCCTGATTTACGCCTACGGCTTTAAACAGGCAGAGGCAGAAGCAATGTGTAGCTAAAGGCCAGCTCCCCTAAACCCTCCCCAAAAGGAACGCTTAAAAACTTTTCAATTACCCGCCATCCAAAAGTCTCCCCTACTGGGGGAGATTTAGAGGGGGCTAAGAAATCACGCTATGATCTATCTCATTAACCAAACTACATTTCAGCAATTTGAGGATATTGCTATAAACATTAAACCCGAACGCCTGAAGGTATTTATTAAAAAAGCACAGGAACTTGATCTGAAACCATTTTTAGGCCATTCGTTGTATTACGATATTTTATCCCATTTTAATGATGATGGCACCTTAAAAGACGATGCACCGCAAGCCTATAAAGATTTGATAAACGGCACCGAATACCTGGACCAATACGGACATATTGTGCTGTATGAAGGCCTGGCGCCAACCATGGTTTACTTCACTTTTGCCCGCTTTATTGAAAACGACGCGGTACATTACACAGCTACCGGCCCGGTGATTAAACGCCATGAAAATGGCGATCCGCTTTCATCTCCCGAAATTGTAAAATTGGTGCAACAACAACGAAGCGTAGCCAACGCCTATGCAAACGACGTTGAAAAGTTTCTGTGGGATAATAAAGAAGATTTTCCGCTGTGGCGATATAATGCCAAAAACAAAAGCAGCAGGCAGGCGGGGCCGCGCATTAGGGGAATTGATAAAACAGATTTCAATTATCCAGGCAGCTACAATAATTACAATTTAACCATAACCGAATTTTTAAACTGATGGCGACAGATAAAAAAATAAGCGATTTACCTGTAGTATCCGTAATCAGCGCAACCGACAATTCCATCCTGGTAAAAAGTGGCACCGATTATCAGTTTGCTTTTAGCACACTGCTACAGTTTATCGGGTCGGAATTACCGGTGGGTGCCAGTATTTCCTTTGGAGCTACCCTTCCCCAGAACATATCGGGTAAAAATGGCGATATTTTTATCAATACAGCTGCCGGTTCTATAGCACAAAAAATTTCCACCGTTTGGACAGTAGTTTACACTTTCCCCACCGGAACCGCCGCAGACGGAACAGTTTTGTATGGCACCGTCAATCCAGGTTCGATTACAGGAAAAAACAATGATACCTACATCAACACATTAAGTGGCATTTTCTACAAAAAATCGGCAGGTGTATGGAGCCAGGTCTTCTCGATGCAAACAGGACCGGCCGGGGCAACAGGTCCACCAGGTGCAACAGGTCCGGCCGGTGTTAATGGAAAAACCATCCTAAGCGGCGCAGGCAACCCATCAAATTTATATACAGGTACCGATGGGGATTATTACATCAATACATCCACCTATTACTTTTTTGGGCCGAAAGCAGCCGGAGTATGGCCGACGGGATTTTCGCTGGATAACACGGACGAGGAAGCCATTGCAAACGAAGCCAGTTTAAGAACCTCGGCCGACAATAATCTGCAAACCCAGATAAATGAACTGGCCGGTAGTAGCTTCAATATGACAGCATACATCCAGGCCGCGCCCACGTACGCCGACGAAGCGGCAGCCCTCGCAGGAGGTATAGCTGCATATACGCTTTACAAAACGGCGGAGGGGGAGTTGAGATATAAATTACCAGCAGAAGGCGAAGGATTTACTTACACATTATCACTAATATTAAGCTAAAATATCAATGTCAAATACAACAGTATCACACAAAAATACAGGCGATCAATTAACAGCCAACGAATTAAATAACATTCTTGATGCCGTTAATTCAAAGGCCGATACCGGAGAAATCGGAATAAAGGGAGACAAAGGCGATACGGGGATAGGTGTACCAAATGGCGGGAGTACAGGTCAGCTGTTGGCAAAAACAAGCGATGCTGATCAAGCAACTGGATGGATAACTCCATCGGGTGGAGGAGGTGGAACAACGCCACCCGTGTGGCTTAAAAAGGGCACGGTTTTAAGGCCAACTCTGGCCACAGATGAACTTACTTTACAGGAGGCCACCGTAATGTATGAGGGTAGCCCACAGGTATTAGTCAATGTAACTGGCAGCGTGTTCAAGTTGTGGTTTACACAAGGCTACGGCACACCTAATATAGTGTATGCCGAAAGCTTAGACGGTATTAATTGGGTAAGGAGCACTGCTATTTGCGTAACTAATCACGCCCGCAGTGCAGTTCTTAAAGTCGGTAGCAATTACTACATGTATGCTTCTTTGGGGACGGCAGGGGCGCAAATAGACCGCTATACTTCTACTGACGGTGTAGCTTGGACATTGGCAAATTCAGCCGTCATTACTAAAGGTATTGGTAGTGCTTGGAATAGCGCCAGTGTAGCAAATATATGTGTGTTTTACGATACCGACGATACAACTTGGAAAATGATATTGGAGGCAAATTCAACAGCAGGATCAGGTGTATTTTCATTAGGTTATTATACTTCTCCCGATGGTATAACGTGGATGCCTTACGCAACTAATCCTGTTATAGCTGTCGGTGGTCGTACTTGGGGAGGCGCTTATGTAAAAAAAATAGCCGGCGTTTATTGGATGTGGTGTCATGGTGGCCCATCTACCGGATTGGCGCTACCCACAGACCTTTATCGTTTTCATTCTACAGATATGATCAACTGGACTATGGCTCCAACTGTACCTATAATGGAACGGGTAATGGCAGATGAGGGCGTAAGTACTAACTATGGTCAATTAGCTGATCCGACTTTGTTGGAGATTGCGGGTAAAACATATATGTGGTATAGTGCCAGCCCTGATGGCAGTGCGCAGTCAGGGGCGCACTTAAAAATGTCGATTGCGGACATGACAATAGCAGACTTAATCGCCACCAATGAGGGTGATGGTGACAAATTACAAATTGCTCAAATTGACGCTTACGATAGAGCGTCATCTGATTTAAGGTATTTAAAACCTGGCGCGATCTATCAAGATGGTCCATTGTATTTGGAAAGTGTTTTTGATGCAATTAGGATGCGTAATAAAAATACTCCTGCTAATTTATCGCTATTGTATCCAGAACAGTTACTGTTTATCAGGGGTGGAATAAACAACAGTATAGTATCAGCCAATTACGGCTTGACTTTGGGCGCTGGCGATATTTCAGGTACTTGGACTTTTACAAATGGGTCCGGCATTCAAGCTGTAATTGATGAAACCGGAGTTCTTAAATGCAAGGGCCTATTTTTTAATACCCTACCTCCCAACGACTTATCAGGTGGATCCTCCTTGCAATTTTTGGCGGTAACGTCTACAGGAAATGTTGTTAAAATCCCGGGCACTAATCTAAGAAAAGTATTTTACGGCAATAATACCAGTACTTCACTATCTAATAGTACTATAGCTTCAAGCATAATACCAGCCGGTAACGGGTCTTTAAATCTAGCAGCTTGGTCCGTTCTTGTTGGAAACATCCATGTAATCAAGTTCGGCGGGGTATATTCCACTCCAGCGACTCCAGGTACTTTTACTATAAATATAGCAGTCAGTGGAGTTACGATTGCAACTTGTACTCTTAGTGCGTTAGCCTCGTCAGCAAGTAACTTACAATTTAACGCGGATATAAAAATAGTAACAACTGGAATAGGTACAGCTGGTTCAGCTATTATTGAGGGTTATATTGATTACTCCATAGGCGATAATGCTGCCCCTTTGAGATGCGCTTTAAATAACGGGGGAGCTGTAAAAACCTCATCCAGCTTATTCGATTATCCAGGCACTTTGGGGTTGACAGGTAAGTGGGATACAGCTGATAGCGCTAAGGTTTTTAAAGTGAATCAGTTCAGCGTAGAAAAAATCAATTAACTATTTGAACGCGACTATTATATATGTTTAAAGGTACGTTGAATTTGATTTAACGCGCCTTTGTATTGCAACATTAATTGTTATTTAAATGGTAAAAAGTGATAAGGCTTTCCTGATTCAACTTAATAAATAATTCCATTTTACTTTTTAAATCGCGTTCTTATTATAGAGCTAAGAGGGTAAAACTAAAAAAATCAAATTACCCTCCCCATTTACTATTAAGCTTAATATTTTAAATCAAGTCATTTAATATACCGCTAATTGATCTCTATGACTACATAGGACTAATATTACTTACTTATAATCATTTCAATAACTTTATGTGATTACAGCCAAAGAGAACAACCACCGTATAGCCTTGCGTATATGTAACTTCTTTTTATACACCCGCCCCCAAAACATCAAAAGTCACTAAAACAAGGTATAGCCCATTATTCCACCCAGGCTCATACCGCTAAAAAAATGAAAATCATGGAAAAAAATACACGTTATGGCAACGTATCACCAGTGATACGCCCTCATTTTTTAAGAAAGCACAAATTTTAGGTGCAGGATTGGTAACGCTTTCAATTTCATTAACAGGAATTGGAATTATACCCGTAGCCATCACAGCCGTAATGGCTACGGTTGGCACTACCGTTGCCGCTGTTGCCCAGTTTGCGGTAAAACAAACTGAACCTGGTAATACAAGCTCCAATGAAACTAAGTAATAACGGGGCTAAACTGATTAAAGAGTTTGAAGGTTTAGTACTACACCCATACAAAGACGTAGCCGGTATTTGGACGATTGGATACGGATCTACCAGTTATGCTGATGGTAATACTGTAAAGGTTACCGACAAGCCGATTGACAAAAAACAGGCAAATGAGCTTTTTAGCATCACTCTTAGCCAGTACGAAACCGCAGTAAACAAATTTGTACTGGTGCCGCTTACTCAAAATCAATTCGATGCGCTGGTATCCTTTACTTACAATGAAGGCACCGGTGCATTAAAACAATCTACCTTATTAAAAAATCTCAATGTTAAAGATTATGCCGCTGCAGCTGACAGCTTTTCTGCCTGGAATAAGATCACGGATCCACATACCGGTAAAAAAGTAGTTTGTGATACTTTAACAAAACGCCGAACCAAGGAAAGTAACTTATTTAGACAGCTATGACAACGCTTGAGCAACACGAAATAAGGGGAATTACCCTTAAAAATATTACGGTAACAATCATTAGTACAATAAGTATTGTCGTATCAGTTATGACTACTTATTTCCAGCTAAAGGGCGATATAAAAGATGTACGGTCTACCCAGGAAACTCAAAATCGCGTCAACGAAATAAGGTTGAAAGTTCTTGAGGGCGAGGTGACTATTTTACAACAGGAGGTAAGAGAATTGAAAGAAGTTAAAAAATCCTGAAAAATACAAAATGGACCTAAAATTAAAACAGGTTCATTTTTTACCAAAAATGAACCTGTTCGCCACAAACTAATTTAAAACTTCAGGTTATCCAGCCGTGAATAGATCTCCAGCATAGCAGCCTGGTCAATTAATGCTTTTGCTTTTTTGGGGCCTAATAAGTTTTGATCGTCTTTTTCTTCGGCCCAGGTGCGGTTAGCATCATCAATCATAAACTGCAGCTGAACCTTGTTTTTATCAACCTTATACAGTTCTATATAGCCACGCAACAATACCGCATTAAACCAGTAGTTACCGGGTAATCTGCCATTTTTGTAAAAATATCTTTCCGCAGCCTTGGCTACACCATGTGCATCGTTAAGATACTTTTTATCTTTGGTTATGTTATATAATATAACTCCTGATTGTAGTATCGTCCCAGCATTATAAGTATAATAAGCAGAGTCGACCGTCATAGATGGCACTCTTATGGCGTCATAATAAACTCCATTAGGCGACAAAAGGTATTTCTTTGTCCAGTTGTAAGTAACAATCGCGGTATCCAGGTAGGCCTTTTTATGGGTAGCCTGGTATAACTGTAAAGCAACCAACACTGCCGGACCATTTGAACAGGTATTCTTTCCCTTTTTGTTTCCCTCAACCCAATAAAAGCCACCACCGCCAACGTTATCATGACCAGATAACAGGAAACGGTATATCATTTCGGATTTATTAAGATATTCCTTTTTATGATTACGGGCGTAAGCATCCATTAAAGCGATAGCAACCCATTCATTATCATCGTAAAAACGGGAATCAACTTTTTCTTTAGTTACCATAGCCTGGTAACCAGGTACCGGCGGTTTAGCAGAATAATACTGATCAATAGCCTTCATAACCGGGGCTATATAATTTTTTGAAGGTTGGCCTGCTTCCATTTCATTTGCAGCCTGCACTAATGCGCACAATGGCCACAAAAACGAATGATTTCCTCTGTTGGCTAATGAATCATTTGTTTCCAAATATAGGCCACTTTTTTTGTCGTAAAACCGATCATAGATATTTTTATTAATGATGGTAATTCGGCTTTTATAATCGGCAGTAGTTTGGGCCCATGCATTTAAGGTAACGATAAGGCAGGTAATTAAAGTTAGAGTGATGTTTTTCATGGCAGGTATGGATCAATTAAATATCTTCCGGGGATATGCTCCTCCCGGAAGATATTCCAAATTTAAAATTTACCGTCGGCTTTTAAAACAGCTGCGGCTTCTATCATCATTACACCGCTTAATTGGGTGGTAAGGTCGGTAGTTCCCAACGGCAGACTTTTCCAATCAGGACTTACAAAAAGCGCTGGGCGACTAATGCCCTTGGTATATAATGTTTGCGCGTTATATTTCAAAAATTTAACATAAGCATCGCGATCAGCTGTACTAACGGCGGGTTCTTCAATTAATAAAGTAAGGTACCTAACCAGGATCCCTTTAAACAAACCGCCATCGCCCTGCCCTTCTGATTTTAGTAACCCGCCGGGAGATATATCAGTATCATTAATAGTAGCAGTTGCATTACGTACGGCATCGGCAAGGTAGTCGGCATTATTAGTTACCTTATAAAGCGCCAACGCGGCGCCAATGTAAACACCCTGGTTATAGGTAAATTTATTTTTGCTGATTAGCCCATCGTGATTGCCATTTATACCATCCCAGATGATACCACTTGCCGGATCAACCAAAGTAGCATTGAGCCAGTTGTAAATATTTTTGGCTAAAGTAAGATCTGCATCATTCTTTTTTAGGGCATAAAGGCGGCAGGCAAATATAACAGCAGGCGCATTGGCGGGCGTGTTTTTGTAATCCAGCTGCGATTTACGCCAGGCTATACCACCACCCTGGTTGTTGTTTTGGCCGGTTTTAATATCGGTCCATAATGTGTTAGCCGCGTCCAGGTAGTCGTTATCATTTGTGGCTTCGTAAGCGCGGAGGCTTGCCAGGGCCAGCCATTCCATATCATCATAATACTCGTTTTGATATTTATTACCGTTAGTAACGCGCGTACCGTTAAGCAACGATTTCATCCGTTGTTTGTAAACCTCATTTTTGGTTCTCAAATAAGCATCGGTAAAAACATCAAGAGTATGCGCCTGGGGCCAGTAGTTATAGTTGGTGTTACCGGCATTATCCTGTTTAAAATAATTTCCGTTTGATGATAAATAGGTACTGTATGTTTTATCCTGTAATGAATCGGCGGTTGCGGCAAACTTATAATCAACCGTCGCTGTTTGCTTGTTGGGGTAAAGGGGAAAAGGTTTATCCTTTAAACACGAGGTAAGCATCAGCGGAATTAATGCCGCGCATGCCGTGCTCTTTATATTGTGAGTTATGATCTTCATAAATTGTGTTTTAAATTGTGTGCCGATTACTACCGGCATACAACTGATAAATTTATTTATTACTTAACGGTAACTAAATGAGTATACGCAGGCACATCCGCATTCCAAATAACCTTAATATTGGCTTTACCATTATCGGCAGCGTGATTAAATTTAAAGCAGTAATCATACTGTGAATTGTTAACCGGCACCATAAAATAATATGAAGCTGCGGTGGTTGAGGTAGCCGCATTATTATCTGAATTGGTGCTTCCATAATACTGCGTTGAAGTTACGCCGGCAGCATCTTTAAGGGTATACATAAACTTGTACCGCTCATCTCTGCCCCATGATTCCTGGTGGAAAACGATGGATGCATTGTCAATTTCCCAACTACTGTTACCAACGTATGGCAAATTAAACCAGATTTTATTATCGGCAGCAAACCATAAACCTACTGATACTATTTGTGTCATTGATGTTGAAGCGGTTGTGAAGTCAACCACTATTTTCTCAACTTTTGTATCGCCAGTAACTGTAGTGCTGCCGTCCTTTAACAATTTAACACCGTCATTTGAGTAAGTTGCAGGGGTACCTGTATTGCGCTCTGCAAAATGGTATACTCCGACTTTTAAAGAGGTATATGCTTCAAAAACACCGGTTGATGTTTGTTTTAAATGCACTGCTTTGCTCAGGTCGTCGCCCCCTTCGGTAGCCGTTCCTGTTAAATACAGATCGGCAGGAATTTCGCTGAACCCGGCGGCACGCTGCACCTCAACAGTGCGCGACAGGCTGCTTTTTTTAACGTTAATACCTTTAGACGACATTACCGTCCATTTTATTTTGCCGGTTTCTTGTGGTTGAATCCCTGCCAGGTCCGCAATTTTGTTCAGATCTTTAAATGAGATCGTTAGTTTATTATACAAGCCATTACCATCTGATGGCATGGTGTATATCGGCTTTGAAAAATCACCCGCAGCTTTATCAAAAGCAACTTCGTACATCACAAGCCCGTTATCTTCGGCTTGTGCCTGCTCCCATTCAAATGATGCCGAACCAGAAGCCGGTTCAAGTTTCAGGAATTTGTTATCGGCCGGGGCAAAAAAGTTATTTACTGCCGATACCTGTGTATGTTGAAGGGTTTTATCTTTTTTGCAACCCGATACAATTATTAGTGCCAATATGCCCGCCATCAGGCAGAAAGTAATTTTTTTCATGATCTTAATTGATTATAAGTTTTTATAAATAATTATTGAACTACCAACCCGGATTTTGTGTAAGATTTGGATCAACGGCTCGCTCATCGCGCGGAACAGGCCATAAATACGCTTTGCTTTTATCAAAGCTGCGCAGGTTGGCTCTTATATAACCGTTATCGACAGATAACGGACCAAACCTTGCACCATGTGCCCAGCCATTCAATACTACTTCGGCGGTTTTCCATCGGCGGATATCAAATATGCGCAGTCCTTCCATTGCCAGTTCAACACGACGCTCATTACGAACGGTGTTGCGTAAATCAACCTGGGCAGCACCACTAAAGTTCAGCGCAGCTGGATCAGTAAATCCGGCCCGTGAGCGGATTGGTTTTATAGTTTTATCCCATACTCCGGCATCAAGCTGGCCAAGTTCATTTTTAGCCTCGGCGTACATCAGCAGTACATCGGCATAACGGATCAGAATCAGATTTAAACCCGACTGGAAATTTACGGCAGATGTAGGGTCGTAATATTTGCGGATGTAATAACCTGTTGGCGAGCTTACTTTACCTGGTGCATACTCATCCAATTTATCCGTCCCGGGATCGGCTCCCGGCTTGGTATAGATTGTCTGTATCGAGTTATCAGGCATTTTCCAACGATATAAATTGTAAACCACCGTATTGGTCATCCTCGGATCCCGATTTACGTATGGATTGTCCTCGTTATACCCAGATCCCGAATCCCCTATCTTTTTCCCATTGGTCATCAGGTAACTATCAACCAGTTCCTGGGTTGGTGCAAGCGCATTTAAGCGGGCACCAACTGCCAATGGTGCAAAATCAAAAAACTGGCTGTATGTTTTAATAAGTGGCACAAACTCCAAGTCAAAAATAACTTCACTGTTATACTCGTTTTCTGGCAAAAACAATCCCTCGTATGATGGAAACAGGCTGTAAGTACCATTGGTATTATCGTTGATCAGGTATTTGCAGGTATTTGCAACATCCTGCCAACGGCTATCGTAAAGGTATACCCTTGCTTTTAGTGCAATGGCGGCCCCCCTTGTAATACGCCCTCTATCCGCAGCGGCATATGCAGTGTTAACAGGTAGTGCAGTAGCAGCGTCATCAAGTTCTTTTAACACAAAATCAATTACCTGCGCTTTTGGTGTGCGGGCAATGGTCTTTGAATCGCTTATGGATATATCCTTATCAAACAAAGGCACATCACCAAACCAGGTAGCCAACTGAAAGTAATGGTAAGCACGAATAAACCGAGCCTCGGCTTTCATCCTGTTTTTAAGTCCCGCATCCATAGCGGTTACCTTATCAACATTCTCCAGGAATATATTACAGGTTTTTATGCCAGTATAATGATAACCCCACTCCTCTTTTATGCGGCCAAGAGATGCGTCATATGTTCCTGCGGCAAGCGATGCTACTCCATTGGCATCTCCCCTACCATTGTAAGCATTATCTGACGCTCCTTCGTTATAAAAGAAATAATCACTGCGGAACATTTGCGAATAGGCTGTATTTAATACGCTGCTCGCTTTTGCTGTGGTTGTCCAGAAATTGGCATCGGTAAACTTATTTACAGGTGCCAGATCGAGTTTTTTACAGGCCGAAACTATAACAGTTACCAGGGCCATAAAAAACACGGTTCTATATGTTTTTAATTTCTTCATGTATAATAAATTATAATGTTACATCAATACCAAACCCGTAATATATCGGCGTAGGGTAAGACCTGCCGCTATTAGCACCGCCACCTTGTGGTACATTGGCGTTACTGGTAAGCTCAGTTGATTCAGGGTCAAGGAATTTCATACCTGAGAAAGTGAGAATATTTTGACCTGACACATAAGCCCTAACCTTATGCATACCTATTGCTTTGGCAACACTTTGGGGTAATGAATATCCCAAAGTCACGTTTTTAACGCGCAGGTATGAGCCGTCAAAAATGTACATATCAGATCCCCGCCTGAAGTTGTTGGTATTCGACTGGCTGCCTGCCGCGGCAAGGCGCGGATAACGGGCATCAGGATTTTGAGGAGTCCAGTAATCCATTTGGTGCTGATAGATCACCTGCGAGTAATTAAAGTGGAATGGTTCCACCTGCTCACCACGTACAAACATGCTACGTTTACCTACCCCCTGCATAAACAGGTTAAAATCGAAATTTTTGTATGTGACATTATAGGTAAACCCAAAAGTTAAACGGGGAAAACCGTTACCTAAAACAAACCTGTCGTTATCGTCAATTACACCATCCTTATTAACATCCACGTAACGGTTATCACCTGGCGAAACAGTTAAACCGGCAGGTTTTGGCCCGTTAACAATATCATTCAGGTTTTGGAAATAGCCATCGCGTTTTAACCCAACATATGAGCCAATTGGCAAACCAACTTTATTAATCAACTGCAATTCATCGTACGATTTTATCTGATCGCCACCTTCAAGATATAATACTTTGTTTTTGGTATCGGCCACGTTGAAAGAGAAAGAGTGGTTGAAGTTTTTACCGGATAAACGGTAATTTACAGTAAGTTCCCAACCGCGGTTTTGAACTTTACCGGCGTTATAATCAGGTACCTGGGCACCATAAACACCAGGCACTATTGGTGGCAATAAAATATCTCTCGTCTCTTTATTAAAATAATCAATCGCAATATTCAATGTATTTTTCAGGAACCCGGCATCAACACCTATATTCAATGTTGCAGCTCGCTCCCAACGAATATCGGGATTGGCAAATTTGATCTCAGTACCACCTACACCTGAGTTATTAAATCCATACGCATTCTGGAATGGCCCATAAGTACGCTGATATTGGTAATCGCCAACATTTTGATTGCCCAATATACCGTATGACGCCCTTAATTTCAGATCGCCATAATTATCGCGATAGTTCTGCATAAAATTTTCCTCGGTAAGCCTGTAACCAACAGATCCTGATGGGAAAAAAGCATTGCGGTTTTGCGTATTGAATTTTGAGGAAGCATCTATCCTGAAATCAAACTCGCCATAAATTTTATTCTGAAAATTATAGGTTGCGCGCCCAAAAACAGAATTAAGACTACTTTCGGTAGTATTATTATTTGTTGCCGATGATGATGGATCTATAATTGTACCTGTTACCGGCGTACCCAATTCAGGATCGGTATATTTTAGATGCAGGTAATTGCTTTGATTAGTAGTTGATTCGTTAGCAACACCTACCAGCACATCAACATTATGCGATTTATTGAATGTTTTGGTATACTGTGCCAATACCTGTGTGTTGAGGAATAGATTTTTATTGTTCTCGTCATCAGTATTCCTATCTGCACCATAAGTTCCTTTAGGGAAATAATCAACCTCTATTACCCTCCCAAACATGTGATTTGCCAATAGCGTACCACCAAAAACACCTTTCAACTTAAAATCCTTAGTTACGGATAGTTCGGCATTTAAATTGCCAAAAATATTATCGTTGTCCCGCTTGCGGTAACCACCTGCTTCTAATATTCCCAGCGGGTTAAACTCTGTTAAAACATCATTGGTCAAATACCGGCCCTGGTCATCTTTTATTTTGTAATAAGTGGGTGTTCTGCCGGCATCAACTATTAAGGTTGATGTATTGTAGGAGTGTTCCTTTATTTCGGTGCGCGAATATGATAAAATACTTGTAAGCTTTAACTTACCATACTCGCTACTTAAGTTAATTCGATAATTATAGCGACGCAAACCATAATCAGGTCCTACTAAATTGCTGCGCTGATCAGTAACCCCTGCCGACACCAGGTACGATGAAGTGGCATTGCCCCCAGTTAAAGCCAGGTTGTGGTTTTGTAATACAGCATTTTTCAAAATAGCATCCAGGAACCATTGATTATCGCCCTGCTGCTGAAAATTGCGAATGTCCTGTGGGCTGTAGATAGGTTGTAAACCGGCGTTCACAACAGCCTCATTCCTCAGGATGGCGTTTTCATAACTGTGCACCGGCTTGTAACCTACATGAGGTTCCTGCACACCGGCCTGCCCATTGTAGGTCAATTGCGTATTTGAATTTTTCTTCCCTTTTTTAGTAGTAACCAATATAACACCATTTGCAGAGCGCGAGCCGTAAATGGCCGCACTACCCGCATCTTTCAGTATGGATACGCTTTCAATATCCTGCGGATTAAGCAAATTGATATCGCCTCCGGTTATACCGTCAATTACCACCAGGGGGCTATTATTACCTAACGTGCTTACACCACGGATATTGATATTTGCATAGGCTCCTGGCTCGGAGTTGTTTTGCTGAATGATCAGATTGGGGGATGTTCCCTGCAAAGCCTGGGTTAAATTGATAGATGGCTTGCCCTCGATTGCTTTTGATGAGATTTGATCAACTGCGCCAATGATATTAGCGCGTTTTTGTGTACCGTAACCAACCACAACAACTTCGTTTAAGGAAGTACGCTCTGGTGATAGCTTTATATTTATTGTAGTTTGATTATCTACAGGCACTTCCCTGGGTGTGTAGCCTATAAAACTGAACACCAATATATCATCACTGCCAACATTATTCAAAGTGAATACTCCATCGATATTGGTTATGGTGCCATTTGTGGTTCCCTTTATTTTTACACCAACACCCGGGAAAGGCAGGTTACTTTCGTCGGTTACCTTACCCGTTATTTTAATGGCAACCGGCCGAGCATTCTGTATACCACCGGGATTGCTTTCCGGTTCGGTTTTTTCATCAATAACAACTACATCATCAATAATTTTGTAGCTGAGGTTAAATGGAGTTAAGACCTCATTAAGCACCTCTTTGATGCTTTTATTTTTGGCATTCAAGCTCACCCTGAAATCCGGCTTCAATACATTATCTGCGTAAGCAAATTTTATATGTTTATCGGCCGAAATTTTATCAAGAGCATCAGTAAGCTTTACATTTTTAAACTTTAGCGTAACCGATACCTCTAAAAATTTCTGGCCAAATGAATCATTTGCAACGGCCGACAGGCACATAAAGCAAACAACAAAGCAGGCGAGCGAGGTAAATTTCATTAATATTAATACATAACGAACTACTCCATTTGAAAATAGAGATATATTCATAGATTTGAGATAATTAAAGTGTTTGAAATTAAAGTGCTTTGTTCTGAATTGGACCTCGAAACGTTGCACTTATTATTAACCTGGCATTTTAAGCAGCCCTGTTCAAATCCCTTTGATCAGGGTTTTTTTATGTATTTATGTCATCATTCTTTTTTAATTTAGGTTAGTTAATAATTGATTATATACTTTATAAATTGGTTTATTTTAACAGCCTTTACCCCTCAGGCGGTAGCCGGTTCCCTCTTGTATAGCTTTACCTTTCACCAGCTTTGACATGATCTTCATGATATTTACCAGGGACACATTGGTGAAGTTGGCCGAGATAGAACATCTCACCAAGTTCAAATCGGCATTAATTTTTACATTGAAGCGGTGTTCAATAGTATTTAACACTTCGGGCAGTGGCATATTTTTAAATACCAGTTCGCCGTTTCTCCAGGCTGTAAGTGCATTTACGTCAACCATCTCTTTTTTAACGGCCAGGTTGTTATCTGTGTTAAATACCACCTCCTCGGCAGGAGTTAGAAAAATGGTTTGCGATCTTTTTGCATTATTAGATGCACCAATAACACCTACTTTACCGGTTAAAACATCCACTTTTACAACATGATCTTCGGGATAGGCTTTTACATTAAAACTTGTACCCAAAACCTGCGTACGGATTGCACCGGTATGTACTATGAATGATTTTTGTGCATCATGAGCTACATCTAAAAATGCCTCACCTACAAGTGTAATTTCTCTTTTATCGCCACGGAATTTTTCGGGATAGGTTAGCTTACTGCCGCCATTGAGCCAAACTTTGGTACCATCGGCAAGCGTTATATTTATCATTTTACCGTTAACAGCCCCTATCTGTTTACTTGCAATTGGAGAAACTAAATCGAGAATATTATTACGGTAGATGTATGCCGAGAAGCATAAACCGGCAAGCAATGATGCAGCAACAAGCCATTGCTTTTTAAAGCTCTTAATTTTACCACCACCATCAATTTGGGCAGCTATGCGATTGTATATCTCATCGCTTCTAAATTCAACACCATGATCGCTTACTTCGGGCACATTGCCCAAATCCAGCTTATCAAAATATTGATTTACAATTTCCTCCTGCAAAGATTGGTCCTTAGCGGTGATATGTTTTTTCCTGAAATTAAACTTTCTCATGGTTTATATATGCAGGATGCATTGAACCAGCCCTACCCCCCAAAGAAGTTGAAAGTTTTTTTTAGATTTTTTTCGAAATTCTTTGTCTTTTAACAAACTAATTGAAAGCCAACCCTGTTTTGCAAAGGGTTGGCTTTTTCAATTACTTGTTTAATAATTTAATGCGGATACCGGCATTAACCACAACACCATCCAGGGGCGCATAAATATCCTTGAAATCGGGCCTTGTTATACTACCCGAATAAATAGCGCCCCACCTGGTTTGACGCCGGTCGGTCAAATTTTCAGCGTTTATAAAAACATCCAGGTATTTCCACATTTTTTGGGCCAATAACCCAAAAGTAATATACCCTCTCCCTGTAGTACCGTCGCTTAATAATTGACGTCCGGTGTAAAAGCTCTCGGCTCCAAAACGGAAACGGCCCTCAATTTCATAAGTCGAATCGAAGCTGAACTGGTTTTTAGGAGTCAGGGGCTGAATGTCTGTTAGCCCGTTAAAATACCGTTTGGTATCGGTGTAGGTATATCCCAGGTAAAACACCAGTTCATCCATAACCAACTTGATATTAGTTTCCGCACCCTTGGTAATCAAATGGCCTGCGGCATTCATAAATGTATTGTTTTGCAAAATCAGTGGCTTATCCACTTTGGTGTAAAATACCAGCTGGTTAATATTAACAAATATCTCATCGCCTAATGCCCCACGGTAATTCAGATCGCCGTTCAGTCCGTAAGATTGTTCGGCCTGTGTGTTACCTGTATTTAAAGGCTGAATATGCTGATAACCGTCCCGTTCACTTTCATCATTAAACAAGCTTGGCATTTTATAACCCAATGCGCCACCTATGCGGCTGGTCAAACGGTCCGTCAGTTTAAATAAGGCATTTATTCTTGGCAGGAAAAAAAGTCCGCTGGCCGGTTTATGAGGTACGGGTGTATTATCGTCCAACCTTAACCCGGTCTCCAGCGAAAACCAACTTGCGGCTTTATAGGTGTTTTGTGCAAACGCACCTATCGTGGTCAAATTATAATTCAAATTACTTTGCGGCGGTTCAGCCGTAAAATGATCGGTTACCAGGTTAGCACCTGCAACCCAGGAAGCCTTTTCGCCATTGCGCACATAACTTAATTCGCTGAACGAAGACAACTGCCTGGCTTTAAAATCGAACCCCGGTTGGCCCAATTGCCGGTCAAAATAGCCTATAGTATTCTTAAAATTAACACGGCTTTCCTCGTCTATCCTGTGAGTTAATGACAGTTGGGTAGAAAAACGGAACGTTTTATTCTGCTCAAAATACTGATGAACATCATCTCCCTTACCATCTATTACCTTCAAATCGCCACCTAAACGGTTTTCATAGGTAGTGTTTACAGCAAACCAACCTGAATTGTGATCATCCATATACAAGAATACTTTGGGATTTATTGAAAAGCGATTGGTTTTCGGGATAGCCGTAAAGCTATTATCCGATGGGGTAAAAGCTCCATTATAGTTATAAGAGCCGAATATTGTTGTCCCTAAATGCTGCCATTTTTGACCATAAAAAACGCTTGCATCTGCGCCCCTGGCACTCGTTCCGTTTAACAAAAACGTAAGTTCCGGTTCTTTTTCAGGTACTTTACTGATCAGGTTTACCAGGCCGGCAATTGCACCGCCGCCATATAAAGTTGATGCGGACCCTTTTATAAACTCTACTTGTTTTAAATTGAGCGGACTAATTTGTAACAAACTTAAATTACCCGAAAAACCAGTGTAAAGCGGCATTCCATCCTGTAGCAATTGCGTATAACGGCTATCCAACCCCTGGATACGGAAACTGGCCGTGCCACTTACAGGCGAAGTTTGCTGTACATGAATGCCGGTGGCCTCGCCCAGCAGCATTTTAATATCACCCGGCCTCATGATACTTTTTTCGTCCAGTTCTTCCAAAGGTAATGCTTCAATCCGCGTGGGTACGTCTTTTAGGTTTTGATTAGTCCGGGTGGTTTGAATTGTTACTTCGGCCAGTTCGCCGGTTGATGGTTCAAGACTTACTTCGATAACCTTATCTGCGTCCCGCATCGGGAAACTATAAACTTTGGTACTTGTAGCAAAGCCCACATACGCAATCTCAATCTGAAATCTCCCGTTTGGAATATTGGCAATATTAATTAGCCCTGCGGTATCTGCACTTATAGTCAGTTTTAACCCAGGGATAGTGGCAGTTGCGCCTTTTAGAGTAATTTTTGTTTGATCATTAACAACTTTTGCCTTAAATGTATTTTGCGCCATGATACAATGAGATAAAAGCACACTGAATAGCAGCATGAAAAAAAATTTCATAGATATGAATTGAGCCTGCACATAATAATGGCAGGCGGATAAATAAATAGTACGATAAAACCTTGGCTAAAAATGATCAGGCAAGAGGAGGCCTGAAAAGTGTGTTCCGATAATCGGAAGTATAAAACACCTGGTTAAATGATGGATGAGTTAAAATTGAAAAATAATTAAAAAACACTGTAAAAGGCAACTGGCTAACTACTACATTGAGCGGACTGGCCTGGTGCTGAAACTGCACATCCAATCCCTTCGCCGGCGCTTTATCATGTTCGTTATGCCCGAAGATCTGCTTGCCGTACAGCAGGTAATCGCCGATAAAATCGATCACCCCCATTTCTTCTCCGGAAGTGATCTTTGTATAATTCTGATACATTTTTGGAATATCACGCATCAACGAGAAATCGCCTAATGGCAACATCACGCTGCCCGTTAAAAACAGGCTCGCTAAAAAATAACAGACGATCTTCCTATACATTTATAAACAAATATATGAAACTGTGCCATAATTCAGCTCTGAGCCGATTAGACAAACAGTGCAAACCTGCCCTCCTCTTTCAATTCATAAAAACCGAAGTAGCTGGCACCACGTCGGCATGTGAAAATGAGCGAAGAAACCCAGCCTTATAATAAGCAAGTTTTTCTTTATGGTTTTGTGCTTTAAGGCTTTGATATAAACCCAGCAACGACCAGCCATTACCCGGATTGCGAACCAAATCGGCACGGTAAACTTGCTCTGCCTTTACATTATCATCGTTTTTTAATAAATAAGCCCCTAAAAACTGCCTTGCTGGGATAGGCCATTCAGAAGGCTCGGCGTATATCATACGATCTTCAGCGGCTATGGCTTTGTTAAAACTGGCTATACCGCTTTCATACTTGTTTTGCGCTAATAAAATTGCGCCCTCCAATATATTCTCCGCTACAGTTGCCCCGTCCAACGGGGTATTAAAAGGAATGTTTCTTATCTTCAAAACCGACGCATCAATTTTACTACGGATCAACGCGAGCTGCCGTTCGGCAGAGTCTGGCTTGCCGGTATAAATATAGGCCAGGCCTTTTGCAAAGCTATTGAGTACTTGTGCATAAGTCCAGCTGGCATCCGGCGGGTTATCGTCTTTCAATATTTCATCCCATTTACCAAGGCGCACCATCGTAAGCACCGGCATCATATACAAATATTGGGCATAATTATCTTCGGCAGTTGGCTTTATGCTTTTGCGGCAACGCAGCGCAATTACTCTCGCCTTTTCATACATCCCTCCGCTAAAGGCACAGTACGTTTCCACAGCATATATATGAGGCACGGAGGTGGCAAGGGGTACATTTTTAACTATAGAGGCATATAAACTAACGCTTTTACTGGCCTTTTCATTGGCGTCCACACCCTGAAAATACAGCCCGTTTCGTTGATAAAGATGGCTTGACATATGCACCATATGTCCTACATCCGGAAAAAGTCTTTTCAATGCTTCAGCACTCGCCATAGCCACTTCGGGATTATGGGATGCCTCCGTAAGGTGAATATAATAATGTAAGGCGGCGGGGTTGTCGGGTTTTGTTTTCAATACACCTTTACATAAGTCCACCAACTCTGGCGTCCATTCTTTTGCCAATCCGTCGGTAGTCCAAAAATCCCATGGATGTATCAGCATCATGGCATCTATATACAGCATTTTTATATCAGCGTCTTCGGGGTACGCCGATATCAGCTTTCTCATACTTTGCGCATAAGCCTTTTCATCATGTGTAGTTTGTTCCTGCAATACCGGGTACCGCAGCTTCATAACCCTGATGAGAGCTCTTTCCTTTTCAGACGAGTTGCCGGCTTTCGCGTTTAACTGCTTTAAAACGGCGGATAGCCCCTTAGGCACTTTGTACAGGTTAACTGCATTATAGTAAGGCCCCATAGCTAATGCCTGGCCCCAATAAACCATGGGCGAAGCGGGATCAAACCGGGTAGCCTCTTTGAATGATGCAAGCGCCTCCTTCATATGATAACTATAATACATGGTTAAACCCTGGTTAAAGTAAAATTGGGCACTATCATTATGGGTCGATATCGGGTAGTTGTACCCACCCCATCCCGGTAGTTTTATCATGTATTTACCGCCTGCTGTTGTATCGATATCCTCAACAGCATTAGATGATCCACAGGTAACAGCAGTTATCTTTTTTATAGATTTTTCGCCCGATGAAATATGTACCTTGAATGCAAGCAAACATATCCCTGTTAAAACTACAGGAAATACAAAAAATAGCGATACCTTTTTCATTTTCAGCTTTTTAAACAGAAGTTAGCGATAAACAGGCGACCGACAATATTTAAATTTAAAATTGGATAAGAGCTATAAGCTTATATTGATTAAACAAATTTAAACAATAGTTTCTTAAATATCATTGGATGGAATTATCACTACCTCGCCATATACACCATCAGCAAAGCGATAACTGATGGCAAATAATCAGTGAGCCCGGTGCGTAGATAGCGTAAAGCTATGGTGATTTGATTTTCGACAGTTTTTATGGAGATATTTAAGCGGGATGCTATCTCTTTGTTAGATAAATATTCCTTACGGCTTAGCGTAAATATCTGGCGGCATTTTTCGGGCAGCCGGGCTACATTGGTTTCCAGTAGCTGGCTGATGTCGCTTTGCAGTAATTTGCTGTCGGCGGTGTATTTTTCAATCAGTTCTTCAACAACATCCAGGTCAAGTGTGGCTTTTTTAGTGCGGATATAGTATATAACCCGGTTCCTGATAGCGACTTTAAGGTATGCCTCTAACGAAGTAATGTTCAGTTGATTTCTTTTTGTCCACAGATCAATAAACAATTCCTGCACCAGGTCTTCGCAAACATCGCGATCCCTGAAAAGGTTATAAGCGGCATGGAATAGACGGGACGAATATCTTTTGTACAGTAATTCAAATGCCTCACGGTCATCCAGCCTTAGTAAATCTAATAATTTACCATCGGGCCACATTTGATATTCCTTACCTGGAAGCATAAATGGACTGTAAAACGGTTTCTGAATTGGATAGGCATAATTACAAGATTATTTTTAAATAAAAAACTTTTTTTGTTTAAAGCAAATTCTGGCTACAAAGCTTTTGCTCCCCTGGAGCATGTAGAACCGTAACTTGATAGTATTGTGGGGACAAAAAAACCCGGCAGCTTTATTAAAACTGCCGGGTTGATAAAAAGATAAATAATTTTCTAAACCACCTTCCCCATCAAAGGATCGCTAAAGCTGTGTTTACCGGTTTCAACACGGCCTGCATACCTTTTTTCGAAAGTGTGACTACCGGTAACTTTCACGCTAAAATCATACCATCCATGGCTTTTAGCCAGATTAAGCACCAGCGAATTTTGGCCTTTTTTATTCAATTGAGTTTTATGATTGTTTGTTTTATAACCATGGTCGATAATTTCAACAGTATAAGATTTATCATGGCTTAAATTGGCTAGTTTTAGATCGATATTACCACTTAGCTTTCCGCCGATAGCCTGATATTCACAGGCAACTTCAACCAGGGGATCGGTAGCGTTACCTTTATACTCCCGGAAAAAACCATTTGGCCCGTAAACACGCAGGTGGTATTCGCCATTTTCAAACTCATTTATTGGCCATGCGTCAGTCAGGCTATCCCCGGCAGTTAGGGCATAGGCCCAGGTACGTAAAGGCTCCATTTGCTGTGGATCTTTAAAGCTGGCATATTTACCCGGTGCATAAACGTTAAATGGCGAGCCTAAAGCCTTATCGCCAAATGCATGGTTACTGGCATTAAATTTTATCTCGAACGACTTTTTATCGGCACTTAACTTACCATCCGCATAAAGCTGGTACGGCAAAGCTGATGACGGTTTAATGCCTTTTTCCTGTTGCGGCATATAAGGAGACGCATACGGATCTTTGTTGATCAGGGCTATTTCATCGGCTGTAAGCAGTTTATAAGTAGGTAGTTTTTTAAACTTAGCCATGTGGATACTTTCGTAAAAAGCATCTTTAGCAACAAACTCCGGGTTAGCTATTTTTTCACCATTATATGGGCGAAAAACGGTAGTCAAATCACCGCAAACCGTGCGGCGCCAATTGCTGATATTGGGCTCTGCCACTTTCTTACCTGTCTTTTTGCTTAAAAAATTCTCCAAAAACTGCAAAGTCGAGGTATGGTCAAATACTTCTGAGTTAACCCAACCTCCCCTGCTCCACGGCGAGGCTATCACCAATGGCACACGATAGCCTAAACCAATAGCACTTTCACGATCATAAACCTCTGGGAAATTTTCGCGGGCTTTTTCCTGCTCAAGGGTTACAAATTCAACACTGGTGTCAATTCCTTTTGATACTTTGCCGGTTCCTTCTTTATGTGGATGAGGTGCTGTAAACGGAGGCACGTGGTCAAAATAACCATCGTTTTCATCATAGGCTAATATGAAAATTGTTTTTTTCCATACTTCGGGATTTTTGGTCAGGATATCCATCACCTCGGATACATACCATGCACCATACCAGGCTGCGCTTGGATGATCGGAAAAGTTTTCGGGTGCCGACAACCAGGAAACGGTTGGCAAAGCTCCATTTTTTACATCATCCCTAAACTGATGCAAAACATCACCTTTGGGTACAAGTAATTCGCGTTCGGTACCGTTATCATCATACTTAAGATTTACCAGCGTACGATAATGCGGGTCATTGGTATTGGTAACAAAACCTTTTTGATGTAGATTTTTTTCGCGTTGCGATAGCTTGGCAAATTTACCAGGATCAAGGCTGGCCATATCTTTTTTGATATTATCCAGATCGCGTTTCTTTTGTTTAAGCTGTTTTTTAAGATGATCAATATGTGCATCGCCGGCAGGTAAAGCTGCAATTTGCTTTTCAACATCAGCTATCTCATCAGGCAACAGGGTTGATCTTTTTTGCAGGTGAGCTATATGTTTATCATAAAGCTTAATATTGTACTGCCCAAAAAACTCCAGCGGATTATCCTGAAAATTTGATAACCATGGATCTTCTTCACCTTCAAAACCCGTATCAATAGCTATCTCATTCTGATAATGTTTCCATGAAATATCATGATCCTCTAAACGCTCGGGAAAAGTAGCCCAGTTAAGTGTGCCATAATCCATATCATCATTCCAAACATGGGCAAGGGATTTTTCATGCTGCTCGGCGCGTATAGTTCCGCTCCAAAAGTATAACCTGTTGGGGTTAGTGCCGGTAAGCGATGAGCAAAAATTCTGGTCACATACCGTAAATGCATCTGCAAGAGCGTAGTAAAAAGGCAGATCCTCACGATTATAATAACCAAGCGTTAAAGGCATATGACGGTACTCTTTAATGCTGTTTTGTTTTACATTAAGCCACTGATCAAATTTACCATCGTTACGGGCATTAACCTGGTTGGCCCAGGAGTGCGGTAACGACGACATCCAGGTAGCTTTGGTACCTTTAATATCCAAACGGAAAGGTGCATAGGTTTCGCCTTTATTATTTGATTGCAACCATACCTTATTTTTATTTGGCAGATCAATAGCCCGCGGATCGTTATATCCTCTTACGCCTTTAAGCGTACCGTAAGTATGATCAAACGAACGATTTTCCTGCATCAGGATCACTATATGCTCCGCATCCATAAAGGTGCTGCCCGGTGCCGGATTTATAGCCATCGCTTTTTGAATAGATTCGGGCAAAACGCTGGCAAGGCCAGCCGCTCCTGTTAATAAAGCCGCTTTTTTAAGAAAATCTCTCCTTGAATCACGCATGAGTTTTTATTTAGACCATGGTCGATAGTCCATGGACCATGGCTTTTTTTTATGAAAATATAATATTTATTTAGTCCATGGACTATCGACTATGGTCTATGGACTATCAGCTAATTATCCTTCCTTTTAGCAATCACCTGTTCGCATAAACCTAATGAAAGTGTCATTCCGTTACCACCCAGGCCGTTTATGATGGTTACACCAGGCTCAACATCCACAATAAGTTCAGTTGCGCCGTTTGTCATTTTGGGGTAGATTCCATGCCATGATTGCAATAAGTTCCAGTCCTTAAAGTTGGCAAAAGTATGTAAGTACTCCGTTATTAAATTATTAATAAATGCCTTGTCAAAAGGGTCATGCACCAGCCCGTACTCATGCGAATCGCCGATGGTAAGCTCACCACTACCGTTTTGAGAAACCATTACGTGGATCCCCCAATTTAAATGAACCGCATACTGCTCCTCATAACGTTTACGCAAAGCAGGCAATGATGCCGCGGCCTGGAAACCGGGGTAA
The DNA here is from genome assembly GCF_056406855.1 of Mucilaginibacter sp. P1_A3. Lineage (NCBI taxonomy): Bacteria > Pseudomonadati > Bacteroidota > Sphingobacteriia > Sphingobacteriales > Sphingobacteriaceae > Mucilaginibacter > Mucilaginibacter sp. P1_A3. Next base: position 344,806 of record NZ_JBFTZJ010000005.1, read on the forward strand.
TGGATCATAGATAAACCACCACACAATGACGGACCAATACGCCATTCATCCGGCTGCGTAACCAAACGCATCATTTGCAGCTTGCATTTAGTTATTTTGGTTTCAGCAAAAAGTTCGGGGTATAAGGTTTCAAAATCGGCACCGCTGCAAACGTATATTTCATCAGCCTGCCAGCTTTGGGTTCCAGATAATACTTTAGGATGTTCTATACGGCTGATAGCTGTGTTCCAATGAAATTCTACACCGAATTTATCAGCCAGGTATTTTGCTACCTGACCAACTGCTTCCCGCGATTCTATGATCATTTCTTCACCACTCCACAATGCTCCCTTCAATCCATCGGTATTAATGGCCGGAGACTTTGAAATGGCTTCTTCGGGAGTTAACAAAGCACAATCGCGATGTTGTTGATTTACCTCTACATATTCCTTTATTACCTGCAACTCGTCATCATGATAAGCCAGGTGTAATGAGCCAACTTCATTACGCCAGATGTTGGCTTCGGTGCAAATGGTTTTCCAGATGCTACGCGATAACATGGCACGTTCAAACATAGGTCCGGTGGCTTGCCCTATTGGCCAAACCATCCCAAAGTTACGGATGGAAGCACCTACCGCACGTTCATTACGCTCAAACACGGTTACTTTATAACCACGTATGGCAAGAGCGCGGGCGGTTGCAAGGCCTACTATTCCCGCGCCGATTACTATAGCATTTTTGTTCATTGGTTCAATGGTTCATTAGTTCGTTGGTCTAAGCAAGGTTAGCTGCAAAAGCCAAAGATTTATTCATTTATTGGGTTATTACTCATTAAGTCATTAGCTGTAAACTCAGTGTTACTTTTTGACTTTTGAACTTTGACTTTTGAATTTTGACCTCCCTTAGCGCTTTGCAAAAAGTAAATCAGCGACAGCACGCTGCAAATGCCACCTACAACAGCTACAACCATTACACCCTCTTTAAAAAACGTACCCCAGCTAATATTTGGACGCCCCAACTCTTTTATAAACAAGATACTCACGCTGCCCAGGTAACCCATAGAATCGGCTATGTACATAATGAAGCCTACATTACTGCGGTAGTTAAAGGTAGCTATCATCCTATCAAAAAAGATAACATTGTAAGGAACATAGCCCATATAAAGACCAAGCCCCGCCATGGTCATCCAACTTATCGGGCTGATCATTTTTAAAGAAAATAGCAGGGTTGAAACACCCACCAATACACATCCACCAATTATAAACAGGTGAATAATGCTAAATGCCCGCAAATTCTTTTTTACGAGGATCAGCAAACTCATACCTACCAGTACAATAACGGATATGATAGAATCAATATTGGTATATATGCTGTTACTTTTCACCCCAAAGTCGGCCCATATCTCCACTTCAAAATTATCACGCACATCGCGCATAATAGTGAGCAGTACGTATATAATAATAGTGAGTATAATACCGGGTAAAAACCGAACAAGAAACTGCTTACGTTCGGTAGCATTCATGGGGCTGCGCTCCGCACGCAACAGCTTGTCTTCGGCAGTTGGGTCAGGCATCAGTTCCATGCAAAAAACAAACAATAACAGGGGTAAAATAAAAATAGCACCTGTTAAAAAAGGCATGTGATATTCGTTCACATGAAAAACGGTGAGCAGCGTGCGGCCAATAGTTTTTACAAAACCCGATGCAAATATCAGGCTGATAGATAATACCGCGGCCATGAACTCCGTTGAGCGCCGGCCCTCGAGGTAGCCAAACACCAAACCCCATATCAACCCCAACGGAAAACCATTCAGGAAAAGAAAAACAATATTCCATGGAGCCGGAACAAAGGCAAAAGCGAGCAAAGCAAGCCAGGCAAAGCCAATAAGCGCTAAAATATAGCGCCCCCTGTTTTTGCTGTTCACTTCGGCAATAAAACGGATACCGTAAAATTTGCTTAAGGTGTATCCTATTACCTGGGCAATTACCAGCCAAACCTTGTAATCAACATGCAGGTATTGCTGCCCGGTAAAAGTGCCGGCAGCAAAAGCCTTACGGAAAGCGTACATAGAAGTATACAAGCCAAACGCCGAAATGGCGGCCATTACAGAAAGCAGCGAATATGGCCATTTGGCAACCTTTGCTCTTAAACCGTCAATCGGGCTCATTGCTTACTGGTTTATGATATCAATAACCTGTGCTATATCATCAATAATATGGGTAGGATTGTAGCTTTCCAGCTCGGCACGTGTAAATATGCCAGTGGTAACACCAATTACATATTTGCAACCTGTGTTCTGTCCCTCGCGAACGTCAACTTCTGTATCCCCTACTTTGGCAACTTCCAATGGATCGGTTATCCCTCCTGCCAACATCATTTTTTGGATCATATATGGATGCGGCCTACCAAACTCAACTTCGTCTGATCCTACCACGTAATCTATCAATCCTTTTTCGCGCCATTGCAGGCGGGTAACTATTGTATCAGCTATATCGCGCGAAAAACCTGTATTTATACCTACCAATACACCATTTGCACGCAAAGCAGCCAATGTTTTCTCTACATTGGGCAAGGGCTCAATTCCTGGTTCGTATTGATAAAAATTGATCATTTGCTGCACAAATTCTTTATGAATAGTGCTTACAAGCTTATCAGTTATTATAGTTGCATCCGGCTCATGCTCACCTAACATTTTTCTGATGGCGAGGGTCTTTTCATAACCCATCAATGGGTCTATCTTTGATATTTCAACCGCATACCCCGATTTTTTCATTGCAGCCTGGAAGGCTTTACTCACTTCATGATCATCCTTTACCGTAGTGCCGGCTATATCAAAAACAACTAATTTAATACTCATAAACAAATATAAAATGTTTAGCAATACTAAACTTATTTTATTAATACCAAACTAAATTTATGTTAAGGTTTAGTTAAGGGATACAATTAAAAAAATTTGAGGATTTGAAAATATCGCTTTGGATTTTGATAATCACGACTTAACTTTATAAATGCAAGTTACATTGATTTCTGAAATTACATGTCCGGAATGTGGTTTTAAATCAGAAGAAGAAATGCCGGTTGATGCCTGTCAGTTTTTTTACCAGTGTAATAACTGCAAGGTGGTGTTAAAACCAAAACAAGGCGACTGCTGTGTATTTTGCAGCTATGGCACGCACAAATGCCCGCCTTTGCAAACTAACAAATCCTGTTGTTAGTCATTTTCAAATTCATTTCTTTTCCTCAAAAAAATAAATAACCAGCATACTTGCTGTTGTAATACCCAGGTTTTTGGGTGTATGCGGGATACGCCCATCAAACAGCATCGAATCTCCCTGGTGAAGTATTATTTTTTCGTCATTAAAGCGGTATTCTACCTCGCCGTTTAAAATATACTTATACTCAAACGCTTCTGTTTCAACCATAGGCCGCGATGCATCAGGCTCCAGTTCAAGTATTACAATATCAACGGTTGATTGTGTTATAGATTGAGTAAATATCCTTTGGTAATGAAAACCATCGGCATATTCTTTTTCAAAATGTTCGTATTCGCTTTTGCGTTTTATCAATATCGGCACCGGACTATCTTTTGACCTGATATCTTTAAAAAACTCGTTAAGATCAATTTCAAGCGCCTGAATTATATCTATTAAAACAATAAGTGATGGTACGGTACGACTATTCTCTATTTGCGATATTAGCCCTTTACTTACATTGGCCCTTACGGCCAACTCCTGCACAGTTATATTTTTCTCTCTTCTACGTTCTTTTATACGGTTACTGATCTGTATCAGTATATCTTCTTCCATCCTGTTTAGTATTAATAAACTTTTGCAAAGTAATTAATAACACATCTTATACAAAATGATTTTTTTGTTAATAAAGGTTAAATTTTAACTAAAGGGTTAATTTAATTACCAATCAAAAGATTGAGTTTAAAATATTTCATAAACATTTAATAATACCATAACCTTAATCGCTTTAATTTGCAATAAAAACCTAACAATATGACATTTCCATCTTATGACCCGCAGGCTGTAGTGAAAGAGGTATTTTCACTTTATGAAAAATTTGGCGACGAAGACTATATAGGCGAACCGGTTTCGCAGCTGGAGCATATGTCGCAGGCCGCTGCATTGGCAAAGGCAGAAGGACATGACGATGAAGTAATTTTGGCTGCCTTTTTTCATGACATTGGTCATTTATGTGCCGAAGCCGGTGAAGCAGAAAGTATGGATGGCATGGGCAATGTTGACCATGAACAAATTGGAGCCGACTATTTGCTGGAACGCGGATTTTCTGAGCGGGTAGCCAACCTGGTACAGGGGCACGTAATTGCCAAAAGGTACCTTACTTATAAATACCCGGAGTATTATAACCGGCTATCAGATGCAAGCAAAGCAACGCTGAATTTCCAGGGTGGCGTGATGACTGCTGATGAAGCTGCTGATTTTGAGCTTAGTCCGGATGCCGAACTGATTATCAGATTGCGTTACTGGGATGATATGGCTAAGGAGATGAATGTCCCTGTTGATAACATTGCCTATTTAAAAACTATTGCACTTACTCATTTACAACAGGTTAACGCTTAAACCCTCATATTAAGTTTTTGTAACGGACGTGTGATATTTCCGTTACAAAAACTCACTGCTTAACACAGGGTGAACAAAAGCTTAAGTATAGCTTAATATTAAATTGGTTTACTAATAATAAACAAAGTTTAGTATTGCTGTATGAAAAAAGCAAATCTTTCACCCTTAAATTTTAGCAGATGAATAAGTTTTACCAGAAATTAAAAACCGTTATTACGGTTTTGTTATTTTGTATTGCGCCATCTATTTTATTAGCACAAAGCAAAATAAGCGGTACAGTTACCGACGAGAATCATTTACCATTACCCGGGGTAAGTGTGAGAATTAAAGAACAAAATAAAGGAACGGTTACAGATATTGAAGGCCGTTACATCATTTCTGCAAGTGCAGGTCAAACTCTTTCGTTTTCATTTATTGGTTACACTTCACAATCAGCAGTTGTTGGTGATAAAGCGGTGATCAATATAAGCCTAACCGGCGACAACAAAACATTAAACGAAGTTGTTGTAACCGCTTTGGGTATTAAAAAGGAAACCAGGCGTGTTGGTTACGCTGTACAAACAGTTCAGGGTGATGCCTTAACTACAGCACGTGACCCTAACCCAATTGCAGGTTTAATAGGTAAGGTTGCCGGTGTATCGGTTGGTCCATCTGCCGAGTTATTGGGTAACCCTAACGTATTGATCCGTGGTAACCAGGTATCATTATATGTTGTGGATGGTTTTCCAATCAACACTGATACCTATAATATCAGCCCGGATGATATCGAAACTTATACCGTGCTAAAAGGTCCTGCTGCGGCAGCGCTTTACGGTAGCCGTGCACAATATGGCGCTATCCTGATCACCACAAAAAAAGGTGATAAAAACAAAAAAGGCTTAACTGTTGATATCAACAGCAGTACTGTATTAAACTCAGGCTTTTTAGCATTCCCGCGTACTCAAAACACTTTCGGGCCAGGTGAAAATACCTTTTATACCTTTGTTGATGGTAAAGGTGGCGCACCAGGTGGTGTGGATGGTGACTATGACGTTTGGGGCCCGTATTTTAACGGACAGTTAATCCCACAATACGATAGCCCAATTATTAATGGTGTGCGCCAGGGAACCCCTTGGTTAGCCCGTGGCAAGGATAACCTGAAAAACTTTTTAAAAGTAGGTTCGCAAACCAATAATAACGTTGCATTAGGCGTTGTTGGCGATACCTATACAACCCGCTTTTCGGTTTCACAACAACACCAAACCAGCTATATCCCTTCACAGTATTTAAATATTGCAAATGCCAACTTTTACGCGTCATTTACGCCAACTCCGAAATTGACATTTGAAGGTAATATTGATTTCAACAGGCAGTCAACTGATAATTTCCCTGATGTTCAATACGGTCCTAACAGTATTATCTACAACATCTCTGTATGGACCGGTGCCGACTGGGATGTTAACGCTCCTGATATCAAAGCCATTTGGCAGCCAGGTAAAGTTGGTGTTCAATCGCAATTTGCCGAGTATCAGCGCTACCATAACCCTTACCTGTTAACTCAGAAATGGACCCGTGGCCATTACAAAAATGACACTTACGGTTATTTGGGTGGTACCTATAAATTTAATGATAACCTGAATTTAAGGTTACGTTCGCAAATTGATACTTATAACATTTTACGTACCGAAGATCTTCCATTCTCTGCTCACCCTTACGGTCGTGAAGGTAACCAGGGAGATTACCGCGAAGATCGCCGTGATTTGTTTGATAACAACACCGAGTTGATTTTGAACTACAACTATACCATTAAGAATTTCTTAAATCTTTCGGGCTTAGTAGGTTCAAACTTGCGGACCATGAACTATAATTCAAGCTGGGTATCTACAGATTATTTGAACGTGCCCGAAGTTTATGCTTTCAGCAACTCAAAAAACCCAATCCAGGCAACCAGCTTCCAATCATCTGAGCGTGTATTTAGCTACTATGCTTCGTTAGATATGTCATTTGGTAAATATGCAACGTTATCAGCAACTTACCGTAGCGACCATACCAGCGCATTCCAGGTGCCAACTACTTACACTTATCCAAGTGTATCGGTAGCTACCGTGGTTTCAGATTACATTAAGTTGCCAGAGGTAATTTCATTTTTGAAATTACGCGGATCATACGCTAACGTAAAGGCTGATGCTTCAAGCTCAACAATTGGCCCGGCCCCTTTCAGCTCTATCACCGCTTTCGGTGGCAGCACAGGTGCGTCATTATTTAACAACCCGCTGGGTTATGGCTCTACTTATACATCGCCATACAACGGTCCTGATTATTCATTGAATACATCATTCCAAATAAATAAGCCTTACAATAGCCAAGCCGCAGGTTACGCAACAGATTACCTGTATGCTCCCAATATCAAAACATCTACCCGTGTAAACTACGAAGAAGGCTTTGATATTAAATTTCTGCAAAACCGTTTAGGCTTCAGCGGTAGCGCGTTCCAATACATTGACGGGCCGAGGATTTTCCCAAGTGCAATCTCAACTGCTTCTGGTTACACCACATTATACTTAAACGCTTTAAAAACCAAACGTTCAGGTTATGAAGGATCATTAGAAGGTACTCCAATTAAAAACATGGGTGGCTTTACCTGGAATATTTTAGTAAACGTTGCAAACAACAAAGAGGTATTTAAAGAATTGCCTCCTGGCCAAAATGGTACCTACCAGGGTTACTACAGTGTAGGCGACCGTACCGACATATTGCGCGGCAGTAAATTTTTAAGAACAAAAGATGGCCAGATCATTAATGACGCGGCAGGTAAACCACTTTCAGTTGGTGGCCAGGTATTAGGTCACGAAAATGCTAATTACAACTGGAGTATTGCCAACAAAATCCGTTACAAAAGCTTTAGCATGGGTTTCCAGTTTGATGGTGCTGTAGGTGGTGTTATTATTGACTACATGCATAATAAAACCATGCGCGGTGGTGCTAATATCGAAACGGCTACCGGTGCCCTTGGTGATGCCCGTTACCAGGATTGGAAAAACTTTGGTGTAACTGGTTACAACGGTACTTATGTTGGTCCGGGTGTTTATGTATCAAACCTTGGTGCCGATAACAAACCTGTTCCTATCAACCTTGATTCAAAAACAGGTGCCATATTAAACTACAGCGCATTACAGTTTTCAGGTAATAAGCAAAAGGCATTCGTTCAGGATTATGTAAGTAAATATTACAATGTTGATGAGTCAAACCTGATGGATAAAACCTTCACCAAACTGCGCGAAGTAACGTTTAGCTACGATTTCCCTAAAGCATGGTTGCAAAAAAGCTTTATCCAAAAAATCTCTGCATCGCTTTACGGTCGTAACCTGTTGTACTTCTACAAAGACAAACGCTTTAAGGATGTGGATCTTGACCAATATAACGGTGCCCAGGCTCAAACTGTATTGCAATCGCCAACTGTACGCAGCTACGGCTTCAACTTAAATTTATCATTCTAAACTACAGATGAATATGAAAAAGATATTTAAAATTTATTTACTGCCGGTATTCATGATACTGACAGTAACCAGCTGTAAAAAGAGTTTCCAGGAATTAACGGTTAACCAAAACGTACCAAATGCTGTTCCTGCGGCACTACTTTTTACAGGTATATTAAGCAGCATGGTTGAATTTCCTGATAATTCAAAAGAAATTTATTGCCAGTACTACATCTACAATTATGACTATTATGGTAACAATCGTTACGATTTTGGTAGCGGCGATAATTATTACACCGCCCTTAAAAATGTTGTAGCTATGGAAGACCAGGCTTTAAAAGCTGGTCAGCCTGCTTTAAATCAATATAGCGCTATTGCTAAATTTTTCAAAGCTTATTTCTTTAGTAAAATGAGCATGGAAGAAGGCGATATTCCGATGACGCAGGCGCTTCAGGGCCTAAAAAACCTTACGCCTGCTTATGATACCCAAAAAGCGGTTATGGTACAATCATTAGCCTGGTTAGAGAGTGCTAATAGCGATCTGGCATCACTTATTGCATCAAAAAGCGAGCCGCTTAAAGGGGATATTTATTTTTCCGGTGATTTATTGAAATGGCAACAGGTTGTCAATACTTTCAGGATAAGGTTACTGGTGCAATTAAGCAAAAAAACAAGCGACATAGATGTTGTTGCCCAGTTTGCTGCAATAGTTAACAACCCTACCAAATATCCTATAATGCAAAGTGCAGCTGATAATTTACAGTATATTTTTGTTGTGCCAAGCAATTACTATCCGCAAACACCTGATAACTATGGTCAAAACGGCGGCCGTCAAAATACCTCATCTACCTATATCGGCTTGTTAACAAGCTTACAGGATCCAAGGGTGTATGTAACAGCTGAGCCTCAGCGCGATAAGGTTGATAATTTACACCAAAGCCCAACTGCATTTTCATCATTTGTTGGTGCTGATCCGGGTTTAGATTTGGGTGATATGTATAACAACGCGGCTTTACAAAAATATTCTTTCCTTAACCGTAAACGCTACTACTCTACCTTCACCGGCGAACCAAGCATCCAGGTAGGTTATGCTGAACTAATGTTTAACATTGCCGAAGGTATTAACCGCGGCTGGGCAACAGGTGATGCAGAGAGTTACTACAAAAAAGGTATCCAGGCTTCTTTTGATTATTATGGAATTCCAACCGGTACAGGTACATTTACCGCTTATTTTTACCGCCCGGGATCAAAAAGCACTGCTGATCTTAGCAATTATGATAATTATACAATTAACGTTAACTGGACTACTTACTATGCACAACCGAGCGTTAAGTATACTGCCGATGCAGCAGGTTTAACCAAAATATTACAACAAAAATACCTGGCGTTGTTCCGTCACTCAGGTTTGGAGTCATACTTTACGTACCGCCGTACCGGTGTGCCAAATTTCACCACTGGCCCAGGTACAGGTAACAGCGGTCGTATAGCTTCACGTTTCCAATATCCGGGATCAGAGCGTACTTCAAATGCTATTAATTATAACAAAGCATTGGCCAGCCAATACGGTGGTAACGATGATATAAATGGTGTTATGTACATTTTAAAATAGTTAAACATTTTTATATTAATATCAATAAAGGCTCCTTTAATGGGGCCTTTATTTTTAACTCAAAAAAACCATGAAAAAGTTTATTGCATTATTATTGTTCGGTGCCTCGTTCAGCACCTTATTAGCACAGAAGCATAAAACTCAAAATATAATAGTTGTTACACTTGATGGCTTTCGTTGGCAAGAACTTTATCGCGGCGCCGATTCGGCCATTATCAATTCAAAATTTACCAGCGATAAAGGAGGTGTTACCAAGAAATTCTGGGCACCAACCCCTCAGGAACGCCGCAAGTCGCTGCTTCCATTTTTTTGGAATGTTATAGGGCAAGAAGGCCAGCTTTATGGCAACAGGGACGAGGGCAACAAAGATGAGGTTGCTAACCCATATCATTTTTCGTACCCTGGCTATAACGAAATATTCACCGGTTTCCCGGATGTAAAGATAAATTCTAACGATGAGGTATTTAATCCCAACGTTAACATATTTGAATACCTGAGCAAGCAAAAAGGATTTAAGAACCAGGTGGCCGTATTTTCCTCATGGCAGCTTTTTCCTTTTATACTTAATGCAAATCGTTCCGGTTTAATGGTAAACTCGGGTTATACTAATTTTAATGATCCTAAGGCAAGCGAGCGTTTAAAATATTTGAACGAAATTCAACATAAAGTGCCAGAGGTTATAGGCCCCGATGAGCGGCTTGATTTTTTAACCTTTGAATTTGGCTTTGAATATCTGAAACAATATAAACCGCGTGTGCTGGTTTTAGGGTTTGATGAAACAGACGATTTGGCTCATGAAGGTAACTACAAGTTTTATTTGCAATCTGCCCATAAAGAGGATGGCTTTTTAAGTCAGTTATGGCAGTACATACAATCCGACCCGCAGTACAAAGACAAAACGACCTTGCTAATTACCTGTGACCATGGCCGGGGCGATGTACCTTTAGAAAACTGGCGCACCCACGGCACCGATACGCCCAACTCAGAACAAACATGGTTTGCTGTAATCGGCCCCGATACTCCACCAACAGGCGTAATAAAAACACCAACTACCATTTATCATAAACAACTTGCACAAACCATAGCCAACCTGCTTGGATTTGATTTTAAGGCTGCCGCAGGTCATGAAGTTGGCGATGCAATTGGCAGTGTTACCCAAACTAAATAATTTTAATTATTAATTTGTACCCTATGAAAAGTAATCTATTAACCTTACTCATGTTATTAGGCGCAGGCAATTTTGCGTTGGCTCAAAAACAGGTAAATATTTTGCAGGTACCCGGTATTAACCGATATAGTAAAATTGATACCGCCGGCACCTCTGTTTTACCAAGTGGCAGGTTTATAACACCTGCAGGCAAAACCATCCGCATTACACATGATCCATTTGGCCTCTCTGTTTCTCCCGATGGCAAAAAGGCAGTAACCCTGCATAATGGGGTTATTACACTCATTGACATTGCCTCCATGAATGGAATCAGGGTACCCGCTTATGGTAAAAAAATCGTCTCGCCTCTACCCAATGGCTCATTTTTAGGCGTTGCTTTTTCTCCCGATTCAAAAACCTTATACCTTAGTGGCGGCGATAATGGAGCGGTAATTGTTTATGATGCCGAAAAGTTTGTTAAAACAGATTCCTTATCCCTCAACGGTAATGTTGGCGGCAAGGAATATGATGACAGCTTTACATCCGACCTGCTTTTTAATACCGATAAAAATGAACTGCTGGTACTTGATCGTGGTAACTTCCGTTTGGTAAGGATTGATCTGGGCACAAAAAAAATAACGGCATCAATTAATGCAGGCAGACAACCATTTGGCCTGGCTTTAAGTCCGGATAAAAAAACTGCTTTTGTTGCCAACGTTGGCAGGTATGCCTACCCGCTCATCAGCGGCGCAACACCCCAAAATGCCGATTCAATCATGATATCGCAGCACCCTTATGGCGATAATACCAAAGAATCGCGCGAGGGAACGGTAATTGAAGGCAGAAAGATCCCGGGAGTTGGTGATCCGTTATCGCCCGAAGCGATGAGTGTTTTCACCATTGATTTGGCCAGCAACCAGGTTACAGATAAATTTAAAACCGGTCACCAGATTGGCCAAATGCTGGAGGATGCCGAAGTAACAGGTGGCGCAAGTCCAAATTCAATAGCTGTAGGCAGTCAATACGCCTATGTTACCAATGCCACCAATGATAATATTACCATTATTGATTACAAAAACCATAAGTTGTTAGGCGATATCCCGATTAAGGTTGATAATCGTATTGATAAATTCAGAGGATTATTGCCTTTCGGTATCAGCATAAGCAAAGATGAAAAAACACTTTATGTCGCCCTTTTAGGCTTTAATGCCGTGGCGGTAATTGATATACCTACCAAAAGTACCAGAGGCCTTATCCCTACGGGTTGGGGAACGTCAAGGGTAAAATTATCTGCCGATGAAAGCGAAATGTACATAACATCATGTCGCGGTTACGGTGCCGGCCCTAATGGCGGGCATGGCTTTGTAGCCCCACCGCAGGGTACCTATATTGGCGATATTCAATTGGGCACTTTTCAAAAAGTGACCATGCCTACCGATGCGCAACTCGCTGCGTACACTAAGCAGGTTATAGGAAATACTTTTGTAAGTGAACCAATATCCGCAGTTACAAAAAACCCTTTGCCGGTATTGCCAGGTTCGTCACCTACCCCAATAAAATACATCGTTTACATTACTAAAGAAAACCGCACTTATGATGAGGTTTTAGGGCAGCTAAAAAATGCCGATGGCGACAGCACCTTAGCCCGGTTTGGCGTGCATTGCGAATATACTTTACCAGATGCCTTAAAGGTAAAATTCCCAAATCTTGATGTTTCACCAAACCATATAAAAGCAGCCAAACAGTTTGCGTTTTCTGATAACTACTATTGCGATAGCGATGCATCCATACACGGGCATCACTGGATGATGGGCGTTATCCCTAACGAATGGGTTGAAGCTAATTCAAACGTAAGCAAAACAGCTAAGCTTTTCTCAAAAGCTCCGGGCCGCCGTTTTCCCGGTTCAACCGGAAGCATGGATCCTGAGGATTATGCAGAAACAGGTGGTTTATGGGAAGCTTTGGAACGTAAACATGTAGAGTTTTACAATTTTGGCGAAGCTAATGAAACCGCACATGTTCGCGAAGATTGGCAGGATTTAAACACCGGCGCCGCTCACCTTGTTATGGTACCCATGCAAAAGGCCTTATTTACCCGTACCAGCCACAATTACGCGGGCTTTAACACCAACATTCCCGACCAGTTTAGAATGGATCAATTTGAAGGTGAATTCACCAAAATGTGGATAAAGGGCAAAAAGAAAATGCCTTCGCTTATTACCATGCAGGTACCCAATGATCACGGAGCCGATATTAGGCCCAAGGATGGTTATTCCTACAGGCAATCGTACATGGCTGATAATGACCTGGCCGTTGGCCGCATCCTTCACTTTTTATCGCGTACCAAGTACTGGAAAAACATGTTGGTAATTGTTACAGAGGATGACCCGCAAGGTGGAGTTGACCATGTAGATGCGCACCGTTCTATACTGATGCTGGCCGGGCCTTATGTTAAAAAAGGGTATGTGAGCCATACGCATGCCAATTTTGGATCGATATTAAAAACCATTTATAATATCCTTGATGTCCCGTATGTAAACCAATATGATGTTACCGCATCATTACTGCAGGATTTCTTTACTGACAAGCCTGATTATACCCCTTACACTTTTGTAAAGAGCGATACCCGTGTATTTGATCCGCAGAAAGCAATGAGCCGTTACAACAAAACCATCAACTGGCGCAAAATTGAAAAGGGCCCCGAGATGGATGATGAGGATCGCGAACGCGAAGATCATTACAAACAGCAAAAAGGAAAAAAAACATCGGGCACTATAGTTAATTAAAAACCTTTTATCTACCTAAAAACAAATGCAATTTTCATTTATTTCATTCATAGCTTTCATTTTAAGCACAGGGGTTTTCAACCCAAACCCTGCCCCAAAATCAAAACATAAGTTTATAGTAGCAGCCCACCGGGGAGATCATGTGATATATCCCGAAAACACGCTGGAAGCCTACCGCCAAGCCATCAAAAACGAAGCCGATTATGTGGAGATTGACCTCCGCACCACCAAAGATGGTGAACTGGTGAGTATGCATGACGGCAGCATCAACCGCATGACTGATGGCAAAGGCAATGTTAACGATTTTACACTTGCTCAATTACTGGAGTTAAAGGTAAAAAGTAAGGACACAAGTACTACGGAAGTTTTCCATATTCCAACCTTTAAACAGATCCTCTCATTATGTAAAAACAATATCAATATCTACCTGGATTTTAAAGCGGCCGATCCGGAGCTGGCCTACCAGGTGATAAAAGAATACGGTATGGAAAAGCAGGTATTGGTTTATATAAACAGTGCGCCTCAGTTTACCGGCTGGCGCAAGGCAGCACCGCAAATGCCGTTAATGCTAAGCTTACCCGATAGCGTTAAAACTGTGGCAGGTATGGATAGCTTTATTGACAAATACCATCCCGATATACTTGACGGTTCATACAATCAATATACTAATGATATGGTTGCACTGGCCGATAAATACCACATCCCGGTTTGGCCTGATATTCAAAGTGCAGGTGAAGGCCCGGCTGATTGGAACAAGGCACTGAACAAAGGGCTGAGAGGTTTACAAACCGATCACCCCGCAGCCTTGGTGAAGTTTTTAAAAGAGAAAGGTTTAAGATAAACAAAACGACCTCTGCAAATTTGCAGAGGTCGTTTTGTTTATAGAAGCTTTGTTAATGCTGAAGGTGCAAATAGCTGTTGCGAGTGTGTTGCTTCGGTTAAAATTCATTAAAATTGTGGCTGGGATCCCTGATTAATAATAAGCAAATGAAAACACTGGATGATCTGTTAATGCTTGGAGATGAACGTCTGTATCAAACCTCAACGCCGGTTTTAAAAACAGAGCTTGAGTTTGTAAAGGACTGGGTTGCTGATATGCACAACGTGATGGAGCAGATCAGGAATAAATATCATTTTGGCAGGGCCATTGCAGCGCCCCAGTTAGGCATAATGAAAAGGCTTATTTATATGAATATTGATAAGCCTGTAGTGTTTATAAACCCAGAAATTATTGACCCAAGTGCAGACCTTTTTGAATTATGGGATGATTGCATGAGTTTCCCAAACTTGCTGGTTAAAGTAAAAAGGCATCAAAAAATAACCGTAAACTATCTTGACGAGCAATGGCAGCCACAGCAATGGATAATGGACGGCAGTCTTTCCGAATTGCTGCAGCATGAGTACGACCACTTAAACGGCGTTTTGTGCACCATGAGAGCTATTGACAATACCTCCTTTAAATGGAGGGCTTCCTAAAAAAGCGTTGACTTGATCAGCGGTAGTTAAGTTCCCGGAACCATCCCATATCCCCTACCTTATTTTTGATAATCACTGGTATTCTCATTTCCCTTTATTAAATTGCCTGCTGTAAACCTTAGTGGCCGCGCCTTGCCGTCAACATAATAACCAATTATTGAAACTTAACTTACAGCTATGTCTACCGATCGCAGAAAATTCCTAAAACACCTGGGCACTTCCGTTTTGTTAACTTCCGCATCCCTCAGCAGTTTAGCAGCCAGGGAAGAAAATGAACTTAGAATATTGCGCGCCGAGAAACGCATCTCACCAAATGATAAGATCCGCATAGCAACCATAGGTATGGGTATTATGGGATTTAATGATACCCAGGCAGCATTAAGCGTTCCCGGTGTGGAGCTGGTTGGCTGCTGCGATTTATACAAGGGACGGCTGGACAGGGCAAAGGAAGTTTACGGATCAAGCCTCTTTACCACCGGCGATTATCGTGAAATATTGGCCCGTAAGGATGTGGATGCAGTGATTATTGCCACCAGCGATAACTGGCATAGCCAGATAGCTATTGATGCCATGCATAGCGGCAAAGCCGTTTACAGCGAAAAGCCCATGGTGCACAAAATAAGCCAGGGCCTTGCCGAAATAAAAGCACAGCTGGATACCAAAATGGTTTTCCAGGTGGGCAGCCAGCGGGTAAGCAGTATTGCCTATAAAAAGGCTAAAGAGCTATATGATGCGGGCGCTATCGGCAAGATCAATTCTATCGAGGCTTCATTTAACCGGCAAAGCGCTTTAGGTGCCTGGCAATACACTATTCCCCTGGATGCGTCGCCACAAAGTGTGGATTGGGCCCGGTTTCAGTCAAACGCCAAAATGAAGTATGATTATGATAGCAAACGTTTCTTCAGGTGGAGAAACTATCGCGAATATGGTACTGGTGTTGCAGGCGACCTATTTGTCCACCTGCTCAGCGGAATCCATTTTATAACCGGCTCAAAAGGACCCGAAAGGATATATTCTATTGGCGATCTGGCTTATTGGAAAGATGGCCGTAATGTACCCGATGTAATGAGCGCGGTGATCCATTATGGTGAAACAAAAGAGCACCCTGCTTTCCAGGTAACGCTCCGGGTTAATTTCATCAGCGGTGAGGGTGATCATAGTACCACCAAAATTGTAGGCTCGGAAGGTGTGATGGACCTTATGGGCGACGATAGCTTTACCATCACCAAAAGTAAAATGCCGGTAGCCACCGGCATTGGCGGCTGGGATTCGCTATCAACCTTTACCGAAGCGCAACAGAAAGCTTTAACTAATGATTATAATAAACGCTTTTCGCAAGCCGATCAGCAAGCGCCTGCTATCCCCGGCATTACCTACAGGGCTCCTGAGGGTTACAATACCTCAAATGACCATTTCGCCAACTTCTTTGATTCCATCAGGACGGGTAAGCCTGTTGTTGAGGATGCGGTATTCGGGTTTAGGGCGGCAGCGCCTTGTTTAGCCTGTAACGATAGCTATTTTGAAAACAAGGTGATCCATTGGGATGCAGAGAATATGAAGATAGTTTAGGTAATTAATCAACCAGAGCATCAACCTTTCAGGACGTAACAGGCATAAAAGTGTTCCACTGGAACGCCTCCGAAAAACGGAACGGATGAAACTCTATACACACTGATAATCAACAAATTAGCTATTTTTAAAAATCAAACTATTGGAACACCTATCACACTGTAAATAAATTACTTATAGCAAATTTCAACGAAAAAAGAGTTTAAAACAAGTGTTCATTTTCCTGAAAAAAAACTATTTTTTTGCCTTATTATGAGCAATCCCGGCGTTCAATAGCATAACTATTTCGCAGCCCGATGATGCCCCCCTTAAACTAAAAAAGCGCCCCGTATCTCATTACGGGGACGCCTCATAGTACGCACATACTATTCAACTAAATCTCAAGATATATGGAGAGATCTCAAGTCGTTTAATATTTTGGATTTAAAACCACGATCCTCCGAAGAATAAATGACAAGCGACGAAAGACTTACGAAGTTTTAAAAACTTCGTAAGTCTGGGATTCCACGAGGTATACTTGGCAGATTCCTCAAGTCATTTCTCCTTCATCATTTCGCGAAAATTTGTCACTCAAAATCACATGATTTCCATCTCTAATCACCTTAATTTACTCTTCTAAAATCGATACTGGTAAGCTTGATGCCTGTTGTTCCCAGGCTTGAGCCACCCGAACGGATAACCAGGTAAACCGTACCAGCAGTTGGGAACGAAACAACATTGCCTGTGCCTGCACATGATAGTGATGACAGTAATGCATCAAAAGGCGTTTTACCGCAACCATTCCAGGTGTTTAAGGCGATACGGGTTCCGCCGTCGCTATAATCCTTGCCGGCCACGGGTGCAGCTTTACCAACGTAAACCTCAAACCAGCAGTCGGTAGCGCCAGAACCTGCTACGTGCATATCAATTTTATACTGTTTGTTGGCTCTTACCTCAAAGGTTTGTATAACGCCCTGCTGCCCCCAATTGCCACCTGTTGCCAGTATACTGCCATCATCGTTCACTTTAAAGGTAACGCCGTCGCCATATTTCACAATACTCCATTTGGTTTTATCAACCATGTTTGTTTTGGGGGTTACCGCGTCTATCAGTGCATCTGCATCAAAGTAGATAACCACCTTATTCATATCCGCATTAATTTCCTGTTTTGATGAATTACTGATCTTAACACCCAACGCCAAAACCTTGCCGCTATACTTATCCAGGTTAGCTATTTTAATTTTGGGTACAATGTTGCCTTTCATAATGTTATTATCAAAAACAACGGAGTCCTTTGTCGCCAAAGTAAAATCGGCTGGGTCCATTGGGATGGTATTGGCAGGTAGTGCCCCTGATGTAACCAAAGCGGCGATGTTGCTGTTATCAACGCTTACATCTACGGTTAAGGGATCAAATCCCGATTCTCCGCCCCGGTAAACCGGGATAGCAAAATTAGCGGTATGCGCTATTGTATCCACAGCCAGCTTTGAATCGTTTAGGGCGGCAACAAGGCCGTTGGGTTTTTCTGCTTGCGGCAAATAAACCTTAACCGTTTCTGTAGTTTTTGGTCCCTGCAGATATTCCTGCTTACAGGATAACACCATTGTCAGCATAAAGCAAACCGACAACTTTAGTATTGTTGATGCATGAGTTTTCATAAATATTTTTTACGTTAATAATTCAAATCATGAAGGATCATTGCACCGGGTGATGCAATGATCCGTTTATATTATTACCAGCCCGGATTTTGTGCCCAATGTGTTTTTGCAATTTCGCTTTGCGGTATAGGGTACCAGTTCATCTTATCGTAAAACACTCTGTTTTCTAATTGTTTAACAACATAGGTATTGGTAGCGCCAGTGTTGGTGATCTCTATCCGGTTTACAGGTTTGTTAAAATAAGCCACCCCTTTTTTCCAGCGGCGCACATCCCATAAGCGGTTGTTTTCAAAACTTAACTCCACATTGCGCTCATGCTCAATACGTGCCTGGTTTAATTGTACCGCTGTTATTACGGGCATTGCCGCACGCTGCCTTACCATATTGATAGCTTTAAGGGCCGTGATACCATATCCTTCCGGATCAGCATCGGCACCATAGGCATTGTACATTGCTTCCGCATAGTTCAAAAGCACTTCGCCGTACCTGAAATAGCTCCACGTATGATTAGCTGTAGTGGCGTTTACAAGATCGACAGATTGGTTTACCCATTTGGACAGGTAGTAGCCTGTTTTGGAGGCATTTTGCTTTGGCAGGCCGCTATTGCCACCGGTAAAGGTTTCAATGGTGGTTGCTTTAAACAATTTACCGTTATAAACCACCGTTGCGGCAAAACGCGGATCGCGGCTTGCATAGGGATTTGCAGCATGGGTCGGATTATTCCAATCAAACGGAACAGCATTACCACCGGTAACAACTTCGTAATCATCTACAAAATTTTGGCTTGGCGTAATACTGTTACCAACGCTGTTTTGAAAAACAATGGGGAAATTATAATACTCCACATAATTTATAGCGCCATACCGGCGGTAAAAAATAAACTCCTTTGATGCAGCATTATTGGAGCCAAACAGGTTGGTGTAGCTGCCGTCAAGCTGATATTTGCCTAATGCAATAACATCATGCGCAGCTTTTGCTGCCTGTGCCCATGTAGTGGTTGATCCGTTATCTTTAAACAGCGGACTTGCACCATACAGCAAAACTTTAGCTTTTAAAGCCCTGATGGCGCCTTGTGTTACCCGGCCATCATCGTACCATGAATAGGGCGAAAGATCGGCGGGAATTATTGCGCCGGCTTTGTCACATAAAGTAGCTATATATTTTATACACTGATCAACAGAATTTCTTGGAATATTATCCCAGTTGCTTTTATTACTGTAATCAAGCGGCTCTTCAAGTATGGGCATACCGCCATAGCGTTTAACCAGTTCGAAATAAAAGAAAGCTTTCAAAAAAAGCACTTCCCCCTGCATAAATTTCACGTTATCCCGGGCATTAAAATAAGCCGTTGAATCTGTTGATGTTATCTTGCCTTTAATGTAGGAGATATCAACCTTATCCTTGTTTTTAAGGTATTCATTAGCCTGCCTTATCCCGTTAAAATTAGTTGCCCACACATCATCCGGGTTATTATACTGGTTCCAGATACCGTAATTAAAGGCTTGCGATCTGGAGTTCACATTGGTACTTTCGGCATTATCCGAGGCCGATTCCAGGTCAAGATTAGCAAATCCATCCGGCAGGTAGCTGTACGTATTCCAAACTACCTGCTGTACGTAAGTGTAATTGGCATATAGTTTTTCTACAGAAATATCAGCCTTTATCGTCTTTACATCCAGGTAATCCTTTTTACAGGAGTACAGCAGAGTGCTCAGCACCAACACGGTTATTATATAATGATTTCTTTTCATTTCTTGGTAATTACTAATAGTTTACTATTACAATTTCACTCTCAATCCAAAGCTTACAACCTTCATTAAAGGATAGCCCATAGAAAGCCGTTCGGCCTCCAGGTTATCTATTTTATCCCAGGTTATGAGGTTGGTACCATTTACAAATAGCCTGATGGCATCAAGTTTCTTTAAAAAGCTCTTTCGTGGCAAAGTATAACCCAGCTCAATACTGCGCAGCTTAAAGAAATTACCGTTACGTAACCAAAAATCAGATTGCTGGTTGTTATTGGCATTGCTTAATGTTGACAGGCGTGGCGTTGTGGCAGTATTTGCCGTTTCGGGTGTCCAGCTATTGGCAGAAAATGGCGTAATGGAATTGCTGTTTACAAAAGGATGAGTATACAAATAAGCATCATCAAGCAGGCTTACCGTGCGGTGCAGCACACCTTCTAAATAGGCATCAAAATCAAAACCCATGTATCTAAACCCAAGGTTAAAACCTAAAGTGATCTCGGGTAGTTTAGCGTATTCCATAGGTATTTTATCATAATCATTGATGATACCGTTGCCATCCTGATCGGCAAATTTCAAATCGCCGGGTTTCACATTTGCATATGAAGATGAAACAACACCTTGTTTTAAATTACCGCTGGCATCAAAATCAGATTGCTGGTAAAATCCTTTGTAAACCAGGCCTTTCATTTGATCAAGCCTGTAACCCTGGGTGTACAGGTAATTATAAGGCTGGGCGTTTTCTGATCGTTTGGATATTTTATTGCGGGCAAAAGCTACCGAGCCGCCCAAATTATATTGAAAAGAATTAACCTGATCATTGAAATTAAGCGCCGCTTCAAAACCTTTATTCTTTACTTCGCCGGTATTGGCATACTGCAAATTAAAGCCGGTAAAGTAGGGCACATCAGCCGATGGGATCTCTAAAATACCGGTGCGTTTTTCGCTAAATACATCAATCGTTGCCGATAGTTTTTTCCATAGTTTCAGATCGACACCAAAATTCAGCGTTGTTTTTTGTTCCCATGACGCATTGATATTAGCAAACGAACCTTCGGTCATCCCGTTTTTATAAGTATTGCTGGTTCCAACTATATAGCCATTGGCCCCTACTGCCCATTGCTCATTTATGAAGCGAAAATTTTCATTGATATTACCCGTAGTACCATAAGAAGCCCTTACTTTTAAAAAGCTGATCACGGTATTATCCTTCAGGAAATCTTCTTTTGATGCTATCCAGCCTAAACCTGCTGCCGGGAAAAATCCGTAGCGATGCCCCTGGGCAAAATCAGCCGATCCGTTGTAGGCGGCAGACAGGTCAACAATGTATTTTTGATCATAATCATAAGTTACATTACCCGACAGGCCCTGGGTACGAACCTGGTAAACCAGCCCATCATGGCTATAACCCTGCCTTTGCGCCAGCACCATACCACTAAAAGTACTTTTGCCAAAGCTGCGGTTATAATCAAACCCAACTTTAATGGCATTCCTGTTCCAGTGTTGGTTGCCTCCATCAATTATCCCCTGGCTAACTGTGCCTATGGTTTTGTAAACAACGTTTCCGGCATCCATTACGGGCATATCATTAGCATCCTTAACAATTTCATAAGATGGCACCGTAAAAATCTTTTGATAGGTACCAACGTATTGATTGCTGAATGATAACGATCCGTTTAAGGCCAGGCCCGGAGTTATTACATCCAATTTTTCAACAAAGCCAAAGTTGGTTTGCAGGTTACGGGTATGCGAGTTATAAACACCATTTTGCTGTAAAAGTTCAACAGGGTTAAAATTATAAACCGAGCTGTTTCCCCAGGTACCGTTAGGGTTTTTTACAGGAAACGCAGCCGGTGGCAAGCCTAACAGATTGTTGAACAATGATGTAGCCGTAAAACCCGCGGGGGTATTTTTATCCTCGGTTATACCGGTGATGTTGGCCTCAACAGATAAGCTTTTACTTAGCTGCAATTCC
The DNA here is from genome assembly GCF_056406855.1 of Mucilaginibacter sp. P1_A3. NCBI lineage: Bacteria > Pseudomonadati > Bacteroidota > Sphingobacteriia > Sphingobacteriales > Sphingobacteriaceae > Mucilaginibacter > Mucilaginibacter sp. P1_A3. Next base: position 366,773 of record NZ_JBFTZJ010000005.1, read on the forward strand.
ACATTGGCACGCAGGTTAATTTTGTTGTAACGTGCATTGGTACCAAAATCCTTATCAATGGCGTTGGCGTTTTTGTATAAACCTTCAAAATCGGTATAGTTCATCAACACAAAAAACTTAGCCATATCATTACCGCCACGAAACGAGAAGTTATAATCCTGTATGGTTGAATTCTTTTTTAGCACTTCATCATACCAGTTCACGTTTGGATGAAAAGGATCATTAGTTGCTTTATACAAGTCGGGATTTTTGTACTTAGCTGGAAAGCCATCATTTTGCAACGCCTGGTTGTACAAGCGGGTATAATCATAGGCATTCATAACAGTTGGCAACTGTACCGCGCTTAATATGCCGTACCTGCCGTTAACGGTTATCTGGGTTTTAGGCAAATTGCCACCCTTTTTGGTGCGGATACTTAGTACACCTGCCCCACCCTGCAAGCCATATATAGCTGTAGCGGCGGCATCTTTTAAAAGCGTTACCGATTCAATTTCATATGCCGCCAATGAGCTGATAGCACCCATATCTACCTGGAAACCATCAAGGTAAATCACTACCTGGTTACCGGCAACATTCCAGCTACTTTGCCCGCGTACATAAAGTGTGGGGTTATCATAGCCGGGCTCGCCAGAGCCGGTTACTACCGTTAAACCCGGAATACGCCCTGCAGCGTATTTAATAAATTACCGGCCATCATATGGGTTAGTTCCTCGCCTTTAAGCGTAAAAACAGCGCCCGTATTTCTCCATGATTTTTCAGTCCTTAATCCATAGTCAACTGTGTTGGTTTTATTCTGATCAGTTTTAATGGAATCTGCTGAAATTACATTCTTAGTTTGCGCGTTCGCGACAGAAAAACTACAGAATGAAAAAATCCAGGCAAAAAGTTTTATATATTCTTTTTTCATTTTTTTCATTAGTTAAAATGTGTAAAAGCCAATTACCATCCTGGATTTTGTCCATCCCAGCCCTTAGCATTACCCAGGTAACGCTTACTTACTTCATCATTAGGGAATGGAACGTAATAGTACCTTGCCGGGAAAACCCGTGTAACAAACGAGGTAGTTTGCCAGGTACGTTTTAAAGTACCGCCAACATTACGGGCTGTAGTTACAATGCCATGCAAGGTTCCGTTTAATACAGATTTGGCTTTTAACCAACGATTAAGATCATTATACCTGTGACCCTCATAAGCAAATTCAATAGTACGCTCACTATGTACCGCATCTCTGAAAGCGCCTGCATCAACGGGATGTTTCTCGGGCATTCCGGCTCTTTTCCTGATGAGGTTAAGGTAGTTGGTAGCATCACCTGTAGGGCCCTGGTACTCGTTGATAGCTTCGGCATAGTTTAAATAAAACTCTGCAAGGCGAAACACCGGCCATGCAAAATGATTATCGCTCATGTTATCAACTCGGGCAACAAACTTGTAGGTTTCCATGGCATACCCATCAACACCGGCATCGCTGCTGGCCAGGTTACCATCGGTACTGTAATCGCCTTTTTTGTAGTAGGCCAATGTACCTCTCTGGCTGCTATAGTACATACCATCATAAGCAATGGTTTGGTAAAAACGCGGGTCGAGGTCAAGCGCCTTAATATCGGCTGGCAAATCGGTTCCGCTGGCGGGTAGTGTCCATTTTGTACCATCCTTTTTTTCATACTGCTGCATAAACTCAATGGGCACATTATTTTTAACCCCCCATTGGGCCAAACGCAGTTTTGATGACAGGTACTGGCCCCATGCAGATCCATCGCCCCAGGCATTACCGCTTGGTACCTGGTTTGAGGTATTTACCAATATCAGTTCCTGGTTGGCAAACACATTCCAAACAGATTCATAATCGCCAATTGTTGCATAGGTTTCGCCGGTAGTTACCGCTTTGCCTGTGTTGTAAAGCGATACTGCCGATGCACCGGCGGCATCAATCACATCTTTAGCAGCTTTTGCAGCCTTGTTCCAACGCTCGGGATCATAGGCAGGATAAGCCAATACAGAATCGCGGCCATCTCCATAACGGGCTCCGGTAACTTCTGATTTAAGATTGGCCGGTGTATTATACAAGGGGCTTGCCGCATACAACAGGATTCTTGATTTAAGGGCTAATGCTGCCAGTTTTGTTATCCGGCCATAATCTGCCGATGGGCGTGTGGCCGGCAATAAAGCCGCAGCCTGATCGCACCATTTAACTACACTATCAACCACCGATTGCACCGAACTACGGGGTACAGATATTTTACCTGTACCATCCAACGGTTTATTTACAATGGGGATGCCTCCGTAATACCTAAACAACTCATAGTGCTGCATGGCGCGGCAAAATAAAGCCTGCCCTTTTACATCCTGTTTCCAGCTGTTATCGGCATCAGTAACCATGTTGATATTTTTTAATACCAGGTTGGCCTGGCGGATACCTTTATAATGCCAGCCAAAGCCGTTGCCATTATCGGAACCGAAGCCATAATCACACGTAGCGTTGGCGCTCATGTTACCGGTAATATAGGTACCTGTACCAATAGTGTTTGAAGCCCAATCATACGCCGGATGGATAATATAAAGCTGATCTGTGATAGCTTCGGGGCGGCAGCCGTCATACGTTTCGGGGAAATAGCCCCGGATACATAGCATGTACATTTGCGCCACAGCGTATTGCGCCTGGTTTTTAGTATGAAAAATAGTATCAACCGTTACCGAACCACCTTTTGGTTTTTCAAGAAAACTCTTTTTACATCCTGGTGAAAGTATACCGCCAATTAAGCATGCAAAAAGCAGTATAATTATATTTTTTGTTTTCATCTTTTCTCGCTTTAATTAATTAAAAATTAACATTTAAGCCAATGTTGTAGGTTTTGGTAAGCGGGTAGCCCACGTAGCCCAAATTCTCGGGATCGCCCCAGATTTTGTTTGGCGACCAGGTATAAAGGTTGGCTCCGTTCACATACAGGCGTGCCGTGCGGATACCTGCCCGTTTTAAAAAGGCGGGTTTAAATGTGTAGCCTATCTCCATGTTTTTTAACCTTGTATAGGAAGTATTTTTAAGGAAAAAGGTATTGTAGGTAGCTGCCTGGTTATATGCTGCGATAGGGAAATCTATCCGCTCGCCGGCATTGTACCGTTCCTGGGTAAAACGGTTTGCATCTACCTCAAAAAGCGATTGTTGTTTATTAAAATGGATGGTGCTGTTAGCAAACTTGGCTACACCGGCTACTCCCTGTAATAGGGCCGAAAAATCAAATCCCTTAAAGCTAAAGCCAAATGATAGACCATAGCTTAATTCCGGAATATCTGTTTTGCCGGTCCTGGTATAATCTTTTTCGTTGATCACGCCATCTTCATTAATATCAACCAAACGAACTTCGCCCGGTTGCAATGCCGCCCCGGCATAACCCAGGTCTTTTTGATAAACCGGCTGGCCTGCGGCGTTTACATAAGGCTGGCCCGCTTTGTTAAGCGCCCTTACAGGGTTTGATAACACCGGGTTACCATTACCATCAATTGCATACAGGGTTGACCATGATGTATACAACCCATTGGCTTGTAACATTAAAGGTTGATTAATTGGACGCCCTGTTGCAGCCTGGTACTCTAAGCCCGGCACAATGGCTTCATCCCTGAAAATGATTTTGTTTTTATTGGTTGAGGCATTGCCTTTTACCCACCAGGTAAATTTGCCGGGGGTGCTGTTGTAGGTTAATTCAAGCTCGTTACCCCAGTTTTTAACCTCGCCCAGGTTATAAGGCGGCAAAGTGGCCTGTACAATTTGAGGCACTGTGCCTTTATAGGAGAGGATGTTGATACGGTGTTCATTGTAATGATCAAAAACAACGGTTACCCTATCATTAAATAAATGGGCTTCTAAACCGATGTTTGATTTTGTAGCGGTTTCCCAGGTAACATCAGGGTTACCGATAACACTTTCATAAGCGCCGCTGATGGTATTACGATCATTAAGGGTACCAAAGGTGTAACCACCACCGTTGTTGTAGCCCTGTCCATATTGCCAGGTATCCGGCAAGTACAAATAACGGGCGCCGCCTATATTATCATTACCAACCTTACCCAAACTACCGCGTACCTTTAAATAGGTTACGTAATCGTTTTTAGGGAAGAAAGATTCATTACTGGCTACCCAGCCTAATGAATAGGCAGGCAAAAAGCCAAACCGTTTACCTTCGGGGAAGTTTTCTGATCCGTTATATCCCATGTTATACTCGGCAAAATATCGGTTATCATAGGCGTAGGTAACCCTGCCGGCCACACCCATATAAGCATGAGGAAGATCATAGGCTAAATTCGGGTCGTATTTTTTCTCGGCATTGTACAGCAAAAGGCCGGTTACCGCGTGTTTTTTAGCAAACGTGCGGTTGTAGTTAATGGAGAACTCGCCATAAACCTTGCGCCATTTACCATTGTTCCAATCAGACCATCTTTGCGGCGGGGTATCATCATTTAGCTGTACCAGGATGGGGTCCAGCTTATTGCCATTGGGATTTGCCCTTACGCCATACAACAATGGCTTGTAACCACCACCAGTACGGCTGCTGAAATAGCTATCATAAGCTCCTTTGGCATTTACCGATAAACCTTCGGTAATAAAATCAAGCTTATGGCTTAACCTGATGGCCGAGTTTAGTGTACTGTTATTGGTAATATTATAGTTATTGCTGCTGGCAATAGCATATAAGGGGTTCAGCTGATCGTTTTGGTTACTAAATGGCACCACAAATTTGCCATTAATCATTCCCGGCGACCCAAGCGGAGATGACCACAGGATACGCTTCTCCCAGGTGTAGCCATCATTATCCATCCCGGTGATGGTAACAAACTGGGTACCTACATCTACCGAGATCCTGAAATTTTTGTTTACATCAAAATCCAGGTTGCCGCGCAAATTGTAGCGTTTCTTTTTAAACTGCATCTCATCAGAGAAAGGCATATAATCGGTATTAAATAAACCGCCCTGGGTAAGGTAACCTAAAGAAACAAAGTATTTTACAGATTCGGTACCGCCGGTGATGTTGGCATTATACTGGGTTTGAGGCGCGAAATTTTTAAAGATCTGCTTTTTCCAATCCTGGTCTGGGTGACCATAAGGGTCATAATAAGGATTGGTTTGCCCGTTTAAAGTAGGCGTATGCGCGTTCTGATAATATTTCAGATCCTCGGGCGAGTAATAAATAGTAGCCTCTTTAATCCAGTTAGCATCCCTTTTTTGGGCAAAATCATTCCAGGTTTTGATGTCCGCATCTTTAGCATGCTGAATCCAGTAATTTTCATAACTCTGCTCATTCAGCAAGGAAGCATATTGATAGGAGTTAACAAAATTAGGCATCCTTGAAAACTGCGATATGGCGGTTTGGGCAGTTGCACTAACCTTTGGCGCTCCTTCTTTACCACGCTTGGTGGTAATTAATATTACACCGTTGGCACCACGCACACCATAGACAGCCGTAGCCGATGCATCTTTTAGTATGCTGATGGTTTCTACTTCGTTGGCATCAATATCGTTATAACTATCCCGCACAATACCATCAACCATAATTAATGGGGCAGTTTGGCCGGTGTAAGTACCTACCCCCCTGATATACAGGGTTGAGTTATCATCGCCCGGCTTGCCCGATGTTTGGATAGCTGTTAAACCAGATAACCTACCAGCCAAAGCATTACTTAAATTGGCAACAGGCGATTGCGTAAGATCCTTAGTGCCGATAGTAGAAATAGCACCGGTAATGGATTCCTTTTTTTGCGTACCGTAACCTACCACAACAACCTCGTTAAGCCCCTGCTGGGTATCTTCGAGTATTACGTTTAGTTCCGAACCGCCGTTGAGCGCTACTTCTTTAGTGGTAAACCCAATGAAAGAGAATGTTAATGTGGCATTGGCATCTGATACATTAATGGCATAAGTACCGTCGGTACCTGTTACCGCAATAGCCTTGCCTCCTTTTTCTTTAACGGTTACACCGGGTACAGGTAAACCCAATTTATCGGTTATTTTACCGGTTATTTTTTTAGGCGGAGCATTGCTGTTGTTTTGATTGGTTGATTTTTTTTGGATGAGTATGGTTTTATCCTCAATTGAATAGGTTAAAGCCTGTTTACCCATACAAGCGTCCATGGCCTGTTTTATGGTTACATTGTTAAGATCAATTGTAACGGGTTTGGCTAATTTAATATCGTCTGAGTTATACAGGAAATCATAATTGGTTTGATTCCGTATCTCCTCAAAAACTTCTTTTAAAGTAGCCTGTTTTACTTTTATAGTAACTTTCTGCGCGTAAGTTGCAGCAGTTACCTGTAAAAAAGTTGCCGTTAACAAAATAAGAGTTAGCTTCATGATAAGCACAGGTTTATATAGGCGCCCACGTTGTTTGCCGCAAGTAAATGCAGTAAAAATTTTATACATTTGAATGTCAGTTTATTAATAAGTGGTTGTATTCGCTGCAATTATTTTCATTATCTGACGCAGCCATAACACGGCTGAGGCCAGGGGCGGTACGAACGCTCCTGGTTTTTATTTTATGCAGATAATTACTGGTATAGAAAAGGAGAGTGTAAAACTATTCCATAGCAGTAACCCTCCTTCCTGTGACCTTAAAGTGAACTTTCCCAATTTTTTCAAGGTTTTTCAATAATTCATCAATACCCTTTGTGCGGTAAAATGTGCCGCCAAAATGCTGCCCTTCAAAATTTCCCTTTTGCTCCACATCAACATCATACCAGCGCGATACCTTTTTTAGTATGGTGGCAATGTTATCATCATTAAATATGAAATAGCCGTTTTTCCAGGCCATTACCTCGTTGATATTGGCTTGCGAAACCCGGATCATATCGGCGCCATTGTTTATCACTGCCTGCTGACCGGGCTTTAACAAACTCTGGCTATTATTCTTACTCACCTGAACCGATCCTTCCAATAAAGTAGCTTTAAGCTCGTCATCATCATTATAGGCCGAAATATTGAAATGTGTACCCAATACCCTTACCTGCACGTTGTTGCTGTTTACATAAAAAGGCTTGTCTTTATTTTTAGCCACTTCAAAATAGGCCTCGCCGGTTAGCTTAACCCGTCTTTCGTTACCAGCAAACTCAACAGGATAGCTTAATGACGATGCAGAGTTTAACCATACGTGGGTGCCATCGGGCAGCACCACCTCGTATTCGCCGCCGCGCGGGGTAGATAGCGTATTGTACACTAAGGCGTTATCAATAACTTTTGCCTTAACATCAGTTGGTAAAGCATCATACACTAACTTTCCGTTGGCCACTTTATTTACCTGAACCTGGCCGGCTTTTGCAAGCGTGCCGTTAGCTTTATTATCCAGCACTATGGCTTTGCCATTGGCCAGTGTTAATACCGCCTTATTACTCCCCGGTAAAATTCTTGACGACTTCACTATCGCAACCTGGTTATCAGCGGGCTTGTGTTTATGTATAAAGTAAAATCCAACAGCGGTAAAAACAGCAATTACCGCCGCAACTTTTGCCAGGCTACCAAACAGACTTACTATTTTTGTTTTGGGCTTAACAGCCAGCGGAGCTTGATTAAACCTTGGGTCGGTTTTAATATTATCCAACACCTTGCGGGCCTGTATTTGGTTAAACTCGGGGTCAGCATCAAGCTTTAATGATTCTTCATCAACAAGGTCGGCTATTTCGGCAGGGTTCTCTTTCAGATAGTTGAGTAGCTCTGTACAATCAGCCCTACTTATAGTATCATCAAAATATTGCTGCAGCAAATACTTTAGCCTGTTGTTGTTCATATAATTGGTTTATAACAAAACCCGGAAGGGGTTAATTATGTAGAGAACACGCAGAAACTACCATAGGACTAGTTGAGAATAAAGTTTTTTTTATTGCGTGCGAATTTTCTCTTTTCATGCCAGTGTTTTTTTACTTTTAGTGAGACACTAAAGGTTCTTGATTACATTTACAGCTCGAATTACAACAAATGAAATGGATCACCCGTGAACGCCCTAAGATTGACCGCATCGCCTGCCCCTGGCTAATCAAAAGGTTTATTGATGCTGATGCGGAGATCATCTTTGTACCATTTGACCAGGTGTTGATAAAGGCCGGCGAGTTAAACGCCACACCCTTTGACTTGCCTGGCGTGGAATACACGCATTATGACGACCATTGCACTTTTGATTATTTTATCAAAAAACATCAATTGAAAGATGCCGCGCTTGACCGGGTGGCGACCATCGTTCGCGGTGCGGATACCGACCGACATGACTTTGCCCCACAGGCAGCGGGGCTGGAAGCGATATTTTCGGGGCTGGCGTATAATATTAAAAATGATCAGGAACTGCTGAACCTGGGCATGACCATTTACGATGGCCTGTATAGCTGGGCGAAACATCTCCACCAGTTGAAACATACCCAGGCCGGGCCTGTGGAACAAATGCTGCTGGAGGTATACCATAAATACATCAAAGAAAACAAATCTAAAAAAGCGCCTGAATGGGCAAAAGAGCTGAAAGAAATGATACAGGATCAGCTGGATACCAATATGGCTTTAAGCCTGCAGCAGGTATCCGATGAGCTGGAGATCAACCCAACCTATTTATCAAGAGAATTTTCCAAATACTTCGAAAACCTTTCTTTTGGAGAATACATCCGGAAACTACGCATTGAAAAAGCCATGCACCTGATGGGCAGCACGGATTACTCCTTAACCGAGATAGCTTACCTCACCGGCTTTTCTGATCAGAGCCATTTTACCCGCATATTCAAAAAACAGACCGGCCAAACGCCTACCCTCTATAAAAAAAACAGCGAAAAAAGTAAAAAGAATACTAATAGTTAAATCCATTCTATTTACAGCAAGGCTTTGTTGGTAGTATTGCATAGATGAAATTCCACTATCTATGAAAACACCAAATAATAACCGCAGGCAATTTTTACAAACTACCGCACTTGCCAGTGCAGCTTTACTGTTACCCATTGATCAGTTAAAAGCCCTTCCCATGCCGCAGGGTAAAACACCCGCCTTAACGGCAGAGGAAATGGCCGCCATTGATACAGCTTTGGGTAAAAAAGGTAGCTATAAAGATGCTGAAGCTGTTTACACCACTCCATTGCCCCGCAACGATCTTAAAATGAAAATTAAAGGTGAGCCCGTACCAATTCCTTTTGGTTTTGGTGGTTGGGTATCATTCAAAAAGACCATTGATGGAAAATCGGCCATGGTGATGAGTGATACGGTATTGCAAATGGAGGAAGTTAATCCATTGATCTCCGCAGCCCATGCCAACGGGCTGGAAATAGCCGCCATACACAATCACTTTTTTTACGAAGAGCCCCGCATATTCTACATGCATATTCACGGGATGGGGAGCGTGGCTGAACTGGCTAAAAAATATGCGGATACCATCCGCGACAGCAAACTCTTCCCATCTAACCAGCCAGCACCATCAGCACCGCCAACGGTTACCGGAAAGGAAAACTTTGACCTGCCCGCATTGGACGCCATTGTGAAATATACCGGCACGGTGAACGGGCCGACCTATAAATATACTATTGGCCGGGCCGACCTGAACGTTGTGGCAATGGGCGTGGAAATGACAACCAACATCGGCCTGAATAGCTGGGCCTCTTTCGCTGGTAAACATGATGATGCACATATTGCCGGTGACATTGCTATGCTGCAAAGTGAAGTAAATGGTGTGATCAAAACCTTACGGGCGCATAACCTGGAAGTAGTTGCAGTACACAACCACATGCTGGGCGATGATCCGCACATGATTTTCCTGCATTATTATGGCCGTGGCAATGCGGCTACATTGGCGCAAGGTTTCCGTGCTGCTTTGGATGTTTTAGGAAAACAAGCAAAAAAAATGGAAAGTATGAAGATGTAATTATCCATGAACCTTTAAACCCGATTGTTATGAAATGGATCACCCGTGAACGGCCAAAAATTGACCGTATCGCCTGCCCCTGGCTCATTAAAAACTTTGTCGACCCATCAGCCGAGTTTCTATTTGTGCCTAAGGAACAGGTTATCGAACTGGCAAAATCGCTTAACGCGATACCGTACGATATTGCCGGAGTGGAATACTCTCATGAGGGCGAGCGCTGCACGTTTGACTATATCATCAAAAAACATGGCTTAACAGATTCAGCGCTTTTGCAGATGGCAGATATCGTTCGGGGCGCAGACACCAACCGCTTTGACCTGGCACAACAGGCAGCCGGCCTTTGGGCCATCTCCGCCGGTTTATCCTACAACTTTAAAAATGATCAGGAGCAACTGGCTTATGGGCTGATCATTTATGATGCCCTGTATAGCTGGGCTAAATATGTACAAACGGAAATACACACATGGAAGAACAATTGATAAAACTACGCCCCGCTTATTCTTTGGCGGATATTACAAAGTACTTCCTAAAGCTCGGCACCTGGGGGTTCGGTGGTCCGGTGGCCTTAGTTGGCTACATGCAGCGTGACCTGGTAGACAAAAAAGGCTGGCTAACCGAGGAAGAATACAAGGAGGGCCTGGCATTGGCGCAGCTTGCGCCAGGACCTTTAGCAGCGCAATTAGGCATCTATATTGGCTTTGTACATTATGGACTGATAGGCGCCACGTTAACAGGGCTGGCTTTTGTACTGCCTTCGTTTATCATGGTAGTATTATTAGGGATGGCTTACCAGCTTTACGGGGGACTGCCCTGGATGCAGGCTGTGTTTTATGGCGTTGGTGCAGCCGTGATTGGTATCATCGCGATGAGTGCTTACAAACTCACTATAAAATCCATTAGCAAATTTGAGCCGGCTGCTATGAAATCCAAATGGCCTTTGTGGCTGTTTTATATAGCGGGCATCGTTATCACCGTTATTACCGAGCGGGAAGAGATCCTTTTGTTTATCGCTTGCGGCATTTTATACATGGTTATCAAGGCGCCGCCGCAATGGCTCAAAAAACCTGCGGTATTACCTGCGGGTATAATGATCAGCACGGGCTTTTGGAAATATGAAGGCAAAACCCTGGAACAAATTGCCTGGTTCTTTGCCAAAGCAGGGGCTTTCGTCTTCGGCAGCGGGCTGGCCATTGTGCCTTTCCTGCACGGCGGTGTGGTGAAAGAATTTGGTTGGTTGAATGAGCACCAGTTTGTGGATGCGGTTGCCGTGGCAATGATCACACCGGGCCCGGTGGTAATTACCGTTGGCTTCATCGGCTACCTGGTTGCGGGTTTTCCCGGTGCTTGCGTTGCTGCATTGGCTACTTTCCTGCCATGTTATCTATTTACAGTTGCCTTAGCGCCATCTTTTAAAAAAATTGCTAAGAATACCAGCATTAAAGCTTTTGTTGATGGGATTACAGCGGCTGTGATTGGAGCTTTGGTAGGCTCTGTAATTGTGATTGCTCTGCGGTCAATCATTGATATACCTACCGTACTCATCGCAATTGCAGCTGTATTGGCCCTTATTTATATCAAAAAATTACAGGAGCCATATATCATTGGTATTGCCGCAATCATCGGCATATTGATAAAAACGCTATAATCAACGTTTTTTGTTAAACCCAAAAAAACAGGGCTAAAAAATAGATCAGGTCAGAATATTGCAGGTGGGATTTTAAAGTTTTAAGCGCCTCAACCATGTGATTTTTTACAGTATTTGGTGATATCTGTAACTGTTCTGCAATCTCTTTATGCGTAAGGTGCTCTACCCTGCTTAGTCTGAAGATGAGTTGCTGTTGTTTAGGCAGTTTATTGATGATCTGTTCGGTAAAATGTTCAAGGTCATGTACCAGCACATCCTCTTCGGTACCATTATGTACGGTAGTGATATGATCAATTAATTTTTCGCTAAGCTCTCTCGACTGGCAAATTTGCCTCAGTGCATTTAGTGATAGCCTTTTAGCAATTACATACAAATACAGCCATATATTTCCTTCCGGATTTAGCTTTTGCCGGTTAATCCAAAGGTTTATGAAGCATTCCTGCACAATTTCCTGGCTTTGCGCAGCATCCTTTAAAAACCTAAATGCCAGCCTGTAAACCTTACCGCAGTATGTTTCATAGATCATATCAAAAGCGGCTTCATCGCCCGCAATCAATTGCTGAATATAACTGCTGCTAATTTCCTGGTGCACTTTTACTATTTATAAATTGGTTTATAAATATAAAGAGTAAATTTTCGCAATTCATAACATTAAATTAAAGTAGTGGTATTGTAGTGGCAATAAAAGCAGCAATTACACGTTGTGTAAAAAGCAAGACAAGTTCGATAATACGCTATCTTACAGCATATAACGTTAAATTATTATCATTTATCTATCACCACTCCTGCCTGTTAAAAAAATAAAAAAAAGTCCAAAAACTTGTTTCAAGTTATTGAAATTGTTCCGTGGCTATCCTCCGCTTAGTTTAAACTTTGGTTTTATATAAATTTATTTTACACGGCTTTCCCGTTAAAAGCAGTACAGTATGTGGCCTATAAAAATGGGCCGAAATACATTTTAACATTAAAAAAAACTATTTGCCGTAGCGTTTTGCTATTGCTCACCGTATTGGTAGAATAAATAATAATAACCAACTATGAAAAAATTCTTTACACAAGGGGCAGCCATGTTCGTGATGATGTGTTTGCTCAGCGGCCTGTTAACCTCATGCCTTAAGAATAATGACAACAACCATTATGTGGTACCGCCTGTAGCGCTCATCTCTGCCATCAATGCCTCGCCGGATGCCCAGCCTGTTGATTTCTACCTTGATCAGAACAGGGCAAACAACTTCTCTATCAAAAGCGGCGAAAGTCTTGATTACATCAGGGCCTATACCGGCAAAAGAACCGCAACATTCTATGTAGGAGGAAGCCAGCAGAAAATAAAAAGCGACACAATTACGCTTAAGGCCGATAAACTATATTCGCTGTTCCTGGCTAACCAGGTGAGTACACCCGATTTTTTGCTGATAGCCGATTCTGTTAGCCGGCCTGCTGAAGGAAAAGCCACCGTAAGATTTATTAATCTGAGCCCCGATGCAGGCGCTGCCGACCTGGCAATAAAAGGCGGTGCAGTACTGGCCACAGGCTTAACTTATAAAAAGTATTCTGCATTCATCCCTGTTGATGGCGCTACCCCTTATACGTTCGAAATCCGCAAAGCCGGAACAACCACTGTACTATTCACACTTACTGATGTTACATTAAAAAGAAACACCATTAATACCATATGGTTACAGGGATTGGCAGCCGCCACTGATGTAAAAAAGATTAGCGCGCATACGCAGGAGAATGTATACTATTATTGATTTACTTCCTTTATATCGAAACAAAAATCCCTACCTCCGAAAAGAGGCAGGGATTTTGTTTGTAATATAATTTGAAGCTTCAAGAACCCGGGCTACAGATTAAAAATCAGGATTTATGCTAAACTTAATGCCATACGCCGAGATACCTGAATGATCAAGGTAATTAAACCGTTTAATCACATCTATACGCAACAACTTAAAAATATTTCCAACACCAACTCCCGCTTCCACATAGGGTGTGCTGCCTAAGGCATAAGTACCGTTTGCACCATTTGAACCTACTGGAAATTTGTATAAATTTTTTGAGTAAAGGGGATTATTTTCGTTACGCAAGCCCCCGTATAAAACTTTAAATGATAAAAACTCCCGCCATTTTAAATGCTCTATTAATGGTATTTTATTAAGAAAAAAGCCATTAAAACTGTGTGTAATATTTAAGCCCACATAATGATCGCTCACAAACTCCAGGTAATTCATCTTATTATAGGCATCGGGTTCATAACCAAAAGATTGATTGGCCGGACTGATATTCAGCAGCGGAAATGGCACCTTGCCGGTTAACAGATTACCCAGCAGCGTAACATCCGAGTAACCCAACTGTGATAAATAAAACCGTTTAAAAATATTCGCGCTTATATTGTTATAACTGTAAGCTCCGTTGAGCAGCCCTTCAAAACCATGGTTTATCTGCAAGTTAAAAATGGGGTATTTGCTATAAATAGTATGGCGGGACTGCGTTCCCTGTAAAATTTGTTCATGAGGCGCATACCTCAACCCAAGGCCAACTTCGGTAGTGGTTAAATCATGTATGATGGTGTTATTTGCATCATTTTCCTCAAATAACAAGGTTCCGGCGGCTTGTTGGTTCCAGTTTTTGAAAGTAACATTATATGAAAAATGATTCTCAAAATCTTTCACATAATCAACCCTGAAAATTTTATTATAAAGCCAGTAATCCGTTTTGCCCGTTTGGAATGAGGCGAGCGTAGCCTGCGAGTTATTTATTGAATAAATCTTTCCTGGTTTATCAATATCATACTGGTAGCTAACTTTAAAATAATCGTTAGGGAAACGATAAGGCGGCGTTTGATTTAATGAAAAATAAGTGCTTAAATTAAATTTTGCTTTAGTATCCCTCGTTCCGTAGGCTGTAAAACCTTCCAGGTAAATGGATCGGTTAAACTTTGGCGTAGTTCGCCCGCCCAACTGGAAGCGTGCCCCTTCTACATTATCAAAAGCATAAATAGAGCCTATGGGGCCTATTTGTACCGGGCCAAAATCGCCATATCCTCCTGTAAATGTTGATGCAATCCACGATAATCTTTTAAAAGACGGCATACTTTCCAGCTTGCTAATACGCCCATACAACTGTTTCTGCTGTGTACTCAATGTATCTGCCCTGTTTTTCATCCAGTAGGCAGTATCTTGTTTCTGGGAATTTACAGCGGTTTGCAAACTTTTACCCTGGTAAAATTCCTCCGGGAGCGGTGAATTTAATTTATAGTGGTCATAAAGCACCATCCGTTCGCCAAAAACACCGGTTCCCTTATTTTTTAAAATACCAAAATCTGCTTTTACATCACTTTTGTTCAGGTAATAGCGTCCACCGGGATATTGTTCAAAATCCAGGCGAATTTTAAGGCTGCGCATAAAATTGATATTGATCTGTTTATTTACGTTAAGCTCACAAGCTTCAACAGCATAATGCCCATCCAGGGTTACCATTAACTTACCTTCAAAAAGCAGATCACCTTTATTGCGGGGTATAAAACTGACCTCCACTAATTTTCCTTTATCCGTTTGTATGGTATCGGTTATAAAAAACTTATAAAACTCCGGGGCATGATTAGCAATAGGGCTCAGAAACTGGTTGGTGATAATAAAAATATTATTGTCGTATATATCTATATTATTACCGTAGAGCCGGTTAAGGTACGTATCCAACCCAACGGTATCCACAAATTTGATGATGTTGGTTTCCTTTTGCGCATTTAATACCCTTATAGATTTTGATGGATTTTTGCGGTAATAGTTTTGAAATAGCTTTTCGCTGAAATAAACCGGAAGGGAAGTTTCCTGTTGGCCGTTTATTTTTTGAGTAGTATCAAGCATGAACTTGTATTTACTAAAAAAATGACTATTGATGAGTTTTTGTGGGAGATGAAACAAGGATAAGCCTATCTTTTCATATTGATCATATTGAAGATAGTCGGCACTTTCCATCCGGTTCTGCTCCTTATGGTCAATAATCTGCTGAATAAGTTCAACGGCTGGGTTTCCTTTATTGGTGTATTTCTTTTTTTTGCCAGAAACAACCGAAACTTCTTTTAACTGGGTTTGACTGCTATGCAGCCGAATTTGCAATTCATTAACCTGGCCCGGTTTAATAATTTTGGTAACCGACTGGTAGCCCATATAAGAAAATGTTACCCGGCTATAAGAGCCTGTGGCACTCAATATAAATCGCCCCACCCTATCTGTACTGGAGCCATACCTGCTGCCATTAAAGTTTACGCCGACAAAAGGCAGTGGCCGGCCAGATACATCATCAACAACCAATCCGTTCACAGTTGTTACCGTTTGTACATTCAATTGCTTTTTCCCGGCAATAGTACTATCCGGCTGCTGGGCTTCACTGTATAAAGGAGATAAAAGCAACGATAAATAAATAATTCTTTTTAGCCCGGAAAGAGTCGAAAACTTAAAAAGCGGGGATATAACCTGCTTCCGCGAAGCTAATTTTATAATGAGATTCCAAAAAATAAGTAACAAATTAAATTAAGAGTTAAGAGTAAAAATGAACCTAAAGCAAAGTAACATTTAGCCATATCTTTTTTAACTGTGAAGTTTCAACTATGTCTAAAATAAATTATAATTCTGTTTTGTTTCTGAAGAAGGCCGGCCCGAAAGCATGATGTATGACTAAAACTCATGAGCCGGACAACCATTAAACGACAACAAATTTTCAGAAGAACTTCAAAATCAATCAGAAACATTAACGAACGGTAACTTTATAAAGTATAAAATCATTTTCAGGTTATTTTTCCTGTTCAGATACTCTAATGTCAAAGATGAAAGGAAAGAGTGTGGATATTGTTTTTGAACCATTAAAAATATCTGCATATAAATAACAGATCTGAATAGCCCTCAAAATTATGGGGTACCGGAAAACACCGGTCATTTACCCGAAAAAAACACGACGGGGCAATAACAGCTTCATGATAGCGGTCATTTTTTTGCAGGAAAAAATTATTAAGCTTTGTATAGATCAAATAGTACTTAAACCTGATTTACCTAACAGGCTGTCTAAAAGTAAATAAACCAACCGTCATTGCGAGGCACGAAGCAATCCCCGAACTATGCAGATCGGATTTGCAAACCTCCCCTGTAAGGT
The DNA here is from genome assembly GCF_056406855.1 of Mucilaginibacter sp. P1_A3. Classification (NCBI taxonomy): domain Bacteria; kingdom Pseudomonadati; phylum Bacteroidota; class Sphingobacteriia; order Sphingobacteriales; family Sphingobacteriaceae; genus Mucilaginibacter; species Mucilaginibacter sp. P1_A3. The sequence goes on from NZ_JBFTZJ010000005.1 coordinate 383,426, forward strand.
GGGGATTGCTTCGTGCCTCGCAATGACGCGTGGATATGGGCTTCATTAGAAGTAAAAAAATTAATAAATCAAATTTAGACAGACTCTTAGTTCCTGGTTATTTTTTTACTTAAAGCAAACTCTTATGAAAAATTTAACTTTTTACTTTTTGGTAGCAGGTTTCCTGCTTTTTGGTTTTTGCGCAAAGGCCCAGAATTTTGCTTTGGGTGTTCGGGGGGGCATTAGTATTCCTAATTTAACCGGCGGGGCTGGTAGTCAAAATCCACTGAATACTGGTTATAGTTCGCGCTTAGGGCTGGACGCAGGTATATTTGTTGAATATAAAATCTCAACTCTTTTTTCAATACAACCCATGATAGAATATTCTTCGCAGGGAGGTAAAAAAAATGGGTTTCAGGCGTTTACTACTCCCGATGCTTTAGCTGCGATGTTTCCTCCCGGGCAAGCCCCTCCCTACCTTTATGCCAATTACAATAGTAAGGCAAAATTAAACTACCTGATGCTGCCATTACTGGCCAAATTTGGATGGAATATTAAAAAATCACCATTTCGTGTTTATGTTGATGCAGGTCCGTTTGTTGGGCTCCTGGTCTCTGCTCACCAGGTTACCAGCGGCAAAAGCGAATTTTTCACCGATGCATCCGGGCAACAGACCCTGCCAGGAGGCGCGCAATCCTTTGATAATAATGAAGATATAAAAGATCAGCTTCATAAATTCAATACAGGCATTGAAGGTAATATAGGCCTTAACTACCGTATGGGATCCTGTAACTTATTTATTGAAGGGGGTGGCAATTATGGATTTCTGAATATCCAAAAAGGCACACAAAACGGAAAGAATGAAGTTGGCGCGGCCACAGTTACCATAGGTTACAGTTATTGGTTTGGAAAGTGATTGTTTCTTCATTAACAAACAAAAGTCTCTTTTTAATTTACCGCACATTTAATTAGAACAACAATCAAAATGTTTTGATTGATTAAATCTGCGGTAAATTATTATTTATTAAATTGTTTAAAAAATCATGTATGTGAACATTTTGTTTAACTTTAGCTTTAGAAATTGACCTATCCTTATTACTTAGTTACCTAATAAGATATTTTTAAATACCTTCTACAGGTATTTTTTGACCCTTAGCAGGTATTTTTTAACAAGTAACTTCGTTAGGTTTATATCCCGTTTCCGTCTTAATTAAATATAACCACAAACCTAACGCCATGATTGCTAACCCACTAAATGTTTTATTAATTGATGATGACTTTTTGAACAATTATATTTCAACTAAATTCATTCAAAGGTATTTTACCAATTCAAATATAACCTCTTGTTTAAACGGGAAAATTGCCATAGATCTGTTAGCGGATAATAAAGCAAAGCAACCCGAATTTAACTATGACTATATTTTTCTTGATTTGAATATGCCGGTGATGAATGGGTGGGAGTTTCTGGATCAGTATACTTTTTTAAAAATTGACCCTACAGTTAAAAGCAACCTATTTCTTTTAACCTCATCGATCCATAAAGACGATGTTAGCAAAGCAAGCAAATACCCATTGATAAAGGAATTTATTACCAAGCCTCTGTATTCAGAAAAAATAATGGAAATTTTCAATGTGGCACAGCTAAGCGATTCCAATTAAGTTAGGATCTCTAAACAATACTGTACATAAAATTAAAAACAGCGCTTCCTTTAGCGCGGCTAAAGCTCAGCTGCAATTTGCAGGTAGCTTGGTCCGGGCCAAAACAATTCAGATTGCACACCACTGGTGGCAATATATTTGTCAATACTTTGTTCTGCAGAACCTAATTAAACTTTAATGCGAGGGCCACTGATAATTTTTCCCGGCTATTTTCAAGGCTTTTTACCTGAAGGTAGCAGCTAATAGTAAGTGTCCATACTTACATTACTTTTAAGCATGGCACTTAAATTAAATAAGTTCAAGCGTCCCTCAACCCGAACCCGTACGTGGCTAAAAATTTATAGCCTTAAAATGAAAATGGCCCGTGGTTACTTCCGAAAGGGAATTTATTAACCCTGCCATATGCGTGATCACAATGAGTATGATCGCGATACGTTTTTTGAGTAAGATGTTGATTGGTCAGCAGTTCCGATTTATTAGTTTCAGTCTTCTCAGGCTGATTAACTATTACAGTTTTCTTCTTCATGGTGACTCCTCCGGTTTTAAGGTTTCTTTACAATTGGTATACTAATATAAGCACAAATACACTCATTTCCAATAGCGTTTAAAGAAAAATCCAAGCAAATACAAAGCAGATGTACACGCTGTATTGACAGGGACCTAAGTTAAACTTTCACCAGAAGCCGGTAACGTTTCTTAATTTCCGTTTATTCGTTTTTTAGATGCTTCCAAATAATATTAAAAACATCAACCGGGGCAACCTTATCCTGCAATACCTTATCATTGGTTATCAATACAGGCTTATATTTAGCAGGAATGCCAATGCGGCCATGTGAACCTTTAATAAGGGTGGCATCCAGCGGTATAACATCCATTACATACCTAAAGCCGGCTTTTTTACGCAACAGCTTGTAGCCGGCCCTGGCTTTTGAGGTCATAAACATTTCTACAGGATCGTAACCCGGCTTTTTATGAATATCAACTACGCGGGCATAATCAGGCGCTTTGGCATCGTCGAGCCAAAAGTAGTAGGTAAACCAGCTATGCTCATCTGCCATTAAAACCAGTTCGCCGGCACGTTCATGATCTATATGATAAGCAGCCTGTTCAGCACGATCAAGCACCAACTCAATGCCCGGAACCGTTTTTAGTAAAGCCTCTACCTGCTCAGTTACCGCCGGATCATTGATATATACATGGGCTATCTGATGATCGGCAACAACAAATGCCTTTGAGGCTCCCGGATCAAGCAGTTCCAGGCCACGCTCTACCCTAATCTGTAATAAGTTATGCTGGCGAAATAAGCGGTTTAAATGGATAGGATTATTAACGGGAGCGATACCATATTCAGATAAAAGGATAATACTTGCACCCTTCTTTTCGTAAAATGCAACCAGCTCCTCCACCAAAGCGTCAACCTCTTTAAGCTCGTTAGCTATTTTTGATTCATCTGGTCCAAACTTTTGAAGGCAGTAATCCAAATGCGGAAGATAGATAAGCGTAAGTGTAGGATCGTGAAGATCATCGGTATACATAGATGCATCTGCTATCCATTTGCTCGATTTAATGTTTGCTCCAGGCCCCCAGAATTGAAACAGCGGAAACTGCCCCAATTTTTCCTGCAAAATATCACGCAATTCGGCAGGGTGTGTATAGCAATCCGGCATCTTTCGGCCATCGGCCAGGTAATTTGGCCTTGGTGTTACAGAATAATCGGCAGTTGAATACATATTGTACCACCAAAACATCATAGATGAGGTAAAAGACGGATCTTCTTTTTTTGCCTTATCCCATATCTTATCTCCGGAAACCAGCTTGTTTGATTGTTTCCAGAATTTAACTTCACTGTCAATACGATCATACCAACCGTTACCCACTATGCCATTTGCCGCCGGGTATGTCCCTGTAAGATAGGCCGATTGTACCGCAGTAGTTACTGCAGGCAAAAGCGGTTCAATGGTGGTTAAATTTTTTGAGGCTATATACTTTTTTAAAAAAGGCGTATGCTCACCAATTACCGAGGTAGATAACCCCACAATATCAATAACAACCGTTTTATTCATAACAGCACTTAATTTGTTAACTCGTATTTAACCCATTCCAGCTCTCTTATTATCGATTGGGTAAGCGGGATCCTCATGGCATCCGGCAATACTCCCCATGTATAAGTTTCTACTTCCAGATGATTGGTGAAAGGACTGTTTTTTTGGATGCCTAATACCTTTACAATGTCGGCTTGTGTGGATTGTAACAGGCCAAAATCTTCCAAAAATACCGGAACATGAAAATGGGCGCGCCATTCTTCAGCATCATCTGTTGCCATTAATGCTTCGGGCAAATCAGCATATCGCAGCAAATTACCATCGGCAAGCCGGGCAATAACCTGGTGCAGGTAAGTGGGTTCATTAAACTTTTTAAATTCAGTTAATATTGCCTGCTTATTGCCTGGTGTGTGATCAAATGAGGCCTTGAGGGCGGCACTGATCTGTATCTTGCCTACTTTTATTCCTTTTTGCGCCAGTTCATCAATGATAGCTTCATGTGGCTCATACCCTATTGCAAAATGGCAAACATCATAGCATAAATTCACATGTTCTTTTATGAGGATTTCCGCTTCTGCAGCCGGTATAATAAAATTATCCCGAAAATAGCTGATGCCTTGCGGTAACAGATCGGTCTCAAACCATTCTATAAATTCCCTTCCGGTTTCTAACACACCATCAGGCTCGGGCTCAATATCCAAATGTAATTTAATACCTGTTTTTTGCTTTATTGAATGGAGTTCGGCAGCTACCTGCAGTATATTTTTAGTGGCTTCCTGCTTAGCTTCATCCATTGCCTCTTTATTATTAAACCAATGTTTATAGCTTAAAGGCGAAGTTGATATACCACCATCCATGCCCTGGGGCAGTAAAAGCGCTAATATGTTAAAAAGCCTTAGCGTATAGGCCAGCCTATCGGCGGTTGTCCAGTCGGGGGCATGTACCTGGTCTTTAACTATTACATTGTGAAACCCGCCATACGGAAAACCATTCATGGTAAACACATAGGCATCGTTCAGTTGTAACCATTGTTTAAATTGGGCCAGGTTATCGCCCTGGAGCAGTTCGATACTGGCTATGTTAGATAAGCGCAAACCAATACCCATGGGTGCATCAGGAGATAGTTGTGCCTTTATTTGCGGAAAGCTAAGTTCCAGGGCATTGAAATGATCGGCCCAGTTTTCGCCGGCGTGTATATTGGTGCAATAGCTTAAATGTCCTGCTGTAAGTTTCATAAGTGTATTAGATTATTGCAATTGATGTTGTTGCAATTCACCCAGCTTTTTAGCGGCTTGCTTTAATAAACCGGCATCAATTTCATGTACTTCTTCGCCTTCGCCAATTGAGTTAAGAAGCATAATAGTTAGCTGGCCACCTAAATGCTCGCGAAATTCTTCCAAACCGGCCAATATTGGGCTATCCTCTTTATCAACCTGCAACAAGGGGTGCGAAACATCAAAGCCAAGGTTTAGCAAAGTTTGTACAATTCTTTTGCTATCTGCAGCTGGCAAACGGCCCGAAAGTTCGGAATAAACGGTATCAAGGGCAATGCCCATGGCTACGGCCTCGCCGTGGCGCACTTCAAAATTGCTCAGGTATTCCAGTTTATGAGCGCTCCAGTGCCCGAAATCAAGTGGCCGGGATGAGCCGCTTTCAAAAGGATCTGTGCCGGCAATATGCTCCATATGGAGTTGCGCGCACTTCCAGATCAGGTAATTCATTGTTGCCCTATCGCGTTGAACCAAAGCGCCGGCATTATGCTCTATCCAATTAAAAAACTCCGCATCTTTCAATAAAGCAACCTTAACCGCTTCTGACATTCCCGAGCGCCAATCGCGGTCGCTGAGGGTTTCTAAAAACTTTTCATCATTAAAAACAGCAACGGGAGGCATAAATGTCCCTAAAAAGTTTTTCTTCGAAAAAAAGTTAATACCATTTTTAACCCCGATGCCCGAATCATTTTGAGATAGTACCGTAGTGGGTATGCGGATATGTTTAATGCCGCGATGAGATACCGCGGCGGCATAACCCACCATATCAAGCACCGAACCGCCGCCAATAGCCGCTATATAAGAGTGCCTGTCAATACCGTAAGTATTTACCGCTTCAACAACCTGGTTAAAGTGAGCCACATCATTTTTAGCATCCTCTCCCCCGGTTACTATTAAAACATCCGGAATGAGTTGAACTGTAGGGTAAATGGAAAAGTAATTTTTTATTTCGTTTATTAAATTTGGATGTGCATCTATAACACCCTTATCGGCCACAAAAAGTATTTTCCGTAATGATGCCGGTGTGCCGGCGCTCAATAAAAAATCGTTAAAAAGGGTATTGGTTATATTAAAAATACCGGTTGTAAAGTAAACCTGGTACTCAAACTTCACAGTAAAAGATTGGGATAAATGCTTCATGTATAAACTAAAGAACGTTTTTAAATAAATGTAATTACGTAACGGCAAAAATCTTTGCCAGCCAGATAGATAATGGCAGTAAACAGGCTATGATCAGCGCCGCGTAAATAGTACTGAATGTTGCCGCCCATGCCGCATCCATCAATATCAATGAAATAACGCCGGCTTTTACTGCCTTGCCTATATTTTTACCTATCGGATCCTGAATTGCCTTAAACAGCGGCGTAAATATCATCCGCAAAAACGGGATCAGGATAATGCCAGATAAAAGCAGCTTTTTATTGCGATAGGAAATGAAGAATATTAAGCCTGCCACTATAATATATAAAAGCGCCGCGATGTATAAATTACCTTTGCTACCACCATGCACTTCGCCCCGGCTAATCATGGTGATTGAAAAGATATAAATAATGGGCACAATTGCCAAAAAGTACCATTGTGGCAGTGCGCTTGTTATTATGCTCACCCCTAAAAGTAAATTTAAGCCCCGGCAAAAACCCATGTTCAGCGGACCAAAAAAAGGATGATGCTTACCTATTTTATTATACAACAGCGCAAAAAAGCTGATTGCTGCTGCCAATAAAGCAGATACCAGGCTAACCATGCCCGCGCTTATAATACCCGCAAGTAACAGTATACTACCAAATATTGCCGCTTGCCGCAAACTAACCCTGCCACTTGGTATGGCACGCTCCGGGCGTTCAACCCTATCCAGATCGGCATCAAAAACATCATTAAAAACTATGCCGCCGCCATACAGGCAAGCTGTTGAAAAACAAAGCATTAAAACACTTTGCAAATACCCTTTGTAGGCAACTTCAGAAAAAGCTCCGGCTATGGCGGCACCCGCCAGCACATCGGCAACCGAGGTTACAACATTAGCCGGCCTCATCATACGCAAGTAAACAATTATTTTCTCCAATGCGCTTAGCTGATAATAATTGAAGACTTATTGATGCGCGGCTGCTGACCACCACGTAAGATGCTATTTCCTTCAAACCTGGCGCTTTGATCAATGGTTCCAATAAAATCGGCCTCGTTGATTTGCCCGCTTTGTGCAAACGCTGTTATGGCGTTGCGATAGGTAACCAGTTCAATATCTGCATCACTTATTCCGTTAAGCTTCATTAAAGCCGCGGTTTTTGGTACCGCCAGCGGATCACTGATCCCCCAGTCGGCGGCAGAATTAACCATGATCCTTTCGGGGCCATATTGCTTTGTAATTTCCACCATGCGCTGGTTGCCCATTTTGGTAAAGGGGTAAATGGTAAAGGCTGTCCAAAAGCCCCTGTCAAGTACTTCCTTTACAGTTTCCTCGTTGTTATGGTCAATAATTACCATATCCGGGGCAAGCCCATGTTCAATGGCAATATCCATACTGCGCTGCGTTCCGCGTTTTTTATCGCGGTGCGGGGTATGAACCTGCACGGGTAAGCCGGCTGCCTTAGCCAGTTCAAGCTGCAGCCGATAATATTTTTCTTCGGCAGCGGTTTGATCGTCAAACCCTATTTCGCCAATACCAACCACACCATCTTTATACATAAATAGGGGTAGCATTTCCATTACCTGCTCGGCCAATGGTTCGTTATTGGCTTCTCTTGAGTTAAGCCCTATAGTACAGTAATGCTTTATTCCAAATTGCGATGAACGGAACCTTTCCCAGCCAACCAGGCTGCTGTAATAATCTTTAAAGCTATCAACACCGGTACGCGGCTGGCCCAGCCAAAAGGAAGGCTCTATAAGCGCCACTATGCCGGCATCGGCCATAGCCTGGTAGTCATCGGTAGTGCGTGACGTCATGTGCACATGCGGATCAAAAAACTTCATGCCCTTTATTACACCTATATCAAATGCCTCTGTTGATTGTTCAGCGGGTAAACTTCTCTCTTCTGGATTATGACTGCAACACATTTTTTTTATTTTTTATGATCAACGATTTATTACTGCTAAAACTTCCCTTGCTTCATACCATCCAATTGTTCATCGTTAACAAATTTGCCAACAATGTACCAAAGCATATCCTCAACTTTACGGTTGGCTGCCTGGCGTTCCTTAGCATAATCAATTAATATACGGGCAAGCTCCTGGTTTGCCCTGTTATCCAAACCGAATAACTTGTTCACTTGTTTTTCTGTAAAAAAGGCTTTTAAAACCATTTGGTTCCATGCCGCTTCCTCCAGGTTCTCTGCCGGATAAGGATTATTGTACATAATAGCCTCCAGCACCGTACCTATGTTACTCCTAATCCCCTCGGCACAGCGTTTAACCCATAATTTAGGGTACTGCAGTACCGGCAGGGCGGTGTATAATGCAACCTGTTCATTCATTTCGGCTGCCGAAAAAAGGTTTTCAATCGCCTTAAAATAATGGCCTTCGTCAACATCCTTATACCTCATCAACAACCAAACCCTGCTCAGCCTATCGGCGGTCCAGTTATCGATTGCGAAGCCCGGCCTGATGGATTTTAATAACTCTTCCTGCTCATGAGCTACCCTTATAACTGCTTTGCCCGTTTTACGCGGTATAATTGCAAAGGCGGTATTTAAAGCCAAATTGCTACTGGTATTACTATCCGCATTAAGCCAGGTCCAGGCCTCAGCAGTGATATTATTTTTTGTTATGTCAGCAATTACCGCGTTTAATTCCTCTGTATTGTAAGTAACCATAACTTTTTGTTAAACTGCAAAGTAATTAATGAGCAATGCCCCGGCAATAATAAGTAAACCAAAAAACTCCCTTGTTTTTTCAATGTATGGTTTGGTTGCCTGCATGCTTTCTACCAGGCTGGGTTTATTGTATTTGGTTATCCAGTCGCGCACACCATCTTTCTGAAAAAAAAGTATAACCGCGTAAACCAGGTAAAAGGCTATAAGCAAAATATCAACAAGCGGATAAAATTTACCCATGGCGGCCAGTCCACAACATATGGTAGCACTCAGGTATATGGGCACCCATAAGTACCAGTCAACATCATTCAAGTTTACATAGGCAAAAGCCAAAAACGAAACCACAAAAATTACATTTAAAACAACAAGCATATTAATTTAGATTATTGGGCCGGTAACAGCAATTTATAATTGCTTGTTAACAGCCAGCCAATTTAAAGAATAAAACTATTCCAGAAATCCAATTGTGCATTATTAACAGGAAATTTACCGTAATCCATTAAATCTTTGTTCGCAAACCGTTACTTTTTGTGCACAAGTGGTCATTAAAATATTCTTAAACAATCTAAGAAATGATTAGGCTATGATGCTGTCCCCCTATCCTTTGTTATCACCCAGCCTGAAATCATACCAAAATAAATATTGCAAACAGCGTAACAAATTGTTTAATCATCAGTTATTATATTATAGTATTTTAAATTATACTACAAAGTACCTGCAGTTTCTGGTTTAATACCACAACATTTTACCCGTTGATCTCAAGCGCATCTTAAATTTCAAGCTTGTATCTCATCAGGCAGATTCAGGCCACAGAGAGCAACACTTCATCTGTTTCCACCCCATCTAAAATGCATGATTCCTTTAAAGGGGTAACCATGTATCTATTTTATTGTAATTGCTATTAATACTTTTTTTATGCCGATCCTGATTTTCTTTATTGCGCACTGGTTTTTATCCCTGTTTTTCCAAACCTTCTTCCAACACCGCTATGCTTCGCACCGGATGTTCACAACCAATAAATTCTGGGAACGTGTATTTTACATTATGGCCTACTTGTTTGAAGGCGCTTCATTTTTAAATCCCAGGGCTTATGCCTTAATGCACCGGGAACACCATGCCTATAGCGACACGGAAAAGGACCCGCACTCGCCACATTTTTTTACAGACATTTTCCAAATGACAAAAGCTACCTTTAAAACATTTGGCGATCATCTGCAAAGAACAAAAGATCCGGAAGCCCGCTTTGCCGGTAACTACCCCGAATGGCCGTTAATAGACCGGATGGGGTCTTCGATACTATCCCGACTGTTATTTGGCGCAGCATATACCTGCTTCTATATATTTTTTGCTGCCCATTGGTGGATGTTTCTACTGTTGCCTATTCATTTTTTAATGGGACCTATCCATGGCGCCATTGTAAACTGGTGCGGGCACAAATATGGCTACACTAATTTCGACAACAAGGATAAATCAAAAAACACCACACCTTTCGACTTCCTGATGCTGGGCGAACTGTTTCAAAACAATCACCACAAACACCCCAATAGCGCCAACTTTGGCAAAAAATGGTTTGAGATAGATCCGGTATACCCGGTTATGAAACTGATGCACTGGATGCGAATTATTAAACTTAGGAAAGCGTATTAACTTTTACGCACTGGCAATTAAACCTGGATTTGCAGATGAGCCACTGATATTAAACAACAAAACAATGAGTAAAGATAAAGGCAGTAAAGCCATCAAAAAAACGCCAAGCCTAAACGGTAAAAAGGAGATATCTGATTACCAGGCGGGCAAATCCCCGGAATATAAAACCGAGGTTGTATCCACCAATAAAAAACACAACTAACATGGCCGGAAAGACAGTTGATTTACAGGCCAGCATGTTTTTGTTTGACCTGGGCAATAGCGCCAAAGAACATTGGTTTAAAACAGAAGAAACATGGGAGGTTAGCCTGGCCACAAATGATGAAAAATTAGCTATGGAAAAGAAATATTTTCCAACCGTTTCTATAAAAGTTTTACCCGAGCAATTGGCAGAATTGTATGGATTGGTCAAAAAAAGATCAGCCATTGTACATGCCAACGTTGAAAACACCCTGAATACTGATACGATCATTAAAAACAACATACAATACCTCATTGCCTTTAATCCAAACAGGCAACGATCTTAAATAATCACCCATTTTTATACGTGCCCATCACCTTTAATTTTTAGCCGATGCCCTTTTTAGATTACGTACTGCAAACGCCTTCTTATGGTTGGAAGGACGAACAGGGAGCTTTGATAAAGCCGACTGTACTACAAATATTAACCGAGTTTTTCTCGAGATTAAACCCGATTGCAAACCGTAAAAACTGGTTGCCATTTTTTAGTTGGCTAAAAGTTTTATGCCTTATTCCTTTTTTTGTACTCTTCATCATTTATTTTTTAAGCTGGTGGACCATACTGGCGGCCTTTATTTATGGAATGATTATCATGGGCACACATGGCACCATCTGGCACCACCGCTATTGCACGCATGGCGCTTATGCTTTTACCAACAAATTCTGGCGTTTTGTTACGCAGAATCTCACTTTAAATGTTATCCCCGAAGAGATCTACGTGATATCGCATCATGTGCATCATTCCAAATCTGATCAGCCCGGCGACCCTTATAATGCCCAGGCCGGGTTTTTATATTGCTTTTTAGCCGATGTTAACCACCAGCCGATTGCCAAATATTTAAGTGAGGGTGATTACAACCGGATAAAACGATTAATGAAACATACAGGTGTTAAAGCAAATACTTATGTGCAATATCAGCACTGGGGCTCTTATGTAAATCCCTGGCGCGCGGTTATGTCATGGATATTAAACTGGTCTTTCTGGTATGTGGTATTTTACCTGGTAGGTGGTCATGCGCTGGCTTGTAGTTTATTTGGCGCCGCCGGCTTTTGGGCAGTTGGAGTACGTACGTTTAACTACGAAGGGCATGCAAAAGGTAAAGAGAAACAGCATGAGGGTACAGACTATAACCAAAAAGACAAATCAATTAACCAGCTATGGCCGGGTATTGTAGCCGGCGAGTGGCATAACAATCATCATCTGTTTCCAAAGAGTGCCAGGAGTGGTTTTAAACCCTTTCAGATAGATTTTGCATGGTATTACATTAAGCTAATGAGTATGCTTGGTGCGGTGAGCCATTATAAGGATGCTAAAAAGCAATTTTATCAGCAATACTATCTGCCTTATTTAAACAATAAAAATGCAAATAAAATGGAGCAGCCAATAAGTTGTTATGATCCGATAAAGATAGGTGATTGACGACCGGGCAATCAGCATAATTTGTCGCTTACAGCCCTGTACAATGTCGCTTAATAACACCCGGTTTACTTTATGGCAGTACTATATTTGTATATGAATCTTTAAAATATACAGGTATGGAAAACAGGCAAATTATAGAGACTATCACTAAAGCTTTTAATGATAATGATGACGAAACGATATTAAAATATATGGCCGATGATGTGGAGTGGCATATGTTAGGTGATGATGTCATATCGGGTAAGGAAAACATCGGCCATTTTTTTTCTAAGAATCCGGAGATCAAAGTGATCACCTGCACTCAGGATCACTTTTTGATTGACGGCGACCAGGCATCCGTAAGCGGCGAAGTGCAATGCCAGAACCGTGACGGAAAGGTATTTGATATGTATTATTGCGATATCTACGAACTGCTGAATGGAAAAGTCAAAAAAATGATCACCTATGGGGTGAAAAAACCAACTGGTGCCCAGGATTAAATAAGGCACCAGTTAGCTTGATTCGAATTAATTTGTGATGATCTTTTATTTTTGACAAAAAGCCCAAAAGTGCTTTTTCCGAATTTAAATTGATCATTTAAATAGTTCAATATTTTTACGGATATAGTCGACAATATGCAATGGCTTTGAGCCGGATATTTTTTCTACAAAATCATTTGTTCCGGAGAATACACCGTCCCGGCTATCCTGTGCAACCGATTCAACATGCTGTATAAAATATGGGGTATATCTCGCCTTCATCAACTCAGCAAACTTATCAATATCAGCAGCTACATAGGTGATCTTCCGGCCAAGTTCCCCAGATAATATTTCGGCTATTTCATATTGGGTAAGTTCTGTAGAACCGTACAAAGGATAAATTTTACCGGCGTGGCCTTCCGGGTTAGCCAGGATAGATGCAATAACCCTTCCGGAATCTTCCCCTGCAATAGGCGCATAACGGGCCTCACCGAATGGAAGCACAATACGGTTGTTTTCCTTAATTTCTTTAGCAAAATATTTCAGCCATTCCGCAAAAAAGGTCGGGCGTACGTGAGTAACAGTAATGCCGGTACGGTCAAGCACTCTTTCTGCTATCCAATGGTTTTGAGATGCATTGCTCTTCGCGTCCCTACGGGCAGCAACCTGCGACATATTGACGATATGTGTTAAACCCTCATCAACTGCAGCCTGGGCAAAATAAGCAGTTCCTTCTACCAACCCATCTACCTGAATAGGGTACATGTAATAAGCGCTGCCAATACCCTTTAACGCCGCACTTACAGAATTAAAATTTGAAAGATCTCCCTCTACAATTTCTACCCCTTGCTCTGTTAAATGTGCGGTACGCTCATCTATTTTGTGAACCAGCGCTCTGACCGGTATGTTCAGCTCCAATAATTTTTCTATAACGCTGCTTCCTGTTGCGCCTGTGGCGCCTGTAACCAAAACTTTAGTATTCATGATATTATTTATTTATGTTTTTTAATTATTTGTTAGTGATTATTTAGTCCTTATTTTTTCCTGTTTCCAGGTATCTAATTTGTAATGAACATATTATCCATAAAAAAGAACAATGATTTAAAATAGAACAGTGTTCGAAAATGTGTTAAAAAAAATCAGATTTTTTCCATCATGTAAATTAAATTTTCATAGCCTTTTTTCATCAACTCCTCTGAGGTTTTGCCTTTAAATGTGCTCGTTCTGTCTTTACAAAAAAGGGCGCTTATGCCATGAAGTGAAGAAAGGAATGTAAATGCCAGGTCTTCGGCATCCATGCCTTTAAAATGGCCATTCTCCATACAAATTTTTATCACATCAATGAGATAATTTAGTGTCTTTACCCCCATACGCCAGGGATCGGTCTCTGATTTCTTTTTCAGCGGTTCATCTACTATGAACATCAGGTTATAAAAATCCCTGTTATTAATGGCAAAGTCTAAAAATGCGTAGCCCATCGCTTTCAAGCGTTCAAATGGATCCTCATTATGTTCAAACGCCTGCAGCTCTGACAAAAGCAATCTGAAACCTTCCTCATGCAGTTCGTGAAATATTTCGCCTTTTTCTTTGAAATAAAAATAGATGCTGCTGGGACTATAATTAATTGCTTCAGCTATGTTGCGGATACTTGCCATTTCATAGCCTTTTTCCAAAAAAACTCTTCGGGCACCATCGAGGATCAGCTTACGCATCTCCTCTTTTTCCTTGACTTTTCTGATTGCTATTGACATCTTGTTAATTAATACAGAACAAAGATACAGAACACTGTTCGAAAAAAGAACACCTTATTAGTTTTTTTCGCTGTTTTGCCCGTTATATGACTTTGGAATAACAAATAGGCGGACGTTCAACATATTATTTTGATTTTTTAAGGGAAATTATATTGCTGATTTAAACTAACCGAGAATTAACAACAAAGAATTTCTCCCAAGTCTCACCATACTTTTCGAAAAACTGCAAGTGAGTCGGATGATCATAATACAACTGAATATCGTACTCATTCCGGAAGGTCATATAATGCATGACGTCATATTCAGGCTTGTCTTTTAATTCGCCTTGAATAGTCATGCCAGCCTGATGCGATAAGATATAAGGAATGGTTTTCTTTAAAGCGTCAAATCCTGCAATATGTCCTTGAATTGTTTCCGGCGATATACCGTATTTAAATTTGAAGCAAACCACTCTTTGGAGATTTGCTTTATTTGTTTCTGTTGAATCGTTCATATCGAATAAATTTAAAATGTTAGTTAAGATACTTTTATAACAAGCTTTCCAAATGCGCCTTTAGCCAAATGCTGGTAGGCTTCTATTGCCTGTTCAAACGGATAAACTTTTTCGATAACCGGTTTAATGTTGTATGTGTCAAACGCTTTGTTCATTTCTTCAAATGCGGTCAGGTGGCCTACAGCGATACCCTGTATTTTTGTTTGCTTAAATATTACCCGCATCAGGTCAAGATTAGTGGTCTGTCCGGCTAAAAAGCCAATCACTGCTATTTGGCCTGTTACTTTGGTAGCCTCCACGGAATCGTTTAAGCCTTCACCGCCAACAACCTCCAATAATTGATCAGCGCCCTTACCATTTGTTAGGCGTTGCACTTCTTTGGCCCAATCAGGGGTTGTGATATAATTGATGATTTCATCGGCACCTAATTCTTTCGCTTTATCTCCTTTAGCATCGTTGCTTGTAGTCAATATCACACGCGCACCCAGCGCATGAGCGATCTGTAAACCAAATATGGAAACGCCACCTGTACCTTGAATCACAACCGTTTCACCTGCTTTTAAATTGCCGTAGGTAACAAGTGAGAACCATGCAGTTAAGGCAGCAATTGGTAAAGTTGAGGCTTCTTCATCTGTTATTGTTGCCGGGGCAAGTACAGCCGATTCAGCTTCAAGGATCATATATTCTGCCAGTCCGCCCGGATAAGGAGCACCAAGGCAAAAGTCCGGTTCGTTAGGAGCCGGAGCACCATCGATCCAATGAGAATATAAGTGAGATATAACGCGGTCACCGATCTGGAATTTGGTAACATCGGAACCTACGGCAACCACAGTTCCTGCCGCATCTGATACTGGAATGAGTGGTTTCGGGATCATTTCAGGTTCATAAATTCCATCAACGATTGCCTTATCCCTAAAGTTCAAAGAAACTGCGCCTACTTTAATTAAGATTTCGTGTGTTTTTGGAACTGGTATAGCAATTGTATCTAAGCTTAAATTATTCAGCCCAAAAGCATGAAGCTGCCAAGCTTTCATTGTTCTATTTATTTCTGACATGATCGTTTTATTTAAGGCAAAGATGTAGTTAAAACAAATGCGAAAACAGATTCAGATTTGATAAAAAAAATGAGATCAGTTTGCGTATTTTTGGTCCGCAATTAATAATCGTAGTTTATTATGGTGACAAGTAAAAGTTTCCGATATGAGCAGGTTTCGGAAAAACTGGAGGAAACTATAAGGATCCTTCAACTTAAGCCCGGTGACAAAGTTCCATCAGTACGTCAGGTTGGGCGAGACTTAAAGGTAAGTTTGAACACGGTTTTCCAAGCTTACTCGCTGCTTGAAGCCAAGGGGCTTATTGTATCCCGTCCGCGGTCAGGATATATTATCAATTGTTTCGGAACATCGCTGAAAGTTCCCGAAACAAAATCACGTCCGATGCTTCCGGCTAAAGTAGAAATCACCACGATGGCTGCTGCAATGATGAAAAATGCCAAAGAAAACGGGATCGTTAATTTTTCCATCCTTGCACCCATTAATGAGTTCCTTCCTGTAATAAGTCTGAACAAAGCGGTCAGGGCATCACTTGGCGAAACAAAGAATGACAATTTTCAATATCCCCTGGTAGATGGGCACCCTCGTTTGCTCAAACAAATTGCCAGGCTTTCACTTGAATGGTCGACACCGCTATCACAAGAAAAAATAATGGTAACCAACGGTGGTATGGAGGCCATAAATTTGGCGTTAGACGCAGTTACCGTTCGAGGGGATATTGTAGCAGTTGAATCGCCCACTTATCACGGCATCCTTCAAAGTCTGGAAAGCAGAGGGTTAAAGGCTCTGGAGGTTAATGTAAATTTGAGTACAGGATTATGCATAGATGATTTGAAGATGGCTTTAGATACCAATCAGGTAGCGGCATGTATTTTTATGCCGCGTTGCCATAATCCAACAGGATGCTCCATGCCTGAAGAAAATAAGATCAGGCTTGTTGAATTATTAGGCAAACGAAATATACCGTTAATCGAAGACGACACGCTCGGCGAATTAAATTTTAAGGTGTTGAACGGATTTCCCGCAAAAGCCTATGACAAGTATGACAATGTACTTTACTGTAGTTCATTTTCTAAAACGCTTGCCCCTGGATTTCGTATTGGTTGGGTGTCAGCTGCGAAACACCATAGGCAAATTGAAAAATTAAAATTCGGATCCAATATCTCTACAAATGCTGTCCTTCAAGATGCAATTGGGAGGTATCTCGAAAGCGGGCAATATAATAAACATATCAGAAGGATGCGTCTCGAACTACAGGGCCAGGTAATCAAATATGTTGGTGCAATCACAACATACTTTCCAGAGGGGATTAAACTTGCTGTCCCCATGGGTGGCTTAAGTATCTGGATCGAACTTCCCACTGCTGTTGATACATTCGATCTCCAAAAAAAAGCACTCGGTAAAGGAATAGGTATTTGCCCGGGCCATATCTTTTCTTCTTCAAATAGCTATCACCATTACATTCGGTTAAACTGCTGCCCATTGTGGAATAATAAAATTGAAATTGCCGTTAAAACACTGGGAGGGCTAATAGCTGCTTACCGATAACTTTATTTTAGGTTGAACTAACCTGTATTGAAATTTTTAAGAAAAATGGCTGGCTATATTTGAGAAATGTGTTTTTTACCGGACTGGCCAAATCATTATTGAATCAGTTTAGCTATCTTTTGCAACGGAATTGTTTCTGCAAATTCCAGTATTTGTGTATCTGTGCAATCATCTACCTTAAAAGTAATTAAAGCACTTCCTAAAGGTATTTGTAACTCGTAATCATTTTTGTCATTTGCGCTACCTGCCTGCTTTTCAAGCCTTGCTTTATAACCTTGTACTTTTACAGTTTTGCTCTTACCATCACTCATCATTCCACCTAAAAGAGGTGTATTTAATACCGTGTTCGTCATAGCAACCAAAGGGGAATTACTAATGATAGAAATATCGGCTTTCCTCCCGCTTTTCTCATAGGAGCGGTGTATAGTAGCGCCAACGTAACCAACATTGGAAGCAACATTATCTTCCCTTGCAATAATTTCCATTGCATCCATTTTAGTTGGCAACAATTTTAGCACTTCCTTACCAATTACCAGGTCAACTTCCTGCATGGCTTGCTGCAGCGTAAAATGTGTATCTTCCAGTTTGCCTGCACCGTAGGCAGTTTTAGCAGTGCTCATTGCTTTAGTGAAATCCTGTGCAACGCCAGTACTTACAAAGGCGATGACTGCGATTAATGTTATAAAAGCCTTCATGAATTTTTATGTTGAGATTAAAATTATTGTTCCCCAAGCATCTTTTTTATTCCGTCAATATCAAAAGTATTAGCGGCAGTCATCACTTCCTGCTCGTTGGCAAAGTTGATACATTCCCAAACAATCATGGAAGCTTGGCCAATGGACACTATCAATGTATATCCCTTACTGTCTTCGTATTGAATGATTGCCTTGTTGCCTTTAACTCTTACTTGTTTAAAATTTTGTTTAGCGCCATTGGCTTCGATCATACCGGCATTTGAAAAATATAAAGCAGCTAAACCTGCATAGATCCCTGCATTTCCAATAGTAATTGTCAACTGTTTATCGGCGTTGTTTTTCCACACCCGGTGAATGTTCAGGTTACTCCAGCCCCATTGGGTACTCATTACTATGTCCTGTAGTGTATCTACTTTTAAAGCGGCTACCGAAGCGGGTAAAGATTTCAGAATCTGCCGACCCAATTGAAGCTCTACCCCCATGAGCGCCTGCTGTAACGAATACCGTACATCGCTGTAATTCTTAGCCGCATGGGCCGTTTCGGCTTCTGTCATTTGCGCTTTTACATCAGGCGGAGTGGTATTACTTAATCCGCCACCGCCTTTATTGGAGGGGTTACCGGATGTGCCGGAGTTACTATTGCCCGATCCGGTTTCAGGAGGAATGCCGACCTTTTTGTCTACTTCCTTATCTACTGCTTTATCTACAGTTTTATTCACCTTGTCTTTGATCTTCTTAAAAAATCCTTGCGACGTGGCGGTATTAGTAACCGTAAGTGCAATAAGGAAACAGAGCAAGTACAAAACCTTTTTCATAAATAAACATTTATATTTGTCAATAAAGAAAAGATAAGCCACACTGATATAAGACACTTAAAGCTAAGTATTTAAATTGATTATTGCAAAATGTAAAATCAACAGATTGTAGATAATTATAAGGCAAAAGCCCCACATTTACTGATTTTTTTGAAAGTGATCCCTCCAAGATTATGCTCCATGATCCTTGTAAAAGTCCTACTTTAAGCCCTCTTATTTAGATGTTTGTAATTATATGTAATTGCATATAAATTTAATAAAACTAAATAATTATATGTAATTACATATAACTAAGTTAAAAATGAAACAATTATATGTAATTGCATATAGAAAATATTATATTTGATTAACTATATGCATTTACATATAACCAATCAAATATGGAGACTTTAGCGAATTTTGTTAAACAAAAGCGAAAAGAAGCAAGGCTAACACAAGAAGACTTCGCTTTAAAGGCGGGTGTTGCATTAACAGTCATCAGGAAAATAGAACAAGGTAAGGGTAACTTAAATTTAGAAAAAGCAAATCAAGTACTAAAAATGTTTGGTCACGAGCTGGCCCCAATTAATAGCAGGGAACTTTTACAGGCAGATAAAAACTTGCAACCATGAGAGAGGCGAGCATATTTTATAAAGAAGTAGAGGCCGGTAAATTGACCGAAACCGATGACGGATTATATGAATTTCGATACCTGCCCGAATACATAAAGACATACCCCGGGCAGTTTATCACATTTACTATGCCGGTTAGTGACAAGGTGTATACTGACAAAAGGTTGTTTGCTTTTTTCGAAGGCCTTATACCTGAAGGTTGGTTATTAGATATCGCCATAACCAGTTGGAAAATTAACACAAATGACCGTATGGGGCTTTTATTAGCCTGCTGCCGGAATTGTATCGGAGCCGTAAGCGTTATACCAACGGAGAAAGAATATGAGTAGGAAGTGTTTATATTGCTACCAGCCGCTTAATGAGCAGGAAGACAGCGACTATCATGAACGGTGTAGCTTGAAATTTTTTGGAACCAAAACACCACCGGAGTTTAGTTATACCATGGATCAAATGACAGATCTGGCTAAAAACGTAATAGAACGTAGCATAGCGGTTCCAGGCGTGCAACCCAAATTATCACTGACGATTGTTAAGGATGCCATGGCAAATGGTCCGCGTGGCAGGCTTACTGTTGTTGGTGCGTTAGGTGGTAATTACATTTTAAAACCGCCGTCTACGCATTACCCGGAAATGCCTGCAAACGAACATGTGACTATGCGAATAGCCGAAAACGCATTTGGGATACGGACTGTTCCATCAAGTTTAATCAGACTGGCATCTGGCGAACTCGCATATATCACTAAAAGAATAGACCGAACTATAGACGGTGAAAAAATACATATGATCGATATGTTTCAAATATTGGAAGCTTTTGATAAATACAAAAGTTCTATGGAGCGTATAGGAAAAGCGATTACAGCCTACTCAAGTAGTACATTACTTGATCAATTTTATTTTTTTGAATTAGCACTATTCAGCTATTTGATTGGTAATAATGATATGCACCTGAAAAATTTCTCTATGCTTAATAGCAAAGGTGGCTGGAATTTATCGCCAGCCTATGATCTTTTAAATGTAACTATAGCTAATCCTAAAGACGAAGATGAATTGGCGTTAACCCTTGAAGGAAAGAAAAGCAATTTCAGGCCGGAGCATTTTCAAAGATTTAGTATCGGGCTTGGCTTAACGGAAAAGCAAATACAAAACACCTATACTAATTTTCTAAAAAATAAGGAAAAGGCATTTTCCTGGCTTGATAATTCATTTTTATCACAAGAAATGGCTGATGGGTATAAGATTGTAATGGATAAAAGATATACAATCCTTAATTAAATAATAATATGCGTCGTTTGAATTTCGCATAAAAACGTGGAGAGTTCGCTATATTCGTATGCTTTTAATATCCCACAAAATAAATACTTATTTCATCATCCCCCAAATTTTCGGACTGATCCTAAATTTCCGCTTGATCCATAATTATAAGGTATTAACCGAAAAAAGCCCCACATTTGTGAGGCTTTTTTGTGATCCCGCTGGGATTCGAACCCAGGACCCCAACATTAAAAGTGTTATGCTCTACCAGCTGAGCTACGGAATCAGACTTTTCAACTTCTCCGGCAGTTGTTACCGTTTCTGTTTAAAGAGATTCAATTGTAATTTTTAAAAAGAAAAGCCTTCTCTCAAAGGCTTTTCGTGATCCCGCTGGGATTCGAACCCAGGACCCCAACATTAAAAGTGTTATGCTCTACCAGCTGAGCTACGGAATCAAACTTTCAACTTTTTCGATAATGTTACCGTTTCCGTTTAAAGTGGTGCAAATATAGGGCGATTAATAATACGGTGCAAGTGCTATTTGCAATTAATTGTAAAGTATTTGTTAAGCCATTAGTTGCCAATAAACTACATTTTAAAAATGGCTATTTTACCCTTGTCTCCAGCCAATAAAACCAATTTTCCATGCTTAGCTTTGCGGCAAACGTTAAAACTGGTGATATCAAATTGCTTCCAATTGGCTCCCTCATCTATTGTAAGGTTACTTCCTGTTGTACCTGTAGATAGGAAAGTGCCGCTATTAATGTATTCAACTCCCGATTGAAAGCCTGCGGGTGCAGTCTGTGGGCCAACAAATTGCAGGGAAGGACGAACCTTGTAAATAGTGGCAACCGAATCTAATTTTTTCCCATTTGCATAATCGCCGCCAACTATGATCCCTTCATTTTTTCCCAATGCTATAGAAAATGCACCTTCGCTTTGCTTGCCTTGGGTTATTGGCAAATTAGTGTATTCCCATTCTTTTCCTGTTGGCTTCAACGAGATTAACCTACTATTTTTTCCGCCCGACACAATATAGACAAACCCGTTATTTACCCTTAAGCAAGTACCGCTTGCCGCAAATGCCGCTTCGCCGGGTAAGGCAACGGGGGCGGTTTTCATTTCGGCCCAGGTTTCGCCGCCATCTGTGGTTTCCATCAACAGGAATTTATCTTTTATGGGGTCGCCCAAAATATAGCCGTGTTTGGCATCGGCAAAATCCATGGCATCAAAAAAGTAAACACTATCAGTTTTGCGGCATTTTTCCTGCCAGGTTTTACCGCCATCAATTGTTTTTAACACAAGGGCAGGTGTACCCGAGCTCATGATTACGGCTTCCTTATCGTTAAATGCTTCAATATCCCTAAAATCTGCTTTTTCGTAGCCTTTCACCTGCTGCCAGCTCCAGGTTGTTCCGCCATCATTAGTGGTGGCTATATGCCCTTTGCTGCCGCTAATCCAGGCTATTTTATCATTTACTACAGATAGCCCCCGAATACTTGTGGGCTTATCCTGTTGCAAAATAGTTATAGTTTGCGCCGATGACAACAAGGGCAAAAGGAGTAAAGTACTGAATATTAGCCGATAAAAACGTTTCATTAATTTGAGTGTAAATATGAATATGGTTCCTAAATTAATTGTAAACAAGTCAAGTAACAACAACCTATGGATTTTTATATTTATTATAATGCTTTTTGATAGAAACGATTATATTTGCACGCTTGTTAATAGAACAACAGGCCCGGATGGCGAAATTGGTAAACGTTGCGGTCTCAGAAGCCGTTGAGAATTGTCTCTTGAGAGTTCGAGTCTCTCTTCGGGCACGCCGAAAATGAAGTTGAAAGTCTTAAGTTCTAAGTCAAAAGTGAAAGCTTTAGGCTGATGACTTAAGACTTTAAACTTAAAAATGCCCAGGTGGCGAAATTGGTAGACGCACCATCTTGAGGGGGTGGTATTCGTAAGGATGTACGAGTTCGAATCTCGTTCTGGGCACTAAAAAAAAATCAAAATCCCCCTCGCAGGCCATAATTAAAAGGCTTGGCAAACATCTGGAAATGTTAGTTGTAACGTATATACAGCAAATACTACCTGATGCAAAAAACTTCCATATTTACATTAATTATTTTAGTTACGGCGCTTACCGTAAAAGCCCAAATCCAGCCGGCTCATCAATATAAAGATCACGTTTTCCCTAATGTTGATCTTAAGCAAAATCTGAGTTATAATCCATTTGCTCCACTTGCCGATAAAGAATCATACCTGTTTGATCTCTATGAGCCAAAAGGTGATCATTCCAGGGCACGCCCATTAATTATATGGATGCATGGCGGAGGTTTTAAATACGGTTCAAAAACAGCTCAGGGCATACAAATCTGGAGCAGGGATTTTGCCCAGCGTGGTTATGTTTGCGCTGCTATTAACTATCGTTTAAGTAAAAAGAACCCGGCATTTCATTTTAATGAACTGCAAAAAAGCTGCTACTACGCCGTACAGGATGTAAAAACCGCCATTGAATATTTTAAACAGCACCATACCGAATATAATATTGATCCCAATAAAATTATCCTGGCCGGCAATTCGGCCGGGGGAATTATAGCATTGCAAGCCGCCTACAGCAGCAATGCAGAACTTTCCAGGCGTACCGGCGTGGCAGATTCAACGGCCACATTAAAGCCCGATGACAGGGCGCGGATTGCCGGCATCATCAATTTTTGGGGAGGCATCTTTGATATCCGTTGGTTAAAAAACGCACGGGTGCCCATCGTGAGTGCTTATGGTTCAAATGACCATATTGTAAAACCTGCTCAAACTGATACGGGCATGTATGGCAGTATATCTGTTCATGAAAAGGCCGATGAGTTAAAAATCCCAAACGGAATAAAAGCTTTTGATGGTTTTGGTCACGAACTGCAAAAACATTTTAATCCGTTGTTTGGGGTTGGTAACCCAACACAAAAAAGATGGCTGGAAGCCGCCCAATTTGCCGCGGATTTTTATTACGATATATTATTTAAGAAACAGGAGTAAACAATTGCCAAACTTTAAGGTTATTGTATTGAAAAATGCTTAAAACAAACTAATTATACACCATGAAATTAACCAGGATAGTCACAATTGCTACAGTAGCTATTTTTAGCTTGCAAGCTTTGGAAATATCTGCCGAGGAATTGCCAGCCGTTGCGGAAGCATCTGTTTTACAGATCAGGCTACCGCCACCACCGCCACGGCCACCTAATCCATTCAGAAGGCATCACAGGCGTTATCGCCGGCACCGCAGCGGAACACTGCATATCAAGCTTCCGCCGCCACCACCGCATCCACCGGGTTTACCAAGGCCGCCACGTCCGCCCTTGCCGCCACGTCCATAAAATGAATAAAGCCCCGGGAATTCCCAGGGCTTTATTCATTTATATTTATTTTATTGTTGCGGTAGGCTGTAGAAAAAATTCTCGGCAACAATTTTACCATCTTTAACTTCATAAACGCAAACTTCGCTCATCATGCTGCGGCCATGCCCTTTATAGGTAACATCCATATCCATTGTGCACGAAAAGAAATTACCACTCACAATAGGATCTGATACTTCACCGCTGTGGATCTCTTCAACCATATCATACCATTGCTGATTTTTGGCCAATGCTGCCTCTTTACCCTCAGAAAGCTCCATCTGCGAGCCCTTTGGTTCATGACTTACCACATCATCGGCATACAGTTCATGTATGGCATCTAAATTTTTGCCTTCACGGCAAAGCTGCACTAATTTTTCAGCTACTTCTTGTGTGTTCATTTTATTGTTTTTAATTGGTTATTGTTAGTATAAAGTTATTCATAATTACAAAAACAACACCGTCAGGTATTTTAAATTTAAGTTAAGTTTCTTTGGCGCTCATTCCCCCACCTGCTTGCCCCAAATTTAAGCTATAACCTCTTGACTGTAATTGTTTTATAATGGTATATTACATGTGCAATAATTAACCTTTTCTTATCCATAAAATAAACCTATGAATGCCGTTAGCATTGATCAGATCATTACCGATTTAGAGGCCATCATAACCGATTCAATTGCAACCGGTAACCGGGCCGGGTATTTTGCCGCCTTATACCACAAGGTTACCTGCCGGGTAAAGGAAGGCATCCTGGCCGGTGAATTTGAAAACGCTGCCCGGATGGAACAACTTGACGTGACGTTTGCAAGCCGCTATATTACTGCTTATAAGCAATGGCAGCAAAAGCAGCAACCGTCTGCCTCCTGGCTGCTGGCCTTCGGCATCTTTAACAAATCATCAAAGGTGGTGCTGCAGCATTTACTGGCAGGTATGAACGCACATATTAACCTCGACCTGGGCATTGCCGTTGTGGAGGTAGCAAATGCTCTTAATCAGCCGCTAAGTTTGATTCATAAGGATTTTAATGCCATCAATACCATACTTTCTGCCCTTACCTATGAGGTGATCAACGAGCTTAACCAGGTATCACCGCTTTTATCGCTGGCTGGTTTGCATGCCCAAAATAATTCCATACTTATTCAGTTTGCACTTGGCAATGCCAGAGACGGCGCCTGGTGCTTTGCCGAAGACCTTTTTACCCGGAAAGACCAGGATTATCTTAACCTGATAGCCAAACGCGACGATGACATAAACAAACTGGGTATAGGCATCGCGAAGCCCGTGGGCCTGTTGCGCTGTACCATGTGGCTTATTCACCTGTTTGAATGGAGAAACCCATCAAAAATCACCGAGGTATTGAATACATATAAAAAAACTTACCTCAAGGTGAATTAATGGTGAAGGTGGTTTAGAAAACGAATTTAAATAAGCAAGGATGTTTTAAAAGATAAATGACTGTTTAAAAGGTTTGTCATCCTGAACGATAGTGAAGGAACTTCGCAGAATATACAGGGCGAAGAAGCATGGCGAATAATAGATCCTTCACTATCGTTCAGGATGACAAAAGGTTTTTACTGCAGAAAACGCCATAGATTACTTAACAAAGCCCTTATCTTCCCAAAACTTCTAAAACGGCCTGGGCTTTAAGCAAACACTCCTCGTATTCTTTTTCAGCATCGGCGTGGTAAGTTATCGCGCTACCCGCATGGAAGGAAAGATAGCCATTAGCCGAATTGTATAATAACGAACGGATCACTACATTGAAATCAAAATCATCATCGGCACTCATATACCCTACCGCACCCGAATAAACACCACGCCTACTACGCTCATATTGCTCCATCAGCTGCATCGCGCTTACTTTGGGAGCTCCAGTCATGCTACCCATAGGAAAAGTGTTTTTAATGGCCTCTATGACCGATAATCCATCCTGAAGTTCACATACCACCGTCGAGATCATCTGGTGTACTTGTTTGAAACTGTATATACCAAACAAATCCTCCGTTTTAACAGTACCCTGCCTGGCCGATTTGGTAAGGTCATTACGCACCAGGTCAACAATCATAACGTTTTCCTGTAATTCTTTTGGGTGATTGCGCAGCTCCTCTTTAGCCTCCTCATCGGCTTTAAAATCAGCTGCTCTTTTGGCTGTACCTTTTATGGGCTGCGAAATTAATTTGTTCCCGCGCTTAGCCATGAACCGCTCGGGCGAAGCACCAAGAATATAATTATCCTTCCACTTAAAAAAGGTAGCGAACGGATTGGGCGAAACGCTGTTGAGCTGTAAAAATATGGGGAATGGATTGATCTTTATATCCGTGGCAAAAAACTCCTGGCAAAAATTGGTTACATAAATATCGCCCCGGTTAATGTGTTCCTTTATGCCATTTACCGCATCAATATATTCCTGTTTACTAAAACGGGCCTGCAAATCAATGTTAGGCTGGGCGGTGTTGTCATTTAATTCCTCCTGTTCAATGAGTGCTAAAACCTGCTGCTCATCATCACTTATGATCTCTACTTTTTCATCTTTAATAATGATGAGATGTTTTGGCGAAAAGAAATAAAGATCTGGAAATTGCAGGCCGTCAGCATTTTGGGAGGATAGTTTTTCAACTTCGTTTTTCAGATCGTAACCAAAAAAACCGGTGATCCAGCCCTGATTTTCTTTGCGAAAATTTTCCAGTTCATCAAAAGCATTGCCTGCATAAGCGGTAATCTCCGCCTTAGCACCTATTGCTATCAGGGTATCAAATTTAGAATACGGATCATCAAAGCCGTTGGAGTCAAGGTAACATACCGCGTTAAATGATTGGGCCCATTGTAAGGCTTTATGCTTAAAATTTTGCAGATGATCTACCTGTACTATCACCTTGCAAAAATAACCAAGTAAATGAAAAAAGGCCGGCATAACCGACCTTTTAATAATATTATGTTTTAAAGTTTGTGTTGATACAAACCTGCAGCGGGTTAAATTAGTGCAACACTAAAGTTTGTTTCCTGTCTGGTCCTACCGAAAGGTATTTTACAGGCACGCCCAATTCTGCTTCAAGATAATCAATGTACAACTGCAGTTTACCAGGGATCTCATTTAATTCGGTGATACCTGTTAAATCCTCGTTCCATCCATCAATTTCTTTTAATATCGGCTCCGGACTAACCGAGCAGATGTCATAAGGCATATAGTCGATTTTTTCACCTAAATAGTTATAGTGCGTACAAGCGTATATTTTATCAAAACCACTCAATACATCGGCTTTGGTCATTACCAGTTGGGTAACACCATTAAGCATAATTGCGTACTTTAATGCCGGCAAATCAATCCAGCCGGTACGGCGTGGCCTGCCTGTAGTAGCACCAAATTCATGACCTATGCGGCGCAATTCTTCGCCTGTTTCGTCCTCCAGCTCTGTTGGGAACGGACCGCCACCTACGCGGGTGCAATAGGCTTTAAAAATACCTATCACATCACCAATTTGCTGTGGTGCTATACCTAAACCGGTACAAGCGCCGGCTGCAGTTGTATTTGATGAAGTAACAAAAGGATATGAACCAAAATCGATATCCAGCATAGCGCCTTGTGCACCTTCGGCCAAAACCTTTTTGCCTTTTTTAATATAGTCGTTTACCAAATGCTCAGAATCAACCAACGGAAATCCTTTAATGAACTCTATGGCTTCAAAAAATGCTTGCTCACGCTCAGAAAAATCTGCAACCTCACCGTACATGGCCTGTAGCATAGCAGTATGCTTATCAACCAGTTTCTGGTAACGTTCCTTAAAATCGGGCAGGGTGATATCGCCAATGCGTAAACCATTCCTGCCGGTTTTATCCATATAGGTTGGTCCTATACCTTTTAAGGTTGAACCAATTTTACCTTCGCCCATTTTCTTCTCAGATGCAGCATCCAGCAATTGGTGGGTTGGTAATATCAGGTGAGCCTTTTTGGCTATCAGAAGATTCTTTTTAGCTAAAAGATCATGACCTGCATCTTTCAGCTTATCAATTTCCTTTTTAAGTGTAATAGGATCTATCACTACACCATTACCAATAAGGTTCATCGTGTTTTCAAAAAATATACCTGAAGGAATGGTATTCAAAACGAATTTTTTACCGTCGAACTCCAAAGTATGCCCTGCATTAGGGCCACCCTGGAAACGTGCAATCAGGTCATAACCTGCGCTAAGCACATCAACAATTTTTCCTTTACCTTCATCGCCCCATTGGAGGCCTAATAATACGTCAACAGCCATTTATGTTATTGTAAATTCAGTACTTAAATAAGAAAGGTGGCAAAGTTATATTTTTCTGTCACAAAAACCTGCTCTTAATTTCTCGCAGTTTCCATAAAGATTTAAAGAGTGGTGATTGATTTCAAATTTCAACAATGTGCCCATCATGCTTTGGATCTGCTGTATACGGGGATCGCAGAATTCAACCACTTTGCCGCAGTCGATACAAATGATGTGATCATGCTGCTTGTAGCCGTATGATTTTTCAAACTGTGCCATATTTTTACCAAACTGGTGTTTGGTAACCAAATCACATGATACCAACAGCTCAAGCGTGTTATAAACAGTGGCACGACTAACACGGTATTTTTTATTTTTCATGTGGATGTATAATGATTCCACATCAAAGTGATCTGAGCGAGAGTAAATTTCTTCGAGAATAGCAAAACGCTCTGGCGTTTTGCGCAGGTTTTTATTTTCAAGGTAGGCCTCAAAAATTTTTTTAACCAATGCTATAGTATCCGGCTGGGGCATAATAGTCTGTTAAGCAGGCAAAGTTATTAATAATTTGTTAAGATAGAGGTAAGAGTCAAGAATCAAGAATTAAGACATTTTTCAATGAAAACGCTTTCCCGCCGTCTTGATTCCTGACTCTAATTTCTTGATTCTTCCTCAAGATGCTTTTTCAATAGCCGAATCAAACCTGTTTACGCCGGTAACACCTTTAATCAATTTTATTTTCTTGATCAGGTTTTCGAGGTGATTGGTGTCATTTACATACACCATGATTGATCCTTCAAAAATCCCATTGTCGCTATCAACAGTAATAGAGCGGATATTCACCTTAAAATCCGTTGATATAACTGTTGTAAGCTTATTAATGAGGCCAACTTCATCAATACCGGTTATCCTTAAACCGGTTAAAAATGCCAGTTCCTGTTGGTTGGTCCAGCGGGCTTTTACTATACGGTAGCCGTAATTGGCCATCAGTTTGGCGGCGTTAGGGCAATTGGTACGGTGAATTTTAATACCATCGCTAACGGTTACAAAGCCAAACACATCATCACCAGGAATTGGGTTACAGCAATTGGCCAGCTTGTAGTCAATTTTCTGCATGTCCTCGCCAATCAGCAGCATATCGCTGTCTTTTGATTTCAGGTTGCGAATAAGGCTTTGAACCTGTTCCTGCTCAATTTTATCCTGCGGCTTGTTTTCAACAATTTTCTCAAATGCCTGGTATTCTTTCAGGTCCTTCATATCAATAACACCCTTCGCGATGTTATAAAACAGATCCTGGGTAGATTGCAGCTTGAAAAAATAGCTGAGCTTATGTATATTCTCAGAATTGTAAGTGATCTTGAGCGATTTCATTTTGCGCTCCAGTATCTCCTTGCCATCCTCAGCAATTTTACGTTTCTCTTCTTTTAATGCCGATTTTATTTTGGCTTTGGCTTTGGCAGTAACCACAAAATTAAGCCAGTCTTCTTTAGGTGTTTGCTTACCTGATGTAATGATCTCCACCTGGTCGCCGTTTTGCAATTTGTAGCTTAATGGCACCAGTTTATGGTTCACCTTGGCGCCAATACAGCTGGCTCCAACGTCGGTATGAATCTCGAAAGCAAAATCAAGCGCGGTAGCATTTAATGGCAATTGGATGAGCGCTCCCTTTGGGGTAAAAATGAAGATCTCATCGCTGAAAAGGTTCATTTTAAAATCATCAAGAAAGTCGAGCGCATTGGAGTCGGGATTTTTAAGCATATCCCTCACCTTTTGCACCCATTGATCAAGGCCGCTATCGGTTGATGATTCCTTATATTTCCAGTGAGCGGCAAAGCCTTTTTCGGCAATCTCGTTCATCCTTTTGGTACGTATCTGCACCTCCACCCATTGGCCCCGTGGGCCCATAACGGTAGTATGCAATGATTCGTAACCATTTGCTTTGGGCGATGATATCCAGTCACGTAACCTATCGGGATTTGGGCGGTATTGGTCGGTAACTATACTATAAGCTTTCCAGCAATCAGCCTTTTCCTGATCAGGGGCACTATCCAGAATTATCCTGATGGCGAACAGATCATATACCTCCTCAAAAGGAATAGATTTTTTCTTCATCTTATTCCAAATGGAATGGATGGATTTTGGGCGGCCAAAAACATCAGCATGTAACCCCTGGCCTTCCAGAACCTTGGTTACCGGTTCAGTAAAATCGCGGATAAATCTTTCACGCTCGGCCTTTTTTTCATTCAGTTTCTTTTTGATGAACTGGTAGGTTTCCCGCTCCATGTATTTCATGGATAGATCTTCCAGTTCGGATTTTATGGTGTACAAACCCAACCTGTGCGCGAGAGGGGCATACAGATAAACGGTTTCTGACGATAGTTTAAGCTGCTTATCACGGGGCATAAACTCCATGGTACGCATGTTGTGTAACCTATCGGCCAGTTTTATCAGGATAACCCTGACATCATCGGCCAGGGTGAGCAGCATTTTACGAAAGTTTTCGGCTTGTAAAGAGCTGTTGGTATCAAACACGCCCGATATTTTGGTTAAGCCATCAATGATTTTGGCTACCTTTTTACCAAACTCCATCTCAATTTCATCCAGCGTTACGTTGGTATCTTCAACCACATCATGCAGCAGGGCGCAAACTATTGAAGTGGTACCAAGGCCAATTTCTTCGGCAGCAATTTGTGCAACGGCAATAGGATGGTATATATAGGGTTCGCCGCTTTTACGGCGCATGTCTTTATGACTTTCAAGGGCCATATCAAATGCCTTGCGAATCATTCGCTTATCGCCCTTTTGCAAGGTTGATTTACAGGCACGTAGTAAAGCACGATATCTTTTTAATATCTCATTTTTTTCTGCTTCCAGATCAATCACTATCTCTTTCATATATGAATATATGTGGTAAAAAAAATGGATAAATCCGTAATAAAAATTATTATTACAGATTATATTTAAATACCACAAAAATTTGCTTTAATTTTGTATTAAGTAAAATTATGAAATTTATTGGTTTTCTGTTGATGTTTTGTTGCATTATGGGCGAGGTAAAAGCCCAATCAGATAAACCTGCACCTATGATTGTAGGCAAAAATGATACCATAAGAGTTGCGGTAACAAGTATTGACGGAGAATTGGTTCCGTGGGTGGTATGCGCCCCTGTAAGAATTGTTGATACCCGAATATTTGCCAGCGATGCCGACAGAGATAATTACCGCCGTTTAAGGTATAATGTGATGAAGGTGCTACCGTATGCCCGTTTTGCAGGCCAGCGATATGCTAAACTACAACGCGACCTGGCACTTACCGGCGATAAAAAGAAGCAGAAAGAGCTGATTGGCACCTGCGAAACAGAAATTAAAACATTGTTTAATAAGGAAATAAAAAATCTGACAATTAGTCAGGGTGAAGTTTTAATCAAGTTAATTGACCGGGAAACCGGCACTACCAGTTATACTATGGTTAAAGAGCTTAAAGGTGGTTTTAAAGCATTTATGTTTCAATCCGTAGCCAGTATATTTGGCCACAACCTTAAAGAAACTTACGATCCTGAGGAGCAGAGAGATATCGAGGCCATCCTTACCCAGGCCGGATACAATTCCACTAACTTCTAATAATGGATACTACAAGCGTCTACAAGTTTAACGTTCAAAAGTTAAACGGTGATGAAATCAGTCTATCGGCTTATAAAAATAAAGTACTTTTAATTGTTAACACCGCTTCCCAATGCGGCTTTACCCCTCAGTATAATGATCTTGTATCATTAAAAGAAGCCTTTATTAATACGGATTTTGAAATACTCGCATTCCCTTCAAATGATTTTGGCGGCCAGGAGCCGCTGGAGGGTGCTGCTATTGACGCTTTTTGTGAAAACATGGGTGTAAACTATCCGGTATTTGATAAGATAAGGGTACGCGGACCATTTGCCCATCCTTTATACCAGTTTTTTGCTGATAAAAAAGAAAATGGCACGCTTAAATCAGTCCCGAGATGGAACTTTCATAAATTTTTAATCAACAGGGACGGCCATGTTACTGACTTTTATTATCCCTTTACCAAACCAACATCTTCAAAGATCAGGAAGAAAATAGAGCGTCTTTTATCAACCGCTCAATAACCACAAATACAATAATGAAATTAGATATTTTAGTTTTATCGGTACACCCTGATGACGCAGAACTTGGCTGCGCAGGCACCGTTTTGAAACATATAGCCATGGGCCATAAAGTAGGCATCGTTGACCTTACCCGTGGCGAGTTAGGAACGCGTGGCTCGGCCGAGATCCGCGAGCAGGAAGCTACAGCGGCGGCAAACATATTAGGCCTTGCCATAAGAGAAAATTTAGGCATCCCCGATGGCTTTTTTGAAAACACAAAAGAATACCAGCTACAGGTTATCTCTACAATTCGCAAGTACCAGCCCAAAATTGTAATTACCAACGCTTATCATGACAGGCACCCGGATCATGGCCGGGCTAATGAGCTGGTTGAGCACTCAGCATTTTTAGCAGGCCTGCGCAAAATAGAAACCGTTGACGACAATGGTGAACCGCAGCTGGCCTGGCGCCCAAACCTGGTACTTCACTTTATACAGGATAATTATATCAGGCCTGATATTTTAGTAGATGTTACTGAATATTGGGACAAAAAAATAGAAAGTATCCGTGCTTACGGCTCCCAGTTTTTTAATCCTGAATGGAGCGATGAACCCCAAACCTACATATCCTCGCCCGAATTTATTAATGTGGTGGCTGCCCGTGCAAGCGAATTTGGTAAAAGCATAGGTGTTAAATATGCAGAAGGCTACACAAGCAGGAAAATTTTAGGTGTAGATAATTTATTTGCTTTAAAATAATATATTATTTAACTATAAATAAACAAGCCGCTAATCTTTAATAAGATAGCGGCTTATTTTATAATATTAGTTAAATATTTAAGCTTTAATATATTCAAAACGATTATTCTCATTACTTCTTTCTCTTCTTAGTTTATTTTCGTTCGCAAGCTTTAAAAGGATGCCCGATAGTTCAGAAGTTTTAAAGTCGGAGTCAAACTGATCCTTACAATAAGTGGCAATTGATGATATGGAACGCTGGGTATCAAAGAAATCGGTACTCAATAACTGGTTCAATATTTTAGTTGCTCCTGGTTTTTTTCGGCCCGGCGTTGCAAAGTTTTCATCCTCTGAGCGCATCCTACGGCCTTTTTTGCTAAAAATCTCAGATCCTTCAGCATCTGCTTTTTCGCCCTCAATCATTACATCCAGTAGCCTGTCGATAATTCTTACCTGTACAGCTTCTGATTGAAATGAGTTAACAACTTCTGCTACCTCAACAAGTTGTTTTTTTAATTTCTCTATATGTTTGCTCATGATGAATTAGATTTGATCTAATAAAGGATAGTACAAATTTAATCCGAATAATAATTAAAAATATAGCCTATTTTGGTAAAAAAATAGTTTATATTATTAATTTGTCCTTTCCAGGATGATTAATGTCATAAGCAAATATTAAATACTAAGACTGTTTCTGTGTTGATTATTAACAAACAGAGTTACTTATTGCACTATATTACAGTGATTTAGATATTTTTTCTAACATTTCTAAACCTGTATCTATATGTTTTTTTTCAATAATAAGGGCCGGTCTGAAACGAATACTCTTTTCGCCACAACCTAAATACATGATATTATTATCTAAGCCTTTGTTGATGAATGCATCACGCCTGTTTTTATCAGGAAAATCAAAGGCTGTTAATAAACCTTTGCCCCGCACGTTACTTATTATAGGAAGCGTGCCGGCGATATCACTTAACCGGCTTTGTAAGTATTCGCCCATCTGAGCCGCATTATCGCAAAGGTTATCTTCTTCTATCACTTCCATGATTTTTGATGACCGAACCATATCAACTAAACTACCTCCCCAGGTAGAGTTAATCCGTGACGAAACATGGAAAACATTGTTCTCTACCTCATCAACGCGGTTGCTGCAAAGTATACCACAAACCTGCATCTTTTTACCAAAGGCCAAAATATCAGGCCTTGCCTTTTCCCCAAAATGTTCATGGCACCAAAATTTACCCGTAAGGCCTACTCCGGTTTGCACTTCATCATATATCAGCATGGCTTCATACTCATCGGCAAGTTCTCTGAGTTTTTCTAAAAACTCTTTGCGTACATGGTTATCACCACCTTCTGATTGTACAGGCTCTATAATAATTGCACAAACATCATCCTTGTTATCTTCAAATGCTTTCCTGATCTGCGCTACAGAAAGTAGTTCTCTTTGCAGCAAATCCTCATGATTACCATCACTGTAAGGAAAATTCATGTAGGGTACAGATACGCGGGGCCAATCAAACTTGGCAAACCATTTAGTTTTATTGGGCACCGTATTGGTTAAACTTAATGTATAACCAGAGCGACCGTGAAAAGCATGCTCAAAGTGAATCACCTTAAAACCACGCTCTTTGGTATAACCTTTGGCAAAGTTTTTTTGAACCTTCCAGTCCATAGCGGTTTTAAGCGCATTTTCAATAGCCAACGAACCTCCCGCTATAAAAAAAGCATGCGGCAAATAATCAGGAATACCCACCCGCGAAAAAGTTTCAACAAACTGAGCATATTGCGTGGTATAAATATCAGAGTTTGATGGGTTGGTTAACGCTGCCAGCATCAGGTTTTTTTTAAACTCCTCATCGTTCAGCATTTTGGGGTGATTGTAACCTAAAGGCACCGATGCAAAGCATGTAAAAAAATCAAGCAGTGTACGATCATTCTTCGAATCATAAATATACACACCCTTACTTTTTTCCATGTCAAAAGTGAGATCGAAGCCATCGGCAAGTACATGCTTCTGCAAAGAAGCCTGCACGTTTTGGGGAGAAACAAGTAGGTTGTACATATTAATTTTGGTTTACACAAATTTAATAAAAAGCCCCAAAAAACCAAATTTAGGCGGTTTTTGAACCGATTGACAAAAAAGTAACTTTAAATTGTTTAAAGTTACTTTTTGTACCAAAGGCCAAACCGGTACACCAGATTTTGACAAAAAAACTTTCACCTTACATCAAAAAAACTCCTTTTTCTGATGGATTTTAATATTCGTTTGAGAAGAAATTTCAAAATTGTTAATCGCTCAGGAGCCGAGCAGCCGGCAAATATGGACCAATGACTTTATTATTTTGAAGATGCTACCAATACATCATCTAAAATCTTCACATCTGAAATTTGCACATCTGTAATCTGCACACCTGCACATCTAAAACCTATCCTTCATCCCCAGCAAACCCCAGATGCCACCACTGTGTATAGCCAATATTTTGCTTCCGGTTTTAAAATAGCCCTTGCCGATTAAATCATATAGCGCATATACCATTTTACCGGTATAAATGGGTTCAATTACTATCCCGGTGGTGGCTACAAATTGTTTTATAAAACCGATCAGCTCATCAGTAGCTTTTCCGTATCCTCCAAAGTGATAATCGGTATGAAGAGAGTATTCAGCGGGAGCAGTTAAAAACCGGTCAATCTCATCCTTTATAAACCCGCCATTTTTAAAAACAGGTACCGCGTTAAATTGGGTTTTTAGCTGATGGTTGTTTAGACCGTTAATAATGCCGGCCGCAGTAGTTCCGGTTCCGCAGGCGCAAAAAATATGATCATAGGCATCTGTAAGCTCGTCAACCAGCTCGCTGCAGCCAAGGGCCCCTTCTGCAGATGCACCGCCCTCATCAATAAAAATGGCGTCCTCATCATCTCCGAAGTATTTGTGAAACAGTGCTTGTTTATCCCGATAGCTATCCCGATCTGTAAACATCAATTGCATGCCGTGCAGCTTGCATAAAAACAGGGTATCGTTTTTAACTTCTTCCCCCCGCACAATACCGGTAGCCTTAAACCCAAACTTTGCGGCTGCGCCTGCGGTAGCCAGTAAATGATTGGAGTAAGCCCCGCCAAATGTTACCAAATGATTTTTCTGCTTGTCCTGCGCATTTTTAAGCAGGTATTTTAATTTACGCCATTTATTGCCAGATATCATGGGATGTATCAGATCATCGCGTTTTAAAAAAACTGTTACACCATGCTCATCAAATAAAGGGTTCGTGACCTGGTGTACCGGACTAAAAATCTCCAAATCAATATTCATAAAATAACCTGTACTTAATGCTATTGCAATATTACACTTAACCTACACAAAAAACGATTACTTTTGCCCTCAAATGGCATACGAACCCGAGCTGATAGAGCAGGAAGAACAGGATTTATTTGAGCACTTACGTATTGTGGTTGACAAGGGTCAATCCCTGTTGCGTATTGATAAGTTTTTGATGCATAGGGTGGAGAATGCATCGCGCAACCGTATCCAAAACGCTATTGAGCTTGGTAATGTGCTGGTGAACGATAAGCCCATTAAAAGCAGCTACCGCGTAAAACCCTTAGATGTAATATCAGTAGTATTGCCACATCCGCCGCGTGATACGGAGGTTTATCCCGAAAATCTCCCCATTAATATTGTTTACGAGGATCACGATGTATTGATTGTGGATAAGGCCGCAGGTATGGTTGTGCACCCCGGTTATAATAACTACACCGGCACATTGGTTAATGCATTGGTTTACCATTTTCAGCAACTCCCTACCCTGCCGGGTAATGATGGAAGGCCAGGTTTGGTGCACCGGATTGATAAAGACACTTCGGGGTTATTGCTTATCAGCAAAAACGAGCGCTCTATGAGTTGGCTGGCCAAACAATTTTTTGATCATAGCATCACCCGTAAATACATTGCTTTGGTTTGGGGCGATCTGGAGCAGGATGGCACGGTAACAGGCTATATTGGCCGCAGCATTGCCGATAGAAGGGTAATGTCGATATATGATGATCCCGAAAAAGGAAAATGGTCTGTAACGCATTATAAAGTATTGGAGCGTATGGGTTATGTTACCCTGATTGAATGCCAGCTGGAAACAGGCCGCACGCACCAGATCCGGGCACATATGCGCCACATTGGCCATCCGCTTTTTAGTGACGCAACTTACGGTGGTGATAAAATTTTAAAAGGCACCGTGTTTAGCAAGTACAAACAATTTGTTGAAAATTGTTTTGAGCTAATGCCCCGGCAGGCACTTCACGCGCAAACGCTGGGCTTTTTACACCCCACACTTAAAAAACAGATCCTTTTTGAGTCGCCTCTGCCACCCGATTTTGAAAGCGTGCTGCTAAAATGGCGTAAGTATACTACAGATGTGAGAAATGAGATTTAAGATAGGAGAAAAAACAAATGAACAGACATGATCATTAAACAAAGTCTCAAACCTAATATCCAAAATTTATATATTAAACGTTAGATAGAAGATAAAATCCAACCGAATAACAAATTAGTTTACACCAAAAGTCAAAGTCTAAAATCTTATATCTAAAAATGACGCCTGTGCTTATCAATTTTAACGGACAGATACTTCCTCAAAATAGTCAGCTGCTTACAGTAGCCAATCGTGCCTTTAAATACGGAGATGGCCTGTTTGAGAGTATGAGCCTGATGAAAGGACAGCTAAAGTTTGCCGCGTTGCACGCCGACCGCCTGCAACGCGGCATGAAGGCTCTTAAAATTGATGGTTACTCGCAAATGGATACCTGGTTTTTGAAGGAGATTGTGGAGGAGCTGGCCAAACGGAACAAAGCAAAACATGGCCGGCTACGTTTAACTGTTTATCGGGATGCCGAAGGATTGTATACGCCTACTCAAAATAAAATGGGCTACTGCCTTGAACTAACCGCATCTGATGAACCCCGTTATTTTTTGAATGAGAAAGGCCTCATCATGGATGTGTTTACCGAGCTGCCTAAGCCATCAAACTACCTATCCAACATCAAAACCTGCAACTCGCTTATTTATATAATGGCGGGGATCTACAAAACGCAAAACAAGCTGGATGATGTTTTCCTGTTAAACCAGAATGGTTTTTTATGTGAAGCCAGCAGCTCCAACATATTTATCCATTACCAAAACCATTTATATACCCCGGCGCTAAGCGAAGGCTGCGTAGAAGGCGTAATGCGCCAGGTAGTGATCAAGCTGGCACAGGATAATAACATTCAAATTACCGAAGCCCAAATAAACCCCGATATATTATACGAGGCCGACGAGGTGTTTTTAACCAATGCTACCCGCGGTATCCAAACCGTAATGGGCTTTGGCGTAAGGCGCTACTTTAACAGGATAAGTAAACAGTTAATGGATGAGTTGAATAAATTGTGAGTGATAAGTCCACGTTAGATAGATTCAATAAATTATTTAATCCGATAAATCCCAGCTAAGACGATAGAATAAATCCAAAATCGAACATCCGAACTCTAAAGTACATCAATCAATTAGCCGTAATTACAACTGTTCTTCGTAAATAAAGAAATGGCCGGTTTGGGGATCTTCCTCATATAAATTGCCGTTATCTGGTTTTGACCGCCAAACATTCAAGCCTGTTTTATTGATGAACCACGATGGTGCGCCGTGAGGTAGCCCCGGATTATCGCTTGTGATATGTAGATGGTTTTGTTTAATAAAGGCTAATTTCCATTCCTCCGTTGGTGCCAGTTCCAGATAAAGAATATACTCGAGGGTAAAATGTGCCGATTGCCAGTATTTACCATTGATAGCCCTCACATTTTGATCTGGTTTTTGGCCCGCCCATAGCGTAAAGCTTTGTTCTGCGCTGTTAGAGGTTTTTTCCCAACAGCCGCTTAAGGTAAAAATTAGTAAGAAAGGTAATAATACTGTTAAAATACGTTTCACGGTAAATCGATCTTTGACCAAATATAAGCTTTTACTCCGCTACTACCGGGGTATTGATAGCGGAAAGTATACCGTCCCAAAGGTTGATGCGTTCCTGTAAAGCTTCTTTAACGGCTATAGTAGCTTCTTCCCATTTGTTATCGTCATCGCCACAAAGTTCGGCTGTCATTTGGTAGGCTAACTGCGAGTGGTGGTCGCCATCAACTTCAATGTGGCGTTCCAGGTAATATAACAGGATATCAACCTTGCCGGGCAGTTGTTTGTTAATCTCTTTTACAATGCTCACAAACATACCTGGTATCAAATCTTCGCGGCCGAAGGTAAATACTGCTGCCTGCACATGATTTTTATTAGTGCCAATAACATCAAAAGTATGCTGCATAAAGTTACGGGTAGCCAACGGAATCTCCGCAATGATCAAAGCTTCATCAATGTGCTTGCCAAAGTTTAACTCATCAAACAGGTTGTTAATGGCTATTGCCTGGCTGCCGGCTTGCTGCATGGCGCGCAGGTACAGCTCAAAATGGCTGGTACGGTTACCCTCTTCGTCTACATCACTTTCTTCGCCGGTTACAATTTCATTAATGAGGTAGCGTGTGTTTGCATTCCCGGTTGGCATCCATGGTGTAACCGTACAGGTAAGTTTTTGCTGTAACGATTTTAACAGCGACATAAAATCCCAAACAGCAAATACGTGGTGATCCATAAAAACGGTAAGCTCATCAAGGGTATTGATGTTTTTATAAAGCTCATGTTGTATTAATTGATCACATAAAGGCTTAATCTGTTTTTTTAAAAGTTCAATGCGGTCGCTGTAATTTGCCATGGGGTAATAAAATTATGAAGCCGCAAAAGTAGCAATCCAGTTTGTTAAATAACAGCAAGTTGCAGTTTTTGACTTTGGGTTGATGGGACGTGAGTTAAAAATGATTTAAAGTAGCGGCAAATTTTATTATTGCCACAAATAAATATGGTTGTTGTTTTAGATACCCATAAAGCATTTTGATAAAAAAGCCAGCTACTTATAAAAGCAGCTGGCTTTTTAATTATAGTGCAATGCTATCAGGCAGCGTAAAATTCAATGAATCATCACGATTAAAGATCTTTCGAATTATCATTAGGCATGCGGTCAATCAGTTTGTTATATGGATCTATACCCACATTTATTGGTTTGCCTTTAACAATAGCAGTTATGGTATGCGCGCCAGCCGTTAATTTATATCTTTTAAAGTAAAGCGGATTTGTAACCATGCGTCCTTCCTTATTAGTACTGTTAGCAGCAAATACCCCTATATCAATATAATCGTTCATGTTCCTAGCCGGTATATCATTGCCCTTTTTATCTATCCAAACCTTTTCAACATTTACCTTTAAGGTTACCTTATATTCATTTTTGTTTCCTGTTGGTACAGCTTTGGCTTCGGTCACCTTATTATCGTACAGGGTGATTTTTTGCCACGTATCGGTTAAATAATATTGCAATGAATCGGGCACGTGCTTTTGCAGGTATCGGTACAAGTCATTACTGCCTGCAAAGGGTGGCTTACTTTTAAATTGATAAGCATCTTTAAACTCGCGCAGGGCGGCGTTTAAACTATCTTCGCCCATGAGGTCTTTCAACGTGTAAAGCACTAAACCTGCTTTGCCACCCCATTCAAACCATTTATCAGCCTTTATTAACGGGTGTTCTTTGTCTTCCATGCGCCGCCTGATAAACGAGTAAAAGTCAATCTGATCTAACAAGATCCATTTCAGGTTATCTTTTCCGTATTTCTTTTCGGCCATCACCAGGGCACTGTAGGTTGCCAATCCTTCCGGAATTACCAACGACCCTACGGTACTATTAGGTGCTACCTGGTAACGCCACCACTGGTGGGCCAGTTCGCGCGTGGTATTAAAATAGCAAAAGTCAAACTGGTTGGGGTCTTTAAAATCAGCGTTCCATGCGTAATACTCGGCATAGGTATCCATGGTATTCAATGAAGCATCATGAGGGCCATATACAGAGGTTTCGGCCAGGCGGATGTTTTTAAAAGGGTATGGCCCAAAAGCTGTAGAATAATAACGAAGACCATCTTTATATGCCGCCATAAACCGTCCTATATTGGCATTATGAGCAGGATGATAATAGATATTGATATTAACTTTATGATCAAGCTGTACACTATCATGCAATGCCGAAAACTTTGCCGATACAATAGCTAATGGAGCATACATACCGGGTTGCGTTTGTACATAGCGATAATAATTCCGGCCATTTTGCTGCCATTGTTTTTGCAGTTCGCCGGGTGCTATGGCTGTTTGATCGCCTGATGTGCTCACGGTAATATCTATGCTCAGAAGATCAGAAGCGCTGCCCGATTTTAGCGTGCTAATACCAACCGGGTTGTTCTGCGCAATTTCATCTTCATGCTTCTCTGGCAGGCCATTTTTTTTACGCACGTAGTTGCTGTTCAGTTCGTCATCGTCATCATAACCTATACCGGGCAAGCCTCCGTTAAAAAACGTACCGTTATGCAGTCGGTTTTTAGCATACAAACCATTTTCAAAACCTTTATGGGTAACAGATGAATTAATCTCGAACACCGCCGAATCGCCGGGAGCTAATGGTTTTTGAAACTGGTACAAACGAAAATCGGCTGTATCCCGCTTTGGCCTGAACCAATTGAACATCCCCCTTTGGTAGGTTAAAGGGTAAGTAAACGGCACCGGTTTACCATCTATTTTAATGGAGTAATCAGCAAGCTCATCGCCATCCATCAGCACCTTTGAAATAGGCTTATCCGTTCTGTTAAAAACGGTGATGAAGGCCTTTACAAATTCTTGCTGCTTATCGGGGAATATATCCGCATTTATCACTATACGAGTTACTTTGGGTAGCGGCAGGCTGGCATATTTTTTTAACGTTTTTTCATAAATAATGGCCCTGCTCTCATTTTCGCCCTGGGTTAAAAAATTGTTTAAATAACTTATATTATAATAATTGTAAGCGCCTACGGCTAAGAATGCCATTACTAATACGGCAGTGAATAACTTAGTTTTAGCATCAAACCGTTCGCCCAGCAACTGAAGGCGTTCCTTAAATGAACTGGTAACGCCACGATAATAAAACAGCGCCGAAAGGATGATAAGCAGACCGCCAAAAAGCAGCCAGTACAGGTTAAACCAGTATATAGGTTTCAGCATATGACCCAATCCGTCCATATCCGAGATGCCGTACCAGGGTGTATAGGAATAAATGAGCAGGTTATAGTTAAACATGCCCGTTACATTCAGGAAAAAAACCAGCACCCAAAAGGCTACCCCTACCCCATGTGCCACAAATTTGTTATTAATAAGCACATGCACCATGTATGAGAATATAACCATCTCCAACAGGCGGGGCATTACAATAGTGAACACGTAAACCAAATAAAAAGACAGGTTATAGTGATAAAATCCTTTTGCAGTTTGTACCACCAGCCCTGTTATTAAGGGAACCAGCGATAATCCAAATCCAATAATGAGCAACGCGATGAGTTTAGAGCCATTTAGCACCCAGTTTGGCGGCGGCAGAGAATCGTTAATGAAAGCATACCTGGTTATCCTGTCGCGGTGAAGCGTTTCGCCAGTGTAAAATATAATGATGAAAAATATGAAGAACGGGAATACATCATTAAATATATCCATCAACATAATGGTACGCGGAAAATAGGATACACCAAACTCGGTATTACCCATCCAAAAAACAAAACCCAGAAAACCAACACCGCTTAATAAAATGATCCAGAAATAATTATCGCGGATAATATTGGTTAACTCCACCTTGGTAAGACTAAACAGGGTATTGCGGTTATAGGAGCCCGAAAAACTAACTTTGGAGTTTAAGATGAGCGAACGCTTTACTTTTGATACTATATCATCAATAGCCGATTTATCCCGTTTTCCGCTAAAAAACCGTTCAAAATTAAAACGCACATAAGTAAACAACAAAATTACTAACCCTACACCTGTCCACAGGATGCGGTTAAATAAAAAGGCACCTTCAATGGGGAACAGGGTGGTGTTTTTTTGAATTGAAGTTGCGGTACCCGAAAGCAGGCGAACCGCGTTAAGGCCAAAAGGATCGGCATTAATAATTACCGTGGCATTATTGGTGTGATTAAGGAAAAAGATGGAAAGAAAATAGCCTAAAAACAACAGAATACCACCGCTGTAGATCACCTTTACATTGCGGGTAAGCGCTACTAATCCAAAAAACAATGAAGAAGTAAAAAACAGGTTTGGGAGCGCCATGGTAAAAAACGGGTGCAGATAATACACCAGCTTATTAGGGCCGTACTCCTTAGGGTCTTTCCAGCCCATTAAAGGACCAAGTTTAGTACCTATATAAGCCCCAATTATAATAGAGCTTGCTATAAAAAACATAAATAAAAACGAACCCAAATATCTACCCCAAAAATAGCCGGCTTTGGTGATGGGATAAGTAAGGTAATAGTCTTTGGTATTGTATTCAATATCGCGGTATAATGCTACCCCCATAATGGACGAGCTTACCAACATCATAAGCATGGTGATACCCGAGCACCAAAGGGCAATTACATAAGGCGCATTAATGTGTTCTTTTTCGCCTAAAGGTAATGAACCGGTGGCAAAGGTCATTACGGTAAAAATTAGCG
This sequence comes from Mucilaginibacter sp. P1_A3, assembly GCF_056406855.1. NCBI lineage: Bacteria > Pseudomonadati > Bacteroidota > Sphingobacteriia > Sphingobacteriales > Sphingobacteriaceae > Mucilaginibacter > Mucilaginibacter sp. P1_A3. The sequence goes on from NZ_JBFTZJ010000005.1 coordinate 427,232, forward strand.
CGGCCGCAAAATACAGGTACACCGCGGGCCTCCTGAGGCGATTTTGCACCTCGAAAATAAATATTTTCCAGAACATATTGTTGTGATTTAAAGAGGGTTAAATGGTATTAACATCTACACGGGTAGCAATATTGCTGAAGTAAACATCCTCAAGGCCAGGACTTACCGCTACAAAACCATTGCCCGGGTCAGTATCCTGTATCACGCGGATATGTAGTTTACCTATTTTTAACTGTGTAGATATCACCGTAAAATCGTCCTGGTAAAAATTAAGGGCCTGCTTACTGATGGCTTTACTAAATATTTTACCTTCCAACTCATTTACAGCAGTATCTGGTTGGCCTGCATACAACACCTCGCCCTGGCAAATGATGGCAAAGTTGGAGCAAAGCGTGCTTACATCTTCAACTATATGGGTTGATAGGATCACTATCGTATTTTCGCCCAGCTGACTTAGCAGGTTATAAAAGCGGTTCCGCTCTGCTGGGTCAAGTCCGGCGGTTGGTTCATCAACAATGATGAGCTTAGGGTTTCCTATCAGTGCCTGGGCAATGCCAAAACGCTGTTTCATACCACCCGAATAGGTGCCAAGGTGCTTCTTCCTGTCTTTTGAAAGGTTCACGTTTTCAAGCAGGCTGCCCACCAGGTCCTTCCGTTCGCCGGCGTTCCCAATCCCTTTAAGCTGGGCAATGTGATCAAGCATCCGCTCGGCAGATATTTTAGGGTAAACCCCAAACTCCTGCGGCAGGTAACCTAATAATTGCCTTACTTCGGTTTTATTTTTCAGTACATCCAGGTCATCCAAAAAAACGCTGCCTTTATCCGCCTCCTGCAAGGTAGCTATGGTACGCATCAGGGATGATTTGCCCGCTCCGTTTGGTCCCAGCAAACCAAACATGCCATTTGATAAGGTTAGTGATACATCCTTTAAAGCATGCACCCCATTGGCATAGGTTTTTGAAAGTGAATTGATAACTAATTTCATAAGTTGTAAGTGGTTAGGTATTTCTATTATCGTTTTATTGTATTATTGGCCGCTCCATTGATAAGTAACTGTGTACTATCGGCCATGCTATAATCCAGGTGCTGTATGCTTGCCTGGTGTAAAATCAACTTGCTCCGGTTTAAAATCCGCAGCTTGGCATTTTCAAACCGGTTATTTTTTAAAACGGTGAGTATGGAGCCACTTAAAGGGCTTTCACCTACAGCAGCATTTACAGATCGAATATGATTATTAGCCAACACAACATGGCTCCCGTAGCTTTGGGTAATAGTTAAGCTATCCTGTTTAAAGCCATCAATCAAAACCTCGCGCGAATTCCAGCCTTCTGTGGTTACGGTATCAATGATTTTTTGACCTTTAACCGTACTAAAAGCATTAACGTTCACACTTTTTAAATCAGGACAAGATATCAGCAACAGTTGGGCATTGTGGTTGTAGTAACGTTCAACTGCCAGGTTCACATCTATTTGAAGGTGAGTACCCGTTTGTTTTACTTTTACATAATGCCGGGCATCTGATTCAATCTTTACACTAAATGGCCCTTGTATCAATTTTACATTGGCTATGTGCCCCGCATTAATATCCAACACATCAAAGTTTTTAAAATCAAGCGGGATGTAATAGGCGTATACATCTTTATACTTGCCGGTATTAAATTCCTTTTTTAGCAAATAATCATATCCCAGTATTGATAACACCAGGAACAGTAAGGCAGCTATAAATATTTTTGTACTCGTCTTCATTTGTTTGGGTCTGTTTTGGGTTGAGCAATGGCCAATCTGTATTTTTCGTACATCGCCTCTAAATCCTTAATATCTATATCAAGCAGGTATATATTTCTAAAAAACTCAGGCATCTGCTGTTGAATAAAACGTTCCTTACGGTAGGCTTTAACTTTTTGAGGGCCATCTGCCGCCACAAATATTCCCAGTCCGCGTTTGTTTACAACCACCTCCTGGCTCTGCAAAAACTCGTACGATCTGATAACAGTATTTGGATTTACTTCCAGCTCAATAGCAAGATCCCTTGTCGACGGAATCTTTTGATCCGGCAACCATTTACCTAATAATATATTTTCGCTCACATAGGCTGCTATTTGCAGGTATATGGCATCCTTATCTTTAAACTCCATAGTTAAACCAGATCATACCTGTTTTTCTTTTAAACGAAAGTAAGCGGCTACCCAAAAAAACAAAGCCATACCTACAAACACCACCTGGCCCGTCCACACAAAACCCGACACGTTAACAGAATACATGGTTCCTTTTTCCATGAACCCTACATTGCTAAACGGCATTACCTGGATAATATCCCGATTTAACATTTGCCGCATAACCAAATTATTGCCTATAATTAAAACACCTATAATCATAAAAAACAGCAACGCTGTTTTTACAAAATGCATCTTTTTAAAATAGATGGCTCCAAAAAAAGCAATGGAGTGCAATACACCATATATGGTAAGCAGTACAAAAAGCACGCTGGTGCTTAAACCATTTACATTATAAAATAAGCTGAACACCTCTTGCTGCTCCCCAGGAAAATGCTTGATGTTCAATAAAAATAACATCACCAGGTAAAAAGCTGATATTACCAGTACCAGGAATATAACGAAGGAATAGAGCCAGGCCACCATGTACTTTTCAAAATGTGTGACTGGTAGGGTGAGGCTGGCAATGGCTTTTTTACTATTTATATCAGCAAATATGGTACTTGTAAATACCGTTCCGGCAAACATTATAACCCACAATAACAGCAATAATTGCAGACTTATTTCCATACGTACGTTTATTAGGTACACCATAAAGCTGCCGCCAAGCATCAGTACTCCCATGAGCACAATCAACGACATCAGGTAGCTTTTATAGTGCTCGGCTGTGAATTTTACAAACAGCATCCCGAAACGTGCGGGCTTAAAAATATTATTCATTTACTGATGCATTTAAAGTTTTTAAAACAGGTTGATTATCGGCAATGATGGCATTAAAAAGTATTTCCAGATCTACCTTACTATACTCGCCGGTAGTATTCTTAAGGATGGCGTTTTTACCCCGCGGACCATTTTCCTCATATAAAACCGGCAGATCTTCTGTATCTGAATAACTGCCGAATGTGATTTTTTCAATTACATCATCAATGGACTGATTGATCACAATCTCGCCACCATGCAATACCAGCAGGGTATCAATTAAGCTATCGAGATCCCTTACCTGGTGTGTGGATATTACAATACATCTATCCTCGGTAAGTATTGATGCGATGAGCTTTCTGAACTGCACCTTAGATGGAATATCAAGCCCATTGGTAGGTTCGTCCATGATCATCAATCCTGTATTTGTGGCCAGCCCAAAAGCTATCATGGCCTTTTTTTGCTGCCCGTATGATTGTTTATTCATAACGGCATCAATATCCACATCCAAAGCCCTCAGGTATTGATAAAAATCGGCTTTGCTAAAGTTGGGATAAAAATATGCCGTATTGGCCACAAACTGGGCGGGTGTAAGATCAGGTACAAATAGCTCTTCGGCCAGGAAGTAAATATCTTCAAGTACCGAAACCGGCCTATCGGAAACGTTCATGCCATTAAAAGCACAACTCCCTTTTAAAGGAAAAGCCAATCCTGCTATATTTTTCAACAAGGTTGACTTACCGGCGCCGTTTTTTCCCAGCAAGCCGTAAATATGCCCTTTAGTTAGTTTGAGGTTTAGTCCACCAAAAAGCAGCTTGTTTTTTTGGTACCCGAAATGCAGATCTTTTATCTCTATCATTGTAGCGCTATAGTTAGATAGTGCACTACAAATGTACGCAAGTATAAATGAGAATTCCAAGCACTCAGAAAAAAATATAAATGTTTTTTCCGACTGCCTGGAACAATGGATAGCTTAATGTGAAAATAGAGGTAACGATGAAGTTAAGCTATTAAAGGCTTAAATATAAATCCCCTCCTATTTAGTACTCATGCTATTAAACTTGTAAGTAAGCGTAAGCAGGAAATACCTTTTCAGGGTGTTGTTTTGCACATCGTAAATAGAGTTATCGCCGGCATAACGGTATACGCTGGTATTTTGATTAAACAGATCATAGCCGGTTATTTTTATTTCGCCGCGATCTTTTCTAAGCATTTGCAGCGCTACAGAACTGCTTACTACATTGATGCCCTTTTGAAAATTATTACTCACCTGCGAGTTGTAGTTAAAATCCTGCTTGGTTTCCCATATTATTCGTTTGGGCCAGCGTACCACCAGGTTATTACTCATGTTAAAGTTATTGCTCAGTACCTTTTTATGATCACCATAATTATACAGTGTATTGTTTGTACGATAACCAACATTTGTGTTCAGCTCTATCTTATCATTCCAGTTTACGTTGATAAATTGACCAATTCCCGGCGAATAGCTTTTCTGCCAACCATCTACACCGTTAATAATATTAAGGTTACGGCGAAAGTATCCGTTTAGCGAGGAGTTGGCGTTTAACGTCCATTTACCCATTTTTTTAAATTGCTTATACAAACCCATGGATAGGTTTACATTGAGTTGCCCATCGCGGTTTACAAAATTTGTAGCCTGTGCTCCATTAGCAGTGCTAATCTGCGTTTGCACAACCGCATTTTGCTCGGTTGAAAAGCTGCCATAAAAATAAATATTCACCTGCGATGCCTGGAAATACTTGTTGTAGTTTGCATTTAAATTATCATAAGTAGTAGGCTTTAACAATGGGTTGCCGGTAAAGGTGTACAACGGGCTGTAAACAATGCTTTGAGGTTGCAACGATGATAAGCTGGGCAAATTGGCCGACCGGCTATAGCCAATAGATGCAGAGCCCAGTTCCAGCCTTACAGTTGGCAGCACAAAAAGATAATTATGATAATTGGTTTCGGTTATAAATTTATTTTCGGCCTGTTGCCAGTTAAATGACACGCCTGCAATTAGCGATATACTTTTGGTGGCCTGGTATGTTATACCCGGTTTCACATCCTCTGTAAATAAATTCCGCTTAAGATTGGTGCTTTGGCTTGGCAAATATATATCATAAGCCCGTGTGCTTTTATTGTAATCATAAACGTAGCTCTCCTCTCCTGATCGGTTGTAATTACCGGATGTGGTGATATCGGCAATTATTTTTTTATTGAACGGATACCGGATACTACCATTTAATGCTGCCGAAAAATTAGTGCTTTTACCATTGCCCAGTCGCTTTAAGGTATCTGATTTTAGGTCGGATACAAAAGAGTGAAGATTGTTAACACTAAGGTTTTGTGAGTTATTAGGGCTATACGCCAGGTTGTGGCCAATATTTATAGATGCCCCTCTTTTGCCTTTAAAACGCTTGTTATAATAAAAATCCTGTTGAAATTCCGCACCATGCCCGCTATTGCTTGAACTACCGCTTGCAGTACTCAAATGACCATCAATATTATTGAAGTTATCAGAGAACGAAGTACTTGACGAATTATCGCGCCTAAAGATAACTTTTGGCGCGTAGTGGATGGTATTGAGGGTATCGGGATTCCAATCCATTAAGCCGCTTATGGAATGTGAATAATTGTTTGACCGGTATTCACTGTTCGAGGTGGTGTGCAGGGTAGTATCGCCCAAAAACTTCTGCATAAATGCGGAATTTTGCGAGACATTATTTTTTTGACTGTAAAAATAAAGCAGGTTTAGCTTTAACTTTTTGCCGTAATCGGTATTTAGGTTAAAGCCACCCGATGTTATTTTTTCAATACCACCCCAGCCCTGGCCACCGGTATTAACCGTGCCATTGTATAAACTGTTACCCCCACTACGGTTAAAGCCACCTTGTGAGTACAGCTCATCGTTTGAAAACGCCGTGCGGTTTAGGTTGTTGCTTAGCCCGATAATACTTACCTGCAAAGTATCGCGAAACAAGTTGAACAGCCCTCCGCTTTCATACCTGTCACGGGTACCTGCACCACCAAATACTTTACCAAACATGCTCCGTTTTATGGCTCTTTTAAGTTTAAGGTTAATTACCTTTTGAACCTTGGTATCGCTTATCAAATGGTCTGGATCGTTCTCCCTGTCGTCATAAACCTGTATCGAAGCTACAATGGCAGCGTCCAGATTTTTGGTGGCTATTTTAAGATCGCTGCCAAAAAACTGCTTGCCATCAATAAGTACCTTGCTTACGCCCTTCCCGTTAACGGTTATGGATCCATCGCCGTTAACCTGCACGCCAGGCAGCTTTTTAAGCAGTTCTTCAACCACGGCATTAGGCCTGGTTTTAAATGCCTCGGCACTAAATTCAATAGTATCTTTTTTTACCGTGATGGGAACGCGCTCGGCCCTAACCACTACTTCGGCCAGCATTTTGTTACTCAATGAAACGCTGCCCAGATCTACCGCCTCATTTTTTTGAAAGTTGAATACCTTAACAAAGCTTTTATGGGATGTGAAAGAGATAATCAGTTTTAACTTTTTACCGGCTGGCAGGCTACTGAGTTCAAACTCGCCTGTTTTTTTACTTAAAGTATAGGCAATTAACGAGGTATCCTTTACATCAACAGCGGCTACGGTACTAAGTTCTAAAGGTTTTCCATCAAGGGAATCAATAACCCGACCTTTAATGGACGCGTGATTTTGGGCAAAACCGATGGACACACCGGTTACAAGGAATAATAAGGTAAACAGGAATTTCATGCAGGTGAAAGGTTTTATAAGGTAGATAAGGCAAGGTGAAGCAAGGTATTTTTGATCGAAATTTTTATGTCATAAAGGAGGAAAAAAGATTTAATTACGGGAAGCAAAAATATCCCGGCAGGTATAATAAAATGAGGGCAGTTAATGTTTATTTCAAAAATATACGCAATAATCAGCCACAACAATGGATTATGTAGAGATCATAATGGATTATACTATTAATATTTCATCATTAACTACTTCCCGGTACATAATAAATTAGCTTTAGGTATTTTATAAATAAACTGGCTATCAAACGCCTATAGTTTCAAAGTATTATCTGTTGAATATTAAATTTTATCTGTTTTAATTATATTAGTTTATCCTATATCGTTAAACTATATAATTATCTATTTAAAAGAAAAACAAATAAACTTTCACCTTCAATTCATACTTATTTTTCCAGGGAACGATTCTTTTTTACGGCGATTTGGCATAAGCAATTTTTTTGACCGATAATTGTACCGCCAACATCCAGTTACCTATTTTAAATGACCGTTAATGACATTGTGCTTTGCGAGCGCCTAAAAAGCGGCGATGTAGATACTTACAGACAAATCTATAGATACGCAATTGCAGCAGTACCGGAAATTTCTGTTCCTGCTTATTTAAACTTGCCCCCAACACTATATTAGGTTATATTCCATTTAAAAACACCACTATGAAAAAATCGTTATGCTTATTGATTACCGGGTTGCTTATCTCGTTTGTAAGCTATAGTAAAGACAAAAACATCCCACCAACAAAAACAGCTGTAGTCAAATCTATTGACAAGAATTTTACTACGAGCGATGCTGACCTTGCCTACAATGCTTTCAACAGTTACTTTTATAACCCCACAGCCAAATTATATTACGGTACAACCAAAAAGGATGGTGTAGCTGCCATTTGGGCGCAGGCTATTTATTGGGATATGGCTATGAACGTATACCAGCGTACCAAAGCCAAATCTCAGCTAACCATGATAAATGATATATACCAGGGCAACTATGATCATTACGATGCCTATAACTGGAGCAATAAGGCGGTGTGGTTTATTTATGATGATATGATGTGGTGGATAATGTCGCTGGCCCGTGCCAACCAAATTACCGGTAACGCCACATACCTGGAAAAAGCCAAGGCCGGTTTTGATCATGTTTGGGCAGGCTCATATGATTCCGTTAATGGCGGCATGTATTGGGATTTTAATCATAGCGGTAAAAACTCATGCATTAATTATCCAACGGTTATTGCCGCTATGCGCTTGTATACCATCACCGGCGATGCCTCTTACTTAACCAAGGCTAAATCAATTTATGCCTGGAGCAAAGCCAATTTGGTTGATGCATCGGGCAAAGTGAACGATAATAAAATTGGCAACAATCCGGCGGGTGGCCAGGATTATACTTATAACTCGGGCACGGCTATTGGCGCGGCTTTGGAACTGTACAAGACAACCAGGGATGTTACTTACCTTAACGATGCCAAACTTTATACAGATTATGTTAAGAACAACCTATGCACCAACGGCATACTACCCGCAGAAGGCGACTTTAATGAGCAAGGTGTGCTAAAAGCCATTTTTGCCCAATATGTGATGCAGTTAATAAAAGAGGGCGGCCAAACCCAATATTTAAGCTGGATACAGAACAATATAAATACCGCCTGGAAAAACCGCGACGCAAAGCGTAATCTTACTTATCGCAATTACGCGGTAAGCTGCCCTACCGGCGATATACAATCATACGAGGCCAGCAGCTTAGTAACCTTTATGCAGCTTTGCCCACCCACAAAGTAACACGCTATCTGCACCTAAGATAGAAACCAACGCAAAAAGCCCCCCGATAAATCGGGAGGCTTTTACATAACCTGTGTTTAACAGGATTTTGCTATTAATATAAAGTGAACTCAACCCTACGGTTAGCCTGACGACCAGCTGCAGTTTTGTTAGTTGCAATTGGTTGTGTTTCGCCATAACCTGTAGCTTCAATTCGTGATGCATTTGCACCTTTACTTACCAGGTAAGCTTTAATTGATTCTGCACGGTCTTTTGATAAACGCATGTTTAATTCATCAGCACCTGTGTTATCTGTATGTCCGGCTAATTTTAAGCTGAAGTTTTTGTCAACCAATAATCCGGCAACCCTATCAAGACTTGGAAATGAGTGCGCGCGGATTGTAGCTTTGCCTAAATCAAATTCCAGGTTTTTGATGGCATCTTTAACCACTTTCTTATCCTCTTCGGTAACATAAACCTTAACTTCTGGTTTTGCAAGCGGGCATCCAGAACCATCAACCTTTGTACCGGCTGGTGTGTTAGGGCACTTGTCGTTTACATCTACAACACCGTCTCCGTCGCTATCAGTTGTTAATTTAGCAAGGTTTGCGTTAGTAGTGTTCAAATCATTTCTTAATTCATCATTTTTAGCTTTTTCTGCATCAATTTGTTTTTGCAAAGCTGTTTTAGTTTGTTCATTTTCCCATAAGTACTCTGTACGCATAGATGCTACCGGGTTATGAGTAGCCATTTGCAGCTTTTTGCGACTGCCTAAAGCAAACTCTAAACCAATGTGTGCATAAGAGAATCTGTCATTTGTAGCTCCGAATTTGTAGCCATCAAAATTATCAGAGTTTACAAAGTTAACCTGGTAACCTAAATCAAGGTTTACACCTGGAGCAAGATCGAATTTTAAACCAAGACCAACCGGAATAAACACTTCGTTTATTGATCCGTTGCCAGTGGTTTTAAAATTAGTTTGCTGGCCGCCGGTTTCAGTAATTTTAGGGGTGTAATTCATAGTTCCCGCACCTACCGTTAAATACGGCTGGATAAATGGCTTTTCATGACGCCAGTTAATATTAGCCAATGTAATGTTGGCACTTAAACTTGCAGACCAGTTAATATTGGTTTCATACTGCGAGTAGGTAGATTGGCCTAAAGCATTTGTTTGGCTGCTGGTACCTTTAACTTTACCGCGAAGGAAATCTGCCTGCAGGCCAAAAGAAGGCAATATTTGCTTTTTAATATAAGCCCCATATCCTATTTGCTCTTGCGGATGGGTAAAATCCTGTTTGTTGTTACTGCCAAAAATAGTGAACGGAGTTAATAAACCGCCGTTAACACCTATTGACCAGGTGCGTAATTGATTGCCACCTGAGAACGGTTTAACATAGTCTTTTGCGGCTGTAGTATCAGGACTTTGAGCGAATAATCTACCACCTACCATAATTCCGGTAAGGAGTAAGGTGGCTTTTTTTAAATTTGTTTTCATATCATCATGTTTAATTATTAGTTTACTTTTCAGTAAAACATAACAACATGTTTTCAACATTAATGCCGCATATAATTTCCTCAGAGATAAAGGGAGTATCAGCTTCCTAAATTGCAACAGGCCAAACATTTGCATAAGGCAACAGTAACAAATTTAACTTTTTGTACAAAACGGTTAATGGGTCAAAAACAGTACAATTTTGTATCATCGGTAATACTAAATGGCATTTTACAATAACAATTGTTTAAACCTTTAGGAAACTAATTAGTGAGAAACAACGTATACAAATCATTATAAACTTACTGTTTCTGCAGTATTTTCAATGTTAAATCACGTTCTATGCTAAGGTTGTTCCAAAACTATAAACCCATTGTTTGCTCTTTATTTTTAATTTGCATCCTAATGCCGTTTAATGGTTATGCACAAAACGAAAGCCTTAAGTTTTTGCATGTAGGTACTGCCGAAGGCTTATCGCAGATTAATATTAACTCCATTTTTCAGGATAGCCGGGGGTTTATGTGGATAGGTACCCGTAATGGTTTAAACAGGTATGATGGATACCAGTTTATAAAATACCGCTATGATTCCAAAGATAGTACATCCTTAAGTAACAACACAATAACCGATATTGCCGAAGATGACAATGGCAATATCTGGCTATCAACATCGGGCGGTTTAAACATGTACCAAAGAAGCACAGGCCGCTTTGTACGATATTTCCATGACGATAAAAACCCTAAAAGCATCATCAATAACATTATCAACCGCTTACTTTATGATAATGGCAACTTATGGGTGGCAACTCAAAACGGAGGCATTGACCGTTACAATCTGAAACGTAATATATTTGAGCATCATATGCATTCTGATAAGGATGCAGGTACGCTTAGCGATAATAACGCGCGCACTGTTTACAAGGATTCACAGCACAATATATGGGTAGGCACCGGTGGCGGGGGCTTAAACCTTTACAACAGCAAAACCAACAAGTTTTCAAATTTTCCCTATTATGACCCGGCGACTAAAGCAATCCGGGGTAACAACGTTGTAGCTATTTTTGAAGACAAGTTCCATCAGCTATGGATTGGTACACAAGCAGATGGACTGTACTTATTTAACAGAACAGATAAAACATTCAAACGTTTTCTGCACGATAAAAATGATGCCGGCAGCATTTCAAGCAACACCATTTACAGCCTTAATAACGATGAGGATGGAAACCTATGGATTGGCACTGAAAATGGCGGCTTATGCGTATTAAATAGAAAAACGGGCAAATTTGTTTCCTATCAGCATGATGAGATTGATAACAATAGCATCAACGGAAATTCGGTTTATGGTATTTGCAGAGACCGGTCTGGAAACATGTGGGTTGGCGCGTTTGGCGGCGGCATCAATCTATCCAAAAAAACTACCGCAAGTTTCAACCTATATCGGCACAACAGTCACCAGGAAAGCCTGTCCAATAATTACGTACTTGACCTGGCCGAGGATAAAGATCATAAAATATGGATTGGGACAGATGGCGGCGGTTTAAATAAATTTGACCCGGTAAGTAAAATATTTTCAAGCTTTAAACAACCAACCGATGGCAAAAATGGCATTACGGGCAACTACGTACTTACCGTAAAACCCGACGCCGAAGGCAAATTATGGATTGGCACCTGGGGAGATGGCTTCAGCATACTTGATCCTAAAACCGGCATTTTCACCAACTTTAAGCATAATCCGGCTAAGCCCCAGGGAATAGGCGGCGATAATATTTATTTCATTTTACATACTCGCGATAAAAAAACCTGGTTAAGCACTTTTAACGATGGATTGGATTGTTATGATGACAAAACAAAAGTTTTTACCCACTATAAGTTCAACCTGTATGATCCAAACAGCATTAGCAGCGACAGGATCTATTCGTTATTAGAAGACAGCAAAAACAATCTGTGGATTGGAACCTCAGATGGTGGCTTAAATTTATTTGATCGTAAAACAGGCAAGTTTAAACGTTTTGTTCATGACGAAAAAACCAATAGTATCAGTAATAATGGCGTAACCGATATTTTTGAAGATAGTAAAGGCCGGTTATGGCTCACTACCCTATCGGGCCTTGATCTTTTTGATCCGCTAAAAAAGCATTTCACAACTTTTACAAAAAAAGATGGCCTGCCAAGTGATATCATTTACTCCGTAAGAGAAGATGATTATGGCAAACTTTGGGTAAGCAGCAATGGCGGCTTATCTAAATTAGACCCCGAAACAAAGTCTTTTTTTAATTATACAGTTGAAGATGGCTTGCAGGGTGATGAGTATAAACCACATTCGGCGTTAAAAACTTATGATGGAAAAATGTATTTTGGTGGTATTAATGGGTTCAATGAATTTACTCCAGATCAGATATTAAAAAAAGTGGGGTTTGCACCATTAGTTATTACCTCTTTCCAGGTATTTAATAAGCCGCTTTCCATTGCTGTAAATTCACAAGACCCCTCGCCATTAAAAAATGATGTTACCGATACCCGGAAACTGGTGCTTTCCTATAAACAATCTGTCTTTTCGTTTGAATTCTCAGCCCTGGATTATGCCTCTCCTGATAGGAAACAATATGCCTATTATTTAGAAGGATTTGATAAGGAATGGAACTATATAGGCAATCACAACACAGCCTCGTACACCAATCTTTCGCACGGCACTTATCATGTACTGTTAAAATACAGAAACAGCCAGGGCTTGTGGTCGCCGGTTACCTCCCCGCTTCAGATAACCATCGTGCCACCATTCTGGTTAACCTGGTGGTTTGAGTTGCTGGTTGTTTTATCTGTTGTGGCTGCTATTTACGGCTTTTTCAAATACCGCATGCGCACGGTGAGGCGGCAAAAAGAACATCTTGAACAATTGGTAAAAGAACGTACTGAAAGTATTACACAGCTTACTATTGAAGAAAGAATATCACGTGAAGCGGCAGAAAAAGCCCGTGAGGAAGCCGAAAATGCCAACAAGGCCAAAAGCATCTTCCTGGCCACTATGAGCCATGAAATACGCACCCCAATGAACGGCGTTATTGGCATGGCTACCTTATTGGCCAATACCGATCTCACCGATGAACAGGCTGAGTATACAGAAACCATTAAGCACTCGGGCGATGCCTTGTTAACCGTTATCAATGATATTCTTGATTTTTCAAAGATCGAATCGGGTAATATGGAGCTGGAAGAGCATGACTTTAATATCAGGGATTGTGTAGAAAGCGTACTGGACCTTTTTGCAGATAAGGCATCGAAACTTAACATCGACCTGATTTACCAGATAGAACCCGGCGTGCCTGAACATATCATTGCCGATTCGATGCGCTTAAGGCAGATATTAATAAATTTGGTGGGAAACGCCATTAAGTTTACCCACGAAGGTGAAATATTTATTGATGTAATTGAAAACACCTTAAATAACAATGAGCTTGACCTGCTATTTACTGTTCGCGATACAGGCATTGGCATTCCGGAAGATAAATTATCAAGACTTTTTAAAGCATTTTCGCAGGTTGACTCCAGTACAACCCGCAAATATGGCGGTACTGGCCTTGGTTTAGTCATCAGCGAAAAACTGATCCATTTAATGGGAGGCGAAATTAACGTAACAAGCAAATTAGGATCTGGTACTACTTTTAGCTTTAATATTAAAACAAGCGTTGGCATAAAAACCCCGACTGCCTATTTCAATTTAGATGCAGCCGGCCTGGAAAATAAACAAATATTAGCCGTTGATGATAATGCTACCAACCGCAACATTATGGAAACACAGCTAAGGCATTGGAAATTTACTCCATTAATTGCCCAATCAGGCGCCGAGGCATTAGCAATTTTAGAGGCTAACAACCAGGTTGAGCTGGTAATTACAGATATGTACATGCCCGAAATGGACGGTGCCGACCTGGCCCGTAAAATAAAAGCCATATATCCAGCAATGCCGCTGATATTGCTTAGCTCTGTTGATAAGCAAGGCAAAAGCGAGGCTAACTTATTTAATACAGTACTTACAAAGCCGGCAAAACACAATGTTTTGTTAAAACACATTATTGATCACTTAAAAAATGATAGAAACACCCTTACAGAACATAAACTAAAAAAAGAGTTTTTATCAAAAGATCTGGCTATCCAATACCCTTTAAGCATTTTGATTGCAGAAGATAATGTGATCAATCAAAAGGTAGCCAAACAAATTCTTCAAAAAATGGGTTATCAGCCCGATATCGCCATCAATGGCCTCGAGGTGTTGGATGCCGTGGCCGTAAGGAAGTATGACATCATCTTCATGGACGTTCAAATGCCCGAAATGGATGGCCTTGAAACTACCCGGTACATCAGGAAACACCTGCCCAGCCAGCCAATTATTGTGGCCATGACCGCTAATGCTATGGTTGAAGACAAAGAAGCCTGCATGCAGGCAGGTATGGATGACTATTTGAGCAAACCCATGAAACTTACAGAGATCATCAGTATTCTTGAAAAGTATGGAAAGAAGGTGAATGTACAGGCTTAACCTCTAAAACAAAAAAACTACCTTTTGTCCTATATTGAATTTCCCGGTCGTCATAGGATTTTAATTCAATAAATTTGTAAAAAACAACACCTATGGCCCTACCCAATATTTTTACTAAACCGGTTGCTGATAGTATAATTAAAAGAATCAATACCCTTACACCAACAACAAGCCCGCAATGGGGCAAAATGGCTGTAGCGCAAATGCTTGCACATTGCTGCGTATCCTATGAGATGACTTATGAAGATAAGCATCCCAAACCAAAGGGCTTTATGAAGTTTGTACTTAAACTACTTGTAAAAAACAAGGTAGTAAGCGAAACACCTTATAAACACAACGGCCCTACTGCACCTGCATTTATCATTACAACGGCTAAAGATTTTGAGGAAGAAAAGGCCAGGCTGATAGCCTTTATCCAAAAAACACAGCAGTTAGGCGAAAAAGAGTTCGATGGCAGAATGTCACATTCCTTTGGCTCCTTAAGCATAACCGAATGGAACAATATGTTCTATAAACACCTGGACCATCACCTTACTCAGTTTGGGTGTTGATTGCTTTAGGTTGAAAAGTTTTAAAAGCATCATCGTCGGCTTTTCCTCCACATCTCCCCTGGTTTTATTAAAAAGGCCAGGGGATTTTTGTTTAGGCACAGCCAAATACCATAAGTTTATGTATCGAGGCAACCCCATGAATACGGCAAACGTAGTTTATATAACGCCCTTAATAACAATGGGGTTATATTCATTAAAATATTAAAAAATAAATCTCTTATGAAAAAGACCATGTATCCCTTACTAATGCTGCTTATCATCAGCATTTCGGCTTTTGCTTTCACATTAATAAACTACAAGGTTAAAAGCCCATACGAAGTGAAGTTTGCAGGCGGCAAGATCCACGGCATATTTGAAACACTAAGGGCCAATATCCAGTTTGATAAAACAGATCCCGAGCAATCAAAAATTTCTGCAACCATTGATGTTGAAAGCATTGCTACAGGTTTTTTCTTAAAAAATATGCATGCCAAAAGTGCGTTGGATGCCGATAATCATCCAACCATTACATTTGTGGCCACGTCGGTTACTAAAAGCAGCAGTGGTTACCAGGCCGCGGGCAAACTCACCATTAAAGGAATTACAAAACCTGTTACCATCAGTTTCACTTTTGATGATAAAGGTAATGAAGGCCTCTTTAAAGGCAGTTTTAAAATAGTACCCAAGGATTTTAATATCACCCGCAGCGGCACCCCCGATGAACTTACCATCAGCCTTACTGTTCCGGTTACTAAAGCATAATCCCGGCGCAACTCATACACCAGTTTTTAATTAAACTAAAAAGGGCAAATGATATAATGATCATTTGCCCCTTTTTGGTTTAATTATTCGTCTGTGTGTTGGAACTATAACCCTATCCCGTAAGCTAAGCGCAGACCTACTAAACCAGAATGATAATCTTTCATATAAAAATCTTCATACCTTACGCCAATATCCCAGTGCTTAGTGGCATAACCCACCCCGCCTGATAGGTCGCGTCTGTGAAATGGTGCCCAACCCTGGCCAGCCTCCAACTTTTCCCAGACAAGGCCGCCTTCTGCAGCAACATATATGTTTGGCACAAAAAACTGCTTAATACCAATTTTAACAGGGATCTCACCATAGCTTTCGTACCTTTTATTTGTACCCGGTTTTATTTTTTGAAAAAAGTGATAACCACCTGTAGTAAGCATCAGTGCAAAATTATCGGTTAAACCATATTGCAACCGACCGGTAGCACCTAATGTAAAATTTGTGCCCAGTCGCGATACACCGGTTGGTACACCAACTTCGGCACCTAAGCCAAGGTTAAATTGGTTTTTCGCTGTAGTTTGAGCTTTTAGGTTTGTTGCAAAAAACATAGCTGATGCCGTAAATGAAACGGCTATTAATCTTTGTAAAATTTTCATTTTTTTGATTTTAGTTAATAATCACTTATAGATATTACAGTGACTTTGACAAATACGTTGCCTCTGATGTTAATTTTTTCTGGTTAAAGGCTTATCATTATAATAAGCTAATAATTAGGCAACATTGGACAGGTAATTTTGTGGAAACAAAAAAGTTATCGATGCCAACAGCATTTTATTGCCCCAAGCACCTTAAATTCTTGTTCCTGGTTCTGCTGATTTCCTTCGGTTATAACTCCTACTCCCAAAATTTAAGGCTTGTAAATGGATTTGCCCACAATGATTACTGGCATAAACGGCCTTTGTATGATGCCCTTGATAACGGATTTACCCATATTGAAGCCGATATATATTTAAGAGGGAACAAACTCATTGTAGCACACATCCTCCCCATTTTTAAAAAACAACGAACGCTGGAGCGCCTCTATTTTAAACCGTTGATGGAATGTATTGAGGGTAATAACAAAGAAATTAAATGCCCTGTTTACCCGCTTACATTAATGATTGATATAAAATCTGATGCCGATAAAACTTACCAGGCGCTTGAAATTTTACTTGAAAAATACCGGCCAATATTATCAGGCTACAATAATGGGGTTTATACTCAAAGGCAGGTAACCGTAGTTATAACCGGGCATAAACCCTCTGAAATGATTAAAACGCAGCAAAACCGCTTAGCCTTTATTGATGAGGACCTGATGCAGTTAAAACAAGATACCATTTCAAAAAATTTGTATCAAACGGCAAGTTGCAAATACTCGCACTTATTAAAATGGGATGGCAGAGGTGATTTTTCGCCTGTTGAAAAGAAACGTTTATGTACATATGTGATGCTGGCGCACAGGTTTGGTAAAAAAGTAAGGCTTTGGGCTTCGCCAGAAAATGAAGCCGTATGGAAAGAATTACTGAATTGTGGTGTTGATCTCATCAACACCGATAAACTGGTGGAGCTTAAGAATTTCCTGACTTCGGGCCCTAAAAGTTATGCAAAGGTTGATTAAACTTTACTGATGTAAAAAAAACAGCACTAAAAACTTACTCCTTAATAATTTGATAACGTTGGCTTCTCTTTATCTAAAAGTAGCGGGGTTACTTTTAACAAAAAGTAAAACTTTGTAACAGCAGCCCGATATAATTGAAAGTTAAAGGATGAAGAAAATATTATTCATTACGGGTTCAATTAACCAAACAACCCAAATGCACCAGATTGCAAATGAGTTACCCGGGTATGATTGCTGGTTTAGCCAGTTGTTTACAGATAATGCACCGCTTAAATACCTGTTAACCAAAACACCGATATTCAACGGCACGGTGCTCTCACGCAAATTCAAGCTAAAATCTGAAAGATACCTGTACCAAAACTCACTGCAAATTGATTTCGGTGCTAAAAAAAACAAATACGACCTGGTAGTTTATTGTACAGATATGATCATTCCTAAACGGATGAGGCAATACAAAACCATTTGGGTACAAGAGGGAATGATTGACCGGTATACCCTGTGGAGTAAAATAGTGAGGACGTTAAGGTTACCATCTACCCTTTGTGGCAATACCTCCTTAAACGGTGCATCAAATATCTGCGATGTTTACTGCGCTGCTTCCGAAGGCTACAAACTGCAATTTGCCGGTAAAGGTACAGAGCAACGGAAGATTGTAGTTACCGGGATGCCAAATTATGATAACCAGCAACAGCATCTGAATAATGATTTTCCCCATCATAATTATGTATTGGTTGCCACTACAGATATGCGGGAAACCTTTAGACTGGAGAATAGGGTAGCATTTATAAAAAAAGCTGTAAAAATAGCCAACGGAAGGCCTTTGCTATTTAAACTTCATCCCAACGAAAACTTTAAAAGGGCCGAAAAAGAGATTCTTAAGTATACTCCGGCTGGCACCATGATATATAAGCAAGGCAACACCAGCCACATGATAGCCAATTGCTGCGAGCTGATAACTCAATACTCAACAGTAGTATATACGGGTATAGCTTTAGGTAAAAAGGTACACTCCTGGTTTAATATCGATGAGCTTATAGGGCTTGCCCCGATACAAAATGAAGGCACATCTGCCAAAACAATTGCAGCGCTATGCCGCGATTATTTAAACCACAAGGGTGATAAGAAAAGTTTTGATCCGCAAATGTCCATGTCTGAATTTCAGCATCAGGAAGCGGAGCCGGAACTAAGCAACGAATTAATAGCAAACTGGTAATAAAATTTAATACCATGACAGAAAAAATTGTAATTATAGTACAGGCCCGCATGGCATCAAGCCGTTTACCGGGCAAAGTAATGCTTCCCATCCTAGGTAAAAGCCTTTTGGCCAGAATGATTGAGCGTTTACAGATGATTCAGCATAAAGCGGATATCATTATTGCCACCTCAGAGAATCAGGAAGATGACGTTATAGTAAATGAAGCTTTGGCTATGGATATTCCCTATTATCGTGGAAGCCTGGGCAATGTACTCGATAGGCACTACCAGGCGGCAAAGTTGTTTAAAGCCGATGTTGTACTCAAGATCCCTTCTGACTGCCCGCTGATTGATCCGCGTATTGTTGATTATACACTTGAATACTTTTTTGACAACCGGGGTAAATATGATTATGTAAGCAACCTGCACCCCGCTACTTATCCCGATGGCAATGATGTAGAAATAATGACGATGGCCTGTCTGAGGCAGGCATGGGAAAATGCCGGCAGGCCTTTAGAGCTTGAACATACCACGCCTTATATATGGGAAAACCCGCTTATATTTAGTGTTGGCAATGTAACTTGGCCAACCGGCATGGATTTCTCCATGTCGCACCGTTTTACTATTGACTACCCTGAAGATTATTATTTTATTGAAAGGGTATTCGCCGAGCTTTATCCCATCTGTAACCAGTTCTCGTGCCAGGATATCCTTAACCTTTTAAACCGCAAGCCCGAAATTTATCAGCTTAATGCGCAGTATGCAGGTGTAAACTGGTATCGTCATCACCTGGGCGAATTACAAACTATCTGGCCCGATCAAACCAGGCGGGCGCCACAGGAAAATTCATCCATGTTACAGCAAAGCGAAGCATAGCCATGAATAATTTTGACCAACAGGAACTTAAGGCTATAGCTTTAAAAGTCCGGGAACATATCGTGCGCATGTCAACAGATGGCGGGTGCTTTACAGGGGCATCCCTATCGGCGGTCGACTTGATCGTTTACTTATATAGCAACTTTTTAAACATCAATCCATCAAACCTTAATGATCCCGATCGTGATTACCTTTTCCTTTCAAAAGGGCATGACGTACCGGCTTTATATGGCACACTTGCAGAGCTGGGCCTTTTGGAAAAAGAGCGCCTTAAAAATCACCTTTCGCTTAATGATCATATTTACTGGCACCCTAATACTAACATTCCCGGCATAGAATTTCATTCGGGTTCGTTAGGGCATTTGCCATCAGTAGCCATTGGTGTTGCTATGGATCTTAAAATAAGCGGCAGCAACAACAAAGTAGTGTGCATTTTAGGCGATGGTGAACTAAACGAAGGTACCTGCTGGGAAGCTGTTTTAGTAGCTAACGCCTATAAACTGGACAACCTTCTTTTCGTGATCGATCGTAACCAGTTCCAGGCCAATGTACGTACAGAAGACTTGATTCCGCTGGAACCTCTTGCAGATAAATTTAAAGCTTTTGGCGCTGCCGTTATACGTATAGACGGGCATAACTTTACCGACCTGCACCAGGCCTTCACTGCCTACCCATTTCAACAGGATAAACTTAATGTAATTATTGCCGATACGGTAAGAGGCAAAGGCCTGCCGAGCATTGAGGAACGGGCCGATCGCTGGTTCTGCAATTTTACTGCCGGCGAAATTGGCCAGCTATTGCTTGAATTACATGGCGAACACGATACCCTATTAACATCAGAAACTTTAGTAGTGAGATAATATGACCTACGAAGAACTATTAACAGAGATGGCCCTGGCCAACGAAAGGATTATTGTGATGACGGCCGAAAACCGTGCATTGGTTCGTAACCTTCCCGGCATATTGAGTAAACGCTTTATTGATACCGGCATTACCGAGCAAACCATGATCGGCGCATCTGCCGGTTTGGCCCTGCGTGGCCGCATACCTGTAGTGCATGCGCTGGCAGCGTTTTTAACCATGCGTGCCTTTGAGTTTGTGCGCACCGATTTAGGCATAGCTAACCTGCCGGTTAAGCTAAGCGGATTTATCCCTGGCCTTTTATCTGATGGTAACGGCCCTACTCACCAGGCAATTGAAGATATTTCTATCATGAGGGGCATCCCCAATGTAACCGTATTTGCTCCTGCCGATGAGGATGACCTTGTTAAAATGCTGCCGCAAATATGGCAAAGTAAGCAACCGGCCTATACCCGCATAAATACCCGTAAAACGGGTTATGAGCACGAGCCATTTACCATGGGCAAAGCCGAAGTTATTACCGAAGGCAACGATGTTACCATTTTAACATATGGTTTACTTTTTGAACAGGCACTTATCGCCGTTGAGATTCTGAAAAGCGAGGGCCTTTCTGTAGGATTGGTTAACATGCGCAGTCTTAAACCGGTTGATGAGCAGGCTATATTAAAAGCATCGGCCCAAAGCAACCTGGTGGTAACG
Organism: Mucilaginibacter sp. P1_A3; assembly: GCF_056406855.1. Taxonomy (NCBI): domain Bacteria; kingdom Pseudomonadati; phylum Bacteroidota; class Sphingobacteriia; order Sphingobacteriales; family Sphingobacteriaceae; genus Mucilaginibacter; species Mucilaginibacter sp. P1_A3. Next base: position 448,291 of record NZ_JBFTZJ010000005.1, read on the forward strand.
CTCGAAGATCATTTTTTAACAGGTGGCCTTTACAGTATTGTGGCCGAAGTGTTATTGAAACATCAAACAACGGCAAACGTATTGCCCATCGCCCTCAACGAAAAATGGTTCAGACCGGCATTACTGCCTGACGTTTTGCAGCACGAAGGTTTCACAGGCAAACAAATTGCCGAAAGGATATTAGGTTACAAAACTACCTACCATCAACCACAAATTTTAACGCCTGAATTTTCAGAATAAAACACTACTCCAATGGCTAATAAAATAGCATTCAACAATAATTTTCCAGATATCAGCGAGTCTGATAAAATATATAACCGCGCTTTAAAAGTACAAAAACCGGTTACCCAAACATTGGCCAAAGGGCCCGGGCAATTTACCAAAGGCGTGGCCCCCAAGTATATTGTTAAAGGCAAAGGATCACATGTGTGGGATGTCGATGGCAATGAATTTATCGACCTGAATTCGGCTATTGGTCCTATCTCTTTAGGCTATGCCTACCCTGTAGTTGACGATGCTATCCGCAGGCAACTGAATGATGGAATTACCTTTTCGCTGATGCACCCTTTAGAGGTTGAACTGGCAGAACTTGTGCAGGAAGTTGTACCTAATGCAGAAGCCGTAAAGATTTCAAAAACCGGGGCTGATGTATGCTCGGCTGCAATACGTGTTGCCCGTGCCTTTACCGGCAGGGATAAAATATTTTGCTGTGGCTACCATGGCTGGCATGATTGGTACATAGGCATCACCAGCCGTAACGCCGGCGTGCCCGAAGCTATCCAGGATTTAACCTACACTTTTGAGTATAACGACATTGAAGCCGTAAAAGCCGCGTTGGATGAAACCGTTGCTGCCATAATTCTGGAACCATTTATTTTTGAAGCCCCAAAGCCCGGCTACTTACAGGAACTTGCCGAGGTATGCAAAGCAAACGGCACCCTGCTCATATTTGATGAAATGTGGACAGGCTTCCGCGTGGCCCTTGGCGGTGCGCAGGAATACTTTAATGTTAAAGCCGATTTAGCTGTCTTTTCAAAGGCATGCGCCAATGGTATGCCGATAGCCTTACTCACCGGTCGCGCCGATGTAATGGAGCTCTTTAACTCCGCGGTATTTAGCTATACAACATTTGGCGGGGAAGCATTATCACTGGCAGCCTGCATTGCTACCATAAATGAGCTACGCGATAAAAACGTACCACAATACCTGGATGAGAATGGAGCCCTGCTAAAAAATGGCTACAACCACATCGCCATTGAAACCGGGATGGATAAGTACACCCAATGTGTAGGTTTTAACTGCCGCAGCATGGTAACCTTTAGGCCAGAGGCCGGTAACGCCCTGGAAGTTAAAACGCTGATGCAACAGGAAATGATAAAACGAGGTGTACTGTGGGCAGGTTTTCATAACATGTGCTACAGCCACACTACCGAAGATATTGATTACATTTTATTGGCATACCGCGATGTTTTGCCTTTAGTAAAAGAAGCTATAGAAAGTGGCAATATTAAAAGTTATTTAAAGGGCGAGGTACTGGAAGCTGTTTTCCGCAAAGTGAGCAACTACAATATTAAACCTAAAAGCATCATAGCCGACTAATGATGAACCTTTTTGCATTAAACCAAAAAACGGCTTTAGTTACAGGTGCGCTGGGGCTTATCGGAAAAAAACATTGTGAAGCGCTGGCAGCAGCAGGCGCCAATGTAATAGTTGCCGATATTAATATTGAAGAAGTGCAGCAATTTGCAAAACAATTGGGTGATAACCATTTAGGATTAGCGGTAGATGTTACCAGTAAGCAATCGCTGATAGATGCGCTTAATACTATCCTGGATAAATATGATTCGCTTGATATATTGGTGAACAACGCGGCCATCAACGATAAATTTGAAGATCCGGCTATGGCTAAAGAGCTATCAGCCTTTGAAAATTATCCCCTGGAAGCTTTCCAGCGGTCACTAAATGTAAATATTACCGGGGTATTTTTAAGCTCGCAGATATTGGGTACGCATATGGCGCTCCAGGGAAGTGGCAGCATCATCAATATCGCTTCAACTTATGGCATGGTTGGTCCCGATCAATCCATATACCGCAACGCCAAAGGCGAGCAAACCTTTTACAAATCGGCTGCTTACCCTGTAACCAAGGGGGCTATCATCAATTTTACGCGCTTTTTGGCAGCTTACTGGGGCAATACCGGTGTAAGGGTAAATACACTATCGCCGGGCGGAGTTGAAAACGGGCAGACCGAAGATTTTATAGGTAACTATTCAGCAAAAACATTATTAGGCCGTATGGCCAAAGCATCTGATTACCAGGGCGCACTTGTATTTCTTGCCAGTGAGGCATCGGCTTACATGACGGGGGCTAACCTGGTGGTAGATGGAGGATGGACAGCAATTTAATTCACACATAATTATGAATGAAATTTTAAAACAAAAAGCGGCCGGCATTAAACTATTGCTAACCGATAACGATGGTGTATTAACAGATGCAGGCGTTTATTACAACACCGATGGCGAGTTGTTAAAAAAATTCAACATGCGCGATGGTATGGGTGTGGAGCGTTTGCGAAAATTGGCCAATGTAGATACCGGCATTATAACCGGTGAACATTCTCCTTCGTTGATTAAACGGGCCGAAAAACTTCAGATAGCTGAGCTGCATTTAGGCATAAAGGATAAGGTTTCTACTTTTAACGAAATCTGCAACCGTTTAAATTTATCTGCGCACGAAGTTGCCTATATAGGCGATGACTATAACGATCTGGAAGTTTTAAAACTTGCCGGATTAACCGCCTGCCCTGCCGATGCATTACCATTGGTTAAAGCGCAAGCCGATTTTGTAAGCTCACTAAACGGTGGCGAAGGCTGTTTCCGCGAGTTTGCTGAATTTATCATCGAATCAAAGAATACAGCTATTACATCCGGTAACCGCAACGGCACAATAACATTACAAAACGGCCGTGTGATAGGTAAAGGTCAGGCCAGCTACATCATAGCCGAAATTGGCATTAACCATAACGGATCGTTAGAAACCTGCAAAAAACTGATTGACGAGGCTGTTGCAGCCAAAGCCGACGCGGTTAAGTTTCAGAAAAGGACACCTGAAATTTGCGTACCCAAAGACCAATGGGAAATAATGCGTGATACCCCTTGGGGAAGAATCACTTATATAGATTATAAACGCAAAACTGAGTTTGGCATCGCCGAATATGCTACAATTGATCAATATTGCAAAAAGTTAGGCATTGATTGGTTCGTTTCAGCCTGGGATGTTCCATCGGTTGATTTTATGGAAAGGTTTGATACTATATTGTACAAACTGGCATCAGCTTCATTGACAGATTTTGATCTGATACAACGCATCCTGGAAACCGGTAAGCCCTTAATGCTATCAACAGGGATGTCAACTATGAAAGAGATTGAAGCAACCATGAACTTTGTGAACGCGTTTGATGAAAACTATCCTTTGTTCATCGCCCATTCAACCTCGGCCTACCCATGTAGCCCACAGGAGCTTAACCTTAAAATGATCCAAACGCTGGAGGCCAAATATCCGGGCATCCCAATTGGCTACTCGGGTCATGAAACCGGACTGGCTACTACCGTTGCTGCTGTAAGCCTCGGCGCTACTTTTGTTGAACGCCACTTTACACTTGACCGTGCCATGTGGGGATCAGATCATGCTGCATCAGTTGAGCCGCAGGGCTTACAACGCATGGTACGCGATATCAGGGATGTAGAAACTGCTACCGGCGATGGTTTTAAGCGGGTTTACGAATCTGAACTGGCACCCATGAAAAGGTTAAGGGTAAACATAAGTGATGAATATAAAGAAAAGCCTTTAGTTTAGTAATGCCACAGGAAAACGTACTTACCATTACTTCCATTATCCTTGCCTGCTGGGTAACTTTTATCATTGGTTGGGAGCGGATCTCCCCCTATCGTAAAGGTTTAGCCTTTTTTAGGGAAGGGTTTTGGATTGATCTGGTATGGTACACCCTGATACAAAGCTATTTTTTGAAGATTCTTATTTTTGATTACATCATTATGCCGCTGCAAAGGCATTTTGATCTATCACATCTTCAACTTATTACGCATTGGCCAATTGCTTTACAGGTATTGTTTTTTGTGGTTACACATGATCTTTATATCTACCTGTTCCATCGCTTTCAGCACTCCAATAAGGTTTTCTGGCGCATTCATGAAGCGCATCATTCTGGTAAGGAGGTTGATTTTTTAGCCGGATCAAGATCGCACATCATGGAGATCATTATTAACCAAACTATCGAGTTTGCTCCTATTATACTTTTAGGAGCAAACCCGGTTGTTGTGCCTATCAAAGCTTTGATAGATGCCATGTTCGGCATGTTTATTCATGCCAATGTTAAGGTAAACATGGGCAAGCTTAAATACCTCATCAATTCGCCCCAATTACATTTGTGGCACCATGCCAATTACCAGGAGGTCTTTCATGCCAACTTTGCTACCAAGCTATCGATATGGGATTACCTTTTCGGCACCGTTTATGATCCCGGTCATGCCCCGGGTAATAAGCCCGAAAACTGGGGGCTTTACTATGATTATCCTAAAGATTACTTTTTACAGCATGCCTTTTCTGTAAAGCGTTTTGATGAAAAAAGTTTGCTTAAATATTCCTGGTTTAAATGGTATTATACGTTAAGATTCAGGATCATGGACCAGCTTATTAAATTATTCCCTACAAAATCCCAAGAGCCCGAAATTCATTTCCAGCCTACTTTACCATCAAATAAAGTGCACGAAGAAGATAACATATTACAATAAAACTTAAAAATTTGGCTTGGTTATATCTCATTATCGCGGCTGGCTTTGAAGCCGCCTGGACATTTTCGCTTAAACTGATGAAATTCAGCGATTTGAAAGCATTGCGGTGGAACTCTGCCTTAAGTATGCAGCAGGGCCTACCAGCATGGATACCCTTTGCAGGTTATATTCTTTTCGGAATTGGAAATATCTATTTCTTTTCCTTAGCAATAAAACTGGTACCAACAGCCATTGCCTATGCCGTTTGGACAGCCGTAACTTTAGTATTAATTAAGGTATGCGAAATGACTTTATTTGATCAAAAACTATCATGGCAAGAGTTTCTCTTTATGCTCATGATCATGACCGGTATCCTGGGATTAAAATTTTACGGCACAGAAATAAAATAATAAGGAAACACTGAAGGGGAAATGACGATTTAAAAGTTTGTCATCCTGAGGTACGAAGGATCTATTCGCAGACTATACAGGGCGAAGAAGCATGGCGAATAATAGATGCTTCACTCCGTTCAGCATGACAAAGGGCTTTTTTTTCCAATAAGGAATAGGTAGAAACGAAGCAATGACGGTCTTTTATTTTTGCAAACCCCTCTAAGATTTTACCAGGTATTTATCTCCTGCCACTTCCTTAAAATCATCTTTACCTGCTCCACAAGTGGGGCATTCATAGCCATTTAAAGCGGCAAATGGTGTACCCGGCAAAATACCGCCTTGTTCATCGCCATAGGTTTCATCATAAATGGTAAAGCAGTTGATGCACTGATAAACATGTTTTTGGCTAACGGGCTCTGTATCCTCTTTAATAATAGTTACAGGCGCCTGGCGCACGGTACTTTGTAATTCATAAAATGCATCACAAAGAGCTATCAGATGGCCGCTCAAATCTGCCTTTGCTACCCCTTGTTTATAAACCACAAATTCACGGGTATTATGGTTAAAATCACGGGTGTGCACAATCTCAAATTTATCAGGCTTACGTTCACGAATCACGATGGAAGCATAGATACCTGATTGTAGCGTTCTTTTGATGGCAAAGCTTAAGCGGTAAGTACGTAAATCAGCCTCCTCAAATTCGCGAACCAACTGTTGCTTAAGATCCAGGCATTGGTTGCATAGGTCTTCTACCTGCCAGTTTAGCTCATTTGATGCATGCCTGATATTAACCCGGTATTTATTTAACAGGTTTCCCCATAAAGGCCGGTGCTTGGCCTCAATATTTTTTATCAATAATGATTTCCACGGACTGATGTAAAGCTGCCCTACCCTGGTTTGCATACACAGGTTGCAGATCTCTTTTAAAAACTCAATATCAAATAACTCATTGCGCCTGTATACGCCCAACCAATATTTGTTCCCTTGTTTATTAAAGCCTTCGTAATAAGGCAACTGAAATTCGGGTATCTGCAATGGCTGCTCTATTTGCTGAATAACAAACTGGTTGCCGGGGGTAACAAGCTGATGCAGCAAATCGGGGTTAACCTCTGCCTGGTTATAAAACAATTGTTTATTGGCAAAGATCACGTCCTGAATAACTTTGCTTATTGCCGGGATATCATCAGAATAAACCAACACGGGCCAGCAATATAGTATGTTAGTTTTTGGAAACCTTACATACAAATACCAATAATTACTTACCGGCGATGAGATAAAATTAAGATTCCCGGTAAAAAACGGAACAAAGGTTTGGTTGCTATCAACCAAATTAATTTTAAGTAATGGCTGATGATCAAACAGGTCGAAAATATCTTTATAAACCCCTTCTTTAAGCCAGTTTTCCTGGTTAAAAATACCATCGGCGATGTATGAGCTGGTAATATTGGGGTTAATATCGGCATCAATTTCATAGTCGATACCAGCGCCCAGCATATCAAATTCCAGGTCTTCTAAATGTTCGGCATCGGTTTCAAAATAAAGCTGCTGCCGGTTACCAAAACGAATGTGTTTTGCACCAGCGTTTTGCGCTATGATAAGTATCTCGTAAAAATCGCCTGCAGATGCTACCCCTCCCGGTAAGTTTATCTTGATCAATTGCCTGCCTTTATCTTTCAAATTTTTAAGCATTCATTAATTGTTGCTTTAAAACTTCATCCATCAAACGTTTAACCTCTGGCTTGCATGAACCGCAGCCTGTTCCAGCTCCTGTTGATGAACAAACATCGGCCAATTGGGTACAACCCGAAGCTACCTTGTTGCGGATATTATCGGCACCCACATTATTGCAGCTGCACACCAGCTTACCCAACACAGGCTGGGCGGTTTTGCCGCTGCGCAATAGCTTAAGGCGCTTATCGCTTAGCTCTGTTTTGTTGGCTATCAACTCCTTAAATTCCTGGAACTCGCCCTTATCTCCTATCAAAATAGTACCTACCAGCCTGTCCTGGTGAATGATGCATTTTTTATAATAACGTTTGGCTTTGTCAATAAATACGATCTCTTCGTAGTCCTTATCATCAGGGCATTCTGACAGACCGATACTGCACAAATCAAACCCATGAATTTTGATGATGTTCATGAACAGGCTGCCTTTATAATAGCTGGCAATATCGCCGTTCATATAACCGGCCACTACCGCGGCCTGTTGCTCGGCAGCGGCGGTTATTCCATATAGTGTTCCGTTAAACTCCGCAATTTCACCTATAGCATATATGGATGGATCGCTGGTGAGCAGCCGCTCGTTCACGATAACGCCGCGTTTGCAATCCAATCCACTCTCTTTGGCAATTTCAAGGTTGGGGGTTGTACCTATTGCCAGGATCATGGCATCGCAATCAATTTTGCGGCCACTTTTTAAGCCGATACCGGTTAATTTAGACCGGCCATAAAACAGCTGTACCTCGTCGTCATAAAAAATATCGCAACCCTGATCGGCCATCTCCTCGTGCAACAATCTGCTGCCCAACTCATCAAGCTGCCGGTTCAAAAACCTTGATGTACGCTGAATAATGGTGATGGTGATGCCCATTTCGCGCAGGGAGGCAGCCATTTCCAGGCCCAATAAGCCTCCACCAACAATAACAACATGCCCATTCTTGGGCAGATGTTTTTTAAAGTTATCGGCATCATTACGGCTGCGCATACTAAAAATACCCTGTAACGCAGGTACGTTTTTAGGTATGGCCGCCCTGCTGCCGGTGGCAAGCAGCAAAACATCATAATAAGTTTTTACACCCCGGCTATCCAGTACATATTTATTAGCGCGGTCAATTTTCTCGATACTAACACCGCGGAGTAATCTTATTTTAAATTCGGGTTCCTCCTCATCAGTCATTTTCACCAGCTGTTCCCAACTTTGTTCGCCGCTGATGTAATCGGGCAGCATTACACGGTTATAAAATGGGTGGTCCTCTTTGCTAAAAATGGTGATTTCATCATCCTTGTTCAGCTCGCGGTATGATCTTACAAAGCCGTGCGCCCCTGCCCCTGCACCAACAACTACGATGCGCTGAAATGGCTTTTTATATTTTTGAACGCTTACCGCGCAGTATTTAAAATCCGGTTCTTTTGATATGGGGTCAAGTATATCATTGGTAACATTGTTAACCCGGTGCATATCATTATTCAAAATTTTACCCCAATGCATCGGCATAAAAACAACACCCTGTTTTATTGCTGTTGACATTTTGGCCTTTACCCTTACCTCTCCTCTGCGGGATGTAATGATGGTAACATCGCCCTCCTGTATGTTCAGTTTAACCGCATCAAGTGGATTTATCTCCATGAAAGATTCCTTAATATGCTGGTTAAGCTTATTTACCTTACCTGTTTTGCTCATGGTATGCCACTGATCGCGAATGCGGCCGGTAGTCAGGATAAATGGATAATCATCATTAGGCATTTCGCTGGTAAGCTTATCAGGCACAGCGCTGATCAATGCATTGCCACTTTCAGTATAAAACTGCTTATCAGTAAATAAACGGGGGGTACCAATGCTTATATTCCTCTTTTTATATGGCCATTGTACAGATCCCTGTTGCTTGATGATATCATAGCTTAGTCCGCTGATATCAATATTGGTTTTGGTTGTGAGTTTAGCATGCTCGGCATAAATTTCGGCAGCGTTTTTAAAGTCGAAGCCCTTATAACCCATTTTTTTGGCAAAGCGGCAAATGATCTCGCTATCGGCGATAGCCTCGCCGGGAGGGTCTAACACTTTATTCAGATAGCTAATGCGCCTTTCAGAATTGGTCATGGTGCCTTCCTTTTCGGCCCAGGCAGCGGCAGGGAGTATAACATCGGCGTAAGCCAAAGTTTCGGGCTTATTGCTGATCTCCTGCACTACCACAAACTTTGCTTTTTTTAGCGCTTCCTCGGCCAAACGTACATTGGGTAAACTGGTTAGCGGGTTGGTACACATGATCCAGATGGCTTTTAAGCGGCCATCGTTCAATGCCTCAAACATTTCGGTAGCGGTTAGGCCAGGCTTTGCGGCAATTTCTGTTCCGCCCCAAAACTTTTGTACCTCTGCCCGGTGCAGCGGATTTGCCAAATTGCGATGGGCCGGCAGCAGGTTGGCTAAACCACCAACTTCGCGCCCGCCCATAGCATTTGGCTGCCCAGTTAATGATAGCGGGCCCGAGCCCGGCTTACCAATATGACCGGTTATTAAATTGAGGTTTATAAGGCTCAAATTTTTGTTTACCCCGATAGAACTTTGGTTAAGCCCCATTGTCCACATAGAAATAAATCCCTTTGCTTCGCCGATGTATTTGGCGGCAAGGCAAATATCACTTTCGCTCACACCACATATCAGGGCCGATTCGGCCAGGGTGCGTTCAAATACTATTTTACTGTATTGTTCAAAACCATCGGCATGGTGGGTTACAAAATCAATATCAATATCGCCATTTTCTATCAATACCCTGCCAATGGCATGGTTAAGGGTGATATCGGTACCGGGGTTTATTTGCAGATGCAAATCGGCAATGCTGCAGGTATCTGTAGCCCGCGGGTCAACCACAATGATCTTTACATCAGGGTTTGCCGCTTTGTGAGCCTCAACCCTCCGCCATAAAATAGGATGGCACCAGGCCGGGTTGGCTCCGGTAACATAAAAGCAATCTGCCAGTTCAATATCGTCGTAGCAAAGCGGCACGCTGTCTTCTCCCAGCGCTATCTTGTACGCCGCTACTGCGCTACTCATGCAAAGGCGCGAATTGGTATCAATATTATTACTGCCGATGAAACCCTTCATCAGCTTGTTTACTACGTAATATTCCTCGGTAAGGCATTGCCCCGATGCATAAAACGCCACCGAGTCTGGCCCGTATTTATTGATAAAAGTTTTAAAAACGGCTGCTGTACGCTCCAATGCATCATCCCAGCTTACCCTTTGCATGGGCATACTTTTGTTGTAACGCATCTGTGGGTACAGCAACCTGTCTGTTTTATCATTTGCCGTGTAGTGCAGGTTTAATCCTTTGCTGCACAGCATCCCCTTGTTTACCGGGTAATTTTTATCACCTTCAAGGGTAATACTTCCATTTTTCTCTTTATTTATAACAACGCCGCAGCCCACCCCGCAATAACAGCAGGTACTTTTGTAGGCATTAACAGATCGTTTGTTTATTGACATCTTTTTATAGCTAAAAGCTTAAGGCCTAAGGCCAAAAGCTTTATTTGAGCTGAAAGCTAAAAGCCTTCTTAAATTCTATTTTTATTTGAAGCTTAAACTAAAATCTTTGAGCTTTTCGCCTTTAGCTTTTAGCCTTTTAGCTTGCACTATGCTACCGCGATCATTGGTTCTTCGGCCTCTTCTAAAACCGGTTGTTTTTGGAAACGCGTTAATAATACAATTACCGATACCACCATAACCATAATGCCGATATAGGTAAATGCCTGTACATAAGTAATGGTAGATGATTTGAATAAAAAGCCAAACATCATACCGCCAAGGTTACCACCCGCGCCAACTATGCCGCTTACCATACCAACATTTTTACTGTTGATGAACGGTACAATACCATAAGTAGCACCATTTGACATTTTAAGGAAAAGCGCGAATGAAAGCATAGAAATAATAGCAGCAGTAAGGTTGCCAGAGCTGGCAAACAGAATAAGCCCTGCACCTTCTAATAGCAATACGCCGGCAAGCAACAAACCTTTGCCGCCCATCCCGAATTTGCCGCCAACTTTATCTGATACAATACCACCTAAAGCACGGGCAAAAATGTTCATGAACCCAAAAATACCGGCCCAAAAACCCGCCGAACTTTGCGACAGATGAAATGTATCTACAAAGTGTAGTGAGGCCACGTTATCAAAAGTGATTTCCATGCCAAAGCACATCGCATAAGCAAGGGTCAGTGCCCAAACGCGCCAGTCGCTCAATATGGACCAATCTGTTTTGGTAGAGTTGGTTTTAGAATAGCCTACTTCATCGTAGTTTCCATTGGGGGTATCCTTGGTATATTTCCAGTATAAAAAGGCAATAACCAGCATCATTACACCTGGAAATATCATTGCATAGCGCCATGCTTCGGCTTTGGTATAGCCAAAACCTACTATCGCCGCAAAAATCAATGGCATCACCATATTGGTAACACCTCCGCCCAAATTGCCCCAGCCACCGGTTACCGCGTTTGCCGTACCTTTTATATTAGGAGCAAACATCATAGAGGTATGAAACTGCGTGATTACGAACGATGCCCCAATTACACCAATTGCTAACCTGAATAACAAAAATGAGGTATAATCATGCGCCAGGCCTACAAAAAACACAGGTAATGAGCCTACCAGCAATAGCCTGATGGCCGTTTTGCGCGGGCCCCATGTATCGCAAAGTTTACCTATAATTAAGCGTGCTATAATGGTAGCCGCTACAGATGCTATGATGGTATTACCTACCTGTCCTTTGCTTAGGTGCAATTCTGCACGGATGGTAGGCATCAGTGGCGCCAGGCCAAACCAACCGAAAAAGCACACAAAAAACATGAGCCATGTGGTGTGGAAGGTGCGCATTTGTACACCTTTTAATGAAAATATATTGAGTTTGGTAAGTTGTTTTTCCATGATCGTTTTAAATAAAAGCAGGGGTTACTAATAAATTAATGGTCAATATTTGCTTTCGGCATTGTGCCTTCGGCTTTTAGCTCACAGGTTACTTATTCAAAAATTCGGGTTTAATATTCAATTGCAAATAAGCCCAAACCGGGTGAAGCCTGGAGCTTCCGGGTGTTAAAGCCTTGGCATATTCCATACTGCTTGTTGCAGCCATGTATGACAGGCCCAGATCAACAGCGGTAAACTTGTTAAGCTTATAGCTGTTGGTTAAATCAAACTCGGTACCCAGGTATTTGCCAATAGCCTGGCCCGTTGCATTCTTTTGATCTTTAGCCAGCAGAAAATAATGATTGGCCAGTTCGGTACTGAAACGTTTGTTATCAGATGCGTACTTTATTTTTAAATAAGGATTGCTTAAGCCGCCTGTAGGTGAACCACTGCCCGCATAAAAATAATCCATAGATCCCCAAAACTTGTGCGGCGTTCCATATAATGGATCAAACCGGTGATTGGTTTTTGAAGTTGATAAAGCATCATTGCCCGATAAATAATCCCAGCCAGCGGTATAACTAAGATTGCTGCCTTTATATAATAAAGCTATAGTATAGGTATAAGCACTAAGGTCAAGGCCATCTTTATCATGGCCGCCCTGGTAGTAAAAACCACCGTTTATACCCCATTGATCTTTATCGCCAAATACCGGGTTTACCAGTAAGCCGGTAGTATATCGTGTGTTTACGCCTGCCTGGTTAAAGCGGCGGCCGTAAATGTAACCTTCGTCTGTGCCAGATACATTTTTAACCGAATCGAGCTTATACTTGCCAAATTGGTCTGCCAAAAACAGACCTGATATTTTTGTTTTGTTGATTTTTTTGGCAACATATAAATATTCAAGCGACTTATAATTTTGATTTAAGCCGTTGGTTCCCGGTGGGTTTAAAAATGATGGGCTTCCTGTTTTTGAGCTGATACCAGCGGCATTAAGCAGCGGGATAAGTCCGGCCGGGGTATTTGCCAAATTGCCTTTGCTATCCTTTACTGTAGCAGGCACATTTGCCGGAGTGTAATAGGTACCATTATAATTTATAGCATCTGAACTTTGATTAAAAGCTAAGCCAAGATCTAACTGCCATCCCGATTGCAGCAGTTTAAAAACAAGAGCATCGTGCCGGCGGCCTTGCTGTAACCAGTCTAATCCTCCCAACAGGCGTTCATCGTCATAAACAAGCTCCTGGCGACCTGCCTTAATTGCGAAATAATCAAATGGGGATGATTTGAAAGAAGTATCTTTTTTGTTGGATAAGATAAGCTCGGCCCAAGCCTCATGTAATCCTAAACGATTACCATCGTTTATAGTAATGGTTGATGCATCCTGCCCCCAAAGCCTTACATCCTGTACAGATGCCTGAAAAATAAGCCGGCTGCTTTTATAATTAAAGGTAAGCCTCGTTCGTTGTGAAACAAAGGCGGCATTTTTGTTACCTATTGGCTCTAAAGTTCCATAACCATCACGTAATTCGCCCCTTGTTTTTAACTGTCCTGTAATGGATAGCTGTGCAGAGGCATTGTATGAAATAAAACATGATATAATTAATAGAATTTTGCCGATAGTGTGTTGATTACATACATTTTTGTACATTTGAATTGGTTTTTTATTTGTTAAAGCGATTAAAAACTGTTTAACCCTGCCTGGGAATGCGACCTCCCGGCAGGGCTTTTTTTATATATTTTTTATTTTCATCATAGGCACAAGTTTTTTTTTAATAACTAAGCATTTAATTAGCATAAATATATCTTATTTAATGAATAAATACAAATAACAACACTTTAAAGTTAATTTTTATGATTAAAATCATGTAAATATGCTTTTTTTATGAAAAATTTAAATTTTATCAACTTAAAAAATGCCAAAATGCGCTTTTGATAATTTTTAAATCAACATAAAATGATTTATTCTAAATTAAATCGATATAAAATCAATATTTTTCAAAAAAAATCTACTTAAATCTTAAAAAAATCACAACAAACACAATTCACATCGTTATTTTTAATAAAATCAACAGATATTTACGCAGCAAATGAAAAAAAATACCCCATGTGATAATCAAACTTGTTTTTTATGCAAAAGCTGCATTAAAGAATGGCTACCCGCCGTTGCAGCTAACAAAAAAAACCTTAGCGTAAAAAAGGGACAAGTTATTTTTAATGAAGGCGATCCGGTTAAAGGGATATACTTTGTATACGAGGGAATTGTAAAGGTCCATAAAAAATGGGGCGCCGATAAAGAACTCATTATTCGCTTTGCCAATAAGGGAGCCATATTTGGGCACAGGGCATTAGGCAAAAAAGCCACCCATTACCCTATTTCGGCAACAGCACTTGAAGCAGGAGTTATATGCTATATGGATATGGATTTTTTTGAGGCCACCCTGAAGGTTAACCCTAATTTCACTTATCAGCTTATGTTGTTTTTTGCTGATGAACTGCAGGAGGCAGAAAAGAAGATGCGCAACCTGGCACATATGCCCGTTAAAGGCCGCGTTGCTCACGCTTTAATATCACTAAAAAATCAGTTTGGTATTAATCCCGACGGGCACATTGGTATTGAATTAACCCGCCAGGACCTGGCTTCATTTACAGGAGCAACCTACGAAACCGTTTTTAGAGTAGTAAACGAAATGATACAGGAAAGCATCATTACCACCAATAGCAAAAAAATAATTATTATTGATGAAGAAAAATTATTTGCATTAACCCAGGATACTAACCTGTAACTTAGGCAATACCTACAAAAACTTTACCATCAGCCACTTTTACAGGATAGGTTTTAATAACAAGCTCCTCCTCACCCAAACATTCGCCCGTAAGTAAAGAAAATGCCTTTTTATGAAACGGGCAAGCTACCTTTGGCTCGCAGCTTTCTCCGGCGCTACCTATCATTCCCCGCGAAATAGCCATTTGCTGTTTATGCGGACAAAGATTTTGGGTAGCATACCATTCGCCCCTGCGGGTAAAATTAAAAATAGCTATCTGCTCCTCGCCGTGCTTTACGCATGATCCACCATTTTCGGGCACATCATCTACATAACAGGCCATAATCCATTGTGTTGCTATTGTTGTTTCCATTGTGTTATATTTTTATCAGCTCAACACGCCTTTTTAAAACATGCCCGCTTTTTTTTTTTGACTTTTGACTTTTAACTTAAAAACCTACCATTCTTTAGCCCGTACCTGCTCGCGCATTGGTTCAAACTGCGCATGCGGATCTTTTTCTTCGGGGGCATTTATGAAGTGAGCAAAACGCTTACGCATTCCCGGACTTTCAATAACTTCTTTCCACTCACAGTGATAAGTATCTACAAGGGCCTGCATTTCTTCTTCCAATTGCCCGGCCAAACCAAGACTATCATTTACAATTACATTTTTCAGATAGCTCATACCGCCATCCAGCTTATTTAACCAGGTTGCGGTGCGCGTTAACTGATCGGCAGTTTTAATGTAAAACATCAGGAATCTATCCAGGTATTTAATACAAGTTGCACTATCAATATCAGTAGCCAGCAATTGCGCGTGCTGTGGCTTTGAACCACCGTTACCGCATACATATAAATTCCAGCCTTTTTCTGTAGCTATAATTCCAAAATCCTTTGATTGCGCCTCGGCACACTCCCGCACACAACCACTTACACCGCCTTTAAGCTTATGCGGGGCGCGAATCCCTTTATACCTGTCTTCTATCTCAATTGCAAAAGTTACACTATCATGTAAACCAAATCTGCACCAGGTGCTACCTACACAGCTTTTTACTGTACGCAGCGCTTTACCATAAGCATGCCCGCTCTCAAAACCAGCATCTATCAGCTCCTCCCATATTAAAGGCAGATCACTCAAATGCGCGCCGAACATATCTATACGTTGCCCGCCGGTTATTTTTGTATACAGGCCATATTTTTTGGCCACCTGGCCTATCACGATCAGTTTATCCGGCGTTATCTCCCCGCCTGGTATACGCGGCACTACCGAGTATGTACCACCCTTTTGAATATTAGCTAAAAACCTATCGTTACTATCCTGAATAACTTCCTGTTTAACAATTACATCATTCCACAGACTTGACATGATGCTGGCTACAACCGGCTTACAAACCTCGCAACCATCACCTTTGCCATAATGATCAAGCACCAGGTCGTAATTTTTCAGTCCGTTTATTTTTACCAGATCAAATAACTCCTGGCGCGAGTAATCAAAATGCTCACAGATCACATTTTTAACATACTGGCCATTTGCTTTCATGGTGCCAGCAATCAAATCTTTCACCATTGGCACGCAGCCACCGCAACCCGTCCCGGCCTTGGTGCATTTTTTCATGCCATCTATACCGGTTACGCCACCTTCACTTACCGCCGAGCAGATTGCCGATTTGGTTACCGCCTCGCACGAACAAATAAGCGCGTCATCGGGCAAACTCATTACACCCGCACCCTCACTGGCAGCTCCACCTCTTGAACCCAGGATAAGGTCTTCAGGATCTGGCGGAAGAACAATTTTATTATTTACCGTTTGCAGCAGCATATTGTAAGCATCAGCATCGCCGATTAATATACCGCCCAATAAATTTTTACCATCGTTGGTAATGTTTATCCTTTTATAAATACCCTTATGGGTATCCTCAAACAAAATAGTGCGACAATCAGGCTCGGTTATAAATGCATCGCCAAAACTGGCCACATCAACACCTATAAGCTTTAACTTGGTACTCATATCGTACCCGTAGAATGATTTATCAGCCTCGGTTAAATGAGCGGCCACAATATCAGCCATCTCATAACCGGGCGCAACCAAACCATATATCATTCCATCATACAAAGCACATTCGCCAATAGCATAAATACTTTCATCGCTGGTTTGCATTTTCTCGTTCACAACAATACCACCACGGGTACCTACATGCAAGCCAGCAAGCTTTGCCAATTCATCGCGCGGACGGATACCGGCAGAGATCACCAGCATATCAACCGGAAGTTGACTATCATCATTAAAGCGAAGCGACTCGATCTTTTTTTCACCAACAATAGCAGCTGTACTTTTATTTAAGTGAATTTGCACCCCCAGTTGACTCAGCTTCAACTGCAGCATATTGCTACCGGCCGAATCTATCTGCCTCGGCATTAATCGCGGAGCAAATTCTATAACATGCGTTTCGGCAATACCAAGATCTATCAAAGCCTTGGCCGCTTCTAACCCAAGCAACCCGCCGCCCATCACTGCACCACACTTTGCGTTGGCAGCACAGGCCTTTATCAATTCCAGATCCTCAATGGTACGATAAACAAATACACCTTCTTTTTCAATCCCCGGAATATCGGGCACAAAAGCCGATGAACCGGTAGCTAAAACCAGGTAATCATATCTCAGCGTTACGCCTTTTAAGGAGTGGATAGTTTTTTGGGAACGATTGATTTCCTGAATAGGATCATCAAGATGAAGCGCGATACCATTATCGGCATACCACGATAAAGTGGAGAGCGACAGATCATCGGCGGTTTTACCATTAAAATACTCGCTCAGATGCACCCTGTCATAAGCATGGCGGGGCTCTTCACCAAAAACAATTATTTGGAACTGGGTTGATCTGGCTAAAAGTTTCTCGCAAAACTTATAACCTACCATACCGTTGCCAACAACAATAATGGTTGGTTTTGACATATCGAAATTTTTTAAATGTTAAAGCAATTTTCAAACTAAATACACTCAACTGCGACCCTGATTGCATTTCATTACAATTATAACTCAAAAAAACATCAAATAAAATTTAAATTCATTTTTTTATTAAATAAATCATGTTTATTGGCATTATAATTCATAATTTAGTGCTATTGATATAATATAAATCAATATTTAACCTTAAATTATTAATGATTTTACAATTTAAGCAAAAATCATTAAAACAAAACGGATAAATAGTTGATTTTTTAACATCAAAATTGAAAATATGCAAAATAAAATACAAATTCCGGAATTATTTGTGATTGGAGCAGGCCCAGGAGACCCAGAATTGATAACAATGAAGGCATATAAGGCACTTCAACAAGCAAATGTTATATTATATGATAACCTTGCCAATAAAGAGTTGCTGGATATAAGCAGGGAGGATTGCGAAAAAGTATATGTTGGCAAACAACCCTATGGCGATTATACCCCCCAGGAAACCATTCACGAACTGATAAAACATTATGCATTTACCAAAGGCAGCGTAGTAAGATTAAAAGGCGGCGATCCATTTATATTCGGGCGCGGGTTTGAGGAGATCATTTACGCCCGCCAACATGGCATTACTACACATTATATACCAGGCATTACCAGTATGCAGGCATCCGGCCTGGAAGATATTCCTTTAACCCACCGCCTGGTAAGTGAAAGTGTATGGATGGTTACGGGCACTAAAAAGGATGGACGGCTATCTGCCGATCTTGCCTGCGCCATGCAAAGTAATGCCACTGTAGTTATATATATGGGCATGAAAAAACTGGCAGAAATTGCGCTTACTTATGTAACTGCGGGCAAGGGCGATACGCCGGCGGCTATTATACAACATGCTTCGCTGTCAAAACAAAAATCGGCAAAGGGAATGGCTAAGGACCTTGTGGCAATTGCCGCAGAACACCAACTTACCTACCCGGCCATCATCATTATTGGCGATGTGGTTAACATTAAAAACTAAGAAAAAGGTATGAAGATCAGGATAAAAGGAAATTCCCTGCGGTACAGGCTTACCAAAACCGATGTTGAACAATTTAACAGGAATGGCTATATTGAAGAAACAACCACTTTTGGCACACAACTATTTAAATATGCATTGCAACGCTCCAATGCAGAAGTTTTAACTGCGAGCTTTAATAATAACACTATTACCATGTACATGCCGGCAACTATGGCCATCCAATGGACAAGCACCGACCGCGTAGGATATGAAAGCAACATCAATTCCTTATACCTACTGATTGAGAAAGATTTTAAATGCCTGGATAATGTAGCCGAAGACCAGAGCGACAATTACCCAAACCCTTTGGCCTTTAAAGGCTAAAACCGCTATTTAGAATAGTAAACAGATCAGGGAAGTTTAACCGCCTGCCGGGCCAATAATTGCCATCCGGATTTATTTTTTACCCATACCAGCAATATTCCAATTTTAACCTTGCCGGGGCCTTTACCGGCATCGTTGGTAGTTGCCGACAAAACATGCCTCACAATGGCCGTATTACCTGACAGGGTGATTTTTTGTTCAGACAGATCAATGGTAACAAAATCCGACGCCCCACTGGCTATACTATGTATAAACTCCGCTTTGCTTTGCAGTACGCCACTCGAATGACCATAGCTCAGGCCATCTGCTGTTAACTTATCAAGCGCCAGGCTATCAGCATCAACCATTGCTTTACGCAAACTCTCTACCACTACGGCAACCTCATCAACTGATTTTTTCGACTGGGCTTTTACCAGTTGTGGCTTTACGCTGTTTATCATAATCAAGCAAAACAAAAATTTAATTCCCGAACTAATTTTCATGGCCTTATAAATTGGTTAATAAAATTTTTAAACCGATGTGCTATTCTTTCTTACCTGCCGGAACCTGCTTTAAAAGCCATGCCGATATATCGTTTGCTGCCTTGTCGTTTTCGTACCCAACTGGTAAACGCCCGTTTGTATATTCATTATAAAGCCAGGGATCGCCAATGGCTAAAACTGTTCCCTTACCATACTTTGCCATAGCAATTAATGCAAATGAATTTTTACTTAAAACAGCCTTCGCCCGTCCTTGTAACGTAATTGAACAAACATCTTTCATAAATATCTGGTTGGCGGTTTTAAAAACAGGGTTCCCCCTGGTTTCAATGGCGCCATCTGCAAAATGACTATCATCAATAACATGATTTTGCAGATCGTTATTAAAATGCATACCAAATTTTGCTGCCAGCAGGTTAAAATGAGGTAACTCCACATTGGCGCTGTCATTAGCCAGCATTACCAGCACACCGCCGCTTTTCACCCATAAAGCTACAGCGTCCGCATCCGTTTCGGTTATATAATTAGGGTTTGGATTTTCCTTTTTGGTATCAGGATCAACAATTATATATATGGCAGTTCCCTTTAAATTAGCCCGGGTGGGTGCCGAAGTAAGTGAATCTAAGGTCGCACCACATTTCTTAAAGGCATCTCCCCATATGGAATAGCCGGTATTTTCTTTTTCATCCCACAGGTAATGAAATCGCTGCGATTTCCCGGCAACTTTATGCACCTCATGATTATAATAATAATCTAATTTAACAACCTGTGATTTTGCTTCATATACCGCCGAACAGAGCAGCAAAATGAATATTAATCTTTTCACAAACATCCTGTAATCCATCATAATAAAAAAAAGCGTTAACCCCTGTTGTTGATTAATAACTGGTCATCAAATGTATTGCCGAATGCCGTTTTTTACACCATCAGGCCAAAAAATATTTACTACATCGATGGAGTAAAAAATTACGAGTATGAGGTAGTAAAAGAATATCAAAGTTAAAAGCAACACCTATGAGTGTTGAGTAATTGGACTTGACGAATTGCGTATAAAAACCTGGGTGGGCAATATTACAGTTTCGAACTCGGTGACAGTTCTCTTGCTTTCAATCAGGCTAATCAGCATTTCTGTCGCTTTTTTACCCATTTGAAAACCAGGTTGGTAAACCGTACTTAATGAGGGGCTTAATACATCAGCCAGTTGTGTATTGGTAAAGCCAAGCAAGGCAATATCTTCGGGGATTTTAAAACCTAATTTATGCAGCAGCAGCAGGGTTGTGGTGGTAATCCTGTCCGAAGCGGTAAAAATAGCATCGGGACGATTTGGCGACAATAAAAGCTCATTAAGCGCTTTTTCTATTTCATCAAGATCCTTACCGCCGTGAAGGCAATATTTTATATATCGTTCATCGGGAGCAATGTTATTCTCTTCGAGCGCCAGCAGGTAACCCTTTAATCTTTCGGCGGTGATAGATACGTTTACAGAACTTGTAATGTGCGCGATTTTCCGGTATCCGGCATTTATCAATGCGATGGTAGCTTCATAGGCTCCCTGAAAATTATCCGCAATTACTTTGTGGGTTTCAATTTCATCACTTACCCTATCAAAAAAAACAATGGGCAGGCCTTTTTCGTGCAGTTTTTTAAGATGATCAACGTTATTTGTTTCTGTGGATAAGGATATCAGCAACCCATCAATTGAGCGGTAGATTAAATGATTTACATTTAACATCTCCAGATCATAGGATTCATGGGTTTGCGTGATAAATACATTGTAGCCTTTGCTATGCGCAATAAATTCTATTCCGTTAATAACCTGGGAAAAAAAATGATTATCAATGGTAGATACTACAATTCCTAAGGACTTACTGTTTCCCTGCTTTAAGCTTCGAGCCATTGGGTTAGGCTGATAATTGAGCCTTTTAGCGCATTCCAGAACCCGCTGTTTGGTCTTCTCCCCAATTTCATGACTATCCTTTAACGCTTTGGATACTGCCGAAGTGGAAATCCCCAATTCCTTAGCAATATCTTTTATAGTGACCGCCCCCAAATTCATACTTATGCTATTACTTAGCCTATGTTTACTATAGTTAACAAACTAATCTGTAGTAAACATAGGTAAATTAACGAAAATACAAATCCGGCATTGGCCAGGAATTAAACAAACTGATTAAACACCACCAAAAATAGAAAACCCGCCATCTACACAAATCATAGATCCGGTTACAAATTTGGATGCATCACTTAACAGCCACACCAGCGCGCCTATCAATTCATCAGGGTGACCGAAACGCTTGAATGGGGTTTGCTTTATCACCAGCTCCCCTCTGTCTGTATATCCACCCTCGGATTTTGTAAGCAGGTTCCGATTTTGCTCGGTGAGGAAAAAACCAGGGGCCAAAGCATTCATCCTGATGGCATCGCCATAACGGTTGGCTAATTCCACCGCGAACCATTGGTTATAACAATCAACTGCCGCTTTGCCAATATTATAGCCCAACACCTTGGTAATGGCACGCTTGGAATTCATAGAAGAAATGTTGACGATACTGCCCTTACCCGTTTGCGCAATGGCCTCGCCAAATACTTGTGTAGGGATGATAGTTCCCCAGGTATTTAGGTCCATCACGGTTTTCATACCGGCAATATTCATTTTAAAAATATCCTCATCGGGCTGTAAAACGCCTTGCGGCATGTTACCACCGGCTCCATTCACCAGTCCATCCAACCTGCCGAAAGTATCCAGTAGTTTAGTTTTAGCTGTTTGCAATTCCGCTTCGTTTAAAACATCAGCCACCAGCGCAACCGCTTTGCCGCCATTTTGGTTTATGGCAGCTGCACGCTCCTCGGCTATATCTGCATTTCTGCCTAATATGCCTACCGCGCCCCCTGCCTCTACAATACCGTTTATAAACGAATTACCTAATATGCCTGTACCGCCCGTAACCACAATTACTTTACCGGCCAATGAGAAATTATTTTCCAATGTATTATTCTTTTTTAATTGATTATCGGACATCTGGAATAGCAATGGGGTCCATATCGGTGTAATCTAGATTTTCGCCTGCCATTCCCCATATAAAGCTATAGCTTGCTGTTCCACTGCCGGCATGAATGCTCCAGGGCGGCGAAACCACAGCGTCGTAATTATTCATGGTGATATGACGGGTTTCCTGCCCCTCACCCATATAATGAAATATTTTTTGCCCCTGCGGCACATCAAAATAAAAATAGGCTTCCATACGGCGGTCATGTACATGGGGCGGCATGGTATTCCATACGCTGCCATCATGCAAAATGGTTAAACCCATTACCAGCTGGCAACTTTTTACACCCTCCAGGTGGATGTACTTATTGATAGTACGATGATTGGCCGTTGATGCCGAGCCCAGGGTAACCTTTACAGCATCGGCATGCGTTAACAGGGTTGTTGGATACTGCGCATGCGCCGGGGCCGAAAGCATATAGAACACGGCTGGCTCTTCGGCGTTTTTACTGGCGAAATGCACACTTTTTGTACCCTTGCCAATATACAGACAATCCAGTTTTTTAACGTCGAAAGATTGCCCGTCAGCTATAATAACGCCATCACCGGCAACGTTGATAATACCTATTTCCCGGCGTTCCAAAAAATATTCAGCCCTAAGGTTGGGGTAATTTGGCAACAGGACTTCTGTATTCACCGGGTTGGCAAAACCAACAATCATCCTATCGTAATGGGTATAAGTGCAATTAATATCGCCGGGCTGCACCTGGTTTTCTATTAAAAAACGGCTTCGTATAGTTGCTGTATCGTAGCGTTTAAAATCCTCCGGATGTACACTGTGTAATACTTTCAAGGTTATATATTTTAGTTTAAATCTTTGCAATTCTACAACCCAAACCACGCATTTTAAAAAAATAGCGCGCTTATTTTTACTTCAACGTTGTAGTAAAAAAGCATATTTCAATGGGTTAAAGCTGCTAAAGTCGGTATAGAAAAATTCCTGGTGGTGAATTTAGGCAAAAAAAAACGGGACAAACGATCAAAATTTGATTGACTTGTTCAATAGTCATTATTCATTTTCAAAATCACAAAAAGTCCATTTTTAAAGTGATTTTTTTGTTTATCATGACTGTGTTCAATGTCAGAGTGCCACTTTACTAATAAACCTGATGTCGTGAGTTCGAATTCCGCCACCTTTTATAATTAATGATGCCGGGGACATCGACTGACTCATTTAAATCGCAATTCAATAATTAATCTAACTTAAAAAAATATCTTTTTTATTCTGTTCCTCACAGGTACTTCAATATATGTACTTATTAAAGTGGCAAGTATTATAATTAATGCAAGCGTTATAAACGCGCTGAGCAGAAATCTTAAATGCAATTTAAACATAAGCAAAGGTATAATTACATATAATGACAGGTATTGATGTATTAAATACAGCGGATATGAAATTTTCCCAAAAAAACCACTAATTCGTGTTACAATAAATTTAAGCTTATTGAGTACAAAAAGTGTAAATAAGGTGGTATATATTACCAGCATTGCAGTATACTCAAATCTTGACGTATACCCTTTATTCCGGATAAAATCATGTAATATAATCTGGCATCCCAGTAATACAGCTATAAAAAATAGATTTTTTTTCAAATAGATTTCATTAATATATATTTTATAAAACAATATACCCAGTATAAATAATGGCCAGTAAGGTAAAATAGGCATGTAGTATAATACACAAGCTAATAAACTACCTGTTGCTAACTTTACAAAAAGAACTATCAATACTGATACAATTAAACCGATGGTTTTTATTTTATTTAAAAAGTTAGCCTTGTACAGGCAGAACATAATAATGTAAAAGTTCATTTCTACAATCATTGTCCAATATGGATCATCCAGATCAGGTACATGAAAGTAGTGCTGAAACATAGTCATGTTGATTAGATATTGATTTATATTAACCAGGTGCAGATCATGGAATGATAAATAACAATTCAATATAATTAAACAAAAAGTAAGCGTTACTACTAACCAGTATGTAGGATACAACCTACTTAGCCTGTTTATGATAAATTCACGCCCGCTTTTTACATATTGAAGGGTCATGAAAATAACAAAACCACTTATCATAAAAAAAAGTTCAACACCGGTATTACCTAATCGAAGAAAATTAGAGAAGTAGGGCAGAAACCTATTCATCGAAAAGTGGAACAATACTACCATAATGGCTGCAATACCCCGGAAAGTATCTAACTCATGAACCCTGATTTTTTTCTTCAAAATGTTAGATTTTAGCCTATTTTTACCTTAACTAATAAATATTGATTGATGAACACTGAACCTGATAGGCTATCAACTAATTTTTTTAAATTTTTTACTATTCTAATAATTATAATCGGGTTAGCATTAGCATCATATCAATTTTTTTTAAACAGGAGCCTTTGGAATGATGAGGCCACCTTATCATTAAACATTATTCACCGTTCGCCATCAGGTTTATTAAAGCCGTTGGACTACCAACAGGTAGCCCCAATTCTATTTCTGCAAATAGAATATTTTTGCTTCTATTTTATCTC
Source organism: Mucilaginibacter sp. P1_A3 (assembly GCF_056406855.1). Classification (NCBI taxonomy): domain Bacteria; kingdom Pseudomonadati; phylum Bacteroidota; class Sphingobacteriia; order Sphingobacteriales; family Sphingobacteriaceae; genus Mucilaginibacter; species Mucilaginibacter sp. P1_A3. The sequence goes on from NZ_JBFTZJ010000005.1 coordinate 473,228, forward strand.
GGATTCCACCTATGGGTTAAGATTATTTCTTTTGCTGATCTACTTCGCATCCATATATCTTTTTTACCAAATTCTAACTCTCCTTGTAAGAAACAATTTAGCGAGACTGCTGGCATTGGCTCTATTTGTTTTTAATTCTGTAATTATCTATTACTCAAGTGAGGTGAAGCAATATATGGCCGATGTTTTTGTTGGCTTATTACTTTATTTTTTCTTGTTAAAGCACTACAGGAACGAACAAAATAAATATATCATTTTAGGAATTATTGGCTCAACGGCTCTTTTTCTTTCCAATATTTCTCCTATTTTATTGTTCACAATATCTCTGTTTCTGATCATAACTTCGTACAAAAGAGAAGTTTTGCATTATTTGTTATTGGTGTTTTTTGCGTGGGGAATAAGCTTTGCACTTGATTATTATTTCTTCATTTTTAATCATCCCAGCAGAACTTATATGATTGGTTATTGGACCAACGAAAAAGCATTCATGCCACTAAATCCGATGAAAGGAGATTTTTATAAATTTCTGATCACTAAGTACCAGATGATCTTTTATTTTCTGTTCGGTTACGGATATTTCGGAAAAATATTTCTGCCATTGATTTTGATACTGGGTTTTGTAAAACTTTACTCTTCTCAAAAAAAAGAAAAGGCTTATATCCTCCTAATAATTCTGCCGACAATTGTTCAGCTTATATTATCAGCATTTAAACTTTATCCTTTTGAAAAACGATTAATTCTATATCAATTTCCTATTTTAATAATAGGTGTAGCGATAGGCATCGATTTTTTATTGGATCTTTCAAAAAACAAATTCGGTCTGGCCTCTGCCCGTATCAATAATACATTTGCTATAATTTTATCGGTTTATTTGGGATCATTCGTGTATTTTAATGGTTTTCCGATAATGCACACCGAAATAAAAGAAAGCCTGAAATATATTGAACACAGGGCAAAAAAAGATCAGGCCATTTATGTGTATGAAGATTTGGTACCTTCTTTTTGGTTTTACCACGATATAAACTACATTAAATTTAAAAATTACATCTCATACAATTCTTATAGTCCAAACCCAAATGATTATTTGAATAAAGTAACGCAGTTAAAAGGCAAAGTGTGGCTTTTACTTAGCAATGAAGGTACAAACGGATCGAAATTCATTATCAATAACTTAAATAAAGCAAATTGCACCAGATTGGATTCATTTAAATATGAGAATGCAAGTGCATATTTATATGATTTGAGCGCTTTAAAAAATCCCGTTCCGGATACTTCACGTAAAGCATTATTACTGCATGAGTAGTATCACTTTAATATAGAATACCGGAGGTCGCAGGTTCGAAACCAGCCGTGCTGACCCTAATCAGGTCAACAGAGCATAAAAAGCCTTTCATTTTACGATTTAAGATTTAATTAGCAGGTTAGCTTAGGCAGGGCACGGGCGAAAGGTTGGAATTAGGATTAGCTTGCATTAATACAAATTATAAAGCACCGTAAATAATCATCGCAGGGGAAGCCATAAATCAAGGCACTCAACAACAAGGTTACCAAAGCACACGAAAAACAAAAGATTGCCCCCAAAAACTACTGGTTTACTTAGTATTACTCACCCAATAACAGCAATTTAGGCAAAAAAAAACGGGACAAACAATCAAAATTTGATGTTGTCCCGTTTAAGTTTTCCCACATGGACTCGAACCACGATTGTCTGAACCAGAATCAGAAGTGCTACCATTACACCATAGGAAAATACATAATCAGCAGGATCTGGCATCCCGTTTCAAATGCAAATATAATACGTAATGCCTTATTTAACAAAAAATAGTTTGCATTACCCTATCCCAATTTATGCCTTTGATATCTCTCTGGTGTTTAGCACTCTGATAAAAACTCAGCTCTCATCACTTATTTGCTTCCGCATATTTTTTAAAGTTGTCAAGAATTGCCTGCCATCCTCCCCGTTGCATTTCTATGGGATTGGTAGTTTCGGGCTCAAATGATTCTACTACTCGGGTTGCATTATCCTGGCTAATAAAATCAATTTTCACTTTCCGGTCATCATCCATTGTGTATTCAATCAGGCTGTATTCCTTTACGTTGGTATAAACGCCTCCAAAATCAAAACTGAAACTACCATCTTTGGCAGCCATGGTGGTTTTAAATTTACCATCCTTGCGCAGGTCGTTTTCGGCATAAGGAGCATGCCAATCGTCAGATGCATTACACCATTTGGTAATGTGTTCTGGTTTTGCCCAAAATTCCCAAACTTTTTCAACAGGAGCGTTTACTATGCACTCCACTGTGATGGCTGTTTTATTTAACGTTTCCATTTTTCAATTTATTAAGATGATTTTCCTTTTGATAAAATTAGGGCATTTTTTCAAAGTATTAAAGTGCAAATGCGACATTTAGGGGGTGTAAATTACCATGGGGGGAAAACACATAAACATCCGTTATTGCGAGGTACGAAGCAATGACGCTCTGTTTATTTATCTATTTTTAACAGCTTCAATGATTTAATATTTAGCAACAAAAAAAGCCGCCTGTAAAAACAAGCGGCTTTCTTAATACAAGTGAATACTACTTAATCCTCGTTTACAAACGAGCGCAGCATCCAGGTATTTTTTTCGTTAAACTGCATAAAGCGGTTCACCATATCGTTGGTGCCATCGTCGCCTGCTTCGGCGGTAATGTCCAATATTTCTCTTTCTTTAGCAATTAAAGCAGCCAGGTCTTCAATAATGGCTTTCACCATCAAGGTGTCTTTTAAACCTATGGTTTGTATTTCTTTAATCTGTGATGTCGTGATATAATCTTTAAAAGTACTATAGGGAGGCTTACCTAATGACAGGATCCTTTCGGCCAGCTCATCAATAGTTAGTAAAGCCGCGGTGTACAGTTCCTCAAACTTTATGTGCAGGGTAAAAAAGCTTGGGCCTTTTACATTCCAATGGCAACCGCGCAGTTTCTGATAATGAATATGGTAGTTAGCCAACAGATCATTAAGATGGTCAACAACGGGTTTTACTTTTACTTCTTCTAAGCTTATTTCTTCAGCATTCATATTAATAGTGATTTAGTTTTTTAACACAGGCGTGGTAGCATTGTTTGGTAAAATTAAACAGTTTTGAATATAATAAATCATATTTGTAAACTTTATGACAAAGCTGCTACCATTCATACAACATCAATGTAAACACCCCATCTGGCGTATGGAAATTGATGAAATAAGCAACATTATATTCCTTGAAGTACGGAGCAGCGAGGATAAAAAAGTAAGTTTTACCTCGATAGATTTGGGCGATGGAAGCATCCACTTTACAGAGCTTAGCACGCCAGAACGCTGGCTCACCGGTATCGAGGCTGCTCATAATGGCGTGCTGCTCACCCACAATTACCAGTCAGAAAAAGGACCGGTACACAAAGGCCTGGTCAGCATTGATGGGGTTAGCGGGCAAACGCTTTGGAGTAATTACACTTTGGCCTTTGACCACCTCTCGGTAAACGGACCAGTAGTTTACAACGCACAAATTCAGCCTAAGAAATTATTTTTGGTTGATATAAAAACCGGATCAACATTAAGGGTTTATCAACCCGTTATTGATACACAATTGGATAACCATATTGTAATCGCCCAATTACTGCCTGCTTCGTTTTTAAAACACATTGCTTTGCCTGCAGAGCCTTACGGAAATACCGTGCACTACATGGAGCACAATAATTATAGAATTGTATCTTTGCACACATTTTTGGATGAACAACTGGAGCAGCATCTTTATATTTATAATGATGAAGATGTTATTGTTTATCACGATTTGTTGCAAACCAATATACAAAAATTGCAGCCGGAGGCGTTTGTATTGAATAAGAATAAACTGATCTACCTCAAAAACAGATCGGAATTAATTGTTTTAAATTTATAAAATACTGTATTATAACATATTATGAAATTAAAGATCCTTTTATCGATCGCTCCCCTACTCACATTATCTTTATCCGTTTTAGCAAATACCGCCGTTGATTCTGTAGGCGTTGAAAACCTCAACGGCAAAAAAATCATCCTTCACAAACTTGATCCAAAAGACAATTATTACTCCATAGGCAGACGCTATAATGTAAGCCCAAAAACTATTATACAGTTTAACAATAATGCCACGCTAAAAATCGGCGGCACTATTAAAGTACCTACCGAGCGACCATTTGTTGAAACAACCGCACAAACACCGGCTCCTGTACAACAAACTAAGCCAGTCATTCAAACTCCTGTTGTGCAACAAAAAACACAGGTACAACAACCTGTTGCCAAACCACAGGCACAAACCCCAGTAACACAGCAACCTGTTACCCAACAAGTATCACCTGTTGTGCAGCAACCCGTAAGCAATGCCCCAAAAACCGCTGCACCTGCCCCTCAACAAGCTGCTGATACTAATATGGATAACGTTCAACAGTACAAAGTATCTGCTGGCGAAACGTTAACATCAATAGCCAAGCGCTTTAATACTTCAGTTGACGACATCAAGACCCTTAATAACCTGACTACTGACGATCTTAAACCCAACCAGGTCATTAAAGTACGCACCGGTTTGCCTCCGGAAGACAGAACCGTGGCCAAACAGGACGCGTTGAAAACAGATTCATCAACCATGGCAATTGATAGTGCCGATGCCAAGTTTAAGGCCAACCGTTTTGGATTATATGAAAAAAACGAAAAGGGTGTAGCTACCTGGATTGATGACACCAGCCTTGATCCTAAAAAAGAATTGGTTTTACACCGTACCGCCCCTATTGGTACTGTTATTAAGATCACCAACCCAATGAATAACCACACCACCTATGCCAAAGTTGTTGGCATATTTACGGATAGCGAAGCTACCAAGAACGTGCTTATTGTAATGACCAAGAACACCGCCGATGCTTTGGGTGCTTTGGATAAACGTATTAATGTAAATATCAGCTACGGCAGCCCGAATGAATAAACCTTATATTGTTGGAATTGCCGGTGGAAGTGGCTCTGGTAAAACCTTTTTTTTGAAATGTTTCCTGGAGCATTTTACGCAGGATGAGGTGTGCCTGGTATCGCAGGATGATTATTATATTCCTGTGGCCCATAAAATGACCAAAGAGGAGAACAAACTGTACAACTTTGATTTGCCGGATACTATTGACCATCAGCATTTCCAGGAAGATATCAGCAAATTATTAAATAAGGAAACCATTCTTAAGCACGAGTATACTTTCAATAATCCTGATGCTATTCCCAAAGTGCTTGAAATTAAGCCTGCTCCAATTTTAATAGTGGAAGGCTTGTTCATCCTGCATTTTAAAGATATAGCCCAACTATTGGATATGAAGGTGTTTATTGAAGCAGATGAAGATATAGCGCTACAACGCCGCCTTAAACGTGATTTGATTGAACGTGGTTACTCGCACGATGACGTGATGTATAAATGGCTTAACCATGTAGTGCCCGCATATAAAGAATACCTGTTGCCTTACAAAAACGAATGCCACCCGATTATTACTAATAATAAGCACGTGGCCGATGATATTATGGCTGTAACAGAAGATATCTCTGCAAACTTGAGAGCAAAGTTATTTTGATTTAAAGATTGAGTCATCTGAAGATTTGAAAATGCTTTTCCGTTTTAATTTTCAAATCTTCAAATGGCATTTATTTCATATTAGCTACCTATAATTTTCCTGGTTTGGTCGTAGTAATCGTCTTTGGTAATTACGCCGGCATTGAACAGGTTTTGGAGTTTTACCAATTCGGCTTCTATTTTAGGGCAGCAATCAGATGTTCCTAACCTATACATTTTCAAGGGATCTTTCACCGTTTTAAGTCCCCATATCAAGGAAACTACCCAACCTATGATTGTCCATCCTAAAAAAATATTAAGTAACAATACGGATTTGTAATTGCATTTTTCGCAAGCTAATATTGATGGCAGGAAATATATTGGTGTTGCAATTACTAAAAATATAAAAAGCAGTATCAATTCGGGATAACCTATCATATAAATTAAACTAAGGGACTTATTATGCAATATAACAATTTAATGACAATTGTGTTGTGAAATAAACAATTATCATTAAATTTTTACATTAGAGAATAATTTCCGGTATCTCACCCTCTATGATAAGCTTGCCGGCTGTCGCCGATTTTATTTCTTCAATAGTTACTCCAGGCGCACGTTCCAGCAGTTTGAATCCTCCCTCGGGCAATACGTCAAAAACTCCCAGCTCGGTCACAATCTTTTTAACACAATGAACACCTGTTAAAGGCAAACTGCATTGGGGCAATAGTTTTGATTCGCCCGCCTTGTTTACGTGCTGCATGGCTACGATTATATTTTCTGCCGATGCCACCAGGTCCATAGCGCCGCCCATCCCTTTTACCATTTTACCGGGAATCTTCCAGTTGGCGATGTCACCATTTTCGGATACTTCCATGGCACCCAGGATGGTTAAGTTAACTTTCCTGGCCCTGATCATCCCAAAGCTCATAGCCGAATCAAAAGTTGCCGAACCGGGCAACATGGTAATGGTTTGCTTACCGGCGTTTATTAAATCCGCGTCTTCCTCACCCTCAAACGGAAACGGCCCCATCCCAAGCAAGCCATTTTCTGACTGTAATACCACATCCATAGTTTCTGGAATATAATTGGCCACCAGCGTGGGAATGCCAATACCGAGGTTAACATAATAGCCGTCTTTAATTTCTTTAGCAATACGTTTTGCTATTCCTTGCTTGTCTAACATCTGTTCAATTTGAAAATTTATCAACCCGTCATTGCGAGGCACGAAGCAATCCCAAACTAAACAGATCGGCTCTGTAAATCGGGGATTGCTTCGTACCTCGCAATGACGACCATTTTATAGCTTCTTTCAATCCTTACTCCTTTATCCTTACTCCTTTATCTCCCAGTCTCTTACTCTTTTGACCTCACCGTCCGGTGCTCTATCCTCTTTTCGTAATCTTTACCCTGAAAAATCCTGTGCACGTAAATTCCGGGTGTATGGATATGATCAGGCTCTAATTCGCCTGCCCCAACAAGTTCTTCTACCTCTGCAATGGTTATTTTACCGGCCATGGCCATTACGGGATTAAAGTTGCGGGCAGTTGATTTATAAATAAGATTGCCCATCGTATCTCCCTTCCAGGCTTTTACTATGGCAAAATCGGCATCAAAGGCCATTTCCATCAGGTAGTCCTTACCATTAAAGTTACGAACCTCTTTACCTATCGCTACTTCTGTACCTACACCGGCAGGCGTAAAAATAGCAGGCATACCATAACCGGCAGCCATGCAGCGCGTGGCCAGGGTTCCTTGCGGAATCAGGTCTACTTCGAGCTCGCCGCTAAGCAATTGGCGTTCAAACTCGGCGTTCTCGCCTACATAAGATGATATCATTTTTTTTACCTGTCGTTGTTTTAGCATAAGGCCTATACCAAAATCATCAACCCCGGCATTGTTGGATATGCAGGTGAGTTGCTTTACCCCTTTTTTAACAAGGGCTGCTATGCAATTTTCTGGCAAACCGCATAAACCAAAGCCACCCAACATCAGGGTCATACCGTCTTCAATATCGCGGATGGCCTCATCGGCATCAGTAACTACTTTATTCATGTTCAATAATTGGTTAACCAAAACTACTTAAAATAAGCTAAGAAAGACGAAGGATGGAGGGACAAAGGATAAAAGAAATATTTGATAATTGGCACTCCCTTAATACCCTTGACTTAGGCCTATTCTCTTACAAATTAAACAATCAAAAACAATTAGAAAAATATGGTATTATATATTTATCAACTTATAAAACTATGGCACTAAACGACAAAGAGTTTTTGAGTGAAGACAGCAACCATTCAGAACAGCAGGGCAAAAAGCCCAATGCTTACCGTGTGGATGATGATGATAATTTGACTGAGGCTGACCTGCAACATGGCTTCCCTGCATCAAAAAACGATATGAAAAAACAGGATGCCCCCGGAATGGAAGGGCATGGAATGGGCGGACAAAACTTTGGAGAGAACAGCCTCACGCCTTCCGGTGATGATGAGGCAAATCCATTGCTAAAGGCCGCATATATAAACGCTCATTTCAAACAGTCCCAACCAGCTGAAGAGCACCTGGAGAATAACCATTTTAAAGATCCGGACCAGTTGGGCCAATTAAACGATGACGCGGCTGCAAACAGGCGGCCCGATGAGGGCGGTGATGGAACTACAAACGTCTGCGATCACATTCTACAAGCCCGGAAAACTTACAAGGAAGACATTGCTGATAACGATGGCGATAACTACAAAAAGCATGACGACATCCCCGGGCCTAATGAAATATCCGATTAGCAAAAGGCTGGCACCATTTAGGGATTTGGCAAAAGACAAGCAGATAAAAATCCTGTCCATCCTGCCAAATTCTTAAATCGTGTTACCACTTCACCGTTTTATCCATAAACGCTACCAGGTCATCAGCCATTGCTTGCTGCTCTTTAACGCTTGGGTGGCCGTTGGTATTTTTGTAGGGGATCATGTGGGTATAAATCGACTTATCATTTAAGCCTGCAACCGCCTTTTCAATATATCCCGGCCATGGAGAGCCCTCTTTGGTAGCATCCATACTGCCCAGGATACAAAGGATCTGTGCTTTGGGATATTTTTTACGGATGTTTTTTACCATTTCGCGATAGGCTTTCACAATCTGTTCCTCTTCTGGTTTTTTTGTACCAAAACGCTCCTTAAACTGTGGATTATCGGGCAGCTTCACTATCCACGAATCATTTTGGAACAGGTTGATCACTACCACATCCGGCGTGTATTTGGTAAAATTCCATAAACTCGTCGGGTCGGTCGGATCCAACCGGTTATACATCTCTGGCATAATGAGCGGAAACCAGCTTACCATTACCCCAATACCACTTTTAGCTGTACAAACATATGCCGCATCATAATGGCGGGCGGTTATCGCAGCATAACTGACGTAGCCATTTTCATAAGGGGCGGTACCTCTATCCTGCCCGGTAGTGTCTTCCACTGCGTACCCACAAGTTATGGAGTTGCCAAAAAATTCAATCTTGCGTTTTTTAACAGGTGGAGTCGCTAAAACGGATGCTCCTTTATCTAAAATAAACTGGTAAAAAGTGGTTTTACCCATCTCCCACTCCGTACGTTTAAATATTTCCAAACTATGGGGACCAGCCGGCAATCCCTCGGCCAGCGTGTAGGTCTTTTTTACGTTTTCCAGGTGAATGGTGCCGCTTACTTTACCATCTAATACCACGGTAAAATAATTATCTCCGCGTTCGTCCTGTAAAATAACAGATGCGCCGGTGCCATCAAAATTAATCATAGCAGATGAGCCGGTCCAATAAAATTCGGCAGCCTCATCAGTCATGTTGATACGACCTGTATAGCGGATGTGCAGATCCTTGCTTTTGAGTACTAAGCTTTGGGCGGTACAGTTGGATAATGTTCCTACAGAAAGCAGGAACAGAACAATAAGGTATACTTTACGCATTTTTAAAAAACGGTTTACAACTTTAAATTTATGAAACTTAACAACGCAAAGCAAATGATCAATGCCGCCTGCTAATTAACCGTAATAATACTAATCAACAGGCATACCAAATTGCAACAGGTAGCCATTATAATCATAAACAGCAAATTCGCGCATGCCATAGTCAAAGGTTTCCAGGGGATAGCATATAATAGCCTTTCCTTTTAATTCATTCCAAATATCTTCCACCTTATCGGTACGGATATAAAAGGAACCGGTAAATTTAGGTATGCTAAATGTGGAATGGTCATTTGGGAGGGCAAACATAATCTCTACCCCGTCCCGGCTTACTGTGGCCCAGCCCCAATCTTCATCATACCCAACACAAATAAAACCAAGGTTTTCAATATAAAAATCAACACTGGCCCTTACCTGCCGGGTGTATAACATTGGAGTAAGATTTTTTAGGGGCATGAATATATTTTTATTTCAAATATACATAAGTCACCCGTAGGCATGTTTGTCTGGCTTGCTGTTAACGCATCCGTAACACAAATTATACAAAACAAATGTATTGCGGATGCGTTTTCAGGGGATTTTGCAGATCTTCTTACTCAGCCCCTTTTATAAGCTATTTAAAATATACATAAGTTATTCCATCACCACCCCTATCGGCATGTTCGTCTTCCATGCGGTCAACCTGGTCATACTTTTTAAGGTACTGCCGTATCATTTTCCGTAAGATGCCATCTCCCTTGCCATGAATTATTTTCAGGTTATTAAAGCCCATCATCAGCGCCCGGTCAAACAGTTTTTCAATGGCGTGAAGTGCGTCTTCGGTACGTTGCCCACGCACATCAATCTCCGGACTAAAATTGGCAAAGTCGCTGGTATGCGAATTCATTGTACGCCTGATCTCTTTAGGGACAGAGGATTTTGACACTTTTTCCACCCGCTTCTTTTTGGCAACGGTACGCAAATCGCCAATAGCAATTACTACATTATCGCGGATAACTTCTATCACCTGGCCGGTTGTTTCAGAGTCGGTTAACTTCACCCAATCGCCTGGCTTTATTTCTTCATCTACAGTTACAGGCTTTGGTTTTGCCGGTTCAATTTTAACTGTATTCTTTTTTAGTTCCACATTCAGGTTCTCGCGCAGGTTACGCGTTGTCTCCTTATCGGCATTGCTGCTTTTTATCTCTGATATGGTGTTTTCAACCAGTTTATTGGCGTTAAGGATAATGTTTTTAGCCTGATCTTTGGCATCCTTTATTAAGGCCTTTTTATTTTCGTCAAGATAACTTTTCAGCTTTTCATTCTCGGCCTGCAACTCGTTTACACGGCGCTGTTGCTTATCCAGCTTTTGTTTGGTTTCGAAGATCTCGCGTTTTTCACGTTCCAGATCAACCAACAGGGTATCTACCTTTTTTTGCCCCTCGCTTATTTTATTTTTAGCAAGATTGAGTACATTTAGCGGCAAACCTATCTTTTGAGCTATCTCAAAAGCGTATGAGCTACCCGGTTTACCAACTTCCAGCCGATAAAGCGGTTTCATCTCTACGTTATTAAACAGCATCGAGGCATTTTCAATTCCCTCTGTATTGCTGGCAAATATTTTAAGGTTGGAGTAGTGGGTGGTAACCATACCCTTCACTTTTTTATGGTTAAGTGATTCCAGCACCGCTTCGGCAATAGGGCCGCCAAATTGTGGGTCGGTACCGGTACCAAACTCATCTATCAGTATCAGTGTTTTACCATTTGCCTGCTCTACAAAATTCTTCATTTTGGATAGATGGGCACTGTACGTACTCAGGTCACTTTCTATTGATTGGTCATCACCAATATCAACAAACAGTTGCTTAAACACACCCACTACGCTGGCTTCGGCTGCAGGTATCAATAAACCCGCCTGCACCATCATTTGCAGCAAGCCTACCGTTTTCATACAAACTGATTTACCACCGGCGTTAGGCCCGGATACAACAATAATCCGGGTGCCCTCATCAATCTGCACATTTAAGGGCACTACTGTTTTTTGCTCCTTTTTAAAATTGAGGAACAACAGCGGATGCCGGGCATTAAATAATTTCAGCTTAGGCTCATTAATCACCTGGGGCATTTCGCCCTCTACATCTATGGCAAACAGCGCTTTGGCGCGCACAAAATCAAGCTTGGTTAACAGGCTATGGTACGATAACAAAAGCGGCGCATAAGGTCGCAGTTCGGTTGTTAAGGCCGTTAATATTTTCACTATCTCCCGCCGGCGCTCAAATTCAAGATCGCGAACGCGGTTATTCAGCGTAAACACCTCTTCGGGCTCCATGTAAACCGTTTGGCCCGAAGCAGATTCGTCATGAATAAATCCTTTAAGCTTACGCTTATTTTCGGCCAGCAGCGGGATACATAACCTACCATCGCGTACGGTAAGAGAGCCATCGGCCGTCCACCCGCTCGATGAAGCGTTTTTAAATATCTGGTCTATTTTTTTACGTGCCTCCTGCTCGGCTTTGGCAATGCCCGATGTTATTTCCTGCAAATCGCGTGATGCATTGGGCCTTATCTTGCCTTTGGCATCAATAACCATGTCTATCTTTTTCAGGATAGCTTTTTCTATAGGCAGGTGCTCAAACAGCGCCTCCAGGTTGGGATATAATCCATCGCGTTCACTAAAGTAGGCAATTACGGCAAATACGGTTTGCAGCGAAGCCTGCACCTGGTAAAACTCTTCCTCGCTCAAAAAAACACCCTCAATACGGGCTTTGTTAGCGAGCGACTTGATATCGAAAAAATGATGAATGGGCAGGACCGCGTCGTTTACCAGGATATTTTTAAACTCATTTGCCTGGCTTAAAAATTTGGCTATCTGGTCAAAATTACTCATCACCTGGATCTTATCAACCATCTGCTGACCCATTTCACTCAGGCAATGCGCTTTTATTAATTCTTTAACTTCGGTAAACCCAAGCTTATCAACACTATTAATTGGGTACAGCATTACGCTTTGATCTATGTTTTAATTTTTTAAATTTCTTATTTTGAATTGAATCGCGTTTTGCATACTGCGCTTTTCTTGTCTTCAATTCCTTAAGAGAATCGGCCTTTTGAGCCAATGTTTTTGGTTTTTTATTTGCCTTTTTCGCAGAATCAATTTTCAATGAATCAATTTTTTGCGAAGCCAGGCGGGTTTTGGTTTGTACAAGATTTACAGAATCCATGAGGGCTTTAATACGCAAATCAACCTTATCATATATAGCCGAAAGCTTATCTGGCTCCTCGCTGTAATATTCCAAACTTTTCCTGAACTGTGCCGAATCGACACCGATTTTTTTAAATACAGCCAAATATTTGCCCATTCCATATTTATACAAGCTATCTGGAACTTGTGTGCCATTGTATAATGAGCCATCTACCAGGTGAATTTGCACCAGCAAAGCAGCCATAACGTTGGGCTGAATAAACTTATTGGGGACACTATCGCTTTTACAACCGCACAAAAAAAGCGTAACTGAAAAAAACAAGATCAAGTATTTATACATTCTGTAATTTAGCGGCTAATTAATTAAGCAAATTTACGGATAAATGAGCATTGCAGATAACATCAAAAGCTTAAAAAAAGAAACGGAAGCCAACAACGTTATATTGTTGGCCGTATCGAAAACAAAACCAGCCTCAGAACTGCAGGAAGCCTATGACGCCGGACAGCGTTTATTTGGCGAAAACCAGGTGCAGGAACTGGTTGAAAAATACGAGCAATTACCTAAAGATATTGAGTGGCACCTGATAGGGCACCTTCAAAGCAACAAGGTAAAGTATATTGCCCCCTTTGTGAGTATTATACAATCTGTTGATAGTATTAAGCTGTTACAGGAGATAAACAAACATGCTTTAAAAGCCAACCGGGTAATTGATTGCCTGCTGCAAATTTACATTGCCGATGAGGAAACCAAGTTTGGACTGGGATTTGATGAGGCCATTGAACTGCTGCGGTCTGATGAATTTGGTACTTTTAAAAACATCAGGATCCGCGGGTTAATGGGGATTGCTACTAATACCGATAATGAAAAGCAGATAAAAGATGAATATTACGAGCTGAAGACATTTTTTGACGGAATAAAGCAAAGCTATTTCAGAAAAGATGATAGTTTTAGCATTTTATCCATGGGCATGTCAAGCGATTATAAAGTGGCGATTGAACAGGGCAGTAATATGGTACGCCTGGGCAGCACCATTTTTGGCACCAGGGTGATAAAGCATTGGAAAAATAATTAAGGTGTTGCGTGGATCGGGGTGCGTGGTGCGGGTGCCTGAATCAGAATTTACAAGTTTTTAAAAAAATACAGAATTGGAAACAAAAGACATAACAAACAATACCGATCAAAAACTCCCCCTTCAGGGGACTGGAGGGATTCGCGTTGCTGTTAAAGAAGATTGCCCGCGCTTAATGGAACTGGTGAACGAACTGGCCCTGTATGAAAAGGCGCCAGAAGAAGTAACCGTTACTTTAGATGAATTTATAGATGCAGGTTTTGGCGATAAGCCCGTATGGAAAGCTTTTGTGGCGGAGGTTGATGGGATAATAGTAGGCTTTGCCGTTTATTACATTCGCTACTCTACATGGAAGGGTAACCGCATGTACCTGGAAGACCTGATTGTGACCGAAGAATATCGTGGCAAGAAAATAGGCAAACTATTGTTTGATCGCCTGATTGCCGAGGCCAAAGAACTTGGCTTCAGTGGCATGGTATGGCAGGTTTTAGACTGGAATGAACCGGCCCTTAACTTTTACAACAAATACGAAGCTAATATTGAAGCCGGTTGGCTAAACGCCTCCTTATCAAAAGAACAGCTTCAAAATTATTAAGAAGCTGTTTGAAACTATAAGCAGACTGTCATTGTGAGGTATAAAATTCCGGGGATTCAGAAAGAAAAATAACCTTTTGAAAGGTTTGTCATCCTGAGGAACGAAGGATCTATTCGTAGGCTATACAGGGCGAAGAAGCATAGCGAATAATAGATCCTTCACTCCGTTCAGAATGACAAAAAGGTTTTTTTTTGCAACGACGTCATGGGTAACTTGTTTCAGCACCCCAATGCTAAGTGTGCTTCATGCGGTCAACCTGTCCTGTGGGATCCTGAAACAAGTTCAGGACGACTTCAGTTTTATAACTTGTCATTGATAGGTACGAAGCAATCTCAAACTATGCAGATCGGATTTGCATAACTACTCTGAACAACCGGGATTGCATCGTACCTCGCAATGACGTAAGGACTTGCATTTAATAAAATTTAAACACCTGTAAGGGATGAAAAATATCATTAGGCTTTGTTTTGTATGTGCTGGGTTTGCCTTGGCATCGTGCCAGTGGGGTGTACCGTCAAAAAAAATAAACGAAACGGTAAAGGATACATTGGCCTACACCTATAGAACTATCCATAAACGCGCTGCCGATTGCGGCAACAAGCCCGATAGCACCTGCACTGTGGTAAAAGTTAAATACGCTGTTTTCACAGGCAAAAAAATGCTCAACGATTCGGTTACCCGGAAGCTGACCAGCATGTTTGCAATGGATGGTAAACCAGACAGCAGCGTTGAGCTGATGAGTAAAAATTTTTTAAAAGCCTATACCGATTTCAGGAAAACCGACCCTCGATCGGCCATGTATTTTACGCTTGATAGCCACGCTAAAGTGCTAATGCAGGATTCTGGCATTACCACGCTCGAGGTCGGCGGTTATAACTTCCAGGGTGGTGCTCATGGTGCATCAGCCACTTTTTTTATTAACTGGAATACCAAAGCCAACAAAAGCATTACCCTGGATGACCTTTTTGTAGCCGGTTACCCGGATAAATTAAAAGCCACTGCCGAAGAGATTTTCCGCAAAGAAGAAAAACTGAGTGATACCTCCTCACTGGCCCGCGATTATTTTTTCAAGGATAATAAATTCGCTTTGAACGACAACTTTTCGATTACCCCGATTGGGCTTAAATTCATATACAATCAGTACGAGATAAAGCCTTATGCAGCGGGCATCACCGAACTGTTTATCCCCTATTCACAAATAAAATCATTACTGCGGCCAAATACCGTGGTTAGTCAATATATTAAATAAATGCTTGTATTTAAATTCGGAGGGGCATCGGTTAAGGATGCCAGTGGTATCATTAATTTGGCCAGTGTTGTTAAAAAGTATGCTGGTGAGCAATTACTCATCGTAGTATCGGCCATGGGTAAAACCACCAACGCGTTGGAGAAACTTACCAAAGCTTATGTAGATCAGACTGATGATATGCATGAAATTTTTGATGGTATTAAGCAATACCATTTTGATATTTTGCATGAACTGTTTGAAACCGGTCACCCGGTGTTTGATGATGTAGCCAATACCTTTGTGGAGATTGACTGGGCCATTGAAGATGAACCGCACGACAGCTATGATTTTATTTACGACCAGATCGTATCCATCGGCGAACTGGTATCCACCCGCATCGTCACCGCATATTTAAATAAAGAAGGCATAAAAAGCCAGTGGCTTGATGTACGCAGTTATATCCATACTGATAATACTTATCGCGAAGGCATCGTGCAGTGGGATAAAACAAAGGCAAGCATCAGTAACGATATCCCGACCATGCTGCAGAAAGGTGCAGTAGTAACCCAGGGCTTTTTAGGCGGCACATCAGAGAATTTCACTACCACCCTGGGCAGAGAAGGTTCTGATTATACGGCATCTATATTTGCCGCATGTTTGGGTGCCGAATCGGTTACAACATGGAAAGATGTACCCGGAATACTCAATGCCGACCCCAAGTTTTTCCCCGATACCGTAAAGTTTGATGAACTATCCTATTCCGAGGCTATCGAGATGACCTATTATGGCGCAAGCGTTATCCACCCTAAAACCATAAAGCCACTGCAAAACGCCAATATTCCATTGCTGGTAAAACCCTTCACCCAACCTGATGCACCCGGAACAGTGATTAAAGAAGACGGCGTCAATAAATTTGAAAAGCCGGTTATCATCCTGAAACAAAACCAGGTGCTTTTATCTATCTCCACAAAAGATTATTCCTTTATTACTGAGGATCATTTGAGCGGCATCTTCGGACTGTTTGCTCAAAGCCAGGTTAAGGTGAATGTAATGCAAACATCGGCACTCAGTTTTTCGGTATGCTTTGATTTTTATGAAGAACGCTTTGAAAACTTGTTAACCAACCTTAAACAGGAGTTTAAAGTAAAATATAATACCGGCCTCACCCTGATTACCATAAGGCACTACACCCAAAATTCATTGAAGGAGTTAACCGCCGATAAAACTATTTTATTAGAACAGATCAGCAGGAATACAGCACAGGTGGTAGTGAGGTAATTAGGATATGTTGCTTCACATTAGCTAAGTCTCTTTTTTATTTATATTATATTTGAGCATGAAGGTAATGACGATCATCAAGGACTCCGTAACTATCGGGGTAGGAATTTTATCGGCTGGATTTGGCCTCAAGGGTTTTTTGCTATCCAGCCATTTTATTGATGGCGGCGTAACAGGCGTATCTATGCTCGTTGCCGATCTATCGGCTATCCCTATCTCCGTGCTCATATTTGTTATTAACGTACCTTTCCTGTGGTTGGGCTATAAAAAACTGGGCCTTGGGTTTGCCATAAAAAGTACCATAGCCATTGGCTTATTATCAGTAAGTTTAGTAGTTATCCATTTCCCTGATGTTACACATGATAAATTGCTTACAGCAGTTTTTGGAGGGGTGTTTATTGGTACTGGCAGTGGCCTGGCCATTCGTGGTGGTGCAGTGCTTGATGGTACCGAAATTGCAGCAGTATTGGTGAGCAAAAAAACACAGTTACTTAAGGTGAGCGATTTTATTTTACTGCTTAATGTGTTGATTTTTGGTCTGGCGGCATTTTTTTTAGGTGTGGAGCCGGCAATGTATTCTATACTAACCTATATGGCTGCCGCCAAGATGATTGATTTTATCTTGAATGGTATTGAGCAATACTCGGGCATTACGGTTATATCTACCCATAGCGAGGCTATCCGCAGGGCTATTACTATTAACCTTGGCCGTGGTGTTACCATTTACCAGGGTAAAAGCGGTTACGGTAAGGATGGGCATGTGAATGATCCGCGGGATATTGTTTTTACCGTTGCCACCCGTTTAGAGATCCCTTCATTAAAACACACCATCCTGAGTATTGATCCTAAAGCGTTCATTGTACAACAAAGTGTTGATGATACTACTGGTGGGCTATTAAAACGTAAGGGGCTCCATTAATATTGATCTGAATGAGCAAACTAACACCTTTCCATGTTGCGGTACCGGTTTATGACCTGGACGAAGCACGCAAATTTTATCGTGAAGTATTAGGCTGCAGCGAAGGCCGAAGCGATACCCATTGGACCGATTTTAATTTATATGGCCACCAATTTGTGATACACCTGAAACCTAAACCCGTAACAGAGGCTAAACCACATTTTAACCCTGTAGACGGGCATGATGTACCCGTACCGCATTTTGGCGTTGTGCTGGAATGGGATGACTGGACCACTCTGGAAGCCAGGCTAAAAAGTCATAACATTAAATTTGTAATTGAACCTTACATCCGCTTTAAAGGTTTACCGGGCGAACAAGCCACCATGTTCCTCTTTGATCCTTCGGGCAATGCGCTTGAATTTAAGGCTTTTAAAGATCTTGGGCAGTTGTTTGCAGTATAATATCGGGCAGAAAGCGGAAGGCTCAAGGCAGAAAGCTTTTTCTAACGGCTTTCCGCCTTGAGCCTTTTGCTTTAAGCTAACACCCCTACCGGGTGCTTATGCTCGTCGATAGCCACAAAGGTAAAAGTACCGGTAATGGCTTTTTCGCGTACAAAGGAGTACATCTCTTCAATAAATATCTCTACCAAAACTTTCATACTGGTATTGCCGATGTGCGATACGGTGCCTACAAGCTCAATAATGGTACCTGCGGGTATAGGTTTGTTAAAGTCTATCCTGTCGGATGATACGGTGACCATTCTTTTACGGGTGAAACGGGTAGCGGTAATAAAAGCCACCTCATCCATCATCGCCATAGCCGAGCCTCCAAAAAGGGTATCGTAATGGTTGGTATTATTAGGGAACACGGTTTTAAATATCCGTGTTTCGGATGCTTTAATTCTTTCTTCTGTGGTCATGATGATTTTATTGAAATAGATCTTTTAACCTACATAAAAACGCTTCATTGCGAGGAACGAAGCAATCTCTACACAGGCAGATCTGTCACGCAGATTCAAGCTTTTCCGTATGCTCTGTAAAGCATAGAGATTGCTTCGTTCCTCGCAATGACCTGGTGAAAAAATACTTGAATACGATTAAACAGTGCGCAGCTTACCCCACTTTAACAGCGTAGCGCCCCATGAAAAACCGGCGCCAAATGCGGTAAATATCATGTTATCATTGTATTTAAAATCATCTTTAAAATCCCAAATACAAAGTGGTATAGTGGCGGCAGTAGTATTTCCGTATCTTTCAATATTAACTTTAACACGATCTTCGGGCAAGCCAAGGTTTTCGCCTACAGCATGAATAATGCGGTAATTAGCTTGGTGGGGTATTAACCAGTTAATGTCGTTAATCTCTAAATCGTTACGTTTCAATACTTCGGTACAGGTTTCTGTCATTCCTTTTATAGCGGCCTTAAAAACAACCCTTCCATCCTGCCTTATATAATGCAGCTTTTGTGCAACAGAATCTGGCGTAGCCGGAATTTTTGAACCACCACCCGGAACCAATAAATGTTCCCGTCCTTTTCCTTCGGTTTTAAAAACGCTGTCAATTAAGCCTACGTCTTCGGTAGTGGGTTCAAGTAAAACCGCGCCGGCACCATCGCCAAACAAAATACAGGTATTCCTGTCCTCGTAATTGATGATCGCGCTGTTTTGATCAGCACCCACCACAATCACTTTTTTGTACCGGTTGCTTTCTACCAAACTGGCGCCCATAGTATAGGCATATAAAAAACCGCTGCAGGCAGCGTTGATATCAGTAGCCCAGGCATTCACTAAACCCAGCTTATCGCAAACGATGCTGGCAGTTGATAATAGTAGATGATCAGGGGTTGAAGTAGCAATTATTAGGCAGTCAATTTCTTCTGGCTCAAGACCTGCATTTTTTAATAAATCTTTTACGGCATAGGCAGCCATATCTGAGGTAGCAAGGCTTGGATCGTTTAAAATCCTCCTTTCCTTTATTCCTGTTCTTGATACTATCCATTCACTGTTAGTATCAACCATCTTCTCTAAATCACTGTTATTCAATATATTATCAGGAACAAAACCACCAACACCTGTTATAACCGCGTTACTTTTTAATCTCATAAATGCAAAAAATCTGAAAAAACAGGCAATTATACACAAATTGCCTGTTTTTACTGGTCAGGATACTGTTGTTTCTACAACTAACTGACGAAGTTGTTTTGCTGCCTGCACCATATTTTTCAACGCGGTCTGGGTTTCGGGCCATTTTCGGGTCTTTAAACCGCAGTCTGGGTTAACCCATAAGTTGCCGGCGGGAAGCAATTCTGATGCTTTTTCCAGCAAGCTTACCATCTCGCCAACGGTGGGTACACGCGGCGAATGAATATCATAAACACCCGGACCAATTTCGTTTGGATATTTAAAATCGGAGAAGGCTGCTAACAGCTCCATTTGCGAGCGGGAGGTTTCTATCGTGATCACATCTGCATCCATATCTGCAATGTTGCCAATAATATCATTAAATTCACTGTAGCACATATGCGTATGGATTTGTGTTTCGTCCCTTACCCCACTGGCTGAAATGCGAAATGCGCGAACTGCCCAGTTCAGGTAATTTTGACGATCTTTTTTACGTAATGGCAAACCTTCACGAATGGCCGGTTCATCTATCTGAATCACTTTAATACCTGCGTCTTCCAAAGCCACAACCTCATCCCTAATGGCCAAAGCTATCTGGTTAGTAGTTTCGGACCGGGGCTGATCATCACGTACAAACGACCATTGCAATATGGTTACAGGGCCTGTGAGCATACCTTTCATTAATTTTTGCGTGTTTTGCTGCGCAAAGCTGCTCCACCTCACGGTCATATCCGCCGGGCGGCTTATATCGCCATAAATAACCGGCGGTTTAACACAGCGGCTGCCATAGCTTTGCACCCAGCCATTTTTGGTGAACAGGAAACCATCTAAACGCTCGCCAAAGTACTCCACCATGTCGTTACGTTCAAACTCGCCATGTACCAGCACATCAAGACCAATCTCTTCCTGCCAGCGGATGGCATCGATGGTGGCTTTTTCTATTTCGGCGTCATATTGATCGGTAGTTAATTCACCTTTTTTTAGCCTCGCCCTTAATGAGCGGATATCATCAGTTTGCGGGAACGATCCTATGGTAGTTGTAGGGTACAGTGGTAATTTAAAACGTTGCTGTTGTATTTTTTGGCGGATGATGAATGCGCTTTCACGCTGTGCATCAGCATCGGTAATAGCTGCCACACGTTGCTTTATTTCCTGCTTGTGAATGAGTTTGGAAAGGTTACGACTGGTAATGGCCCTGAGATTGTTTTGCAGCAATTCATTATTGCCGTCAATGATCTGCGCGAGTTCATTTACTTCGTTCAGCTTTTGTTTGGCAAAAGCCATCCAGTTTTTTATTTCGGGAAGGATGGCAGTCTCCAGGTCCAGATCAAACGGTGTATGCAGTAAAGAGCAGCCTGGTGCAATCATCACCCTATCGTTGCCCAATACAGCAATTGCTTTTTTAATATGCGTTAATGAGCGCACATAATCGTTTTTCCAGATGTTACGGCCATCAACTACACCTAACGAAAGGCTAAGTGAATCGGGTAGTAACGTAAGCACTTTGTACAACTGATCAGGGGCACGTACTAAATCAACATGAAGCGCGCTTACCGGCAAGGTTACAGCCAGTTCGGTATTCTCATGCAGGCTTTCAAAATAAGTAGTAAGCAGCACTTTAATACCGGGGCAATTTCTGCTGATCTCCATGTAGGCATAGGCGTAAGCTTCCTTTTCTTTTGGAGTAAGATCAAGCGCCAGGAAAGGCTCATCAATTTGCACCCAAACCGCTCCATAGCTTTTCAGTCTTTTTAATACCTCGATATAAACAGGCACAATTTTTTTGATCAGGTCTATCCTATCAAAACCTGGCTGTTTTTCTTTACCCAGCAACAGGTACGATACGGGGCCAATCAATACTGGTTTTGGTATATTGCGGGTATGCTGCTTGGCCAGGATAAATTCATCAAACACCTTTTCGCTAAACAGCTTAAACTGCTGATCCTTTACAAACTCCGGTACAATGTAATGATAATTGGTATCAAACCATTTGGTCATTTCCATAGCGGTAACGTCAAGGCCATCTTTTTGATAGCCACGGGCCATAGCAAAATACAGATCGATCTCGGTGTTGGTTTTGTTTTGGGTTAATACTTGGGTGTAACGTTCAGGGATATTGCCCAGCATCAACGATGTATCAAGTACCTGGTCATAAAAACTAAAATCGTTACAAGGGATGAGGTCGATACCGGCATCAACCTGGGTTTGCCAGTTTTGCAAACGGAGCTGACGGGCAACGGCAAACAGATCATCACGATTGATTTTACCTGCCCAGTACTGTTCACTGGCCTTTTTGAGTTCACGGTGGGCACCTACACGAGGATACCCGAGATTGTTTTTGAGCATACGCTAAAACTTTTTTGGTTAAACATTAATTTGACTTAATGCTCCTTACGGTTTTCGGTATGCTTTCGGAGTAAATGGTAATAAAAGGCAAAAGCGCGACATACGGGCATATTAACACCACGTAGGTCATTCTTTTTTCTTTGACTACTGCTTCATTGCGCGAAAGCATTGTCTTTATACATTGAGGCAAGTATCCTGGCTTGTAACATTGTTGCCGTCCTTCTCATCCGCACGGGGGCGAACAATGGACATTGTTAAAGGCAACAACCTTTTGCGTTACTTACAGTTGCGCGACAGCCCGTGATTTACACACGGTTCCTTATTAATCCCGATGCTTTAAACACCGGGAACCACTCTGCAGAAAAAAAGTAAAGAACTTTATTGGCGGTAAAGATGAGAATAAATGTGCAGATTTTAGATTACAAATGTGCAGATGATGTTTTGATTTGAAAATTTGAGGACGTACAGATAGTTTTCTTAAAGGAAAATTTGTGCAAAGAGGCGAACTGTTTTTACAATAAAAATGCGCTATTTGATCATCATACGTATAACATTGGTTTTCCCATTGGTTGAAACCATCAATACGGCATACAAACCTTTTGCTAACGCCAAAGAAGCAATATCAACATCAACTTTTTCTTTAAACGATTTGATTAACGACTTAGGAATATAAGTTGATTTGCCATTCATAGAAACAATTTGCATGACCGAAAGTCCCTCATAGTTAGCCGGTAAAATAACGCTGAAATGATTACGCAGTGGATTAGGGTATAAAATAAATTTATCATTACCTAAAACCGGATTAAGTGTAATTGTATCTGCTATAATAGCAGTGCTATTTAAATTATTGAAGCTATTTTTTGCTGCTGTTACGTTTGCGGATAGATCTGGCTTAGCCAAAACTATATATTGGCAAAGGGCCCCTTTGGCCGGACTTGCAAAATTGCCGCCGAGTGATACATCACCGGCGGGGTAATTTTTACTATACAGGTTAAAAGATGATATTTTGGGGTCATCAACTCCCACCTTATCGGTAAGCTTTTTCCAGCTTGCTAACCAGGCAGGTAAAACAGTTCCGCGAGGATCATAAGCCACATAAATTATGGCCGGGACCGATAATTTGAACGACAGCACCGCGGTTGAAGTATTAACCTTATCGTCATTTGGTGCTTTGATTATGGCAGCATTTGTAAGTGTGGAAGGGATTGTGGTTATGGTGTATTCCCGGTCTGTATAGTAAGTAATACCCTGCCTTAGCGTGTCTAATTCATAACGCCTGCCTGTTTTGGCAACTATATTGGTTATAAAAGCCTTTTGTACGGTATCCTGAATAAATTTTGCGGTAAGGTACTTATTTGTATCCATCGCTAATATTAAAGGATTTGTTGTTACAACGGTGTCGCCGGTCCAACCTTCAAATATCCATCCCGGCTGCGGCACGGCAGTCAAATTCACCCTGGTGTTTGGCGCATAAGTTTGCTGATTGGGAGATTTAACAACAGATCCTGTACCTGATTCTGATACATTTAAGGAATACCCACCGGATGCAGATGGCGCAACAGTTAAATTAACACAAAAGGATGCTTTTGAAGCTGTTAAAGGCCCGGTGGCGGTAATTTTCCCGATGTAGGTTCCTGGCGAAAGGCCCGCAGTATTTATATTTACTTCAATATCTTTACCATTAAGCCCTACGGTGCCACTATGATTGTTAGGAATACTGAGCCATTCTGCATCGGCAGATAGCGTAAAACCCGTAGAATCTTCAATACAATAAAGCAGGTTTGAAATAGTTACATTTTCGCCGGCTGTTACATTCTGAGAAAGACAGGGTAACGAAAACCCAAGTGTACGGGCAGCACTCCGGTTTACAACCGCGGTATAAGTTTCCACACGTTCGTTACCATAACTATTCAATGCCCCATTAGTAATTATAAACGATTTGCCTGCCAATTTAGCTGATAGGCCCAGGTAACTACCCGGCAATGTATATGCATTAAGTGCAGTCCATGACCCCAAGCCGCCGTTATCTTTGGGATTAAACTGGTATGTAGTGTTTTGGGTAAGATTGTTGTAGCCCTGCCCGCCAACTAAAAACATCCTGCCATCCACAGCAAAGGTTGCGCCCTCTGCATGGGAGCGTGGTTTGGGTAAATCTGTAAGCCTGCTCCAGGTATCGGTTGCTATATCATATACATGGCAATATACTTGATCATTAGCAACACAGTCATGCTTAAACTGGCCCCCAAAAGCATATATCTTAGCGCCAATAGTAACATAGCTTATATGATTTCTTGGAATAGGTAACGGAGCCAGTTTGTTTTCCCATGTAACATGAGCAGGGTCGGCCATATATTTATCTACATTAATGGTTAAATGCAGTTTGGCCTGATCTTCACAAATGGTGGGACCGAAACCTCCGAATACATGCAATGTTCGGCCAACCAAAACATATCCACCGGCGCCAATTGGAAACGGTTTTCCGGTTGAGGGATCTATTAATTCCGGGCCGTTGGTCCAAGAGTTTGCAGGAATATTATATATTAATACCTGGCTACTTACAGGACCGTAAGCATCAACTGACCTTCCTCCAATTAGCCAAATATTATCATCAACAAGTACGGTACCCTGATGACTTATTTCTTTTCCTGGCAGGATAGGAGCTATTTCACTCCATTTATTGGCTAAAATATCATATACTTCATTGGTTTTTTCAATCTTTGGGTTATCACCAAATCCTCCAAACACATAAAGTTTATTATTGTATAATACGTTATTGGCTTCGGCTCGTTTAGTTAGTTCGTTGGCTTTTTTTGTCCATTGCGCATAAGCTGTATTTACAGCGGCCAAACTTATAAAAACAAATACAGTTAATTTTTTTAACCCAATTATTTCGAGGAAAGTAAACACCTGGACAAACAGTTTTTTCATGACTAGGTCGGCTAATAGATAAAAGACTGGCTATCAATCAATCACTAATCTAAATAGAAAACATATCAAGTACAAACACTGCGCATTTAATGTATAATTATGATCACAAATTCAATTTTTTTGATTTTATCCTACCACACTGGGGTGGAAAAAAAATGTACAGATTTCAGATTACAAATGTGCAGATGATGTTTTGATTTGAAAATTTGAGAATTTGAAAAAGAAAATTACCAAAGGATTTTACGCTGTTTTAATGAACAAAGAGGGCTGTTTAAATAAAAAATGCCCGGTTATTGACCGGGCATTTGGATGAGATTTTCAGGGTTATAACTGTACTACTCCTACTCAAATACTATCTTCCGAATAAGGTTATTTTGTGTATCTGCTATAAAAATATTTCCTGTTTTATCGATAGCTATTCCACCAGGATGATTAAACGTTGCAGTTGCTATTGGTCCATCGGCTGCACCTGTGGTAGCTTCTGTGCCTGCAAAAGTTGTTACCTGGCCAACAGCTGTAATTTTCCTAATTAAGTTACTATCGGTGGCATAAATATTGCCCTCCTTATCAACTACTAAATTAAACAACTGATAAAAACTTGCCTTATTCCCTAATCCGTCATCAGTTCCCCTTATGCCGCTGCCTGCTAAAGTAGATATTACACCAGCAGATGTTATTTTCTGTATTTTAAAAGCTGCAATATCCGCCACATACAGATTATTGCCTTGATCAAACGCCAAGCCATTAGGAAAGTTAAAAGCCCCTCCTGAAGATCCTGAAATTATTTTTGAAAACGTACTCACGGTGCCGTCTGCTGTTATCTTTCTTATTACTTCATTGGCAAAATCGGTTACATATAGATTCCCTGTCGCGTCGATTTTTATATCTACAGGTAGGGCAAAACTTGCCAATACGCCTTTGCCATTGTCGAAGCCCGATTTTCTTTGACCTGCAAACGTAGTTACGTTATTTGATGGGTCAATTTTCCTAATCGAATTATTTGCATAATCAGCTACGTATATATTACCGGTATTATCAACGGTTAGCCCGGCCGGATTCCAAAAAGTTGCCGCGGTCCCATTTCCGTTATCCATACCCTGGATTCTATTACCTGCAATTGTAGTTACAACTCCATCGGGGGTAATTTTCCTTATATCATCATTGCCTTCTTCAGAAACTATCAGGTTTCCTCCATTATCAAACGCTACCCCTGTAGGGTAGTAAAAACTTGCATCTTTTCCCGATCCATCTTTATACCCTTGAGCACCGCTACCAGCAAAAGTACTCACCACCCAGGATAGTTGGTAAGTAAAGGTTGGGCCGGTAACTAAGGTACCACCGGCAACTTTTACACTAACATTTCCTGCACCGGCACTTAAAGGCACAGTAACCGTAAGTTGTGTTGAGGTTGCTGCGGTTACAGAAGCCGCTTTTCCATTAAAAAAGACCTGATCATTGGCAACCGTGTTGCTAAAGCCTGTACCTTTTATTATTACAACCGTATTGTATGTTGCGGTACTTACACTTAATGATGTAATTGTTACTTTCGGAGTATCATCTATTGGAGCTGGATTAGTGCTTTTTTTTGCGCAACCAGTAAAAAAGCAAAACGCAAAAAAGATAAAGAGATTAGTAATATGACAGGTTGTATAATATTTCATTAAATGATAAGGTTAGACTTTGGCGCCAAAGTAATATATTAATACCTATATCAAGAAACCTATTCAATAAATAATTAATTGGGCAAAAATTTCTCCCAAAGTAGAATCTATGACCAATTTTGTAAGCTACTTCTTCAAAAACAACAAAGGTAAAGCACTCCCCGCACCCAATACAGCACCCGCCCCTACATCACTCGGATTATGAACACCTAAATACATACGGGAATACCCCGTAGCCCCTGCCCATAAATAAACCGGAGCAATAACATACCATTTGGGATAAGCCATTGATAGTGCAGTTGCTGTAGCAAAGGACGATGAAGTATGACCGGAGGGAAACGAGTAATCGCCAGGGCGATAAACCGGTGTGATATTTATATTCCCGATAAAAGGCCTCGGTCGTTTTACTAATACTTTGATAACTTGTGTAAGTCCTGCCGAAATGAGGGTACTACCAGCCACGTATGCCGCGTTTTGCCGCATGGCTTTATCCTTACTGATAATGCCGCCAACCATCAAGCCTGCCGGGATACCCGCCTCGCCATATAGCAAGTTTTTACTCAGGAACATAAAAAAACCGGTTTGCGCCGGTGTGCGGTTGTTTTGCAGATTAATCAATATCCTATCGTCCAGTGATGATGGCGTACGGTATTGGGCGTATACGCTGTCAGGATATAGGTAACTAAACACCAGGATTGGGATGATAACTTTTAAAAACTTCATTTTTAAACTCTGTTTCATGGGCACCATATCCACAACATTTAACTATAGCGTCCTAATATAACTATTTCCTGCCCCAAGCCCGGCCCGGCTGGTTTAAATATCCGGGCGATAAGCATTTCATCGACACAAACCCACTACTAACCGACACTTCATCAGTTCCCATATCCTCCTTAATTACTTTTGAATCAACAAATCAGCAGTAAACAATTATAGCCCCTAAAGGAGAGAGATTTATGGAACGCAAAAACTTTTTAAAAAGCCTGATGATAGGCGCGGTATCTACATCTGTATTGGTTGATGCCTGCAAAAAGGATTCAACAACCACAACAACCAGCAGTACATCAACTACAACTTCGGGCTCAAGTTCCAGCTCGGGAACGTGTAGTGTTATTGAGACCGAGACGGAAGGGCCATTCCCTACCAAAGCCCCGGCATCATATGTGCGCAGCGATATTACCGGCGACCGTACCGGGTATAAATTAACTGTTAAGATTACCATCAACAATAGTAACAACGGCTGCAATGCCTTATCGGGGGCATTAGTTGATATATGGCACTGCGATAGCGCAGGCAATTACTCTGAATACGGCGGCAGCGGAATGCAGGCTACAAACTATACTACCGTTCACTTTTTACGCGGCAGGCAAACAACCGATTCAAATGGACTGGTAACATTTACCTCTATCTTCCCGGGATGGTATTCGGGCAGAGCCACCCATATCCATGTACATGTTTATAATTCATCGGGTACATCGTTAAAGGTAACCCAGATTGCTTTTCCCGAAGGTAGCGGCACCGCGCTGGCAGCAGTAGCAGGTTACACTAAAGGAATGACCGGCTACACCTATAATGCAAGCGACAATGTATTTAGCGATGGTTATACACTTGAACTGGCAACCGTAACCGGCAATACCACCGATGGCTTTGTGCTATCAATAAGTATGAGCGTGCCTGCATAACACTATTGTTCTTTTCATTCAATTATATAAAGGCGCCAGCTTGTTTGGCGTCTTCATTTTTTTTAAATTATGAGTACCTGCATTATCACCCTCTGCTACCGAAAAATCATTGATGCCAATGCTGCTAAACAATGGGATAAGCTGGTATTTGAGTCATCATACCTGGAGTTTAAAATGCAGGCACAGAACTATAGCCTGGGCACATCCTTTACCACCTATGCAGACCTGGTAAAAAATGTTCCAAACGCACATCGGCTTGCCGGGATGATTACTCCATCTATTACAGGTTATGTGCAGCAGTTAGCTGGCATTGTGCCCGATATGCTGAATAATGTGGGCAAACGCTTTTTAAAGTTTAATAAATTTCAACTGGAGGTCATCAACTCCGACATCAATGATAAAACAAAACACCAGGTAGCCATTAATTTTTATACAGAGCAGCTTATCTGGCACCATACTATAGAGAATTTCCTGCTGCTCTCTGACTATAATCCAGCCGAAACAGAAAATGAGGAAGTACTAACCAACCTGTTCCAGGTGCAGCCTTATGTAAATATTTATTCACTTAAAAAGCTACAATAAATGGAAAACAGTTCGCCCGGTCAAATTTACCTTGCCGATGAGCGGGGCATCATTGAAACTGATATTTATAGACGATGCTGCAGTTTTAATTATGAAAGTTATTTTAATGAACATCGCAAGCCTTTTGGCCCCTTAAAAGCACTTAATGATGAGATATTGGCAGCCCAAAAGTCAGTTACCATAGTGATTGCTCACGCTTGCTATTTTGTAATTATTCCTGTAAGGGGCGAATTGCTTTTTAAAGACACACAGGACAATACTACTTTAATTGACGTGGGTGAGGCACATATACACTATACAGCCAAAGGTGATATTTTGGAGTTGATTAACCCCTATCATAAAAATTGGGTAAACTTTTTATACCTGCAAATAATAGCGGATAGTGAAGAATTTTCTTCTTTTAGGGAAACATTCCGTTTTGATTTTGCGGAAAGGCCGAATGAACTGATCGGAATAATTCCGCCAGAGTGTAAATTGCCCTTTAATTTACATATTGGCCAATTTGCCGGGCGAAAGGATACGCTTTACCAGTTAAAAAACCTCCACTCCTTGTTTTTTGTTTTTAATATAACAGGTGCTTTTGAACTGCAAGGCAGGTTAATGCATGAACGTGATGGACTGGCTTTATGGAACCTGGCAGAAGCCGACCTGGAAGCTTTAAGTAATAACGCGGTAATGTTAATATTGGAGATGACGGACTGACGTTTAATTTGCTTTGAGGAGAAAGTTTAAATAAGCCTCTATTCGCTCAACCGGGCAATAATCTCATCAGTAGTGCCTATCTCTCCCAATCTTGGGAAAATGTATTTAAAACTATTTGTGTGCGCATCAGGAAACATATCAGTCATGGCATCACTGGCAAAAGCTATATTGTAACCAAACTCATTTGCAGAACGGGCTGTACCTTCAACTCCGATACTTGTGGCAATGCCAGCTAATACAATCTGGGTAATTCCCCTTTTTTGCAATTCATCATGTAAACCGGTTTGATAAAAAGCTCCCCATTGCCTTTTGGTGATCCTGATATCGCCTTCTTCAACTTTTATCTCAGGTGCAATTTCCAAAAAATCTGCTCCGGGAATTGAGCCTCCTGTTGGGATACTATCTTTACGGGCTTTAAAAGCAGCTGAACCTACAGGATTAACGTTTACTATTACCACAGGTTGTTTTGCTTCGCGAAAGGCAGCTAACAGCCTTGCCGAGTTTTCCAAAATCTTATCAACAGAATGTGCTAACGGCAGCTGCACTATTGACTTTTGCAGATCGATCAATACCAGGGCTATATTTTTATCAAGTGTAGTTATCATATTATGGAGTTTTAATTAGATATAAGCGTATTTACCGGCGGTTGCTGAAGTGTTTGCTCAGCGGCCTTTTTGAGCCGCCTTTTCCGGAGATACCGAAACTGTAACAAGCCTAAAATCACCGCTACAGCACCTTCGCCTAAAACCGTATCCGGTACACCTATTTTTTGCGAAATACCCCCTACCAACAAACCGCCAAGTGGTTGCATTCCAAAAAAGGCCATCGCGTAAAAGCTGATCACCCGGCCACGCATAGCAGGATCAACAGTGGTTTGAATAATGGTGTTACTGATGGTAATTTGAGCCATCATCCCGAACCCGGTAATTGCAGCAAACAGCAACGCTACGGGGTAATTATGCATGTGAGAAAAAGCCACCAGCCCCACGCCAAAAACCAGCGTACTAAGGGTCAGTATTTTTTTAAGATCCAGTCCCGGTTTTAACGAGGCCAGGAAAATGGCCCCTGAGAGGGCACCCAGTCCTATCACACTATCTATTACCCCAAAGGTTGATGCAGTTCCCTTAAATATATCCTTGGCATAAACCGGGATGAGCGTACCAAAAGGTAAAACCATTAAACTGATTACAGATAGCATCAGCAGCACAAACTTAATAGAAGGCGTATTTTTGATATAAGTAAATCCCTCTTTTAGTTCAAAGAGGATATTATTTTTATGTGGCTTTGCTTCAGTTTTGGGTAGTTTCATGAGTAGTAAGGAACATATTACAGCCATAAAGCTGACAGCATTAGCTCCAAAACATACGGTTTCGCCAAATTTTTCCAAAACCAAACCAGCTATGCCCGGCCCAATTAACCGCGATAAATTCACCATGGATGAGTTAAGTGCCAGCGCATTTGGAAGGTCGGTTTTACTGTTTACCATTTCGTAAACCAAAGATTGCCGTGCAGGTACATCAAAAGCATTAATAACGCCCAGTAAAGCACTCAACGCAATAATTTCCCATACATGATAATGCCCGAAAAACACCAACGCTGCCAGCAATAATGCCTGGAGCATTGATGCCGCCTGCGTGGCTAACAATAACTTATAGCGATTATACCTGTCAGATACCACCCCACCTAAAAACGACAATAAAAACGAGGGAAACATATTTGCAAAAAGTGTAACGCCCAATAAAAATTTAGAGTGCGTTTGCGAATACACCACCCAGCTTACCGCTGTTTTCTGCATCCAGGTACCTACCAATGATATGGATTGCCCGGTAAAATAAAGCCGGTAGTTGCGGCTTTTAAAAGCGTTAAACGTATTGATATTCATTAATCACTTATTACTGCCCCTTAGGGATTATTCAAAATCAACAATTTTAGTTAAAGGTCCTATCGCCTTTTTAAGCAATTCCTGCTCCTCTGCGGTGCATGTAGCTTCAATGGCATCGTAAAGCCATACATTACGCTCGGCACGAACCTGCTCTAACAGGGAAAGACCAAGATCCGAAAGACTAATTATAGCCTTCCGCTTATCTGTATCAGAGATGCGCCTGTTGATTAAGCCGCGTTGCTGCAGGTTACTCAATATTTGCGACATGCTTTGCGTGGTTATTTTCTCCATAGCGGCCAATTCGTTCGGTAGTACTTCGTTATGTTGATATATCAATGCAATGGTCGACCGTTCTGTCAGCGATAATTTATCGGCAGTTACAGAATGCTTTCGCAGCACCTTTATAAGGCGCGTTACAACCGTGCGCAGATCGGCGGCCAATTGAATATCTTTTTGTTCAGTCATTTTATTATTAAGTAAACTTATAAGTTTACCTTACAAATATAGGAAAACATTTTATCTGTTAAATGTCATAATGAACGCCATATCACCATTGACGAACCTAAATGGCACAGCAACAAGGCAAAACAATGATCCTTATCATTTATTACCTCTAATCATTTTTTAATTTTGCCATACAGCGAATCAAAAGCTGATTTTAATTTAAATATACGGGCATGAACCCAAAACACGATATAACATCAATAAAAGATATTAAACTATTAGTTGATACCTTTTATCATAAAGTTGCCGAACACTCCTTGCTGGCCCCCATCTTTAACGAACGACTGGGCAGTGAATGGGTACCACACCTGGAAAAAATGTATACATTTTGGCAAACTATATTATTGCAGGAACTAACTTATACCGGCGCACCATTCCCGCCGCATGCCAGGCTACCGGTTGATGAAACGCACTTTAATGATTGGCTTACCTTATTTAGCGAAACCGTTGATAGTCTTTTTACCGGCGAGAAAGCCGATGAAGCAAAATGGCGGGCAGGCAAAATGGCCGAAATGTTTCAGCATAAAATAGCTTACTTTAAAAATAACCCGCTGAATATATTGTAGCTGCAAATTAGCACGGGGAATATGCAGGTCATTTTCGTAAATTCGCCCTGTGCCTCCTCCTGTTAAAAAAACTCCTGCTAAAAGCCCCTCAACGGTAAAAAGGAAACCTGTTGCCAAAAAGAAAACGACTACAGGTTTAGCAACCGGATGGAAAGTTGCTTTCGCCGGCTTACTGCTTATCCTGCTTTCGCCTTTTTATTATGGCTATGTTTTAAAAAGCGCAACCGCCACCTGGCGATGGATCATGGATGCCGGGCAAAACACCAACTACCGCACCTACAAAAGTTTCAATGTGCGCATCCCCAATAATTATACTGTTCATGGCATTGATGTATCATCGTACCAGGGTAAAATAAACTGGGCAAAGGTAAAAGCAATGGAAGAGGATGGCGTACATATCAAATTCGCTTTCATAAAAGCAACAGAAGGCGTTTTAATGACCGATCCCTATTTTCAGCGCAATTGGCGCGAAGCACCCAAAGCAGGGATCATCTGCGGGGCATATCATTACTTTCTGCCACAGAAAAGCGGATTATGGCAGGCAAGATTCTTTTTGCAAACTGTGAAAATTGAAAAAGGCGACCTGCCAATGGTGGTTGATGTTGAAAGACTTTACCGTACCACGCCCGAAAAAATGCGTGCCCAACTCACCCTATTTATTAACCAGGTTGAAACAAAAACCGGTGTAAAACCCATCATCTACACCAACATCAGCTTTTACCAGGATTACCTGCAAGGCTATTTTGATGATTACACTTTATGGATTGCCCACTATTATCAACCCGAACTAAAGATAAGCAGCAAAACCAACTGGCAATTTTGGCAACACTCAGATAAAGCCCGTATAAATGGCATCAACCAAAAGGTTGATATGAGTATTTTTAAAGGTGATAGTACTGCGTTTGAAAAATTACTGGTGAAGTAAAATTTTACGGTCTTATATGGCTCTATAGGTTTACACTCCGTCTTACCCCCTTTTGTTTACTCCAAAACAAAAAAGCCTCCCGTTTTAAAGAGAGGCTTTAATCTGAACCGTTGATTTCGTCGGTTCTATTTTCAAATCATCAAATTACATCCATCTGCACATCTGACATCTGTAATCTGCACATCTGTCTATTTGTGCTTTCCGCCCATGTAAAAAGTGATCTCGCCACCGTTCATGATCTGGGCATGGCTGATGAACAGGCTATCCAGCGTTTTGCCGTTCAATACCATCTTTTGCACATAAACATTCTTCGGACTTTGGTTTTTTACGTTGATAATGAACTTTTTGCCATTGTCCAGGTTGATCGTTGCGCCGTTTACCGCCGGGCTGCCCGTGGAGTATTGGTCTGAACCTGGGGCTACCGGGTAAAAGCCCAGTGTGCTGAAGATATACCAGGCGCTCATC